>NZ_MODY01000017.1:0-787 GCF_001866145.1 Staphylococcus sp. LCT-H4 | reverse complement strand
GTTGCTCTACCAGTTGAGCTAGGCCGGCTTGCATAAAAAATTANATAAAACTTAATATTTAAAACTATAAATGGTTCAGGACAGAGTCGAACTGCCGACACATGGAGCTTCAATCCATTGCTCTACCAACTGAGCTACTGAACCATAATGGCGGTCTCGACGGGAATCGAACCCGCGATCTCCTGCGTGACAGGCAGGCGTGTTAACCGCTACACTACGAGACCAAAATTATGAAATTGCGGGAGGCGGATTTGAACCACCGACCTTCGGGTTATGAGCCCGACGAGCTACCGAACTGCTCCATCCCGCGATAATAATATTAATGGCGGAGGAAGAGGGATTCGAACCCCCGCGAGCCGTTAAGCTCCTGTCGGTTTTCAAGACCGATCCCTTCAGCCGGGCTTGGGTATTCCTCCAAAAATATTAGATAAATAAATTATATTAAGTTTTATAAAAATGGCGGAGGAAGAGGGATTCGAACCCCCGCGGGCCGTTAAGCCCCTGTCGGTTTTCAAGACCGATCCCTTCAGCCGGACTTGGGTATTCCTCCAAAATTATATGGACCTTGCAGGATTCGAACCTGCGACCGAACGGTTATGAGCCGTTAGCTCTGACCAACTGAGCTAAAGGTCCTGAATATAATTTACAACTAATAATTAGTGGCGGTGGAGGGGATCGAACCCCCGACCTCACGGGTATGAACCGTGCGCTCTAGCCAGCTGAGCTACACCGCCGTTGTATTTTAGTTTGTATTAAATATGGTGGAGACTAGCGGGTTCGAACCGCT
>NZ_MODY01000016.1:0-957 GCF_001866145.1 Staphylococcus sp. LCT-H4 | reverse complement strand
ATGAACATTGAAAACTGAATCGCAATATGTCAACGTTAATTCCGAACACAACATTAAATTGTTGGTTCAAACGTGTTAGAGATAACACACAAATTAGTATTTTATGAGCTAATCAAACATCATAATCATTTATGGAGAGTTTGATCCTGGCTCAGGATGAACGCTGGCGGCGTGCCTAATACATGCAAGTCGAGCGAACGGATAAGGAGCTTGCTCCTTTGAAGTTAGCGGCGGACGGGTGAGTAACACGTGGGTAACCTACCTATAAGACTGGAATAACTTCGGGAAACCGGAGCTAATGCCGGATAACATATAGAACCGCATGGTTCTATAGTGAAAGATGGTTTTGCTATCACTTATAGATGGACCCGCGCCGTATTAGCTAGTTGGTAAGGTAATGGCTTACCAAGGCGACGATACGTAGCCGACCTGAGAGGGTGATCGGCCACACTGGAACTGAGACACGGTCCAGACTCCTACGGGAGGCAGCAGTAGGGAATCTTCCGCAATGGGCGAAAGCCTGACGGAGCAACGCCGCGTGAGTGATGAAGGTTTTCGGATCGTAAAACTCTGTTATTAGGGAAGAACAAATGCGTAAGTAACTGTGCGCATCTTGACGGTACCTAATCAGAAAGCCACGGCTAACTACGTGCCAGCAGCCGCGGTAATACGTAGGTGGCAAGCGTTATCCGGAATTATTGGGCGTAAAGCGCGCGTAGGCGGTTTCTTAAGTCTGATGTGAAAGCCCACGGCTCAACCGTGGAGGGTCATTGGAAACTGGGAAACTTGAGTGCAGAAGAGGAAAGTGGAATTCCATGTGTAGCGGTGAAATGCGCAGAGATATGGAGGAACACCAGTGGCGAAGGCGACTTTCTGGTCTGTAACTGACGCTGATGTGCGAAAGCGTGGGGATCAAACAGGATTAGATACCCTGGTAGTCCACGCCGTAAACGATGA
>NZ_MODY01000015.1:0-1373 GCF_001866145.1 Staphylococcus sp. LCT-H4 | reverse complement strand
AAAAGTTACCAATCAAAACTGGTTTAATATTTGATTAAGTCTTCGATCGATTAGTATTCGTCAGCTCCACATATCGCTATGCTTCCACCTCGAACCTATTAACCTCATCATCTTTGAGGGATCTTATAACCGAAGTTGGGAAATCTCATCTTGAGGGGGGCTTCATGCTTAGATGCTTTCAGCACTTATCCCGTCCATACATAGCTACCCAGCGATGCCGTTGGCACGACAACTGGTACACCAGAGGTATGTCCATCCCGGTCCTCTCGTACTAAGGACAGCTCCTCTCAAATTTCCTACGCCCACGACGGATAGGGACCGAACTGTCTCACGACGTTCTGAACCCAGCTCGCGTACCGCTTTAATGGGCGAACAGCCCAACCCTTGGGACCGACTACAGCCCCAGGATGCGATGAGCCGACATCGAGGTGCCAAACCTCCCCGTCGATGTGAACTCTTGGGGGAGATAAGCCTGTTATCCCCGGGGTAGCTTTTATCCGTTGAGCGATGGCCCTTCCATGCGGAACCACCGGATCACTAAGTCCGTCTTTCGACCCTGCTCGACTTGTAAGTCTCGCAGTCAAGCTTCCTTATGCCTTTACACTCTATGAATGATTTCCAACCATTCTGAGGAAACCTTTGAGCGCCTCCGTTACTCTTTAGGAGGCGACCGCCCCAGTCAAACTGCCCATCTGACACTGTCTCCCACCATGATAAATGGTGCGGGTTAGAAATCCAACACAGCGAGGGTAGTATCCCAACAACGCCTCCACGTAAGCTAGCGCTCACGTATCAAAGGCTCCTACCTATCCTGTACAAGCTGTGACGAATTTCAATATCAGACTACAGTAAAGCTCCACGGGGTCTTTCCGTCCTGTCGCGGGTAACCTGCATCTTCACAGGTACTATGATTTCACCGAGTCTCTCGTTGAGACAGTGCCCAAATCGTTACGCCTTTCGTGCGGGTCGGAACTTACCCGACAAGGAATTTCGCTACCTTAGGACCGTTATAGTTACGGCCGCCGTTTACTGGGGCTTCGATTCGTAGCTTCGCCGAAGCTAACCACTCCTCTTAACCTTCCAGCACCGGGCAGGCGTCAGCCCCTATACATCACCTTACGGTTTAGCAGAGACCTGTGTTTTTGATAAACAGTCGCTTGGGCCTATTCACTGCGGCTCTCCTGGGCGTTAACCCTAAAGAGCACCCCTTCTCCCGAAGTTACGGGGTCATTTTGCCGAGTTCCTTAACGAGAGTTCGCTCGCTCACCTTAGAATTCTCATCTTGACTACCTGTGTCGGTTTGCGGTACGGGCACCAAAATTCTAGCTAGAGGCTTTTCTTGGCAGTGTGAAATCAACGACTCGAGGAAAAAA
>NZ_MODY01000014.1:0-2279 GCF_001866145.1 Staphylococcus sp. LCT-H4 | reverse complement strand
GATGACAGAGGGATAACATTGACATATTGCATTCAGTTTTGAATGCTCATTAAGAGTATTCGTAATCGTAATGGGNTTTATGGAGCTAGCCGTCGAAGGTGGGACAAATGATTGGGGTGAAGTCGTAACAAGGTAGCCGTATCGGAAGGTGCGGCTGGATCACCTCCTTTCTAAGGATATATTCGGAACATCTTCTTTAGAAGATGACAGAGGGATAACATTGACATATTGCATTCAGTTTTGAATGCTCATTAAGAGTATTCGTAATCGTAATGGGCCTATAGCTCAGCTGGTTAGAGCGCACGCCTGATAAGCGTGAGGTCGGTGGTTCGAGTCCACTTAGGCCCACCATTAGATTATTTTAGATATTATACATGGNGACATATTGTATTCAGTTTTGAATGCTCATCGGAGTATTCAACAAAAGNTGGGAGAGCGCCTGCTTTGCACGCAGGAGGTCAGCGGTTCGAACCCGCTAGTCTCCACCATTAGAAATTGTACATTGAAANATTTGTACATTGAAAACTAGATAAGTAAGTAAAATATATAGATTTTACCAAGAAAAACCGAGTGAATTAGAGTTTTAAATAAGCTTGAATTCAAAAAGAAATAATCGCTAGTGTTCGAAAGAACACTCACAGATTAATAACATTTTGGGTTTTTAACCGACTTCGTCGTGTTAAAAGTCAAAAAAGATTAAGTTATTAAGGGCGCACGGTGGATACCTTGGCACTAGAAGCCTATGAAGGACGTTACTAACGACGATATGCTTTGGGGAGCTGTAAGTAAGCTTTGATCCAGAGATTTCCGAATGGGGAAACCCAGCACGAGTTATGTCGTGTTATCGATATGTGAATACATAGCATATTCGAAGGCAGACGCGGAGAACTGAAACATCTTAGTACCCGCAGGAAGAGAAAGAAAAATCGATTCCCTGAGTAGCGGCGAGCGAAACGGGAAGAGCCCAAACCAACGAGCTTGCTTGTTGGGGTTGTAGGACACTCTATACGGAGTTACAAAAGAACAAATTAGACGAAGCATCTGGAAAGATGAATCAAAGAAGGTAATAATCCTGTAGTCGAAAGTTTGTTCACTCTTGAGTGGATCCTGAGTACGGCGGAACACGAGAAATTCCGTCGGAATCCGGGAGGACCATCTCCCAAGGCTAAATACTCTCTAGTGACCGATAGTGAACCAGTACCGTGAGGGAAAGGTGAAAAGTACCCCGGAAGGGGAGTGAAATAGAACTTGAAACCGTGTGCTTACAAGTAGTCAGAGCCCGTTAATGGGTGATGGCGTGCCTTTTGTAGAATGAACCGGCGAGTTACGATTTGATGCAAGGTTAAGCAGTAAATGTGGAGCCGTAGCGAAAGCGAGTCTGAATAGGGCGTTGAGTATTTGGTCGTAGACCCGAAACCAGGTGATCTACCCATGACCAGGCTGAAGTTCAGGTAACACTGAATGGAGGGCCGAACCGACTTACGTTGAAAAGTGAGCGGATGAGTTGTGGGTAGCGGAGAAATTCCAATCGAACCTGGAGATAGCTGGTTCTCTCCGAAATAGCTTTAGGGCTAGCCTCAAGTGATGATTATTGGAGGTAGAGCACTGTTTGGACGAGGGGCCCTTATCGGGTTACCGAATTCAGACAAACTCCGAATGCCAATCAATTTAACTTGGGAGTCAGAACGCGGGTGATAAGGTCCGTGTTCGAGAGGGAAACAGCCCAGACCACCAGCTAAGGTCCCAAAATATATGTTAAGTGGAAAAGGATGTGGCGTTGCCCAGACAACTAGGATGTTGGCTTAGAAGCAGCCATCATTTAAAGAGTGCGTAATAGCTCACTAGTCGAGTGACACTGCGCCGAAAATGTACCGGGGCTAAACATATTACCGAAGCTGTGGATTGTCCGTAGGACAATGGTAGGAGAGCGTTCTAAGGGCGTTGAAGCATGATCGCAAGGACATGTGGAGCGCTTAGAAGTGAGAATGCCGGTGTGAGTAGCGAAAGACGGGTGAGAATCCCGTCCACCGATTGACTAAGGTTTCCAGAGGAAGGCTCGTCCGCTCTGGGTTAGTCGGGTCCTAAGCTGAGGCCGATAGGCGTAGGCGATGGATAACAGGTTGATATTCCTGTACCACCAAAATTCGTTTTGAGCGATGGGGGGACGCAGTAGGATAGGCGAAGCGTGCTGTTGGAGTGCACGTCCAAGCAATAAGACTGAGTATTAGGCAAATCCGGTACTCTTAAGGTCAAGTTGTGATGGGGAGAGGAAATTTTTT
>NZ_MODY01000013.1:0-3069 GCF_001866145.1 Staphylococcus sp. LCT-H4 | reverse complement strand
TTTTTTCTTTATACAGACTTTTATAAAAAATGTCATCCTCACTTTTTTCCATTTATATCATCTCCTTTTCAATATTAAAATATCATCAATGAATATTTTTCGAAATATTATTTTTTTTATATATAATTAAAGTGACTTTATAACACAAGATAGATACTCATGAACAAAGTTTACATTTATATGAAGAAACTGGATTAATTAAAATAAAATTAAGTGAGATAATTGAAATAAAATAGGAAAAATGTAATAAAATTATAGTTATATGCCAACTGGCGCGTTATAATATATTATAGGAGGTGAAGGAATGAGGATAAAAATAAAAGCACCCAAAAGCTTTAAATTCTCGATAAAAGTCAATTTGGTCGTTGTACAATTCGAGATAGCTTTTGAGTACTAAACAGATGAGGGGTTCGCCTCTCTTGAATATAAATATAACATAATCCTCATTCTAAATAAATGAAACTAACTATTGATATTAGAAAAACAACAAAGAGAGAAAAAATTGAAGGTGCATTTGCTTGGTCGTTATTCTTAATTACAATTATCGTATTAATGAAGTGGGTGTTTTAAATGAAAGACGAAATACAAAAATTATTAGATTCTGATATTTCATCATACAAAATCGGCAAAGAAACTGGCGTGAGTAATTCCATAATACAAAGACTAAGAAACGGCGAAAGAACAATTGGAAATTTAACAGTAGATACTGCAGAAAAACTATACGAATACGCAAAAGCCCACCTAAATTAATGGATGGGCTGTTTTTTATTACATTTATTAAGGAAGATAGGACACTTAAGAAATTAATTTATACATATAGGCAATAAAAGACAAAAAAATAAAAGGTTATGTACAATGTGATTGTAAGAAACTAAAAAGTAGGCAGGGGGTATAGGTTTGGAAAACAAATTTTTGAAATTTAGCACTGTATTTTTAGCGAGTACGATATTATTACAACCTTTAACAATGAGTTCAGCACAAGTGAAAGCAGCTACTACAGAGAAAAATAATGACCAACAAGAAAAAGAAGAGTATATTAAGTATAAAGAAGCTTGGATTAAAGCAATTAATGAAATGCCAGATAGTGATTTTAAAGACCCATCAGTGAAACAAGAATTAAAGAATAACATAGCAGCTTCAGAAGAACGTGGTAAAGTTACTTTAGCTGCAAAAGCAGCAGCAAAGAGTATAAAAGCAGTCATGAAAAAAGTTGGTAAAAAAGGGTGGAATAAATTAGTTAAAAAAGTAGAAAATACAACCGGAACAGAGTTGGTTGCTTTACATTATGAATCAATCACAAAGTTACTCAACCTTTTAGCAAATTCACAAGAGAAAGCCACTACAGTAATAAGCAAGTATCTTAGACAAAACGCCGGATTAAATAAAGCTACTGCAGATGCGGTTGCCGCAACTTTTGTAACTATCGTATTATAATGGAGGTAAATTTATGCCTAAATCACAACAAATACTACTTGCACTAGCAATAGTATTGTTTGTACTAAATATAATAGTTCCAGTTATTGGTGTTGTTGCTGGAATAGATTATTTAAATTTTAGTTCACTGATTGTAAAAATCATGCAATTTTCTTTTATAGTAATATTTGTTATTTTCACCTATAGACAGATAAGACGAAAAGGATGGAAATAATAAAATGTATAAAAACTCACTTATTAATTTAGGTGAGTTTTCTTTGAAATTGAAATAGTTGAAATAAATAAGCCCACCTAAATGAATAGGTGGTTATTTTATTTATATAATCATGGGAAATTTTACAATTGCGGGCATCTCTATGCCTTCTAAATTTATAAGATTAAGTACAACCGATAATTCCGCTGTTTTTTGGTTTTGTTATAAAAATGCACAATTTATAATTAAAAAATAACAGTTTAGAACTAATATAAAACACTTAGGGAATAAGTAGGGCAAAGTATTATAGAATGTGATAATGTTGTTGACGGAATAATTAGAGAAAGAAATTTAATTATGAAGAAACTTAAGATTTTAGGAACGGTTTGTACAGCAAGTTTAGCTCTATCACTTACATTATCTCCTGCAGTAGATGCCGCTCAAGTTGATAATGAAGTAGGTACTGAAAATACAGTATCTAATCAAGCAAGCAAATACATAACTGCAGATGCAGAGAATAAAATGTATCATTTTGATGAAGAAACATTTAAAACTGATACTAATGCTTCGCCTAAAGAGGTAGAAAAGATAAAAAATAACGTTAATCAAATTAATCAAAATGTTCAAGGTGCAAAGCATGTTACAGTTGAAAATGGAGAATTGGTGACGTATATATCTGATGATGAAATTAATCAAGAATTAGAAAAACAAGGTTTAAAAGAAACTAAATCTTCATCTAATAAAATAGTTACAGAAGCAGCTAAAAAAGGCGGAGTAACTAAAGTTACATATGGTAAAAAAGGAAAAGTTAATTTGTATATGTCTCACAAATTAACTACGACTATCGCGAACGGTGGTATTTCGTCAGGCATTGTACTTTTAAGTGGTTTAGGTGGAATAGGCGGTGCTGCATTAGGGACCTTTGTATCAACAATTATAACATCATATTCTGGGAAAGCTGTACCTAAAAATGGCATTATAGTACATGGTAAAGTTGATGGATCTATCACATCAATTACTAAACAATAAAAAGAGGAGTAAGTAAATGAATAAAGGTTTTGTATTATTAATTGGCGCTATTTTAACTGCTATTTTTTGCAGTTTAATAACTTACTTTACAGATAATGAAACAATGACGCCGATATATATAGGAGGTACTGTGTTTATTATATTAGTATTGATAAATATTATTAATACTAAAATTGATAAACGAAAAAATAAGGATAAATAATTTAATATTTTCCCTCTAAAGTAGAAACTTAAAATTGAGAAGGATAATAAGCGTAAATAAAAACAGCCCACCTAAGTGAATAGGTGGGTTGTTTTATTATAAGAGCGAGAAATATTTTAAATCTTTAACGTTCCCGTAACGTTCATGAGTTTCTTTAAATACTGAATTTATAAGTTTTATAAAATCCCTCACTCTCCGCTAATTACATATT
>NZ_MODY01000012.1:0-3689 GCF_001866145.1 Staphylococcus sp. LCT-H4 | reverse complement strand
CACCGTCATATTAAAGTAAGAAAGACAAGTTATCAAAGTATCAATACGGCAAAGAATACTTTAAAAGGTATTGAATGTATTTACGCTCTATATAAAAAGAACCGCAGGTCTCTTCAGATCTACGGATTTTCCCCATGCCACGAAATTAGCATCATGCTAGCAAGTTAAGCGAACACTGACATGATATATTAGTGGTTAGATATATTTTTTACTTTGCAACAGAACCCTCCTTTACATATTTATTATTACGGTTTTAGAATTACTTTAATATTATTATCTTTTTTCTGATCGAAAATATCATACGCTTGGCTGGCATCTTCTAAAGGCAAGGTATGCGTTATAATTTCTGTTGGATCAAAAACTTCATTTTTAATCATTTCATATAATTTTGGCATTTGATGAATAACTGGGGCTTGGCCACTTTTTACTTGGACATCTCTATTAAAAATTAAATCTATTGGAAAATTATCTGCAGGGGTACCGTAAATACCAGTTAATTGAATCGTCCCGAATTTTCGTACTGATTCAGCTGCTGTAATAATTGGACTAATATTACCGCGTTGTGCTGAATTTGAACTAATCTCTAAATCATCTTGAGCAATTTGTCCATCCATTCCAACACAATCTATAACGACATCTGCACCACCGCGTGTGCTTTCATGAAGTAATTTTCCTATATTATCTTCTTTAGAAAAATTATACACTTCAGCTCCGTTGAATTTTTTAGCATGATTTAATCTATGTTCTATATTGTCAATGGCGATAACACGTTCAGCGCCTTTTAATTTAGCAAATTTTTGAGCCATTAAACCGATTGGTCCACAACCGAGAACAATGACGGTATCTCCAGATTTTACGCCTGCATGTTCAACACTCCAATAAGCTGTTGGGACAACATCAGATAAAAATAATACTTGTTCGTCTTTCAAATCACTATCTGGAACTTTGAAAGAGGAGAAATCAGCAAATGGAACTCTTAAATACTCTGCTTGACCTCCCCAGTGGTTTCCGTGCATGCCACCAAAACCGAAAAGCCCACCATTATCCATTTTCCAACTAGCCGGTGATGGATTAGAATTATCACACTGAGATTCCATATCATTATTACAATAGAAACAATCGCCACAACCTATGTTAAAAGGTATAACTACTCTATCACCCTTTTTCAAGGTTTTAACGTCTTTTCCTACTTCTTCTACAATTCCCATTGGCTCATGTCCAATAACAAAACCAGGATCCATAAATAAATCACCTTGATGGTAAAGATGTAGATCAGAACCACATATACCTGAAGCTGTTATTTTTATAATTGCATCCGTTGATTCTTCTATTATTGGATCATGTACTTCACGCACTTCCATGTTTTTATGACCTTGATAAGTAACTGCTTTCATTTATACCACACTCCTTAAAAAACTGTACCCGTGATATTATAATGCAAACTCAGAAGAATAAATTGATTTATTAATCTTTTTAGAAAATTGTTCGTTTATATGTTGCAAAATACCCAGAATCGTATTTATATAGCTGAAAAATTGATATCTAATGCTCATTTTTATATAGTTAATATGAAATTTATATTATAGTTATCAAAGACAGTGTACTACTTTGTCAAAAAAAGGAGCTAAATATGATTAATATTATATCAGCGATCGGATCGCTCGGAACATTTATTATGGCCTTATTTTATTTTGTATCAGTATCAGTTCAACTTTACCAAATGAAAATAAGTTTTATTCCTGCATTAGGATTTAATCAGATTTTATTAATTAGAGATAAAGACCAAAGGTTAAATTTAAAAAATACCACTTCTAATGCGGAAGAACATGAAGATTATTTGAAGTTATATAATTTAGGAGGTGGAGCAGCAAAAAAAATCACCATTGAAGTTTTATTAGGTGAAGATAAAGTTATTCAAAAAAAATATGTTAATATGTTACCTAGTAAAGAAGGTTATATGCTACCTATAAATAAAAGAGTATTTGATGAATTAGACGATACTATAAAAAATAATGGTTACGAATCCAATATGAGTATTAAGTTATCCTATTATCATAATGTGAGTAGAAAAAAACAAGAAATATTTTTAAAAGGACATATAGACGAATTCAATAACTACGAAGATGAGTCCATTTATGAACTACAGTTTATTTAAGTAAGAAAATGAATAATTGTAAATTAAATAACTGTGAGCATTCACCAAAATTAACATGTAATTATCAACTATCTATTTAGGTGGGTAGTTTTATTTATAAGTAATATAATAGTCAAAAAAATTCGTTTTGTGTATTTTTAAAGTACACTCTAATCATATAATAATTTAGAAACACTATATTAAAAGGTTAGTTTATTTGAAAGTAATTTTTAAAAGGCATACTATTAAATTAACTAAAACAAGGAGGTTTTATCAATGAAAGCAGCAGTTTGGTATGGTCAAAAGGATGTACGAGTTGAAGATCGAAAATCTAAAGAGTTACAAGATAATGAGGTTAAAGTTAAAGTGTCTTGGGCTGGCATTTGTGGTACAGATCTACATGAATACTTAGAAGGCCCTATATTTATTTCAACAGACAAACCAGACCCGTTCCTTGGCCAAAAAGCGCCCGTTACATTAGGCCACGAATTTGCAGGCGTAGTAGATGATATTGGTTCTAAGGTTACAAAATTTAACAAAGGCGATCGTGTTGTTATTAATCCTACAGTTTCAAATCGTGAAAAAGAAGAAAATATTGACCTTTATGATGGTTATTCATTTATAGGCTTAGGTTCTGATGGTGGATTTGCAGAATTTACAAACGCCCCAGAAGAGAATGTTTATAAATTACCAGATAATGTTTCTGATAAAGAAGGCGCCCTTGTAGAACCGACGGCTGTTGCAGTTCAAGCAATTAAAGAAGGCGAAGTTCTATTTGGCGATACTGTTGCTATTTTTGGAGCAGGGCCAATCGGTTTATTAACAACTATAGCAGCCAAAGCAGCTGGTGCTAGCAAAATATTTGTTTTCGATTTATCGGAAGAGCGACTTAATAAAGCTAAATCAGTAGGTGCTACTCATACGATAAATTCTGGTGAATCAAACCCAAGTGATATTATTAGTAAATACACTGATAATGGCGTTGATGTAGCATTTGAGGTAGCTGGTGTAGCGCCAACACTTAAATCTGCAATAGATGTTACTAAAGCAAGAGGTATTGTTGTTATAGTTTCTATATTCGGCCATCCTATTGAATGGAATCCAATGCAATTAACGAATACAGGTGTAAAACTTACTTCGACGATTGCTTATACACCTACTACATTTCAACAAACAATAGACTTAATTAACGAAGGTAATTTAAAAGTAAAAGACGTCGTTACTGATGAAATTGAGTTAAATGATATTGTAGAGTCAGGATTTGAACAACTTGTAAACGATAAATCACAAGCAAAAATTCTCGTTAAATTATAATATAGGTTATAAAAGGTTCTGTTGCAAAGTAAAAAAATATAGCTAACCACTAATTTATCATGTCAGTGTTCGTTTAACTTGCTAGCATGATGCTAATTTCGTGGCATGGCGAAAATCCGTAGATCTGAAGAGACCTGCGGTTCTTTTTATATAGAGCGTAAATACATTCAATACCTTTTAAAGTATTCTTTGTTGTATTGATACTTTGATACCTTGTCTTTCTTACTTTAATATGACGGTG
>NZ_MODY01000011.1:0-20549 GCF_001866145.1 Staphylococcus sp. LCT-H4 | reverse complement strand
ATAGGTGTAAGTCCTATCTTCCGCTCCATTCATACTTCCATGGTGGGAGTTTTTTTTTGCTCTTTTTTAAATAAACCATAAAAGAATAAAAATTTTTTCTATTTTTTATTAATATTTTTCAATAAATTTAACCATAGTATAAATACAATATTTAAGCGTTATTACATAAACTTATTATATTTAATTAATAAATTAACACTTTTAGAGTATATTAGAATAATAAATCTTATATTAAAATTAATTAAATTCTTTTTTAAAATATAATGAAAGCGATTACCTTTAGTGCTATAGGCGTAGTACAATGTTTGGGAGTTGAATCACGTGGTATTATAATTAAAGTGCGATGATAATACCCCACAATTGAAGAATAAAACATGAATTTTTAATATCTATAAATTTCTTTATATTCTGATTTATCAAAGCACGACGTACGTAAATATAATATTAGGAGCGATTTAACAATGATTAGAACTATGATGAATGCAAAGATCCACAGAGCTAGAGTTACAGAATCCAATTTAAATTATGTAGGTAGTATTACTATTGATAAAGATATCTTAGATGCAGTTGATATTCTTGGTAATGAAAAGGTTGCTATTGTAAATAATAACAATGGCGCACGTTTTGAAACGTATGTTATTGAAGGCGAAAGAGGTAGCGGTAAAATATGCTTAAATGGTGCTGCATCACGTTTAGTTGAAGTTGATGATGTCGTTATTATAATGACATACGCACAATTAGATGAAGCAGAGCTTGCTACATATTCACCAAAAGTTGCGGTAATGAATGAATACAATCAGATTACACAAATGATTCATGAAAAAGAAAATCAAACTATATTAGATTAATATACTGTTAAAAATCTCCTTAGGTAAATCTCTAAGGAGATTTTTTTATAAAATTATAGCACAACACCAAAAGATAGTAGGTTATATCAAGGTTCATATTTAAAGATAAGTTATCTATACATTTATCACAACTTATTGAAAATTTTTATATAGTATTTTAATAGTGACAAATTTCATTTTTTTATAGCAGTTATAAATAGATCAAACCTAGTGATTTCACTGTTTATTAAAGAAATCTATTGACGACAAAAGCGCTTCGTAATATAATGTATATATTGCTTATTAGTGAGCACATGTTTATAGCATTTAATTAAATAAACAGTATATATCATTAATATTACTCAATATAGAGTTATTGAGCCGGTGTGGCGGAATTGGCAGACGCGCGGGACTCAAAATCCCGTTCCTTCTTGGAGTGTCGGTTCGATCCCGACCACCGGTATATGGATGGTTTTTAATGACTATCATCTTTTAAAAGAATCCCATTGTTATGGGGTTCTTTTTTTTGACTTAATTTGCATATATGATTTATTACATATTTGTTTTATGGTTATAAATATAGTAATGAATTTAAACTTTTTATATTCGAGGAGATACATTTAAACTAGTGTTAAGCTAAACTAAATATTGTAGTTTTATCTGAAATATAATATTATTAGTCTAATGTTGTATTTGGAGGAATTAATTAATGGTTAAAAATAAAGCAATCCAAACCAAAACGAGTAAAACTACAGGTAAGCAATTTTTTAGTAATATACTTCAAGCAGTAGGGGCAGGCGTTGTCATTGCGCTCATTCCCAATGCCTTATTAGGAGAGTTGCTGAAGTTCTTTAAAGATGGTAATCATTTATTGGAGACTATTTACCAATTTGTAGTTATGATTCAATCATTTATGGCATTTATCATTGGTATTTTAGCTGCACATCAATTTAGGTTTAATGGCGCCGGCGCCGCAATGGTAGGCGTTTCTGCTATGTTAGGTAGTGGCGCTGTTAAAATTACTTCTGATGGTTTTATACTTAGTGGTATAGGTGATATTATCAATACTATTTTAGTTGTTATTATTTCATGTTTTTTATATTTATTACTACAAAATAAACTAGGTTCTTTAGAAATGATAGTATTACCGGTTATCATACCTGTGTTAAGTGGTATTATAGGTTTGTATACATTAACTTATGTGTCTAAAGTTACAAAAGGTTTAGGGCATATAGTAAGTTCATTCACAGAGCTTAACCCATTACTCATGTCCATTTTAATTTGTATTACATATTCTTTATTAATGGTTACACCCATTTCAGTGGTTGCGATTGCAACTGCAATAGGGTTGTCAGGTTTAGGAAGTGGTGCGGCTAATATGGGGATAGTTGCTGCATGTGTGACATTTTTATTTGGTTCTATAAGAATCAATGGCGTAGGTGTTAATTTAGTGCTCATCATTGGTGCAGCAAAAATGATGATACCTGTTTACTTTAGACACTTAATTATAGCCATACCTTTAATGATAAATGGTTTAATAGGTGGCTTAGTTGCTTATTTTATTGGAATTAAAGGCACACCTATGTCAGCAGGTTTTGGTTATACAGGTTTAGTCGGGCCCATCAATGCATTTAATCGTATGACTGGAGATCCTACGATGAATATTATTTTACTAGTCTTTGGGTATTTAATTATTCCGTTTGTTTCTGCATTTTTTGTTCATGAACTATGTAAAAAAATGTTGAGAGGCTATTCTGATGAAATTTATAAATTTGAAATACCCAAGCAATAAAGTCAAACGATCTAATTTAAATAATTAGATCGTTTTTTATACATAAATAATGCATAATTAATTATTTTTTAAAAAATGTTACTGTATTTAAACTGGGAAGCAAAAAAATACATTGAATATTATTGCGTTATTATGTATAATAATTAATTATATAGAGAGGGGTTTAGAAAGATGAAACAACTTGGGAAATTATTTTTGATTTTTACTATTCTTGTGAGTGCAGCAATGTTTTACATAAATCCTGATGCAAATGCTAAACAAGAAGATCAATGGGATAAAATTAAAGAGCGTGGAGAATTAAGAGTCGGCTTATCTGCAGATTATGCTCCATATGAATTTGAACATAATGTTAATGGTAAATCTGAATATGCAGGCATTGATATAGAATTAGCAAAGAAAGTTGCAAAAGATAACAACTTAAAACTTAAAATCGTTAATATGCAATTTGATAGTTTGTTAGGTGCAATTAAAACTGGAAAAGTTGACTTGATTATTTCAGGTATGACACCCACACCTGAACGTAAAAAAGAAGTAGACTTTTCTAATTCATATATGACAGTAAGTCAAAAAATGATTATTAAAAAGTCAGAATCTGACCAATTAAAGCATATAGATGATTTTGCTAATAAGAAAATTGGTGTTCAAAAACAAACGCAACAAGAGAAAATAGCACAAACGGAAATTAATAATGCAAAGATACAATCTTTGACTAGAGTACCAGAAGTTATCATGTCATTGAAAAGTGGCAAGATAAGTGGAATGGTTATTGAAGGCCCAGTGGCTGAAGCCTATTTAAAACAAAATAAAGATTTAATGTTTGCTGATGGTGTTAAATTTAAAGAGGGTGAGAAAAGTACAGCAATTGCTGCACCTAAACATTCACCTGAATTAATGGGAAAACTTAACAATACAATTAAAGATGTTAAAGATAAAAACTTAATCAAAGATTATAAAGAATCAGCTGCAAATGCAATGAAAAAAGATGATGGCAATTTCTTTAGTAAATATGGAAGCTTTTTTATTAAAGGGATACAAAATACGATTCTTATATCAATTGTAGGTGTTTTACTTGGTACGGTGTTTGGAGCTATGATTGCATTACTCAAACTCAGCAAGTTCAGAGTATTGAGATGGTTAGCATCAGCCTACATTGAATTCTTAAGGGGTACGCCTTTACTTGTCCAAGTATTTTTAGTCTACTTTGGTACGACTGCAGTATTAGGTTTAAATATCTCGGCACTCATATGTGGTATGATTGCGCTCGTTATCAATTGTTCAGCATATATTGCCGAAATTATTAGAGCGGGAATTAATGCCGTTGATAAGGGACAAACTGAAGCAGCACGTAGTTTAGGTCTGAGTTATGGACAAACGATGAAATCTGTTATTTTACCACAAGCTATCAAAAATATATTACCAGCCTTAGGCAATGAATTTGTAACTGTAATTAAAGAATCATCAATAGTATCTGTCATTGGTGTGAGTGAAATTATGTTCAATGCTCAAGTGGTGCAAGGTGCTTCATTCGATCCGTTCACACCATTATTAGTTGCAGCGGTATTATACTTTATCCTGACATTTACATTGTCTAGAATTATGTATTTCTTTGAAGGGAGATTGAAAGTTAGTGATTAATATTAAAAAATTATATAAGTCATTTGGTAAAAATGAAGTACTAAAAGGTATTGATTTAACAGTTAAACAAGGTGAAGTAGTCGCTATCATTGGTCCTTCAGGAAGTGGGAAAAGTACACTATTGCGTTGTATGAATCTTTTGGAAACACCTACGAGCGGTGATGTTATTTTCAAAGAAAACAAATTAAATGGTAAGAATACTGAATTAGAAAAATTACGTCAACAAATGGGGATGGTATTCCAAAATTTTAATTTGTTTCCACATAAAAAAGTAATAGATAACGTTATTTTAGCGCCGAGCCTGTTGAAAAAAGATAGTGCAACTAACTTAAAAAATGAAGCACGTGGACTATTAAAAAAAGTAGGGTTGGAAGACAAAGCTGATGCATATCCAGCCCAATTATCAGGTGGACAAAAACAAAGAGTAGCTATAGCTAGAGCTTTGGCTATGAATCCAGAAGTATTGCTATTTGATGAACCTACTTCTGCACTTGATCCTGAAGTAGTAGGAGATGTATTGAAGGTCATGAAGGATCTAGCAAAAGAAGGAATGACTATGGTAGTTGTTACTCATGAAATGAATTTTGCGAGAGATGTCAGTGACAAAGTTGTATTTATGGCAGATGGGGTGATTGTTGAATCGGGAACACCTCAAGCAATTTTTGATAATCAACAACATGAAAGAACGAAAAACTTCTTGTCGAGAGTTTTATAAAAAATGAAAAGACCAAGTAGAAGGATTTAAAAGTGGTGTCATTACTTATACTTCTATTTGGTTTTTTATTATGCTAAATTTTAAAAAGTAATGTATCCAATTCTCTTAAAACATAGTAATGTGTTAAAATGTAGAATGTATGTTTTTAATGTGGGGTGTAAGAAAATGGATTTAAAGCAATTAAAACAAGATGTCATAGACTATGCCCATTCTATAGGTATTGATAGTATTGGTTTTACAACTGCCGATCCTTTTGATGAATTGAAGCAGAAGCTGGTTGATTATCATGAAAAAGGATATGCTTCAGGTTTTGAGGAATCTGATATAGGATTGAGAACCGAACCTAAATTAACATTACCTACTGCAAGATCTATTATAGCAATTGCAGTAGGTTATCCAAATAGATTAAAAGGGGCACCTAAAAGTGTTCGAGGAGATCGAAGAGGCATGTTTGCCAGAGCTTCTTGGGGACAAGACTATCATTCAATAATGAGAAAAAGGTTAGATAAGTTGGCTGAATATCTTCAATCAAGAGTAGAAGATGTTGAAATTCAATCTATGGTTGATACAGGTGTTTTATCTGATAGAGCTGTCGCAGAACGTGCAGGAATCGGATTTATAGGTAGAAATGGATTTGTAATTAATCCTGACCTTGGTACATGGACGTATTTAGGAGAGATGCTAGTAAGTATACCTTTTGCTCCTGATGATCCACTCATGGATAGTTGTGGAGAATGTACAATTTGTGTTGATCGCTGTCCAACTGGTGCGTTGGTTGGAGATGGACAGCTAAACAGTCAAAAATGCATTAGTTTTTTAACTCAAACTAAAGGTTATTTAAAAGATGAATATAGATATAAAATTGGTAATCGCTTGTATGGGTGTGATACATGTCAGCAAGTATGTCCCAAAAATAAAGGTATTAACACACAACATGATGACATCATTTTAGAACCAGAAATATTAAAACCAAGACTTGTGCCTCTATTAAAAATGAGTAATAAAGAATTTAAAAATACTTATGGTCACTTAGCTGGTGCATGGAGAGGTAAAAAACCTATTCAACGCAATGCTATTATCGCTTTAGCGCATTTTAAAGAAGAAGCAGCCATACCAGAGTTACAAGATGTCGCGTTAAATGACCCGAGACCAATGATTAGAGGTACAGCTTATTGGGCTATTGGGCAAATCCAAGGCGATGTAGCTAGACCCTTTATAGAACAACATTATGAAAATGAATTAGAAGAGGTCCAAGAGGAAATGTTAAAAGGACTTGAAACGAGGAGAGAATAAAAGAATGACAAACCATATAGTATTATTTCAACCAGAGATTCCAGGAAATACAGGTAGCATTGCGCGTACATGTGCTGGGACATATACTAATTTACATTTAATTAAACCATTAGGATTTAGTACAGATGATAAAATGTTAAAACGTGCAGGTTTAGACTACTGGGATTCAGTTAATATTACTTATCATGAAAGTATAGAAGCATTTTTTGAATCTACAGAAGGTATATATTATTTAATTACTAAATTTGGTAAGAAAACCTATTCTGATTTTGATTTTACAGATTTAGAAGAAAATCATTATTTCATATTTGGTCGTGAAACAACTGGGTTACCTGATTGGGTTAAAGAAGCATATCATGAAACAGCGTTACGTATTCCAATGAATGAAAATATTAGATCGCTTAATTTATCAAATACTGCATCTTTACTTATATATGAAGCTTTAAGACAACAAAGTTTTCCAAATTTAGATTAATAATTATTGTAAAAGAATGAAAAACTTGTTGGAGATTTGTATAATAGTAGTAAGTCTTAGAATTATGTTTATATACACATGATATAAACTGTGAGATTAAGCATGTAAATGGTTTATAACCCAAGCGTCAAGGGTATTTATAAAAATAATGATAAAGCGCGTCTAATAGAACAAGAGGAGTGTAATTACTATGGCAATGAACTTTAAAGTATTAGAAAATGAAACTAGTGTAGCAGAGTATGCTGCAGATATTTTAAGAAAGCAATTTAACAACAACCCTACTACAATTGCAGGTGTACACCTTTCCAAAGATAATTCACCAGTATTGGATGAATTAAAGAAAAATGTAGATAAGCACGCTGTAGATTTTAGTCAAATTAATATTTTAGACTATGATGATAATAAATCATACTTTGAAGCTTTAGGAGTTCCTGAAGGTCAAATTTATAATGTGAGTTTTAGCGAAGATACAGAATCATTTATTGGTGATAAAATTAAGACAAAAGAAAATAAAGGTAAGCTAGTGACACAAGTGCTTTCAATTGATACGAATGGTAAATTGGATGTCAGCGTAAAACAAGGCCTGTTTTCAGCTCGTGAAGTTATTTTAATCATCACAGGTAGTGATAAAAAAGAAATCGTTCATAGATTATATGAAGAAAATGGTAAAACAAACTTTGAACCTTCTGATTTAAAAGCACACCGTATGGTTAATGTGGTCTTAGATGAAGCGGCAGCAGAAGGTTTACCAGAAGATGTAAGACGTTATTTCACAGCACGCTTTGCATAAAATTATGATGTGAGGTGATTCAAGTGACAAACGATAATAGCAATGAACAATTACATGCTAAAGAAGCGGAACCAAAGAATGAAATGGTTGATGGTTTTGATGATGTAGTAGAACTTGGTAAGCAAATGGAACAAATTTCTGAAGAAAATGATGAAGCTAAACTAGAAAAATCACATGATTCAGCTGTTCGATCTGATTTAAATAAATAAATGTAAACAACCCTTTGTGAATAACAAATTCATCAAAGGGTTTTTCTATAACATTCTACTCAGCAATCGTTATAATTGGAAATACCACATAGCATGTTTGTGAAATATAAAAACACATGCCATCTTAAAAGTGAATGTGTTATTATTAAGTCATTATTAGATTTAAGGAGACTTATACATATGTTAAGTAAGTATTGGAAATACATCATGATAAGTGCTGTTATTGTTAATTTGATTTCAATCAAAGGTTTTCCAATGGCAATTGGAGCTATTTATTTACCAGTATTATTTAAAATTATAAAATTACAGATAAATTTATCACGAGGGCTTGTGGATCAAGTCAATGCTTCAACCTTTGTAAAAGGTAATCAAACAGGTGTAATTATTAGTGTATTGTGTTGTATTGTGGTTACAGTTATGCTATTTAAGCCACTAGATAACTTTTACAACCATTTAAATGGAATATTAGGGGTATTAATTACCATTAGCCCGATAACTATGGTGATTGGAGCAATATTATTAATATTGACTGCTATAGGCATTATTCAGGCAGCGAAAGCACAATTTACAAAAGTGAATATCACTAAAACACATTAAGGATATAATTCGAAGAAATCGTAAAAGTCATAAGGCTTATACGGTTTTTTTAGTGAATGAAATACATTGTTAGAGAGATAAGGATGACAGTATTATAGAGAATATGAAAACGCTATATAATACAATTGCCCCTGTAAAATAATTAATGCTATACTTAGATTGAATATTGATTAATGAAGGGGAGAATTAGAAATGTCAGTTAGAATTGAACATGATACATTTGGTGAAATAGAAGTACCTGCAGATAAATATTGGGGTGCTCAAACTGAAAGAAGTAAACGTAACTTTCCTGTTGGTAAAGAACGTATGCCTATTGAAGTAGTTTATGGATTTGCACAATTAAAAAGAGGCGCAGCATTAGCAAATCATGAGTTAGGCAAGTTGTCTGATGCTAAAAAAGACGCTATTGTTTATGCATGTGATCGTGTCATTAATAAAGAATTAGACGCGCATTTCCCATTAGTAGTATGGCAAACTGGTAGTGGTACACAAAGCAATATGAATGTTAACGAAGTAGTAAGTTATGTTGCTAATGAATATTTAAAATCACAAGGCAGTGATGAATCAATCCATCCTAATGATGACGTTAACAAATCACAAAGTTCAAATGATACATTTCCAACAGCGATGCATGTTGCGTTATATAATGAGATAGAGACGAAATTAGAACCAGCTTTAAAAGTATTACGAGATACATTTAAAGAAAAAGAAGAACAATTTAATGATATTATTAAAATTGGACGCACACACTTACAAGATGCGACACCTATTCGCTTAGGTCAAGAAATCAGTGGTTGGCGTTACATGCTAGACAAATGTGAGACGCTTTTAGGGGAATCTAAAGCACATATTTTGAATTTAGCCATTGGTGGTACAGCGGTTGGAACTGGTATTAATGCGCATCCCCAATTTGGAGATAAGGTAGCTAAATTTATATCAGAGAATACAGGCTATGCATTTGTATCTTCTGAAAATAAATTTCATGCCTTAACAGCACATGATGAAGTTGTACAATTACATGGTACTTTAAAAGCATTAGCAACTGACTTAATGAAAATTGCTAATGATGTCAGATGGTTAGCTTCAGGTCCGCGTGCAGGTTTAGCCGAATTGTCTATACCAGAGAATGAACCAGGATCTTCTATTATGCCAGGTAAGGTTAATCCAACTCAATGTGAAATGTTAACTATGGTAGCTGTACAGGTAATGGGAAATGACACGGCAGTCGGTATTGGAAGCTCACAAGGTAATTTTGAGCTAAATGTATATAAACCGGTCATTTTACTCAATACATTACAATCCATCTACTTATTAGCTGATGGTATGCAAACATTTAACGATAATTGTGCTGTTGGTATTCAACCAATACCAGAAAATATAGATAACTATTTAAATCAATCATTAATGTTAGTTACAGCATTAAATCCACATATTGGTTATGAAAATGCAGCGAGTATCGCTAAAAAAGCACACCGTGAAGGGCTCACTTTAAAAGAATCGGCAATTCAATCAGGTCACGTTACTGAAGAACAATTTAATGAATGGATCAAACCAGAAGACATGGTTGAACCAAAATAAAAATAAAAAAGCCAATCTCTATATTAGGGATTGGCTTTTTTATCATGTTATTGGACTTATATTTCATCATCTAAACTTACAGAGATTGCTTCTTGTGTTAGAGGATGTGTAAATTCTATTTTATAACTATTTAATTGAAGTTGTCTTAACGTCGAATTACCATATAAAGGATCACCGATAACTGGATGACCAATTTCAGCTAAATGAACACGAATTTGATGTGTTCTACCAGTATCTAATTTTAATTCTAACTCACAGACGTCTTCTTTAATCATGTTAGAACTGATGATATGTGTAATTGCAGTTTGTCCAGTAGGTGAGATTCTACGCTTATTCGAATGGAATTTATCTTTACCAATAGGTTGATCTATAGTTTGTGGTTTAATAGGTAATAAACTGTGCACATTTGCTTTATAGATACGGTCTATTTCATTTTCTTCTAGCATACGATCTAAAATCTTTTTCATTAATGGATTTTTAGCAACAATTAAGAGGCCAACAGTTTCTTGGTCTAGGCGATGAATTGGCTCAACATAATCACTTTTAACTGTGTAAATGACATGATTCATTAAAGTATTGCTTTCTTTTAAATCATTAGGATGTGTTTTCACACCTTTAGGTTTCATTACAATAGCAATGTCATCGTCCTCATAGTAAATTTGCGCAAAACGGTAACTTGGTAAGTAGTTACTTACTTCTTCAGGTGTTGGTATATAAGCTATATCGCCTGTCTTTACCTTAGTCATGAGTGTCGCAGGTGCTTCGTTAAGTGTTATTGCTTTAGACATGTTTAAATTATGCAAGTCCTTTTTAGGTAAATACAACTGCTGAAAAATTTCTCTCAAAGTTAATTGATCATATTTATTAGGGATTTCAAATTTCATAATATCCTCCTCGATTATCATATATTATCATACCATAAACTCAAGGTTAAAAATATTAGTCATAGTAATTCTATAAAAAATATTATGATTCATCAGTTACACCAATTAAAGATACCCCTTCAGTATTTTTCAATTTATGAATAAGACTGTATAATGTAGATAAAGTGATTTGAAAAAGGGTGGACGGGTTATATGGAAAAACCAACACGACTTGCACTGTTAAAAGAAATTGCAGAGTTTTTAAATGAAGAAACTGAAACATATAGTATGATGTATGGTGCTTTGAAATCCTTAATTGAAGGCAGTGAATTTTCAACGGGTTGGATTTTTTTTATTGATGAAGCAGGACAACATGAATTGATTTCAGATGTGGACTTACCTGGTGCTTTGTCGAAGCATAACTGTAAATATATGCGCGAAGGTACATGTTGGTGTGTTCAAGCCTATCAAAATAAAAAATTAACTAAAGCCTCTAATATTATAAATTGTTCTCGTATTAATTTAGCAAATCGAGCATATCATGAAGAAACAGATGGGATTACCCATCATGCAACAGTGCCGCTTAGATCTGGTGATGAGCAATTTGGCTTATTAAATGTTGCTACACCGTATACAACACACTATAGTGAAGAAAATTTAGAATTATTAGAGTCGGTAGCATTCCAAATTGGTTCAGCAATCAAGCGTATTTTGCTTACAGACCAAGAAAAAGAAGCGGCACGTATTAGTGAAAGAAATCGTTTAGCGAGAGATTTACATGACTCAGTAAACCAGATGCTATTTTCAGTAAAATTAACAGCACATGCAGCTTATGGGATGTCAAAGGAAGCTGTATCACAAGAGGCATTTCAAATGATTGAACAGACAAGTCAGCAAGCAGTAAACGAAATGAGAGCTTTAATCTGGCAATTGAAACCTGTTGGGTTAGAACAAGGTCTTGTAAATGCTTTGAAAAAATATAGTGAGTTACTGCAACTTGAATTGAATGTACAAGTAGAAGGTTTAATCAACCTTCCTAATTTGATTGAAGAAAATATTTATCGCATTATTCAAGAAGCAATGAACAATACTAAAAAACATGGGAATACAAATAGAATTGATTTAGTATTAAAACAACAAAAACAATGTTTAAATGTTGAAATTAAAGATTACGGGGAAGGTTTTGATGTGTTAGAAGCACAGCATCAATACTCACATGGATTAAATAATATGAGACAACGTACTAAAATGATACATGGTAAAATAGACATCGTCTCACAACCTCAAATGGGCACTTGTATCCATATAGTTGTCCCATTATAGATGATTGAAAGGAAGATAAATATGCATCGAATTATACTTGTTGATGATCATCACATCGTAAGACAAGGTTTAGAATTTTTACTTTCCACTGTAGATGACATAGAGGTCATTGGTGGCTTTTCAGACGGTAAATCTTTTCTGAATTATTTAAAGACCGGGGATGTGCCAGATATTGTATTACTTGATTTAGTAATGCCGGAAATGAATGGCATAGAGATAACAGAAATTATGAAGGCTCAATACCCTAATGTGAAAATATTAGTGCTGACTAGCTATGTTGATGATGAACATGTAATATCTGCAATTGATAAAGGTGCAGATGGTTACGAAATGAAAGATGTAGAACCTGAACAACTCATTGAAACCATCAAGAAAGTTATAGCAGGTGATAAAATAATTCATCCTCAGGCACAACATGTAATCGAAACAGTAAGTAAAAAACCGCATTTCACAAACAAACTTTCAAAGCGTGAATCAGAAGTATTAGCCGAGATGACCAAAGGAAAAACAAATAAAGAAATCGCAGAAGCTTTATTTGTGTCAGAAAAAACAGTGAAAACACATGTAAGTCATATTTTCAGTAAACTACAAGTGTCGGACCGAACTCAAGCAGCAATCTATGCGATGGAAAATAAATTAATATAATAAGAGGAATGCTACGTATATCATGATGAATACATAGCATTTTTTTGTTTTTAATAACTTTTAATGTAAAATGTAAAGTTTTACTATATAATAAAACTTAACAAAATAAAGGGGATGTTGCTATGAAGACAAAGAATCTTTCAATAAAAATTGTCATAGCATTGGTTTTAGGTATTGCAGTAGGTTCTGTTTGTAATCTGTTTGTACAAGCAGCGTTTGTAGAATTTATAGATAAATACCTATTCAATGTCATTGGGCAAATATTCTTAAATTTAATCTTTATGTTAGTAGTACCTGTAGTATTTGTATCTATCGTTTTAGGTGTAGTTGGTGTAGGTGATCCTAAATTGCTTGGAGGCATAGGATTAAAAACAATTTCATTCTTTTTAACGACTACAGCTTTAGCAATTATTATTGGTATAGCATTAGCGTTAATATTCAAACCAGGGGAAGGTAAATCAGATTTATTAAAAAGCGAAGATGTCTCGAGTTATCAACAAACGTTAAACAAAGACAATTCACAAGGGTCAGCAGCAAAACAAACATTTGACCAAACATTGATTAATTTGTTTCCTAAAAATCCAATCCAAGCTATGACTGATGGCAATATGTTGCAAATTATTACTTTTGCAATATTCATTGGTATTGGAATAATTATGGTAGGATCCAAGGCTCAAATTGTGCATAGGCTATTTGAACAAACAAATGAAGTACTCATGTATATAATTACAATGATTATGAGAGTCTTTGCACCTATAGGAACATTCGGCTTGGTTGCACACGCTTTTACAGGGGCAGGGTTTGGTGCCATTCAACAGTTAGGCATGTATTTCTTCATTGTTTTACTTGCACTCTTTATTCATTTCTTTGTAGTATATGGATCAGCAGTAAAATTATTAGGAAATTATAGTCCATTGAAGTTTTTTAAAGCCTTTATACCAGCCATTACCATTGGTTTTAGTGCTTCAAGTTCTAGTGCAGCTTTACCCATTTCAATGAATTGTACTAAAAAAATGGGGGTTAGACCTGAAATAGCATCATTTGTTCAGCCTTTAGGAGCAACCATTAACATGGATGGAACAGCAATAATGCAAGGGGTTGCAACAATATTTATTGCGCAAATATCAGGAGCACAACTATCTGTAGGACAATTAGTTACCGTTGTAGTTATTGCCGTTGTGGCTTCAATAGGCACAGCGGGCGTACCGGGTGTGGGACTCATTATGCTAGCGATGGTATTAAATGCAGTTGGTTTAAATCCAGCCGCTATTGGTATTATATTAGGTATAGATAGATTGCTAGATATGACGAGAACATCGGTAAACATAACTGGTGATGCTGCTTGTGCCTTAATTATTTCAAGAAAAGAAGATAAAAAATTAGCATCACAAAGTGAATCTATATGAGATATAGATATTAATTAAACATCGCACTAGTGAATATAAATATAACGGCATATACCTCAATCAATGGGGTATATGCTTTTTTGTGTAAATATAATCTAATTTTTAAAAGAAGAATTAATATAATTTTACATGCAATGAAAACGGATACAATATATATATTTAAACAAATTAATTATACGAAATAGCTGAAGTTTTTTAGTTATTTATATTCAAATGAAATTTTACACGTTTTAAACTTTTAGAAATATTATATAAATATATTGTATTTAACTTTTTATAGCGATATAATATAAAACATTGTGTTTATACAAAAATAAGCAGTGATTTAATATGAAATATTGTTGCAAGAAAGAGGGAAAACAATGGATTTTTCAATAATTATTCCATTTAAGGATAAAGGGAACAACGAAAGATTTTTAGAAAATTGTATAGAAAGTCTAAATAATCAAACATACCAAGACTTTGAAGTTTTGTTTCTTCATAATAAATCAGAAAGATTACAGACACTTACGCGACATACTCAATTAAACATCAGAATGCTTGAGATGTCAGAAACTGATCAACTTACAGATTATAGAAATTTAGGGCTAGAACAGGCTAAAGGTGAGTTTTTAATATTTATGGATGCGGACGATTATTTACATCCCAATGCTTTGATTTATGCAAAAAAGATGATTGAGTCTTCGAAAGATAATACAGATGTATTTAAATTTGCAATTACTAAAACTAATTTAGATAAAACATCAACTTTAAAAAAGAATAAGCGCGTCTTTTTTGATGGTGAGGCATTTTCTAAATTGGAAGCAGTTATGAATGGAGCAAACATTTCAGTTGATGATGTACAGTTAAAGCAAATTATAAATGGTTTTTTTGAAAACCAAATGATTAATCATAAATCTGAGCATGTAAAACCAGTGAATTATCTCAGTCGTTTGAATTATCAATTTAGAGTACATAGCTTCATAATTAGAAAATCATTTTTAATTGATAATCAATTAAATTTCAAATCTAAAAATACATTATATAGTGATATTCCATTTTTAATTGAATTATATAACAATACAGCAAATATAAAACAAACAAGTACAAAATTATATTATAAGTATATTCATAATGATTCGATTAATTCTCCTTCACTTACTCAGGAAGAACATAGTGATAGATTATTAAAAAGAGTACAAGCTATAAATGAAGCATTGGTTTTTTGTGAGAATTTAAAAATGGCAAGACAATTAAAAATCACTGCTATTAACGATTACTTATACAAAGTAGTGAAAAGCCCAATATTTACCGAATCATATACAGAAGTAAGTAAAATATATCGTGAATTGTATACTATTTTAAATATTAAATCAGCAAACTTTAAATTAAGCAAAAGACACTCATATGAAATGAATGCAATTGAAAAGGGTAAATTTAAAACGGCTTTTATGTTTAGTAAAAGTAGAGTACTAGGTTATAAAGCGTATCAATTTTCTAAGCCTAAAAACCAAAGATTTAGACAAAAGAAAATACAAAAAAATGTCTTTACAAGATTACCTATACAAGAAAATACCGTATTATATGAAAGCTTTTTAGGTAAGAATTATTCAGATAGTCCTAAAGCGATATTTAAGTATTTACTAGAGAACGAACCTAATAAATGGAAGCATATATGGGTACTTAACAATCAAGATATTGTAAAAAATGAAGAGGAATTTAAGCATAAGAATGTAAGAATAATAAAAAGGTTTAGCTGGAAATATTTTTATTATGTTACTTTATCAAAATATTTTGTACTAAACATGAGACAACCTAAATGGTTGTATAAAAAAGAGGAACAAGTCATCTTATCCACATGGCATGGCACACCGTTGAAACGTTTAGTTTTTGATATGGAAAATGTAACCTCAGCTAATAAAAATTATAAAAAAGATTTTTATAACCAATCTAGAAAATGGGATTATTTAATCGCTGCTAATCAATATAGCCAAGAGATATTTGAAAGTGCCTTTATGTATCCTAAAAACCAAATATTAACGTACGGTTACCCAAGAAATGATATATTGACGAATCATTCTGTTGAATATAAAAATGAAGTGAAAGAAAAGTTGGATTTACCAAAATCTAAAAAAGTTATTTTATATGCACCAACATGGAGAGACGATGAATTCCATTCAGCAGGAAAATATAAATTTAAGCTACAATTAGATTTACAACGCATGAAAGAAGAATTTGGAAATGATTATGTCATTATATTAAGAATGCATTATTTCATTTCCGACAACATGGATTTAACTGGATTTGAAGGTTTTGCTTATGATTATTCTAAATATAATGATATTAATGACTTATATATAGCTAGCGATTTGTTGATTACGGATTATTCTTCAGTATTTTTCGATTATGCAAATCTTAGAAAGCCCATTTTATTCTTTACTTATGATATTGAAAAATATCAAAGTATGTTGAGAGGGTTTTATATTGATGTATATAATGACTTGCCTGGTCCTTTATTGCTATCAAATGATGCACTTTTTAATGCGCTTAATAATATTGAATCAGTTAATGATGAGTACAAACAAAAATATGAGAAGTTTTATAGAACGTATTGTAATTTAGAAGATGGCAATGCAACAAAACGTGTTGTAAATGAAGTATTTAACTAAAAGCACGGACAGGAATTCATTTAATGAATTCCTGTCCGTGCTTTTTTAGTGACATTATAGTATTGTCACTACATATAATCTGCGAAATGGTCTCGATAACGCATATGTAGTATGGAACCTAATATGAATAACACAGTCACTAGACATAAATTATAAACTGCTAAATGCCAGTGTGTGATAAAGAACCACTCATGATGCAATATTGCTGCCCGATATCCTTCTGCTAGGAAAAAAATGGGATTAAAATTCATAACAGTTAAAACCGTTTCGTTAGTGGGTAAGTACAATATTGAAGAAACAAAGAAAATTATTCTCATCAGTGACTGCATGATCATTTGTGTATCTCTTATAAGCACACCTAATGTTGATGTAACTAAAGAGATAGCCATCGTTAATATTAACGCAAAAGGGATATATAACAATAATTGTAAGGTGTAAATAGTTGGGTGATAGCCACCAACTAAACAAAGAAGCATTACAATGATTAATAAACCAATATGTCCGTAGAACCTACTGAATACAATATAGCTTGGTATAATTGATAATGGAAATTTCATCTTTGCGACTTGATTAAATTTTGAAGATATCGCTTTTGTGCCTTCGAGCACGCCTTGATTAACGAAAAACCACATACTTATACCGACCATTAGCCAATAAATAAACGGTACACCTTCCATAATGTTGTTACTTCTAAGCCCTAGTCCAAAAACAAACCAGTAGACTGCAATTTGCATAGCAGGATTAATTAATTCCCATGCGATACCTAAGTAATTGTTATGATTAGAAATTCTCAGTTGAAATTCAGCTAATCTTTTAATGAGGTAAGCATTTTTAATATGTTCTATAAAGACAATCCATGCTGATTTCATATGTAATAAAACTCTCTTTCATATAGCTTTTTTTATAATTATATAATACATATGTTTAAATTGAAAATAAATTTAATAGACTTTGCCTTGAAATAAATAATTACATGTAGAATGATTAACAAAAAATACTCCTGTAAAGTAAGCAAATGCAGTATGTCTTTGTAACTATATTAATTCATATTTCATTCTAAAATATTTTCTATAATAAATTTTATGAGCGTTTAACAAAATGTTTAATATTATAGTAGAGAATATTTTCAAATGTTTTATTATTGTTAAGTTTATCTTAATATTTAGGGTATAATAAAATTATATTATCGATTAAATAAAGTGTTACACTTTTTCAATTTATAAGTATTAATCAATAATATACTTATATGTATAGAATTAATAATTATTATATATTATGATGTATAAAAAGATACTTATAATACATGGGAGGAGATTACTTATAATTTAAGAAATTTGAATAAAAAGGGGAGTCAAAGGTTATGCAAATCAATATATTAGGTTTTAATATCTTCGCAAAAGGAGGGACATCAAGAAGTAATATTAATTTAATTAAAGCATTTTTGGAAAAAGGGCATGAAGTTAAATACTTTAATAGTTTGGATTTTGAAGAAAGTGAAATTACAAAATTAATTATACATGAAAATATTAATTCACCTGATTTTAAAGTTTTTAAAAGTTATGATTATGACGAGTTATCAGTTGGAGATATTTTGATTATTACAAGGGAAGATTTATTTAAATATTCTAGAATTGTTAAACAACATAATAGTAATTTAAAGGTCGTGGGAGAAATACATGGGCCACTTGAATATATTAATGATGATATTGATCTTTCGTTAGATACAATCGATTGTATACGCGTAAGTACAGAATCGATAAAACAACAATTTGAACAAAAATATAATTATAAAGCTGTTTTTAATCAATATGTGAATGCACAACACATTGAACTTACAAACATACCTTCAAATACAAAGCGAAATTTGTTAATCAAATCAAGATTTGAAGATGGTGTGAAAGATATCTCATATGTAATTAAACTAATTAATTATATAAAGCGAAATACATATAAAAATGACATTCAGTTATATATTGTAGGTTACGGGCCTTCTGAAAACTTATATAAAAATTTAGTTGAATATTATAATCTTGAGGATAATATCCATATTAATGAACGTGAGCCTTTGAATTATATTTATGTTTCAACATCTCCATATGAGACATTAGGCTATTCAATTTTAGAGACTGTGGCTAATGGTAATCAAGCACTTATATATGCAGGTGATGATAACGTTTTGGAAGGTATTTATAAGAAATATAATGCTGTTTCATTTTTGAGTAAGGATTTTCGTAAAGATAGCGAGCAACTATTACAAGTATTTGAAGGTAAATATACGCGTAGTGAGAGAGCAAAAGATGTACAACGTATACAAGTAGACTTTGCAAATGATGACTATGTCGATAGATATCTTAATAACGTGAATAGTGTGAATAATGAAAATTTAGCTAAGGTTATTGATGTTAAAAAAGCACGTGTGCCTAAAATTAAGACTAAGAAGACAAATACTAGTAAAATTCATAACCTAGATCAAAAAAGAGATTTATATGAGAATCTAAAGAAAACCGTCTTATTTAAAAAACTATTTAACAACAATATCTTCTTTAACGGGATGAAAAAAATATATATTTATCGGAAAAACAAATTAGAAAAGAAGATTATGGATGGTATAGAACCTGAAGAAAATAAAGTGTTTATTGAATCTTTTCATGGAAGTAATTTTAGTGGTGACCCTAAATATCTGGCCTTACAGATTAAGAAAAAATTTAAAGATAAAAAAGTATATGTAAGTTCAGTTAATTCATTAGTAGATATAGAAATTAGAAATAGTGGATTGATACCAGTTAGATTTGGTAGTGCCATTTATAAGAAAATCTTCCGTTCTTGTAAATATGTATTCATGAATGGTAATTCATTAGATAATGTATATAAGCATAGTAATCAAATTTTTGTACAGACATGGCACGGTTTTCCCCTTAAAAAAATGGTGAATGATCTTAGTGACAAAAAAGAAAAAAACCTTCAACTATCCAAATTTTTACCAAGAATGAATAAATGGGATTATCTCATAACTTCATCTAATTTAAATACCTTATTATTAAAATCCGCATTTAAATTGGAAAACAATAATCAATTAAAAGTATTAGAATTGGGAGCACCGAGAAATGAATATTTAATTAATAGTAATAATGAACAAGAATGGCTTAGAATTCAGAGTAAGTATTTATTTCAAAATGATGAAAATACTAAGTATATTCTCTATTGCCCAACGTGGAGAAATGGTCAAAGAGATAGTATTACTAATATCAATTTAGTAGATTTATTAGTGTTTTTACCTTCAAATTATAAAATCATTGTTAAGTTGCATCCAAATGAGTCAAGGTTACGAAATAAATATAATAATTTAGATCCAAGAATACATTGTTTCTATAATGAATTTGTAGATATTCAAGAANTTCAACTATATTTGATTATGCGCATTTAAATAAGCCTATTTTCTTATTACAAGAAGATACAAACAAATATCAAGAAGAAGTAGGATTTTATTTTGATATCAATGAGGTTGGTAAGTTCCCAGAAGTCACTTTTAACGAAAAGAAATTAGCAAACCAACTAACAAAAATTAAAAAAATTGATTACAGTAAAATGACAAGTAGGTTAATGAAAAATGATAAATCCAATTCATCAGAAAAAATTTTAAATCAAGTTTTTAATGTGAAATGAAAATAGCGAGGTTGTATTTATGGAGTCCAATAAAGTATATAAATTAAATGAACAGATTAATTTTGAAGATCAAAAGAGAATTTTAATAGA
>NZ_MODY01000010.1:0-25117 GCF_001866145.1 Staphylococcus sp. LCT-H4 | reverse complement strand
TACTATAAATTCAACTTTGCAACAGAACCATCTAAACACTTATCAAGTTCTGTTCTTTTCGTTTTACGTCCACTCGCTTTCTCACTAAAAATACGCTCACAACCATATTCTTCAAGTGTATCAATCTGTCCATCAAGACTTTGATCTTGTGTTGATACACGTGCATAACCAATTTTAGCCATTTAAATACCACCTCTTTTAATCGTTTTATGAGTACTTATTAACTAAATATAGTTCTCGATGCAAATAAGAGCGTCTCTCATCGTCTAAAAACTCATGTTTTTTGATATTTATGCTACATTGATTATAACACAAGTTTATATACTTAAATGTTCAAGAAAATCCTCTTAATTTATGGTTAAGAAGATTTGTGTCAAAAAAGAAATAAGTTCAACTTTATTTCTTTTTCACTTTAACTGTCATTTTCAGCTTCATATTAAAATTAATTTCATATATTAATATTGTAATATTTCGAATGTTTTTGTTAAAGTAACTTTAAAGAGGGTGATGATTAATGTACTATACTCAAGATGTTGAAAAAATAGTGGGAATTAATAGTTCAGCAATGAGGTATTATGAAAAGGAAGGTATATTACCTATTGTGAAAAGAGACAAGAATGGAAATCGTACGTATACCGATGAAAATATAGAATGGTTGAAATTTATTAAATTGTTAAGAGCAACAGATATGGGGATTGAGGATATAAAGCATTATGTTTTTTTATTTAATCAAGGGCATTCTACGATAGAAAAAAGACGTGAAATTTTAAGTGAACACAAGGAAAGTATAAAAAATGAAATTAAAAGCAAGTTAGATTGTCTAGATCAGATTAACTATAAATTAGGTGTTTATGATGAATTATCACGTAATGTTAGTACAGATATTATAAACAAGGATTGCCTTATTTGACCTAAAGTACAGTTCAAGGTTTATCATTAATTATATATTTAATTAATGGAGGCGTATAATATGAATAATATAAAAGATAAAGTAATCCTTATAACGGGCGCATCAAGTGGTATAGGAAAAGCAACCGCCACATCATTAGCACAACAGGGCGCAAAATTAGTATTAGCAGCAAGAAACAATGAAAAGTTAAAAGAAATTTCAAAGGAATTGTCACAAGATAGTAATGAAGTTAAATATAAACAAACAGATGTGACAAATATTAAAGAAGTAAATGAATTAGCACAGTTTGCCATTGATAATTATGGAAGAATAGACGTCTTAATTAATAATGCTGGAGTTATGCCATTATCTTTAATGCATAATAAGAAGATAGATGAATGGAACTCAATGATTGATGTAAATATTAAAGGTGTTTTAAACGGTATTTATTCAGTTATTTCTGGAATGAGAAATCAAAATTCTGGTCATATCATAAATATATCTTCTGTAGCTGGACACTTAGTTACTCCTGGTAGTGCAGTATATAGTGGAACAAAATTTGCTGTAAGAGCTATTACAGAGGGATTACGTATGGAGGAATCATCTCAAAATAGTAATATTAGAGCTACTATTATTTGTCCTGGAGCTACTAATACTAATTTAACTCAAACGATTACTGATTCGGATGTAGAAGGTAATGTATCTTCTGTATATGAAACCACAATAGAACCTAATGATATGGCTAGAGCTATAGCATTTGCAATAAATGAGCCTTCTAATGTCGCTGTTAATGAACTTATTGTTAGACCTACAAATCAAGAATGGTAAATAAAATATCATTAGGAGTACAATATGAGTAAAAAAGAAGTTAGTATGTCAGAATTATTTTTTGATTTGATTTTTGTTTCAATACTTTCTCAAGTTAATCAAGCTACCGAGCACATGACGGATGGTATTTTATCAATTGAAAGTTTACTTAAAAATTTTATGCTTTTTCTTATCTTTGTAGCTATATGGGTATATAGAACATTATTAGTTAATAGATTTTTTAATAAAAAATGGTATCAATATGCATTTGTATTTATTGATATGTTTTTAATAATATTACTTTCAAAGGCTATTAATTCAGATTTTCAATCAACTTTCACACCCGGTGTTCTAATTACAATATTTCTATTTTTAAGTATTGCTACGCAATATATATTAAACTATATTATTAATAAAGAAAGGTTTGATATAAGACTCATTTTACCATATGTATTAAGTCTTATATTAGCATCTTTAATTTCAATTTTTGCTTTATTCATTAATGATAGCTCAAATGTTTTAATATTTTTAATTGCTGTAACAGTAGCATCTATAGTACCTTTGTTCTTTCAAAAGCAAGCAAAACGATACCCAGTTTATTTTGATCATTTGAGTGAACGATTAAGTTTATTTGTAATATTGATGTTTGGTGAAGGTTTAATATTTATTGCAAGTGATATTAGTGTTTTCTCATTAAAACCAGTGTATATAGTAATGTTTGTGTTATTGGTATCTCTATTTATTTTATATACCTTGCACTATAAATACACAGAAAAAGAAGAGAAAAGAAGAACAGGTTTTTTCACTTTATATATACATTTATTCCTTCTATACTTTATAGATATAATGTTTTTAGTTATGAATGAAGAAATACAGCAAAATCATTTTTCTTCATTTAACTACCATTATTTATATATTATTTCTTTTTTAATGTATTTAATTCTATTACTTTTTAATACTAAGCATTATAGTAATATTTTAAACTCTACCAAGGTTAAATTGAACACTATGGTAATAATTATATGTGTTGTATTAACGTCTATATTAAATAGCTTTATATTAATTAATATAATCTTTATATTTACCATTGTCATAGTTGTTTTTATTAATTATAAAGATAAAATAAAAAAAGAATTTATTTAGAAAAGAGGTTGACTATTATGCCAATTTTAAAATTAGAAACACTAGATTTAACAAAAGATCAAAAAAAGCAACTAGTTGAGGAATTAACAGAAACTGCTTCACGTATTACTGGAATCCCTAAAGAAGGATATTATGTTATTTTAAAAGAAAACAACTTAGATAACGTGGGTTCTGGAGGAAAATTATTAAGTGATCAAGAATAGTGTTTACGTTCTATCATTTAATATTAAAAAATAAATAATACGTTTCATAGATTTATCATTTCAAATATCTTATATAGAATTAAAAAGGAACAAGCATAATAGTGTAATTATGCTTGTTCCTTTTTAATTCTATAAACAGTCTGTCTTGTAATATCTACTTCTTTCGCAATCTTACTAATAGAAATTCCTTGATCTAACATTTCTATAACTCGGTAATAGACCAAACGTTTTTGAGGATCTTTTGCATTTGGTGAATAAAGTACAGGTCTGCCTTTATAGATGCCTTTTTCTTTAGCCACTTTAATACCCTGTGCTTGCCTACGCTTACTTTCATTTCTTTCTTGTTCTGAAATCATTGCTAAAATTTGAATGATTAAATCTTTCATAAACTTATCAAGAAGTGGATTACCAATTGCTTCATTCATCATAGGCAAGCTTGTAATCATCAATTGGACTTCTTTTTCTTTTAAATAGTTAACAGTTTGAATAATCTCATCATAATTCCTGCCTAGACGATCAATAGACTCTACAATTAAACGATCTCCCATACGTACAAAACTTAGCGTTTCTTGAAAAGTAGGTCTATTTTCTATAGATTTACCTGATTGTTTTTCAGTAAATATTTTTTCAGCACCAAAGGACTGAAGATTTTCAATTTGTCTATCTAAATTTTGATCAATAGTTGAAACTCTTGCATAACCAACAATCATTTTTAACTTCCTTTCTCATACACCTTAATCATACATATAGAAATAGCATTTTACAAGGGGTTTTTATTGTTCGTTTAGGGTAGGCTCTAATGACACAAAAAGATACCACTAAAAAAGTGATTAGAATTTTCCAACAAACACTTGCTTGATATCGCAGTCTAAGGTTTATGATTGAAATATATTCAAAGGAGGTTATATAATATGGGTAAATTTGATAGTTTACAAGACAAAGTTGTAGTTATTGCTGGTGGTGCTAAGAACCTTGGTGGCTTATTAAGTACTACTTACGCTAAAGATGGGGCTAAATTAGTAATCCATTATCATAATGAAAAGTCTTTAGATGATGCTAAAGCTACACTTTCAAAAGTTGAAGAGTTAGGTGGAGAAGGTACATTATTTTCTGGTGATTTAACTAAGGTTAGTAATGTCCAAGCTTTATTTCAACATGCTGAAGAGACGTTTGGAAAAGTTGATATTGCAATAAATACAGTAGGAAAAGTACTTAAAAAACCTATTTCAGAAACGACTGAAGAAGAGTTTGATAGTATGGCAGACATCAATGCAAAGTCAGCTTATTTCTTTATTAAATATGCTGAAAAGGCTATGAATGATAATGGCAAAATCATCACTCTAGCCACTGCATTGCTTGCTGCTTATACAGGATTTTATTCAACTTACGCTGGAGGAAAAGCTCCCGTCGAGCATTATACACGCGCAGCATCATCAGAGTTTATGGATAGAGGGATTTCAGTTAATGCAGTGGCTCCTGGACCAATGGATACACCTTTCTTCTATCCTCAAGAAGGCGAAGATGCTGTGGCATTCCATAAATCCCAAGCACTTCATAATCAACTTACAAATATAGAAGACATCGCGCCGATTATTACTTTCTTAACTTTAGATGGTTGGTGGATAAATGGACAAACATTATTTGCAAATGGCGGTTATACGACACGCTAGTTAACTTTAAAGAATAAGGAGGTCATTTTGATATGTATTACTTTTTAGCAATATTTAAAGAAAATGAAACAGATATTAAGATTATTACGGAAGAAAAAGTCATAGATGATAAGAACGTATCTTTGCCAAGTAATAATTACGTTAAATCTTTAGCTGAAGAAATAATTGAGCTATCTCATCAAAATAATTTATTCCATAATGACATTAAACGAATTGGTTTAAAAATAGATGATCCTGAACTTATTGGTTATAACACTGTGGAGTCATTAAAGAGTGATATGGTATCAACATTTGGGTTTGAAGCTATTATCCATAATGACTATGAAGATTTACTAGTTCAACTTATTAAATAGACCAAAAAGGTGACTTTATAAAGTCACCTTTTTTAGGAGGTAAATTATGCAAGTAAAGCAAGTAGCCGATAATTTAGGCATCAGTGAACATACTATTCGATACTATGACAAAGCAGGGCTTTTTCCATTTGTTACCAGAAATAAGAATGGCTATAGAGATTTTTCAGTAGAAGACCTATATTGGATTGAATTTATAAAATGTATGCGTCAGACACATATGCCTGTATCAAAGTTAAAAGAAATTGCTGAATTGTATCATCAAGGAAGTTCTACCAAAATGAAACGAAAAGACATATTTTTAGAACATCAAAAAAATTTAATAGAACAAAAAAGACTTATAGATGAAGGTCTTAAAGTATTAGAAGAAAAATTCAAATTATTGGAAAACGAATAAGAGAATCGAGGTATACTATGAAAAAACAAGCTTTAATAATTATATCATCAGCAAATGAACTACCATTAAATAATCCCACTAAACAAAAAATAGACACAGGATTCTTTTTAGTTGAAATGGGAAAAATATTGGACACTTTTAAAGACGATTATGAATTTATTTTCGCTACGCCAAATGGCGAAAAACCGACATTAGATATTAATGGGGAATCTTTAAGTATGCAAGCTGGAGAAAAGCTAGGCATTGCGTCTGTGAAAGAAAAATTTTATAAAGATCCCACTAATTATCGTCAAAAGAATACCAAACTTGTCGACCGCAGAGAAAAGGAATTAAACACTTTATACGATTTACTTGGAAAACTGCCTGTATCGCAAAATTTGAGTAACACAGATGAAGAGACGAAAGAATTTAGAAAACAGATTGTTAGAAAAATGGATGACTTAGAAGAAAAGAAATTTTATTCTTTAAAAGAATTATTGGAAAACAATGCTGATAATAACAATGATTTTAGTTTTGAAAATTTATCATTCGTGCACCTACCTGGAGGGCATGCGCCTATGGTAGATTTCTTAGATAACCCAGAATTAGGCGAAGTGTTAAATCAATTGTCAGAACAAAAAGTCATCACTTCTTTAATATGTCATGCGCCCATTGCTTTAACGTCTGCTAGACTCAGAATTGATGATAAAGGTAAACCGTATAATTATGACAAATCATTATACGAAGGCGCCCATACAACTACAGTACCTAAAATAGGTGAGTTGTTCATGTTAATATCTGGGTACCCTAAAATAAAAAATAAAAAGACGCGGTTACACTATTACGTAGATAAAAAGTTAATTTCCTATAATTTCAATGTTAAAACAACAAAAAACTTTACAAAATCGCTTGTTGTATATGATAAAACCAGAAAATTATTAACTGGTAATGGACCACAAGCTATAGATGATCAAACAGATAAACTGAAGGAAATTTTACCTAAATAATTAAAAGACCAGGTTTAGGAGTGGAAAAATGAAGAAAAGAGAAGTCAGCATGACAGAATTATTTTTCGATTTAATATTTGTTTATATTTTATCTACTATTAATCAGACTGCAGAAGGCATTTCACATAATTTAATGTCTTTAGAAGAACTAGGAAAAAGCTTCATGCTTTTTCTCGTCTTTTTCTCTATATGGGTTTACCGTACACTTTTAGTTAATAGGTTCTTCAATCAAAAATGGTATCAATACATCTTTGTGTTTATAGATATGTATTTAATCGTTATATTGTCTAAAGCTATAAATAGCGATTTTCAATAAACATTTCTTCCATTTGTTTTAATGTCAGCCTTGGTATATCTAAGTATTTTTATAAAACTTCATATCGTAACCCTATATTCTTTAACCATTTGACTGAACGATTAAGCTTATTAGTGATTTTATTATTTGGTGAAGGCCTAGTTTTATTAATACAAAATATTGAATTAACCGGTTTAAATATTTTATATGCATTATGTTTCGCCTTTATTACGTGTTTATTTGTTATATATGTTCATCACTATAAATCAACAGATAAAAACACAACAAACAAAACAGGATTCACAACAATTTATGTACACTTATTATTAATATTTTCATTAGATATGATGTTTTTAATTATGAATAAACTGTTATCTCATGAACATCTGAATATATCTGAAATATATGGATTCATACTATTCTTAGTTTTATTTATAGTCAGTATATTAACAAATATAGGCTTACATAAGGAGAGATCATAAATTGCTCTTTACACTTTTCTTTTTATAGTTCTTTAACTTTATAGAAAAAATTACGAGTGAGATATTATATTAAAATAAACTACAAAAATCCTTCAGTTATAGCTGAAGGATTTTTGCAATTTATTAGAGAAACTTTATGCAATAGAAAATGGCACCTCAATTTTATATTGAGAGGGTTTGTGTCAAAAATGAACAATTAAGACACCCAGACTATGTATTAAACTTTATTAGAGTTCAATAAATATACGCAATTTGGACTCAAAAAATTTATATTGTATTTATTATATATAGTAATAATTTAGCAAAATGGTTATTATTCTAACGATTATATTTTTTTCTTTGAAAACTTATAATAATAGAAACAATGATTAATGATAAACTTGCTAAAATTAATGTAATATCCAAGCTTAAATAAACACTTTTATTTTCAACATATATTCCAAAGTAAGGCCATATAATAATAAGTGGATACAACCAATCTTTAAAGGAGATAGAAATAAAGATACCTATAAATGTAGCAATAATTAATATTATTATTGTCCAAGTGAGTTCATTCAACCTTAATATTATTATTTAAAACTAAAGTAAAAATGTTAACTATAGTAGCAACTGTGACCCAACCAAAATAAATTGAAAAAGGTAAGCGATTAAAGCTTTTGTATTTACTTAATACTGTATAAATTTTTGCAATTGTATATAGTAGCATTATGATTACTAAAACTGAAGCAAATATCCATTTTTGTGTATAAAATACTATCCACAAACCATTTAACAGGAAATTAATGATAGGCAGGTATTTTAATTCATTAACTATAATATTTCCATGCTCATTTGAAACAAACAGCTTAATAATCCAAGCTAAAATAATGATATAAATTAGTCCCCAAATTGAAAAAGTAAAACCTGCAGGTTGTATAATTGCCTGGTTATTTTCTGTTACTCTTCCTATATTGGCACCACTTAAATAATTTAATAAAATCATAATTAAAAAAGAGATAAAGTATAAAATAATCCATTTGTTTTGATTAATCATTATTATTACCGAAAACTTTTAAACTTATTCATAACGAATTCTCTACTTGATTTAAGATCTACTAGCATTTCAGGGTAATCTTTTCCTATTTCAATATCATAATTTTCTTTTAGTTTATCTTTATTTTTTGAAGGATTATGAATATAGTCACTTGAAACATCTTTAAATAGTTTTAGTTGAGACTTAATAAAATAACCTTTGGCATCAAAACGTTCACTTTGGCGTATTGGATTAAACATTCTGAAATATGGCGCCGCATCTGTGCCTGTAGATGCAGACCATTGCCAGCCATGCACATTGGACGCGTTGTCATAATCGATAAGGTATTGCCTAAAGTATTCTTCTCCCCAAGTCCAATCAATAAATAAATTTTTTGTTAAGAATTGAGAAACAACCATTCTTAAACGGTTATGCATATACCCAGTACGGTTAAGCTTTTGCATTGCTGCATCTATAATTGGAAATCCCGTTTTCCCTGTTTTCCATGCGTCAAAATTCTGTTTATTATATGACCATTGCATATTACGATATTTTTCAGTAAATGACTTAGTTGCAGTTTCTGGATATTGCGTCATTAAAATATAATAAAATTCTCTAAACATCACTTCTCTAATATATGACTCATAGTTAGCTTCATCATTTTCATAATACTCAAGCAAATCATTAATAATTTCATGAATATCCAGCAAACCATATGCCAAATATTTACCTAATCCACTGGCATAATCTTGAGAAACGTCATCTGTCATTTTTTTATAATTTGAAATATCTTCATTTAAAAAGTTTTTCCAATCTTTACGTGCTTGTTGTTCTATATCCTCCGATGAATTTAGGGATATTCCGCTATGATTTGAACCTTTTTCAGCATATTGACTTAATTGTTTATATTGGTAATGCTTACTTGGAGTAAGTACTAAATTTCTTCTATTGGCTTTATAAAAACTTGTAAATACTTTATAAGGTCGTTGTTGCTTATTTACAATCTGTGACGGTTGAAAATAATGGTTTACGCGTTGTCCAATAACCTCTACACTGCGATTTTGAAAAGCTAATTTGAGATGAAGAAAATCATATTTTATATTATGATAGCTCATGATATCTTTACCAATCAAAACATGTGTTAACCCTAATTGATCCCCTAGTTTTCCTAAACTTTTGTAAGAGACTACATAGGGATAAATATTATGTTTATATAAAGTTTTAACAAAACCACTTGCTACTGTATTATAATATTGTTGCTTTGATTCCCCTGCATCTGATAGATCTTCTAAAGGCAAAATGAGATATAACTTTTCAATTTCTTCTTGATTTTTTACTACATAATCAAATAATGGATTATCTTTGATTCTAAATACCCGGTTAAGAATAACTCCTAAATGCATATTTTGTCCCCTAATCTTCTGGATTTAAAGTAACATTTTATTGGAATATTAGTTACTACTAAGCTACCTTGCTTTTTTTAGCATTATTAAATTGAATTAGCTTATATGAAATATTTTCTTTGTATAATACTTCTTTATTTATACCCTACTTTCCTTATATGTAAATATAAAGGCTTTAGAACATTATTCACTCAAATTCAGGGTATAATTCAAAAAGAGGTGAATTTAATATGAATAAAGATAAAGTACTTTATAAAATAGAAAATATATTGAATCAATCAAGAATTGGTGTCTTATCAACTGCACATAACAACGTGCCTAATAGTAGATATATGGTTTTTTATAATGATGATCTTACACTTTATACTAAAACTAGTATAGACTCTAACAAAGTTGCTGAATTCAAAGATAATCCCAAAGCACATATATTGCTAGGATATGATGATACAGAAAATCGTAGCTTTCTTGAAATTGAAGCAAATGTTGAAATCATTAAAGATAAAGAAACGATAGATTGGCTATGGGAAAAACAAGATAAAACCTTTTTTGATTCTAAAGAAGACCCTGATTTATGTATAATCAAAGCCACACCTAAATCTATTAAGATTATGAATGATGGTAGTATAGATACGCCACAAACGATTACGATTGATTAATGTAACTAACAAACAAGCGTTTAATTCCCTTCATTAGATAAGAAAATTAAACGCTTGTTGTGTTAAATACCATTTTTTATATCAGCTAATATTTCTTCAACTGTTATTTTAGCACTTGTTAATACGATGGGAACGCCTGCTCCTGGATGAACACTTGCTCCAGCAAAATATAAATTTTTGTAATCTCTACTTACATTAGGTGGTCTATAGTAGTTACTTTGAGCTAATGTAGGCATTAGTCCAAAGGCTGCTCCAAATTTTGCATTATAATCATCTTCAAAATCTTCAGGTGTATAAATGATTTCAGTGACAACCTGCTCTTTCAAATTTTTTAAAGCTTTAATGGTTGAAAGCTTTTTATAAATAATATTCTTCACATGTGTGATTGTTGTCTCATTGGACCAATCCACATCACCCGTTTTTAATTCTGAAACAGGCATAAGTACATAAACACCTGTCTGACCTTCTGGCGCTAACGACTTATCTTCCACGCTTGGTGCATAGACATATATGGAAGGATCTTCAGATATTTCCCCAGTAAAGATTTCGTTAATGTTATTATCAAAATCCTTTGAAAATATAACATTATGTAATAAAATTTCTTCAGATAAATCTTTATCTACACCCACATACATCAAAAAGGCAGAACAAGAATAGTCCATATTATCAACTTTTTGTTTTGTATATTTTTTAGGCTGTTGTTCATCTTTAATTAAAGATGAGGCTGCATATGGGAAGTCTGCAGTACATAATATTTTGTCATACTTCTCAATACGGCCATTTATTTTCAGACCTTCAGCACGCTTAAAACGTGTATCAATGATAATCTCTTCAACACTCGCATCTGTATAAATTTGAGTGCCTAGTTCCTCATTTAATGTTTGAAGCGCATTGACGAAGCTATACATACCACCTTTAATAAAATGTACGCCAAACATTAATTCAATCATTGGTATAATAGAATATAGTGAAGGACTTCGTTTGGGGTCAATGCCTATATACAATGTTTGGAACGCTAATATTTTTTGAATTTTCTCATTATCAACATATTTTTCAATTAAGTTATCTGCTTTATCAAATGTTTTTAATTTCATACCTTGATATAAAGTAAAAGGATTATAAAAATCAGTAGGTTTTCTAAACGTTCGCTCTAAAAAATGTTTGCGTGCAATTTCATATCTTTCGTATATATCAGTTAAAAATGACATAAAACCATGTGTGGAGTTAGGCTCAATAGCTTCAAGCATATCTCTTAATTGCGCAAGATCTGTAGGCACACGAATTTGGTCAGACTCACTAAAGTACACATCATATATGTGAGATAATTGTTTAATCTCCAAGTAATTATTCATATTCTTTTGTGCGTAATTAAAAACATCACGATAGACTTCAGGCATCATTACTATTGTTGGACCCATATCAAATGTAAACCCGTCTTGTTTAATTTGATTCATTCTACCACCTATCTGCTTATTCTTTTCATAAATATCTACTTGATGTCCATTTGCTGACAACCTTGAAGCTGCAGCTAAACCCGAAACACCACCACCAATGACTGCAATCTTCATAATGTTTCACTCCTATTATATTTCGTAATGATTTCGCGATAAATTTTCAGTTTTCTAAGTTTACTTACATATACTTTTTTATACAGTGTATAGCCCGACTTTCTCACTTCTTCAAGAATTTCAAGATAGGCATATGCCGCTAATTCAACAATATAACGCACTTCTTCATCAAAGTATTCAACTCCATTTAATGCTATATTGTATAGTTGAATTGCCTCATTAGCATAGTTTTCCCATAAGTCTATATAATTTTGGGTAACCCCATCATTATATACAGCTTGTAAGTCTATCTTATATTCAGCTAGCTTTTCTTGGCTGAGATAAACTCTACCATTTTGAAAATCTTCGCCCACATCTCTTAAAATATTAGTTATTTGTAGTGCTTTACCTAAAGCGATGCCAGTAACTTCAGCTTGGTCAGTATTGTCTTCGCTTTGGGACGCTAATATAGGTGTTAATAATTCACCAACAGTTCCTGCAACACCATAGCAATAATCATATAAAACAGCGTCTGTTTGTACCGTTTTTAAATTAAGATCTTCTTTTACATATTGAATCAACTTACGTAATGGTTTGTGCGGAATTGCGTATGTATTCAAAGTGTTATTAAATGCATTCATAATGGCTGCGTCACTTTGATAGTTTTGAGCATGATTACCATAAATAGCATCTAAATCACTGGCTATTTTTTCTAATTGTCCAAGATCATTATATTTATCTATACTATCATCGATAATTCGACAAACTGCGTAGATAGCCCATACTGCTTTTTTCTTTTTAAGCTCTAAAAAGTCAAAGACATATGAGAATGTTTTTGAATGGATCTTCATAATATTGTGGCAGTGTTTATAATCTTTCTCTAATTGATTCATTAATTGGCCTCCTCGAAAACACCCTGACATTGTCTTTATATTCATGTGAATCGTAATCTATAAATTTATATTTCGGCCTTTCCACTGCACGCGTTTAAACACATTGATATCTAACCACGATTTAAAAAATATCCCAATAAAGCAGATAAATAGCAATGGGTGGCAAATACTTGCAATGAAATTAAAATCGCCCGTTCTTCGAATGAATTTGTGGAATTGTAACGCATAAATAAAATAAATAGTAACTGCTAAAATTAAATATAAGATACCTAATTTGAGTGAAAATAGAACACTCCAGGTAGATATACTAGATCCTAATAACCATAAAATGATTAAACTAAGTGTGGACCTTTTAGTCTCTTTAGAACCAAGTGCAAAGTGTTTACTCCAACCTTCTAGTAGCCCTCTAAACCCTTGAGGATACATCCTAAAATTCACCACGCCTTGCCCTTCAAATAAATCAACAGGTAAATCACAATTATGATATGCATTACTTAAGGCAAAACCTTCGATTACTTTATCTTTAGCATTTAAATGGCCATGTGTCAGTTCATAATCTCGCTTGTTCGTTAAAATTAATGGACCGAATGCACTTTGTCTCTCATTTAATGACCTATTTATTGAAAATTTGTTCATTCCTACAATCGTCATTAAATTAAATATAGCAGAACAATTTTCATATAAATGCTTTATCTTATGGAAAGGCTGTATAGAAAGTAAACCTTTATTTCCTTGTAAATTATATTGATAAACTATACGCCATATACTATCATCACTTGTAAATTGGACATCAGCGTCAATAAACATCAATAAATCGTTTGTTGCATACTGACTTCCTTCCCAGCATGCATGTGATTTCCCTTTCCATGTCATATCGTTATTAACAGTATTTACTTTTGCGTCGTAATATTTTGCAATTGCTAGTGTGTTATCTGTTGAATCATCATCCATGACTATTACTTCTATTTGAGGGTCTTTAGCAATACTGTTAAGTAATTTAGGTAAATTTTTCGCTTCATTTCTAGCAGGAATAATAATACTGACGTCTTTCTTATTTCCACTCTTTTTTCGATTAATCGTAGCTCGACGCATGTACATATACTTTCCACTTATCATGGAAAATAAAGTAAATGCTATAGCTATTATGTATGGTATCATCTGATATCAACTACTTTCTTCTGCGATAATAGCTTCTGCTACTTGCATTCCACTTAAAGTGACCATTGGCATGCCCGCCCCAGGATTTACAGAGCCACCTACAAAATATAAATTTTTGTAATATTGACTTTTTTTAGGGAATTTAAATCCTTTATTCTTTTTCTTACTCGACACTACGCCATAAATAGCCCCTTTATTAGAATTATATGTGTTTTCTATGTCATGTGGCGTCCATACATCCTCATATACGATGTGCTGTCTCAAATCCTTTAATCCCATATTTTCTAATTTATCCAATATACATTCTCGGAATTGAAGGTACGTCTCTTCGCTGAATGGCTGTCCTTGAATATAAGGTATATGTGGTAGGATTTTTATATTTTCATGCCCTTCATGGGCTTGTGAGTCATCTGTTTTATTTGTATTGACCACATAAATTGTAGGATCTTGAGGTAAGACATATTGATGAAAGACTTCTTTGTAATTTTTTTTAGAATTATTAGAGAAGAAAAAATTATGATGACTAAGTTCTGGATAGATTTTATCAACACCTAGATGCATTACGTAACCTGAACTAGCTGGTTCAAACTTGTGCTCTAATTTATTTATTTTGTTTTCATCAAAATTCAACAAATTTCTATAAACAGGAATTACTTCCATATTAGATATAATATAATCTGCATATATATCTTTATTATTTGCTAATGTTATCCCAATAACTTCATTTTTACTATTATAATTTATACGTTTCACACATGCGTCAAAATGGATACCTACGCCTAATTCTCTCGCTAATTGCTCCATAGCCTCAGCTAATTTATGAATGCCCCCATCTACATACCATAATCCTTCATCATGTTGCATTTGAGGCAGCAAACTCAATACAGCCGGTGCGTCATAAGAGGATGAACCTACATACTTGATAAAATATCCTAGCATTTTTCTTAAATATGGATTGTTTACTCTTTTATCAATTGCTTGTTGCATGGTATGGAAGTAATCATATTTTTTTAATGCTGAAAATGGCCCGTGATAACGAATGATTTCAGACATTGTGTCTAAGCCTTTATCAAAATAACTACTTTCAGCAGCTTTATGTATCTGTTGCGCATATTTAAAGAATGTAGTGAGTTGCTTTATATCTTTATCTGTTACTACATTATTATTTATCAAAGTATCTTGCATAGACTCATATAAATCTACAATTTCACCATCAGGATAGACATTTCTTATCTGCAAATCTAATTTACGGATATGCACATAATCTTCTAGCCTTTTACCACATTGCTGGAATAATCTTTGAAATATTTTAGGCATAGTTAAGATAGAAGGGCCAAGATCAAAACCAAAACCTTCTATCTCTAATCTATTCACTTTTCCACCAATGTGATTGTTTTGTTCATACAAATTCACATTATAGCCTGCTTGAGCCATGCGGATTGCACTGGCAATGCCGCCTAGTCCCCCTCCAATGACAACTACTTGCTTCTTTCTCATCTAATCACCTTTTCTTTTTAGCATTTTCGAATATATACGTACTAATTTAGGTCGATTATAGCGTTGCACAATTATACACGGTACATTAGCTATAATGACATAGATTAGATTAATAATTTTAATGCTTCTTGACGAATTTAAAAAAGCGATAACAGGCAATATCGAAAACAAATGGACAAGCTCCGCACGTCTCGTTTCTAATATAAACTTACTTACTTCATGCGTATTACTTGATGTATCAAAAGCTGCTTTACTAACAATATTTGAATTAATACGTTGACCATCTGGTAATTGATTTTTCCAATATTGAACTTTAACCAATTTTTGCCATAATTGACCTTCTTTTTCAAAATTCCAACTTCTAAAGTATATATTATCTTTTTTTAAACATTTATGGCTAATCCGCGTACCAAGCTGTGCAATAATCATTTGAACTATAAACCAGTAAAGTCCATAATATATTATCTTTTTCATTGATTTATTTCCTGTTTTTTTCTGTATAGCTTGGATTCTCTTTATTCAATAACCAATTCCCTACAGTTAAATACGTTGCGAACGCACTCCAAAGCATGTACGGCACCAATAGTATGCCAGCAATTTTCTTCGTGTTGAAAAATTTTACTGTTGTAGTTATTACCGCCCCAAGTAACACAAAACTCTCTATCAAAGCACTAAATCTTAACTTGTATTTAAAATACAATATCGACCATAAATAGTTTAGACCTAATTGTGTATAATATATAACTTTTAAATTCTTGTCATTTGATTTATTAGTAACGATTGCATAAGCTACACCCATTGTTGTATAAAGTATTGGCCACACAATAGGAAATAGATAGCCTGGCGGTGAAAAAGGAGGTTTTACATTCTTCTTATAGTCTTTACGCGCGTTTTTAACTGCAAATTTCCCTATAAGTTTCCCACCTATAATCGGCATTTTAACTTTTATAATCGATTTTATTGTATCGTTAGCTTTCAATTGTTAACCCCTCTTTTTTATATGTGAATTTAATTACATCTATCTGCTATAATTCAGCATTCGACATGTTATTATTTTTAGCTAGATATTTTTTTAATCCATATATTTTTAATACAATCACACCTATAATAACGACTGGTAAGATAAATTTTTTCATGTTAAACCCTCCTTTTTCAGTACTTTTTTTAGTTTTCAAATTGAATTTGAAAAGATTCATCACACTTTTATGAATTTTAGCTTGCGTATACTTGTAAAACCACCAAGGTAGCGTCGGTTCATATTCCTGTAATGCTATAATACATTCATCACTATAAGGTAACCTTCTAAACTCTAATCTCGCGTTACCACCATTTGAATCTAAAGCAAAATCTCCGCCGACAATACGATATAAAATCCTATCTTCATTAGATGTAGCCCCGTCTTTTCTTAATAAAAGTAACTTTTTATTTAAAAATGGTACGGTTATTATAAAATTATCTTCATTGAAGTTACTACTAACAACATTTAATGTGATTTTATTTAAGAAATTAGCATATAATTCTGCCAATTGACTCATGGTCATATCTTTAGGCAAGGTTACTCTTGAAATTGCTCGAACATCTTTGATAGCACTCTTGCTTGTTTTTTTACTTTTCTTTTGTGTAGCAGCTTCTTCCTCTAAGGCGTTACGTACACTTTCTTTATAATCAATTTTTCCAATAGAAATATCTTCTACAATATTTTTATTATCTCTAATCATATCATGTATTAAGCTGTCCATTAATGGATATACCATTTCTTTCGGCACACCAGAAATTAGTTTCACCCAATATTTACTTAACCAAATTGGAATAATCGGTAAATCCAGTGTAGGTAAGTTTTTGTCTAACACCTGTGCCGTTTGATTGAACAAGTCTTTATATGTCATGTGACTTGGTCCGCCGATATCAATCGATTCATTCGCTTGCGGATCACGCTCTACAATTTTATACAGACCATTAATTACATCATCAATAGCGACTGGTAACGTCGTATTATATGCCCATTTAGGTAGAAGTAAACCAGGTAAACGTTCTACCAATTTTTTTAGTATTGGATAAGAACTTCCCTTAGCACCTATAATTAGTCCAGCTCTTAATGTAGTTACTGGCACACCATATGCTCCTAAAATACGTTCACACTCTAAGCGGCTTCTTAAATGTGGAGATAATTCATTAGTATTAGGAATTAAGCCGCTCATAAATACGATATGTTTAACTTTATTAAAACTTGATGCTTTAGCAAAATTATCTGCTAATATTGCATCCATATCTTCAAAACTTGCTTGTGTTAACTTAGCTGAAGGCATCATCGAATGAACGAGATATATAGCAATATCTACATTTTTCATTACTTCTGTTATCTCATTTAAATCAAATAAATCTGCAGATTTCCACGTAACATTTTGTTCATTAGATTTATTTTCTATATTTCTAGAAACAGCAATAATTTCATAATTTTCTTTTAATTTATTCATTAAATGGCTACCTATATATCCTGAAGCACCCGTTAATAGAATTTTTTTCATAAATTTAGCCTCCAATTTTAAAAAGATGAGCAGGCACATGCTTACCTCAGCTCATCTTTTACATAATAAGCTAAATTGCTCATTACAATTAAATTAATTTAATATAAGTATGGCAAGAGCCCTATGTCTCTTAATAAAATTATACCCAATTTTGTTGATAAATTAACTTAAATTTAAAATAAAACTGATTTTACTATTAATTTATTAACATAATCGATGATTATCAGAAGTTCGATTCACATAAAAAGGCACGACAAGTTCATAAACTTGTCGTGCCTTTTTAATTACAATTAGTTACCAAATAGACGACTCCAAAACCCTTTTTTAGGTTCCGTTTCTTCACTCTTTTCTTCTATATCACTATCATTGTCATTTTGATTAGATGGAACGTCTTCTCTTTGTTCTTCTTCATCTTGTGTACTTTCGTCGCTTTGACTTTCAGATATATCCTTATATTGAATCTCTGCTTCTTTAGTTTCTTCCTGATGTTGGTTAATATTTACAGGATCAGTAGTATATGTTGTTTCTTGTGCATCAACGTTTTGTCTATTGTTAGTAGATGTATCAAAGGAATAATTAAGGTGTCTTTCTTCTTCTAGTTGATTTTCTAATTTTTGAATCTTCTTATTACTCTCTAATGCCAATACTTGCTGATTCTCAAGCAATTTTGATCTTTCCTGCAACTCTTTTCTGTAGAATTCAATTGTTGTTTCATGACGACTTTCTTGTTTTTCAATTTGATCATTCAAAGTATCAATCTGATTTTTAAGGATTTCTACTATTTGAGTATCACTTTTGGATTCAACATTAATATTATCCGACTCTTTTTTTTGTTTGTCTTCAGTAGCACTTTCAAAACCATATTTCTTTTTATTTTCATTTACTCTTTGAATGATTTTTTCTATATCGGTATCTTCTTTAATAAACGAAGTGTTTTCCTGTTTTATTGTCTCTATATTCAATCGCTTAATGTTATTAAAAATCGTTTGCTTACTAACCCCTAATTCTTCACTCAACATTTTCACACTTTTCATATCATCAACCCTTTATAAAATGTTTATCAACCCTTTATAAAATATTATAAGCTTATCACGCTTAATAATAAAGCGATTAATAAATCAAAAATATAAAACTATCAATCATTTTATCAAGTATTTGTGAAGGGTTGATGGTAGTTATCAAGGGTTTACAAACCCTTTATCAACCCTTGATAACCCTACATTTTCCCTTTTATAAGCTTATTCAAAGTGCTATAATAACCTTAATACAACAAAAACCCCAACTACTGGTAATAGTCGGGGTTTGGTAATAAAACGTTGCAGCACGTTTATAAATATTTTGATATCTGTATTATATACAACTATATCATCAAAGTGCAAGCAAAAAATTTATGTGTTCTTGTAATGTTTTATTACCTCTATCCAAAATTTGAATAGGAAAGGGGTTTTTATTATGTCTAGAAAAAACATAAAAAATCAGGCCAGTCAAAATTTCTATATGTTACATAAAGTATTATTTATCAATGAAAAATATAAAAAGTTAAGTGATAGTGCAAAAGTTACCTATGCAATTCTTAATGATAGAGTAAGCTTATCTATTAAAAATAATTGGATAGATCAAAATGGAGATATATATTTTATTTTTACAAATGAAAATCTTCAAGAAGTATTAGATAAAAGTAAAAATACAATAACTAAAATTAAAAAAGAATTACAAGAAGTGGGTTTATTAGAACAAGTTAAAACTGGATTTAATCGACCAAACAAACTATACCTTCATGAAATTGAAACAAATATAAATATTGAAAAAGAAATACAAAACAGCACTTCAAACAATGATGAATCAAGTGATAGCAAGGACTCCCAAATAATGGGAGCCCAGAATCCCAAACAATGGGAGCCCAGAATCCCAAACAATGGGAGCCCAGAATCCCAAAACTTAGACCCTAATGATACTGACTTAAGTAATACTGATTATATAGAGACTGAGAATAATGATACGCATGATATGAATGATACATACAACAATCCAATAAACAATAATCATTCGGATCATACAAATCATCAACAAACCGAATTTAATAATGATGCGCTTAAGTTCCAAGTACTCGAAGAATTGCCACAACAACTTCAAGGCTATTTAAGTAAATTTGAAATTAGAGAAATCCGTATTATAAAAAGTGTATTACTCAAAGGGAAGAAATCATTTAATAATGCACATGATACCTATTATCGTTTAGAAGATGTTGAGTTTGAAATTGTAAGTGTGTTGAAACGTTTTAAAGCGATGCTGCTACAAAAGAATGAAACCGTCGAAACAATGCAAGGGTATTTAATGCAATCGATTAAAGCTGAATTCGAAGAAACACATGCACTTTATATGCGCCGTCAAAACATGAAAAAACATAATATATTTAATCAATAAATGTGTTTTTTAAATAAAGAGTCCAATTGAATTTGCAATGTTCTCGTGAATCCTGATACAGATCAAGTCATAAGGACGATACAATTAGTTATAGATTAAGTAAGTCGAAACGCTCAAATTAACTTTATTGCCCCCAAAAAGTATTGGGAGAACGATGTTGCAGCAGATTGATTTTTGGCAGCGTTAATTTAGATTTAAAAACAATTTAAATGTGGATTTTAATTGTTTTTAGTAAATTAAATTTTACATACGTGAGTAATTAAATACAAAACTATCCTCGCAGAGCGCAGGTTTTAACGACTTATAAAATAAGTCTAATTTGTTTATACTTTTATTAACCCCTGCAAGAACTTAAATGTTTACTATTTTCTATGCCGGTTTTTAATTTGCATGTAGATGGACAGTATCTTAAAAATCAATACTGGATTTACTAGAAATTTATGTATGGTTTATCTGCAAAATAAAAATCATAAAGTTTAAGAAATTCAAAATCAGTATCAGAGATATTTTGCTTTTTCATAATTTGGATTGTTTTTATAATTCTTTGGTCGTTTGGAATATCACATAGATTAGAAATTTCTTATGATGTTTTATCAAATACGGAAAATGTAAATTCAAAGTTTGTTGTCATAAAGAACACCTCTTGTTTGGCTCATATTTGTGTTTTAAGAAATAAAGATGATTATAAAGATATAAAACTATATAAGTTTAGAGTTTGCTTTAAATACCCCTTTAAAATCCAAAATAAAGCTATTAGATTATCACACGCATTTATGTTGAGAAGAACCCTTAACTAAACTTGCAGACGAATGTCGGCATAGCGTGAGCTATTAAGCCGACTATTCGACAAGTTTTGGGATTGATAAGGGTTCCGAGGCTCAACGTCAATAAAGCAATTGGAATAAAGCAAAAAGTATTGACCAACTTTGACCTTTATGTTATATATATAGTGAAAATAGTTATATGCTTTGTAGGGAGGGGTTGATATGAATTTAGATAAAAATTCAAAAAAAACTAATTCCTTTTAAGAATATGTCTAATTTTGATGGTGTATTTGAATTTAGCCCTTTTGTTGAATTCGAATTTAACAGTAATTGGGAAGAGTATTTAAATTATTTGGATTATGTCAAAAATATTAATCAAAAAATAGGTTAAATATTATAAGGAGTGATCGTCATGATTTATGATTTAAAACCATTTGGAAGAGATTATTTTGATATGACACCTAGTGAATTGTTTAGAGATTTTGGAAGACAATTTTTTAGTAATTTTCCTGATGAACAAGGTATAAAAACTGATATTAGTGAAAAAGACGATAGATATGAATTAAAAGCAGAGCTTCCAGGATTTTCAAAAGACCAAATAGATATTTCTTATGAAAATGGTATGCTAATAATTTCTGCTGAAAATAATCAGGTGAATGAAGAAAAAGATGATGAAGGTAAAGTAATTCAAAAAGAAAGATCTTATAGTAATGTGAAGAGAATGTATTCACTTAATAATATAGATGAAGATAATATTGAGGCTAAATTTGAAGATGGTATTTTATCTGTAGATTTACCAAAAACTGAAAATAATCAAAGAAAAGTAATAGATATTAATTAACCTATAAAAAAGGTGCTTGTGAATTTTTCACAAGCACCTTTTTTATAGGTTTTAGAAACGAGTTGAAAACGAGTTTATTCTTGTTTTGATACTATATAGAAATAACTCAAATATGTAAAAAGATGCATTTTAATTAGACCTAGTCTTTTAATCGTAAATTGTATTTCGAACGACTTTACTAAAGCAACATCTCGCTCTTTTTTATATAGCTCAAAACAATATTGAGATTCATCTTATATAACGGCAATTATATAAAAACCTTTACTTATCGCTCTAAAAGGTTTATAGTTAATCTAACGTAATAAAGGCTCGTGAATTTAATTGTAGTGTATTTTTTAGAATATCCTCTTTTTTATAAATGAAATTGTTACAAATATTATGTGCAAAAGCACGCGGAGGTATTCTATATGAATAACGGTACAGTAAAATGGTTTAATGCAGAAAAAGGTTTTGGTTTCATCGAAAGAGAAAATGGTAATGATTTATTTGTTCACTTTTCTGGTATTGCAGCAGAAGGTTACAAATCTTTAGAAGAAGGTCAAAACGTAGAATTTGATATCACTGAAGGTCAACGTGGTGAACAAGCTACTAACGTTGTTACTGTTTAAAATAAAAAATCTTTTAACCGAACTATATTAAAATATAGTTCGGTTTTTTTGTCTATTAATTTATCTTGATTAGTTATACAAATGTGTGTAATAAATAAGATGAATAGCGCCTTTATACTGGAGTGATTCAAGTTTTATTTAAGCGTTACGAATTTCAAAGTCAATAAAGCAAAAATCTTTAATAGACTAAAAGGAAAGGAGAATTTTTAAATGAACTTAATTTCTAAACTAATTCAAGAAGATATAGAAAATAATCCGGAATTAGAAACATTGTATAAAAATCAGGATGAGAAGTTAGAATTTGCTATGAGATTAGTTGAATTGCGTAAAGAAATTGGATGCTCACAAAAGCAACTTGCTCAAAAACTAGAAGTGCCTCAGACAACTATTAAAAATATTGAAAACGGAGATACGCGTCCGACCATATCTCTTTTAAAATCAATTGCTAATGTAACGAAAAAATAATTGCATGTTTAATAGATATAAATTCGTAACAAATAAGACAGTATTTGTTATGAAAATTAGTTTTTAAAATCCGAAAGATTAGTATATAAATAATGAACATGAAGTATATAAGTCATACAACAATTTAAACTTTCAGGAGGATAAAATAATGGAAAAAGAAAAAACAATTAAAGAAGAAATCCAAGAATTTTACTTGAATGGTGGAACCTATAATGAAGTAGAAATCGATTTTGGAACACCTAAAGGATCAGAAGCATTATAAAAATTAAATATTACAAATGAAAATGATCAAAAAACGACGGACTATTATTTTTGATTATTAGATTTTGGATGTGGACTTCTATCTTTGAGAAGTCCATTTTTAAATTCAATATAAATAATTATTAAGTAGCTATAATGAAAAAATAGAAAGATTAATACATTAATTTAAGTAGGAGTTGATGTGGAAAGTTTTCAATTAGTAATATCGAAATGAATCACTTCATAATATTTTTAAACTTTTTTGAGTATAAAAAATAAGAGCATAAGGAAATACAATGCCACTTGCGTGTCAATCAGCATAGCTGATGTATTTTTCTTTAATATTTCTGATCCGTTTATTCTATTTAAAACACTGGTGTAATAGCGTTTTATGGATTTTTATACACACTAAAATTAAGTGATTGTAAAGTTATACATTTTTATGTAAATGGCATCGAGTATTTTACACTTTTATTCAAAACCACCTTGATATAGAGCCTTTTATATTTGTTTTTATACATGGTGTATAAGTTTTTAATGGGATTTGATACACGATGTATAAGTCGATTTTTATTAAAAATAGAAAGTTATCAATGGAAAAGTGACTTAAAGTAGAACTAAAAAAGAGGAATTAGATATATAGTGAAATTTGATTTGAGATACTAGTTTACATTTATATTTTTGAAAAAGAGTAGAAATATTGAAAGAAACAATAAGTTTTTTTACTTTAGCTTTTACTTCTTTTAAGTTTACAAAAGATACTTTGATAGAAAAACATTAGACTGTTATTCTCTAATTTTGTATTTGTTTATTTTATGGAATGAAGGTAATCAACATAGTGTGCTCCTTGATATATTTTTTATGGTAGATTTGCTATTTCAAAAGGAAGGAAACCTCCACAAAAACTTTTGTTGTCTTGTGGAGGTTTTTGATTTATTAAGAGTATCTATTTCACTTTGATTTTAGAGTTTTTAAAGTGAATAGTGAAAGTATTTCAATTTACTAGAGAATTTTTGTGAAGTGATATGAATTTAACAAAGCTAGACAATTCTTATTTTATTCTTTAGAAGGTTTAGTTGCTAAGTAAAACTTTATTCATTATACAGAGGAAGAACTTAAAAGGTATTTAGGTGATAGTTACTATCCTGTAAATCTAGTGGAATTTTTAACACAGTTAACATTAGATAGGATTGAAAATTTTGGTTCAAAGGATAAAAAGCAAATTATCGGTAGAATTAAGTATATTGATATAGAAAGAGTCTTGAAATCAGCTGAAAAGCTAAATCTAAAATCTGAGATAAAATGATTTGAATCTACAACGAAAGTCCCCTTATTAAGTTAATTAAAACTTAATAAGGGGACTCGAGAAAGGAATAGCATTATCTGATTATGAAATGCTGATGGTTGTACTCATAATCATTGGTTTAGTATTAATTAGCAATAAAGACCAAAAAATAATCATTCTCAATTTTTGACCGAGTAGGTAAAGTGGATATTTATCACTTTACTGAAAGCCTAACATCTTTCAAAGAGGCTCATTAGGACAGCATGTTAGCGCATGTTGTTCTTTTTACACATTTAAATAATAGCATAGTGTTTTTTAAATATTCAATAATCTTCTTTAAATAAGATAATAATACACAACTGATAATTTATTGGACACACGTGTATACATTATACATGTAGATTGTATGCACGTATAATGTATGCAGTAAAACATAAAGTAGAAGTTGTGTTATTTTGAACGAAGTTGGTTTAATCATAATAAAGTTGAACTGACATAATTCAACTTATCGGAAGTTAGCTATCATCGTATATTCGTAGATGATATAAGGTTCTGTTGCAAAGTTGAATTTATAGTA
>NZ_MODY01000001.1:0-1098837 GCF_001866145.1 Staphylococcus sp. LCT-H4 | reverse complement strand
CGATTCAGTTTTCAATGTTCATTTCTTCAGTCACAAGAATTAATTATATATGTTATCGAAATGAAAGTCAATAACTTTTTTGAATTAATTTTCAGTGAATCATTTGTAAAGTTTGTTTGCGTTTGTCGTTTTGTTTCGTCCGACAAGTAAATACTATACACGCATTAAAAGCTTTTAACAACGCTAAAAATTACACTTTTCCACACTGTTCAATATGAGTTATAGTCATTTCACAAACTTTTATTATTTTGAAGTATATATAGTTCGTTTTTATGACGTTTTAATGTAAGTAAGACTATTGCCTCTTTATTTTATAGCTGTATATACATACTTTAATGTTTTTTACATTTTTTTAATATTATTTACAAAAGAACAGAGCTACCTATATAGATAGCTCTGTTCTTACTTGAAATATACGATTAACACATTGCTACATCTCGGTTCTTCCCATAATCGCTTTTGATAAAGTCACTTCGTCAGCGTATTCTAAATCCCCACCAACAGAGAGCCCTTGCGCCAATCTAGTTACAGTAATCCCAATAGGTTTCACTAGCCTAGAGATATACATGGCTGTTGATTCACCTTCTAAATTCGGATTCATAGCCAAGATGAGCTCTTTGACTTCCTCATTTTTCAAACGATTTATCAAACTTGGTATATTGATATCTTCTGGACCGATACCATCCATAGGTGATATAGAGCCGTGCAACACATGATACAATCCTTTGTATTCACGCATTTTTTCCATAGCAATAACATCTTTGTCATCTTCCACTACGCAAATAACAGATCGATCTCTTTGCTTATCCTGACAAATATAACATGGGTCTTGTTCAGTTATATGTCCACACTCACTACAATAGGTAAGTTCTCTTTTGACATCCACTAATGATTTAGCAAATTGAACAACATCGTCTTCTTTCATATCTAATACATGAAACGCCAGACGTTGTGCCGTTTTCGGCCCAATGCCTGGCAGTTTCATGAAACTGTCAATTAGTTTAGAAATTGGTTCTGGATAATGCATATGATCACATTCCAGGGATGTTTAAGCCTTGAGTATGTTTACCTAAGCGTTCTTGTGAAAGCTCATCCGCTTTGTTCATTGCTTCATTAGTTGCAGCTATTACTAAATCTTGTAACATTTCGATATCATCTGGATCTACAGCTTCTTCTTTGATTTCTACATCAAGCACTTCTTTATGACCAGATACTGTTACAGTTACCATACCGCCACCAGCAGTACCTTGAACTTTCTCTTCTTTTAACTTTTCTTGTTCTTCGCCCATTTTCTTTTGCATTTTTTGCATTTGTTTCATCATTTGTTGCATATTTCCGCCACCGCGCATAATAAATCCTCCTTAAATCTTCTATATCATTGAATATAATGAATCTTTCGTTTCATTATACATGCCTTTTTATTCATTGTCATGTATCATTCTTCATCAAGCACATTCACTGTACTCTCTCCGAAAAGATCTTTAGCTTTTTGTACAACATCAACTTCTTCAGTGGAATTAGAAGCAACTTGATTCTCACTTCCACCTTCCACTTTCTCATTATTACTTCTAGTTTGTAGATATTCAGTTCTGACTCGCATCCATTGATCATCAGGAACACCCACTACTTTAACTGTTTTATCAATGATATTACAAACCACATTCTCGATATTTTCTCGTTTTTCATCATCTTTATTAACAATTTCACAATGTATTTCTTCATCAAATTTGATAAGTACATGTGTTTCACTCGCTGCAACAGGTTCAGAATTTTGTAAAAGACTTACTAAAGGTTTCATATCATTATCTTTAGCATGATTAACAACTTCTTGCCAATGATCTTTCAATAACTTTATATCATCTTTATTAGCTTTATCTAGTACTTTGGCAATTTGTTGCATAGAGAATGCATTCTTAGATTGTCCGCTTCTACTTGCTGAAGAACGTTTAGTTTGTTGAGCTGCATTGGCAGTTGTAACACCTTGTGTCTTCAGTGTTTTTAATTCACTTTCTAATTGTTCCATCCTTTGTAGTAATACATCATTATTAGGTTCTGCTGCAATGCTTGTAGTAGCTACAGTTTGTACATTTTGTGGTTGCCCTTTAATCATCTCTGCAATTTTCACTAATAATACTTCAAAATGCACGCCCTGATTCACACTAAATCTAATAGATACAAGTGTATCGTTAATAACATCAATCGTTTTATATAACATCTCTAAATCAAAGTGCAGCAAGGCATCAAATTCAACTTCTGTATTAGAGGTTTTATTCATAATAGTATCTCTGACAAAGTAAATCATATCATTGATTAGTCGGTTCACTTCTTTACCTTCTGAAATAAATTGATGATATGTAGAGAAAGCAGATTTCACATCTCCTGAAACAACCTCTTTGAACAAATCATTGAGTGCACGTTCATCCACACTCCCAGTTACATTCAAAGCATCCTGGATGGTAAGATGATCATCACCAAAGGCGATTGCTTGATCCATAATGCTAAGTGCATCACGCATACCACCTTCTGAAGCTTTCGCTATAAATTCTAACGCTGCGTCATCGTATTTAATTTCTTGGGTATCAGCAACAAATTTTAAACGCTCAACGATTTCATCTTGACTGATTGCTTTAAAATCAAATCGTTGTGCTCTCGATATAATCGTTGGAGGTATCTTATGAGGTTCTGTAGTTGCCAATATGAATATAGCGTGTGCTGGAGGTTCTTCTAATGTTTTCAGTAAAGCATTAAAGGCTCCTGTCGTTAACATATGTACCTCATCAATAATATAAACTTTATATTTCGATTCACTCGGTGCATATTTAACTTTATCTCTAATATTACGAATTTCGTCTACACCATTATTACTTGCAGCATCAATTTCAATGACATCAGAATTTGTGCCTCGCGTGATTCCTTTACAAATCTGACATTCATTACAGGGCTCACCATCTGTACGCTCTAAGCAGTTTAAGGCTTTTGCAAAAACTTTTGCAATACTCGTCTTCCCCGTCCCTCTTGGGCCACTAAATATATACGCATGTGATTGTTTACTTTTTGAAATTGCATTACGTAAAGTTTTAGTTACATGTTCTTGTCCTACAACATCTTCAAAACTTTGCGGTCGGAACATTCTGTATAAAGCTTGATAATTCACTTTCGCACCTCCAATAGCATTCACCAATTATTATAGCATTGTACTTGATACTTGAATATTAATTAAAAGATTCAGGATAAATCACTTTACCATTAGGTTGGTCTGCTAGTTGCTCCCATAAGAATTTAACCATGAAATTTTTCGAAGGCACGTCAAAAGGACTATATATATCAAATTGCGCCGCTTCTTTATAATCAAACTTGCCGTAATATTCTGGATCTCCTAACACGATAATCGTTGTATAATCTTGTGCTTTCACACGTTCTTCCGCCGCTTGGATCAACGCTTTACCGAGACCCATATTTCTGTATTCTGGTATAACCGATAGAGGTGCTAACGCTAAAGCAATATAACTTCGCTTATCGTTAACTATCTCTATTTCAGACAACATTATATGTCCCACAACTTCACCATCGCCATTTTTCGCGACAACTTCTAATTCATAATTGTATTCTGGCGCTTCTCTCAACCTCACTACCAAGTCTTGTTCATCATGGTTTGACTCCATTACGTTTTCAAACGCTGCTTTAATTGCTTGTAGGCTCGTGTCATAATCATTTTCAGTTAAAGAACTTAAATAAATTTGCATTGGCGCCTCCTATAGCATTTCATTTTAAACTTTGCTTTAACTACTTCGTTTTTACATCAGTTTTTCCAAACGATATCTTTATTACACCAAAGTAAAGTATTGCTTATATTTTAATATAAAAAAAGAGTGACTGCTATCAAAAGATAAGTCACTCCACATTTATATGTCTTTATTACATTATTTAAAAATTAAAGCCGTGCACCTTCGCTTCGAATGCGTATCATAAACGTAACCAAAGTCGACAGCTAAACCTCAGCAACCCTACGGCACATACGATGATCCACTTAATGCTGCTTCCGTCAGGACCTGACATGATTCGTGGGTTCATATTGCATAGGACCGAAATCTTCAAACACTACGTGCTTTGGGCAGACTTTACAAAAACGCACCCTTAGCAAAGGAATTCAGTCTCGCATAAAGCGGATTTCGAATACAGGGAACCGCTACCTCCCCACCTAGCACGGCAAAATATATCATACTATAATATCAGACCTGAATGCAAGTGTTACATATCGTTGATTTTATAATTTATCTATATAAGTCATTCAAAATACACTCATCGCCCATCACATTTCACACCTTATGCCGCCTTGAAAAGTCATTAAACTTAAATTCCGTAGCTAGATGCTTAGAGATATTATATTGAAATTTCGTAGTATCTTTTAAGTGTACAATACCACGAACTGTTGCAGTATAAGGTGGTGTAACCTCGCCAAATGCTTCATATTCCAAATCTCCAAAATGTTCAAAAGTAATAGACTTATTAGAATAACTAATTTCTAACCGTAATTCTTGTTCAATATATTGATATAATGATTGTTTTGCCTTATCAATAGTCACGTTCGGAATAATATCAGCGACGAAATAATCTTCATCTATAATTTTCACCTTATTATTAATTACTCTCGTGCGGATAATATGCCACAACTTCGTACTTTGACGAACATTTAATATGTCCTTTACTAGAGGTACATCACCCGCAAAGATACTTTCTAATACTTTAACTTCTGTTTCATATGGAAGCCCTAAGCCATGTTGCACTTCTCTAAAACTCTTTAAATCTGCAAAAGGAAACTCGGTCAAGCCTTGATAAATTACAACAGAACCTTTACCACGAATTTTTTGTATCATACCATCCCTAACCAATAAATTCAGCGCTTTACGCACAGTTTCTCGGGAAGCTTCATACGTTTCTACTAATTCATGCTCTGATGGCAATTGAGTACCATACGATAATCGTGTTTCTAGGATGTCTTTACGTATCGTTTCATATATCGTAATAAATTTTTTCTGTACCATTCGCACTCACTCTCTACCTTTTAATTATTGGGCAACTACAATTGCACTATATGCTCCAATCGCACCATTTTCAATATGACCATTTTGTATCATGACTTCTCCAGTTAAATTTATATCTGCTGGAAGGTCTACAGGTTCATTTGAGAAATTCGCAATAATTAACCATGTTTCATCATTAAGATGACGCTTATATACAAATAACGCTTCATGATTCATATATAACGGTTCGACACTTCCATATGTGATAATGTCATACTCGTGACGTAACTGTATGAGTCTTCTATATGTTTGCAATATAGATTGCTCATCTTGCATAGCTGCTTCAACATTGATTTTATCAAAATTATTTGGTATATCAATCCATGATTCACCAGAAGTAAATCCAGCTTGCGTTCCACTAGTCCACTGCACAGGCGTTCTAGCATTATCTCTAGACTTTTGACTTAATATTTTAAGTATCTCTTGTTCATCATACCCCGCATTTTTCATATTATGATAGGCATTTAATGATTCGATATCTCTATATTGGTTGATATCTGTGAAATGAGGATCTGTCATGCCAATTTCTTCGCCTTGATATATATAAGGTGTACCTTGCAACATATGCAACACTGTAGCTAGCATTTTAGCACTCTGTTGTCTTGATTCTTCTGTAGAATCGTCACCAAACCTTGAAACAACACGTGGCTGATCATGATTACACCAAAATATTGCATTCCATCCTTTACCATTGTATATACCAAGTTGCCATTCCATAAGTATCTGTTTCAATTTATGAAAATCAAGTTTGGCATTCGTCCATTTTTCTCCATTAATATAATCTACTTTTAAGTGGTGGAAGTTGAATACACTACTTAACTCTTGGCGGTGTTCGTTAGAATATTTAATGCAATCTCCTATTGTAGTCGAAGACATTTCACCTACCGTCATCATATCTTTATCTCCAAATGTATGACGATTCATCTCATGCAAATATTCATGAACACGAGGACCATCAGTATAAAATTCTTTACCTATTTTTTCAGAATCTTTAAATTCACCTTTAGAAATTAAATTAATAACATCGAAACGGAATCCATCTACGCCAAAATCAATCCAATAATTGATGACGTCATATAAAGCATGACGTACTTCAGGATTATCCCAATTCAAATCTGCTTGTGTTACATCAAATAAATGTAAATAATATTCATCAGTCGACACATCATATTTCCATGCGTTCCCACCAAATTTAGATTCCCAATTGGTCGGTGGACATTCATTTGCTGACCTTCTGAAAAAATAATAATCTCTATAAGGGCTATTTTTATTTTTATAGGCCTCTTTAAACCATTCATGTTCTGTAGAAGTGTGATTAATAACGATATCTAACATCACCTTTAATCCACGCTTATGTGCTTCAAAAACTAATGTTTCTAAATCCTCAATTGTTCCAAATGCTTCATTTATCTTATAATAATTGCTAATGTCATAACCGTTGTCATTCATCGGAGACTCATATACAGGCGTTAGCCAAATGTAATCCACGCCTAAATATTGTAAGTAATCCATTTTTTCTATAATACCTTGTAAGTCACCTTCGCCATTTCCCGTCGTATCATTAAAAGACTTAGGATAAATTTGATAAACAACTGATTTTCTCCAATCATTCTGAGCCATACAATTACCACCTTTAATTCACTGTTTTTTCTATAAAGAAACTCACTAATTAATTTTAGCGAGTTTAATTGTAGTTATCTATATTATTTATTCTTTCACAAGTGTTTTTGTTTCTTCTTTACTAAATCGTGATAAGAATATTGTAAGAAGAAATGGCACAATGATACCAATTAAAATACAAATGCTATACACTACCCAATATTCTTTTTGAATCGAAATAATTGCTGGGACACCACCAACACCGACATTGCCAAGTACACGACTCGCACCAATAATTGCACCTAAGATACATGATGTCGAGATAGCGGCTATAAACGGGTACTTCAATGGTAAATTAACACCAAACATCGCTGGTTCTGTGACCCCTAAAAACCCTGAAATACCTGAAGTCATTGCTAAACCTTGTTCTTTTCTCATTTTACGTTTTTTATAAACAAACCATGCACCAAAAGCTGCAGACCCTTGACAAATGTTAGAAATCGCAAGTATTGGCCATAAATAGGTTCCACCTAATTGACTGCCCATGAGTTGGAAGTCTACCGCTAAGAACATGTGATGTAATCCTGTTATGACGAGCGGTGCATAGAGTAAACCATAAATCGCGCCGCCTAACCATCCAGCATGTTCAAATACAAATGTTACTCCATTCGTAATACCTGTACCAAGCCCTAAGGCTATTGGCCCTATGATAATAAATGCTAAAAATCCTGTAATAAGTAATGCTACTGGTCCTACGACCAACATCTTAATTGAATCATGTACGAATTTGTTTAAACCTTTTTCAATTTGAGCTAGTACATATGAAGCTAATAATATAGGTAATACTTGTCCTTGATAATTAAGCTGCTTAATTTCCAAGCCTAAAATATTCCATGTCGGAATATTCCCTTTAGCTATATCATATTGCGATACTAATTGAGGGTTCATCAGAATTAAACCAAGTACTAAACCCAATATTTGACTCCCACCGAACACTCGCATACTACTCCAACCAATTAATGCTGGCAAGAATATAAAGGCAGTACTCGCAATTACATTGATAATATTAGAAATATCACCCAACTGTGGAAATTGCTCTACTAATGGTTTCGGACCAAAAAGACCTTCCATAGTTAGTAAATTATTGATACCCATTAACAAACCTGCTGTAACGATTGCAGGTAATATAGGTATGAAGATATCTCCCAATAATTTAATGAGTCTCTGAATAGGGTTCCCCTTTTTAGCAGCTACAGCTTTAGCATCATCTTTAGATGCTTCATTCATTCCCGTCTCATCTATAAACTGCTTATAGACTTCATCTACCGTTCCAGGACCAATCACAATTTGATACTGATTATCTGCTTTAAATTGACCTTTCACTAAATCGTTGTCAGCCAGTCTTTCTTTATCTACCTTATCATCCTCTTTTAAAACCAACCTCAACCTCGTCACACAGTGTGTTGCAGTTTCTAAGTTATCCTTGCCCCCAATAGCTTCGACGATATCTTGTACATCTTTCTTTTTTACAGCCATGACGACCCACTCCCTTTTGTTCTTTTAATGTTATTAAAATTATAACTTGTCTATACAAGTTTTGTAAAGGCTTACATTAAAGAAAGAGAATCTTAATATTATCTACCTAGGCTTTAGCAATCCAATTTTTCGAGAACTTCGGTATTTTTCTTTTTTAAAGAGAGCGAACTATAAAAAAAGAAAATAAAAAAGGCAAGTAATCAATACACGATTGAATACTTGCCTACTCTATTTATATTAGTCTTGGTATTTAAAAATAATGGCGGAGGAAGAGGGATTCGAACCCCCGCGGGCCGTTAAGCCCCTGTCGGTTTTCAAGACCGATCCCTTCAGCCGGACTTGGGTATTCCTCCAAACGAACACAATATTTATAATATTATAGCTCGCTATAAAAGTCAATAATTTTTATTATGTTAAACAAGTGTTTTTTCTTTCAAGTATTGATCTACAGAATCTGCAACTGCTCTACCTTCCTGAATCGCCCATACAACAAGACTTTGCCCTCTTCTAGCGTCACCCGCTGCAAAAATGTGTGGCTGGTTGGTTCTAAAATCTTTATTGTCCGCTACAATTTTATTACGTTCAGTTTGAATATTAAAAGCATGCGGAACTGTCGTTTCAGTACCAATAAAACCGATAGATAATAGCACTAAATCAGCTGGCCAATGACGCTCAGTACCATCAACCACAACCATGCCTTCATCTGTCTCTTCAAGAATTTGCGTATAAACACCCTTAACATTACCGATATGATCTACATCGTAACGCATCGTTTGTACGCCATAAGCACGTGGCTCAAAACCGAAACGTGATTTATATTCTTTATGTGCATAATCCATTTTAAATACTGGCATAGCAAGCGGCCAATACGTATTCTCATCAAATTCAATTTCTTCTGGCTGTTTTGTATATTTATTAAATTGAACAATAGATTTACAATTTTCTCGAAGTGCCGTCGCTACACAGTCAGCACCTGTATCACCAGCACCAATAACAATAACATTTTTACCTTCTGCTGAAATTGTTGGCTCACTGATTTCACCATTTAAAAGTTGCCCTTGTTCCGTTAGATAATCCATCGCAAAATGAATACCAAACCCCATACGTCCTTCTAATGGTAAATCTCTCGCATTTTGTGAACCTGTACATAAGATAATCGCATCGTGTTTTTCATCTAGTTCTTCATGGCTTATATCGACACCAATTTCTGTATCCGTTACAAATACTATACCGGATTGTTCCATTATACTGATTCGACGACGTACGACATCATTATCTAGTTTCATATTAGGAATACCATACATTAATAGCCCACCTGGTTCATGCGCACGTTCATATACCGTCACATTATACCCCAATTTATTCAATTCCTCTGCAGCAGTTAAACCAGCTGGACCGCTTCCTACGATGGCTACTGATTCAGCTTTACGCTCACTAGGAATCGTAGGTTGAACCCAGCCATTTTCATAAGCTTCATCTATAATTGTTCTCTCAATCCCTTTGATAGCAACAGATTCTCGATTGATTTTCATTACACATGATTGTTCACAAGGCGCTGGACAAACGCGCCCCGTAAATTCAGGGAAGTTGTTTGTTTCGCTCAAACGTTCATATGCCGTTTTAAAATCTTGTCTATATACGAGCTCGTTCCATTCTGGAATATAATTCCCTATAGGACAACCTATTGTTTCTCTACCAAATGGTTCACCTGTTTGGCAAAATGGTGTGCCACAATCCATACAACGCGCGCCTTGTTGCGCTGCTTCGTCATTAGTAAATCTTTGTTGGAACGCCTCATGGTTATTTAAGCGTTCAACTAATGATAATTCATGTAGTTGTTGTTTGTCATAATTCATAAATCCTTTGAATTCGCCCATGACAAATCCCCCCTCTATGTTTAATATACAGCAGTCAGTTGTTGTTCTGGTTCTATGTGCGTACGCTTATCATTAAAGGCATTTAATAATGCTTCATCTAATTCGCTTGACTCACGTTTTTGTAAATCTATTTTTTGCATCATAAGTTTGTAATCTTTTGGTATAACTTTTACGACTTTATTAGCCACATTTTCAAAATCTGCTAATATCGCTTTAGCTTTTGTGCTGTCTGTATATTTCACATGTTCTTCTAACATTTCTTTGAGTACAGCACGTTCTTCATCAACTGTAATCGCATCAAAATCCAATGTATCAAGACTATTTTCTTCTTTAAATTGTGCAATGTCTGAAGGGAAGATATAACTTACGCCACCACTCATACCTTGGCCAAAGTTTTTACCTACATCGCCTAGTACAACGATACGACCTCCAGTCATATATTCAAGCCCATGATCTCCAATGCCTTCAACTACTGCGTGGACACCACTATTACGGATACAGAAACGTTCACCTGCTTTACCATTAATAAATGCTTTACCATGTGAAGCTCCATAGAAACAAACATTACCAGCAATAATTTCACGCTCACGTTGTTCATTTGGCGCATTTACAATAACTTTACCACCAGACAAACCTTTACCAACGTAGTCATTTGCATCTCCTGTATGATGAATTGTTAATCCACTTGGTGTATATGCTGCCAAACTTTGTCCAGCATGACCAATCGTCTTAGCATAAATTGTATCTTCAGGTAAACCATCTCGACCGTGTACACGCGTAATGGCACTACCTGTAATTACGCCTACATCCCGTTGTTCATTATTTAAACGGTATTCACCTTTGAATGACTTACCTTGTTCAATAGCAGATTGCGCTTCAGGATAAAATTCTGTAAGGTCAAAACCAATATCTAAATGATGATTTTGTTCAATTTTTTTGAAGCGGTCACCTTCATGTTGATATAATAATGCTTCGACATCCATTGAAGCGGCTTTCGGACGACGCGAAGCCAAGTTTGTTGTACGTTGCAATAAGTCCGTTCTACCTATTAATTCATCAACAGATTTCAATCCTAATTCAGCTAATATTTCTCTAAGTTCTTCTGCAACAAAGTGCATAAAGTTAACAACATGATCTGCTCTACCTCTATATAATGCACGTAGGTCTTGGTTTTGTGTCGCAATACCTACTGGGCAAGTATCTTTATGACAAACACGCATCATGATACAACCTAAAACAACTAATGGAGCAGTCGCAAACCCAAATTCTTCAGCTCCTAAAGCACAAGCATAGGCAACGTCTTTACCTGTAAGTAATTTACCATCAGTTTCAACTTTAACTCTTGATCTCAAATCGTTTAACATTAATGTTTGATGCGTTTCAGCCAAACCAATTTCCCAAGGTACTCCTGCATGTTGAATACTTGTTTTCGGTGAAGCACCTGTTCCGCCATCATAACCACTGATAACAATCTTATCTGCATATGCTTTAGCGACTCCAGCTGCAATCGTACCGACACCTGTTTTAGAAACAAGCTTCACCGTAATGTTTGCATCTTTGTTAGCATTTTTTAAATCATGGATTAATTGAGCTAAATCTTCAATAGAATAAATATCATGATGTGGCGGCGGCGAAATCAATCCAATACCTGGCGTAGAGCCCCTTACTTCTGCAATCCATGGATACACTTTCGTGCCCGGTAGTTGTCCACCTTCACCCGGTTTAGCGCCTTGTGCAACTTTAATTTGAATTTCTTTTGCATGTTGCAAGTAATCACTTGTTACACCAAAACGTCCTGATGCTACCTGTTTAATCGCACTTGAATGATTACGCCCTTCTTCGTCGATAGTAAAACGTTCAGGGTTTTCACCACCTTCACCGCTATTACTCTTGCCACCCATTCTATTCATAGCTTCTGCAAGTGTCTGATGCGCTTCTTCAGAAATAGAACCGTAACTCATTGCACCTGTATTAAATCGTTGAACAATTGCACTCGCTGGTTCAACTTCACTGATATCAATCGCTTCACGTTTCTTAAACTCCATGAGGTGTCGAATGTGATCCGTACGTTTATGATTTACTTCTGTTGAAAATTGCTTGAATTTTGCATAGTCATTCGCACGACAAGCATGCTGTAACAAATGAATCGATGTTGGGTTAAAGGTATGATGTTGACCTTGTTGACGCCATTGGAATGTACTACCTGATTCTAAATATTCACTTTTAGGTGTTTGTCTTCCTTTATTCTCTTTATCAATCATATCTATAGATATACCTGACAATTTTGACTGTGTACCTGTGAAATATTTTTCTACAACTTCATCCGAAAGACCAATTGCTTCAAATATTTGTGCCCCTTGATAACTTTGCACAGTAGAGATACCCATTTTAGCCATGACTTTAATGACGCCCTCTGATAATGTATCTGTATAGGTTTGAACATTTTCATAAACATCCCCATCTATACGCCCTTCTAACACTAATTGTTCAACCGTACGTTGTGCTAAATAAGGTACTACGGCATTCGCGCCATATCCTAGTAAACACGCCACATGATGCACTTCTCTCGTTTCACCTGATAAAGCGACAATACTCGTACGCATACGTAAATCTTCTCTAATTAACAACTGATGAATATGACTCACTGCAAGTAAAATAGGCATTGCATAGCCCTCTTCAGTAGCTAACATACGATCATTTAGCACCAATATTTCATTTCCTTCTTTCACAGCACGAATCGCTTGATCACCCAATGCTTCTAATGCAACTTCTAAATCATCTTTATATAATGTTGAAAGATGCTTCACACTAAATCTACTATTTTCAATAGCATCTAGTTGCCCTTCAGTGATGACAGGACGTTTCAATTGAATTCTATTCAATACATCTTCGTTTGGATTTAATAAATTACCTTCGCTACCAAGATAAGTCAATTCACTCGTAACAATCTTCTCACGATACGCGTCGATAGGCGGATTAGTTACTTGCGCAAATAATTGTTTGAAGTAATTGAATAGTGTTTCATCTTTTTCATTCAAGGCTGCTACTGGCACATCATAACCCATGGCACCAATTGGGTCTTTCTTACTTTCTACCAACTCTGTCATATATTTGTCCATTTCTTCTCTAGTATAGACAAATTGTTTTTGTAAACGCTCAAGTGTAGATTTATCCCATTGCGACGGTTGATAAGTAACATGATCTAAGTCCAAATCAACTGTAAATTGTTTTAACCAACTTTCATATGGAAGTTCATCTGCAATACGTGCTTTCAATTCATTATTTTCAATGACTTTATTTTCTTTAAAATCAACCAATAATAATTTACCAGGATTCAATTGTCCTTTATAGGCCACATTTTCCTCTGGCACATCAATGACGCCGACCTCAGATGAAAAAACTATATAATTATCATTAGTAATCGTATAACGTCCTGGTCTTAAACCATTTCTGTCAGTTAATGCCCCTATTTTGTCTCCATTACAGAACGAAATCATTGTTGGACCATCCCAAGGTTCCATAAGATAACTATAGAATTCATAAAATGCACGGACATTCGCATCATTCGCTTTATTATATAACCATGGTTCAGGAATCATTAACATAGCTGCTCTTTCTGGTTCCATCGCTAAAGATAAAAATTCCAAAGCATTATCAACAATTGCAGAATCACTTCCGTCTTCATCGACAACCTCTTTTACTTTATCTTTATCATCACCAAAAATAGTTTCAATAAGTTCTGCTTGACGTGCTCTCATCCAATTCACATTACCTTTAATGGTATTGATTTCACCATTGTGCATTAACAGCCTATTGGGATGCGCACGTTTCCAACTCGGGAACGTATTTGTACTAAAACGAGAATGTACAAGTCCTAATTTAGATACATATGTTTCATGATTCAAATCTTTATACAATGCTTTGATTTGATCAGAACGTAACCATCCTTTATAAACAATCGTTCTATTAGATAAACTTGTAAAATATAAATCTAAATGTTGTTGATTTGCGTAGTTTTCTATTTGTTTACGCGCTAAAAATAACTTGCGTTCTATATGTGAAACATCGTTTAATGCAACGAATACTTGTTGAATATGAGGCATTGTTTCAGCAACATGTGCAGCAATTGCATTGACGTCTACTGGCACATCTCTATAACCAATAACAGTTAATCCTTCAACTTCAAAATGCGCATTAAATTGACCTTCATGTTGAGAACCTGCAATTTTCTCATTTGTAAAAAACATTCCAACTGCATATTGCCCTTCTTCTGGTAAATCCCAATCAGTTTGTTCAGCAAAATAAGCATAAGGTACTTCAGTCATAATACCTGCACCATCACCGGTAATACCGTCTGCGCCAATACCACCACGGTGATCTAATCTACGTAACATTTCTAATGATTTTTCAACTATATCATGATTTCTTTGATTATCCATATTGGCATAAAATCCAATACCACATGCATCATGTTCTTCACGACTATCATATAAGCCCAATTTTTTATTATATTCGAGCATGATGTTCACCTCTTTTAAGAAAATTCTGAATATTAAATAAGTAAGTAAACTATATAGCAGTTAATTAATCTGTTCAATATATAAAATAGATGATATCATTCTAATTATTAGAACGGTTGCAATGTTAGGAGGATGAATCATTGGAAATTAAACAATTAAAGTATTTTATAGAAGTTGCCAAGAGAGAACATTTATCTGAAGCAGCGCTTGAATTGGATATTGCACAATCTGCAATCAGTCGCCAAATCACACAATTGGAAAAAGAATTACAAGTTACTTTATTCAAACGCGAAGGAAGAAATATTTATCTTACCGAGGAAGGAAAACAATTATTTTCAGAAGCTACTAAAATCATCGAACAATTAGATGAAACAATTCGTTTATTCCACAACCAATCAGAGTCTAATCATTTTGTAATTCATATTGGCTATGTTGAAAGCTATATCTCTCAAGTTCTCACCTTACTCATTCAATCATTTGAAAACGAAAGTGATTCTATAGTCGAACCTATTCTAATGGAGGAAAGCGAAATTTTAAACGCATTACTTACTGATCAAATCGATATTGCCTTTACAGAATTATCACATGAAATTAAACAAAATCACACATTAAAAGTAAATCCATTATTTGAAGAAAATTATCATATTTACGCACCAAAAGATGACCCTATCACAATGGCTACCAATCCGCCATTAGCACAATTTTCAAATACATTGATTTATGAACTTTATGCTTTACCTCAGAGCATGAAACAGATATTAGGTAAAGTGATTGAATCGCCAATTCGTACAGTCACCCATCCTCAATTAGCTCAATATTTATTAAATCATCAACGCGCCTATATTATCACCGCTTCTTATCATTTATTAGATAAAAACCCTGGAAAATGGGTAGATATTTCACTAGAACATACAGAACTCAAACGTACTATTTGCAGTGTCACTCGTAAAGATAATAAAAAACATGATATACAGCTAATGAATGCAACTATCGATCAATTACTTAGTCGAAGTGCAACTTATCATTAATTTATTATTAAAACCAATAAACATATAAATCTTTGAATTCGTTATATTAGGGGCGTATAATCACATTGTCTATAAAGAGAGAGGACTGAATTAAGACAATGGCAGTGAAATCAGCATTCAACCGCCCATTTAATTGGGTCATCTTATTATTTTGTATCATCTTTGTAGGTTTATTTATTTTCACATTTGTAAATGAAAAGTTTTATCAAACGCCAATCGGGCAAATTACACATATTGAAAATAAATCAACTTCCCAAATTACAGATGAACATCATAATAAAGATATTAAGCATAAAGAAACTTTTAAAATCAAAATTTTAAACGGTAAATTTGAAGGAAAAACGGCAACGATTCAACATGATTATGTAGAATCTCAAGCAGATAGCGAAGCTTTTTCAAAAAATAACAAAGTACTCTTACATATAGATAAACATCCAAATGATGCTTATATTACCGAGAAAAAACGCGACAGTCTTGTGGTCGCTGTGACCGGCTTATTTTTATTAACTGTATTGCTCGTTGGTAGAAAAATCGGCTTACAATCCATTTTATCTTTAATTATTAATACTCTAATAGTTATATTAGCCATTTATATCCATAATCAATCACCCACAGTTAGTTTGTTTGCTTTAATGAGCGTAGGTATTGTTATTTCTACGACATTAACGCTATTATTAGTCACCGGTTGGCAATGGCGTACACTCATCACGATTATCAGTACCTTACTCGGAACTTTTCTTTGTATCGGGCTTACGCAACTAGTTATTCAACTGACAGGTGGCCAAGGCTTAAAATTTGAAACAATGACTTTCTTAACATTACCACCTAAAGAAGTGTTCCTCTCTTCAGTGATGATCGGTTCACTTGGTGCTGTTATGGACGTTGCTATTACGATTGCCAGTGGTATGAATGAAATATTACGTCGTACACCTAAGATTAGCATGGCCAGATGGGCATTAGCTGGGCGTAATATCGGCCAAGATATCATGGGAACAATGACCAATATCTTACTCTTCTCATATCTATCTGGAAGTTTACCGATGATACTTCTATATTTAAAAAATGAAAATACCATTACATACACCATTTCCATGAATTGGTCATTAGAAATTTCCCGGGCAATCACAGGCGGTATAGGTATCGTCTTAACTATCCCCATCACAATTTTATTAATGCAATTATGGTTTAAATTGCGAGGTGTCAGACAATGAGTGCAATAACAATTTTAGCTATCCTACTCTTCATTTTAATGATTGCTTTTGGCGGTAAAAAAGGCTTAATTTCTTATTTGACGTTATTTTTGAATTTCGTCATCTTACTCATCGCCATTGTTATTATTATATTCGGTGCGCCTATTTACGTTGTGACAATCATTTTTTGTATCGTCATTGCATCGTGTAACTTATTTGTATTAAATAGTTATAATACTAAGACTAAAGCAGCGTTTTACGCTACTCTATTAACTACGATTATTTTGATTGCTGCCATCTATCTTTCTGTTGCCATCGGGCATTTACAAGGTTTCACTACCGAGCAACAAGATGAGACCTATATCTTTTCCATGAATATTGGTATAGATATGGTGAAATTTATGGTCTTCACTGTAGTTTTAGCAGTAATAGCAGTGGTTATCGATTTAGCAATCACAATAAGTTCTCCAATGTATGAATTAAATGAAGCCAATCCTAATTTAAGCCAAAAAGAATTATTTCATTCAGGTATGAGAGTAGGCAGAGAAATTTTAGCAACATCGGCAAATACGATTTATCTCGCATATTTCGGAGGCCAATTAACTTTGTTTTTCTGGTTCTTTAAGTTAAATTATTCTTTTGGTCACATCATTAATTCTAAGATTTTTGTGCAAGAATTCATTTCTATCTTATTAGGTGGTATCGCTGTTGCCATCAGTATTCCAATAACAGCTTGGTTATCTTCATTATTAATTAAAAATGAAAAGCCCATCGATAAAAAATCAGAACATACAGTAGATTAATAAACGACCACCAACACTATCATTTCACAATAGCGTTGGTGGTTTTTTAATTTAAAAGTAGTTCACTTCACTATTATTAATGTTTAATAGAAAGTTTTAAACAAAGCATTGTCCCTATAAATACTAACTTTTGTTATTAAACGGCTTTGTTTAGATAACTATCGTCACGGACGTCTATTAAATTTATTTAATTCTCCGCTAAAATATGCACGCTCGCCGTGGACCACATAATCCAAACCATGTTCTTCTTCTTTTTTATCTGTACCTAGTGCACTAAATAATCCAATGACCCTTGCAATAATATAAGTCAACACACCGCTAAAAATGATTGTGACGACCACAGCAATGATTTGTACAGTGATTGTTTGTATGCCGCCTCCAAAGATCAAACCATTGGTAACCCCTTCATTCACTTTATGGGATTGGAAAATACCTGTTAAAATTGCACCTACAACGCCTCCAATACCATGTATACCAAACGCATCTAATGCATCATTATATTTCAACTTCACTTTGATATAATTGATTGCAAAATAACAACAAATACCACCTATAAGCGCAATAATTATTGCACTCATATAGCCAACGAAACCAGCTGCCGGAGTAATTGCAACTAATCCAGCCAGCACGCCTGATAACATCCCAATCAAACTCGTTGTCTTTTTCATTAGATGCTCCATCACTGACCAACCTAATGCGCCAGCACTTGCTGCTAAGACTGTATTTACAAATGACGTCATTGCAATACCATCAAATGTCAAAGCACTACCAACGTTAAAACCATACCAACCTACCCAGACTAGTATAGCGCCAATAAGCGTAATGATTAGATTATGCGGTGGACGTTTATCAAAATTCTTTCCAGCTCCAATCATAATTGCTAGCACTAAGCCAGACACACCTGAAGTAATATGTACGACTGTACCTCCAGCGTAATCAATTGCGCCTATCTGATCAATCCAACCGCCGCCCCAAACCCAATGAGCTACTGGACTATATACAAGAATCACCCAAAAAAACACAAATACCAAATATGGTATAAACTTCATTTTTTCAGCAATTGAACCCGACAAAATAGAAACTGCAATTGTACAAAACATTAATTGAAATAGCATAAATAAAGCTAAAGGAATATTTGGAGAAATATCCGCTTGAGTACCGAAACCAACATGTTGCAGGCCTAAATATGTAAAATCACCTAAAAATGTATTTCCAGACCCAAAGCTAAGACTAAAACCCAAAATCACCCAAGCAAATGTCACCACTACGATTGCAGACATACTCTGCATAACAGTATTTAAAACATTTTTCGATTGTACGAGTCCACCATAGAATAAGCTTAATCCAGGCGTCATCAACCAAACGAGTAGCGTACATAAAAATAGAAATAGCGTATCATTCATATTCAATTCTCTCACCCCTTTGAAAAAAATCATACGATGCCTCAATTAAAATAGCAAAAACGCGTCATGTAAAATAACACTATGTGTTAACTTTCATGACGCGTTTTACGATTGATTTATATTCTATAACGCATAATATACACGGGTCGATCTTCTAATAAACTTTCTCCTACATATTCATACTGACAATGTTTATACAACTGTTGCGCCTTTTCATTATCATCATTAACTGTGAGATAAATCTCATTAATACTTGGAAAATATTGTTTCACATAATGTGGTAATTGTTGAATAACTTGCTTTCCGTATCCTTGGCCACGATAATCAACGCCTATACTAAATGATCTGAAAAATATCGCATTCGGATTAGCAGTATACGCTTCTACGCCTTGGCCTTCGTGTAAAGTAAAGAATCCAATACATTGCTGTTGCTGGTTGTATATTAAAGTCGGATGTCGATCTAAATCCTCTTTTGCAAGTTTGATATTTTCTTGAGGTGTTTTAGTAAATTGAAGGTCTGACTCTGCAATATTAATTCCTAGTACATCATCAAAAAGTGATGCACCATAGGGTTCGAATTCAAGTCTATCTTCTAACTTACAGTTAAAATCGTTATCTAACCATGTTAGAACGGCTGGTGCTATTATTTCACGATCTGTTTTATAGATCCATTTTAAATCCGTAATCTCTTGAGCAGGTTTTATATTGGACCAATCTATTTTTTCTGTTGTATAAAAACAATTAAGTTCAGTCTTTGTATTTTTTTGAGGGTAAGCATCGCCAACCACAGTTGTAATATAATGTAAGCTTGTTTCTGGTATATGAATTTGCAGTTCTTCTTGTAGCTCTCTATGTAAAGCTTGTTTATGTGTTTCACCCTCGTCTATTTTGCCACCTGGAAAGTAATACTTTTGCCGATGTCTCGCTTGTACAAGCAATATTCTCTCTTCCTCTTGCACTACTAAACAAACGCATTTAATCATGCTTGATTCACCTCACACGTATCAGTAATTTTATCTCACGAATTGAGCGTACTATTGTTTTAAATTCATAGCTTTATGGTATCATATTTTATTATTCAATCTCACCTTTACGTGCAATACAAGCATAGATTTAACTACTTCTCCCTAAATAAATGTTATAATATTGTACGATACACTTAACATGGAGGTTCTAAAGTAATGGCTAAAAAATCAAAACTCAATCGTGTTTCTAACACTATCAACTTTGTAGGTATAGCAGTAGAAGGATTTAACTGGTATGCTTATCAATCTAAAAATAAGAAATTAATGTATGCAAGCATGACTATATCAAGCGTGGGAGCTATACTTGATTTTTATACTGCCTTGAAATCACCACGTAAATTTACTAAAGTTTTCTCAACATTTACATTAGCAAGTACGTTATATACAACTGCTAAACGAGTGAAATCTTTGCGCAGCCAATCTAAATAGATGTTCAAATGATTTAGTAAACACTATCAAGGCTTCTGATATATAATAAAACACGTATAGAATACATTGGTTCTTCAATGTATTCTATACGTGTTTTTTATCTATAAAATGAATTAATGAATATATTTATATGAACTTACTTGTGATGCTGGTATTGTTCTCGTCGTAGCAATACCTGGAGAAGCACTATAGTTCATCTCAGAAACTGTAATACTACCATTTGAGTTAACTGATTCTACGAAAGCTACGTGGCCATAATACCCTGCGTCTGATTGCAATATAGATCCAACTGTCGCTCTATGATCTACAGTATAACCGTCTGCTGCTGATGCAGTATCCCAGTTATTAGCGTTCCACCAATAGGTACTGATTCCTTTACCAATTTGTGCACGTTTGTTAAATACATGCCACGTACATTGTCCCCAATCATACAAATTAGAATGATTAAATTTCGGTGTATAATATCCTGACGAACCTGAAGTACCTGAACCACTCGTTGAAGTCGAACCTGATACTTTTAACTTTTGTCCAGGATATATATTGAAGCTTGTTAAATTATTCAAACTCATAATTTTTTGGTATGTCGTTCCATATTTAGCTGCAATTGCCGATAAAGAATCACCTGATTTTACTGTATAAGTAGTTGTACTACCACTACTTGTGTTACTTGAACCACTTGTTGAAGTCGAACCTGACACTTTTAACTTTTGTCCAGGATATATATTATAACTAGACAAACCATTTAAGCTCATAATCTTTTCATAGCTTGTACCATATTTAGCCGCAATACCAGATAAAGTATCACCTGATTTTACTGTGTATGTTGAAGTTGATGACGTATTAGAAGCTGTATTAGAACTTGTTGTCCCAGATACCTTCAATGACTGATTTGGAAAAATAACATTAGATGTCAAATTATTTAATGATTTTAATTTAGCTACTGAAACATTAAATTTATTCGCTATTGACCAAAGTGAGTCACCACTTTTAACTTTGTATGTTGAAGCAGCTTCTGCATTCGTTGAAGTAGCAGCTGCCAACGCACTCGTCCCTATTACAGTTGCAATTATTTTTTTACGCAATTATGTAAACCTCCCAAAATTTTATTGTACGCTATGTACACATGATCACTACCCCATTATACATCTTAAAGCCACAATTTAGTATATTATTTATATGACATTATTATTACAATAGCAAGCAATTCTATAACACATAAGACAATATATTTCTCTTTCTCTTTATATACTGCACATTATATATTATTTCCAGTTCAATCCCCTTTGACCTATGCGTTAAAATGTACATCATATAGCATCATATTACGTTTTTTATTTTAATTATCGTTAGGTATAGCGTAGTATAATCAATATTTAGCATTGACATGTGAACGATATGTCTATACTGTGGGTACCGATATGGTATTGAAATTATTTTGGTATTTTACGTCTGAAATTGAATTTGTAATGGATATCAATAGCTATAGAAACGTATCCCAACACAGACGACTAATATCACACATCATTTTTACACATTTCCATAATATTTGTAGTTTTTAAATTATCAGAGTATTCTAACAATAATTAATTCGTATTACTGGAGGTAATCATTTGACTAAAGAAATAGAAAATAACGAAAATCATCAAGACTTGCGTATCCGAAGCAAAGTTATTAGTGAAGGTGTGAGCCGTACACCAAATCGCGCTTATTTACGTGCCCTTGGTTTTGAAGATGAAGATTTCAAGAAACCAATGATTGGAATTGCTAGTACCTGGAGTGAAGTTACACCATGTAATATGCATATCGATGGTTTGGCACGCGCCTCTAAACAAGGTGTTAGCGAAGCAGGCGCCTCACCATTAATTTTTAACACAATAACTGTTTCGGATGGTATTTCAATGGGAACTGATGGAATGCGCTTTTCTCTACCGAGTCGTGAAATTATTGCCGACTCTATAGAAACCGTTGTAAGCGCAGAAAACCTCGATGCAGTCGTAGCTATCGGAGGTTGCGATAAAAATATGCCTGGTTGCATGATTGGTATCGCACGCCTGAATTTACCAGCTGTATTTGTTTATGGGGGCACAATATTGCCTGGTAATTTAGATGGAAAGGACCTCGATGCCGTATCCGCGTTTGAAGGGGTTGGACAGTATAACAATGGAGAAATTGATGATGAAGCATTGCACAAAGTAGAATGTGCTGCTTGTCCAGGTGCTGGCGCATGTGGAGGCATGTTCACTGCCAATACGATGTCTTCAGCAATTGAAGCAATGGGTATGAGTCTACCTGGCAGCGCCTCTCATCCTGCTGTATCAGCTAATAAAGCTAAAGATAGTCGTGCCGCAGGTAAAGCAGTATATAAATTATTAGAACAAGGTATTTATCCAAAAGATATTATGACTAAAAATGCTTTTGAAAATGCAATTACAGTGGTTATGGCTTTAGGTGGTTCTACAAATGCCATTTTACATTTACTTGCCATTGCACACACTATAGAAGTTGACCTTACATTAGATGACTTTGAAAAAATTCGTAAGCGTGTCCCACATATCGCAGATTTGCGACCAAGCGGTAAATATGTGATGGCACACCTTGATGAAGTAGGCGGCATACCAGCTGTAATGAAACTTTTACATGACAAAGGATTGCTTCATGGTGACTGTCTTACTGTAACAGGTAAAACTGTTGCTGAAAATCTAGAACATCAAGCAGACCTTACAGATAATAAAGAAATAATTAATTTTGAGCAACCCAAACATGAAACAGGACCACTCGTAATTTTAAAAGGTAACCTTGCTCCCGAGGGTGCAGTTGCTAAAATTTCAGGGCTTAGTGTGACTTATATCAATGGACCAGCACGTGTCTTTGACTCTGAATCTGCAGCAACAAAAGCGATTCTTAATAATCAAATCAAACCTGGTGATGTTGTAGTCATACGATATGCCGGTCCTAAAGGGGCACCTGGAATGCCAGAGATGCTTTCAGCCTCTTCAATTTTAGTTGGTAAAGGACTTGGGGAATCCGTGGCCTTACTTACCGATGGCCGTTTTTCAGGTGGTTCTCATGGTCTCGTAATTGGTCATGCAGCACCTGAGTCACAAGTTGGTGGCCCTATGGCTTTATTGGAAGAAGATGATAAAATCACTATCGATGCCGACAATCTAGAAATTAGTTTCGATGTTTCTGAGAAAGAGTTAGAACGTCGTCGTGCACAATGGCAATGCCCTCCTTTAAAAGCGACCAAAGGAACCCTTGCGAAATATGCAAAACTTGTTTCATCAGCTTCTAAAGGTGCTATCACTGATTAAATTAAATTTATAATAATTAAACGATTTAAAAGCACAATCATAAAAACGCTTAGTATAAAGCTTATGATTGTGCTTTTATCTGTGTATTTAAAGACACTTAGGGATGCGCAATTGTTTTTAAAATTTATTTAAATTCATATAAGCATATTCCATTACTATTTAGGAATTGCAAAACAAAATGACGCACAATTATATTATTATGTAATTAACAAAACAAAGCGAGGTGAAAAACTATGTCATTTATCATCGACATCATCAAAAAAATCATCGGTTTATTCACAGGTAAATAATGCTTAAGGCTTATACAAGCTCTCAATATTATAATATTGAGAGCTTGTTTTAATTCCACTAAACACAAATGTTTGCGCTAACATACAAAAAAATATATTTACACACAAAAATAAAAACTTCTCGTACAAAATGCACGAGAAGTTTTTACTATATGAACTGAACGACAAAAATCAGAACTATAACTATTGGCAAAACAAACTTGATTAAATAATACCATGGCATAAATAACTTAAATTTATCTTTACCAAAATGCGCTTTCAAATCTTTTTTGTTTAATAACTGTCCTACTACCAACGTTGTGCCTAAAGCACCCAAAGGCATTAATATATTAGAAACTAAAAAGTCCATATTATCAAAAATTGTACCAGCTCCAAATTGTATACCGCTCAAACTACCGAACGATAATGTCGCTGGTATACTAATAATAAATACTAGAACGCTAGCACAAAATGCAACAGGTTTTCGTTTAGCATTATCATTCTTAGTGAAATTCGACACATTTAACTCTAATAGTGAAATTGAAGATGTCAGTGCTGCAAACAAGAATAATATTAAAAAGATTAAATAAAACCCTGAACCAAAGGCCATTTGATCAAATACTTTTGGCAATACTTTAAATAACAACCCTGGACCTTCTGTCGGTTTATAGCCGAAAGCAGTGATTGCTGGAAATATCGCTAAGCCTGCTAAAATAGAAACTAATATATTCATAGCTACTATAGAAACGGCTGAGGTCTTAATTGTCATTTCCTTAGAGGCATAACTTGCATAAGTAATCATACCCGTAGTACCTAATGATAATGTGAAAAAGGATTGTCCTAATGCAAATAATATACCTTGCATGGAAATATCTTCTAAACGAGGTTGTAATATATATTTTAGCCCTTCCATAGAACCATCAAGTGTGAGTGATTTAATAACTATGACAATTAAAAAGATGAATAGCAATGGCATCATAAATTTAGAGGCTTTTTCTAACCCTTTTTCTACACCCATCATCACAATAATCATCGTTAATAATATAAAAACACCTTGCCCTATTATTGTTAAAAATGGATTGCCAATAATTGCTTCAAATTGTATATTTCCTAGTTTATTATCACTAAACGTTACTATTTGTAACGCTACATTAAATATATATATGATAATCCATCCACCAATAACACTGTAAAAACCAAATAGTACAAATACTGCTAAATTACCATTCCAGCCAATAATATTGAGCCATTTTTTCTTTGTTAATTTTTCATATATTTTTGTTGTATAAGTCTTCCCCATTTTACCTACAGTAAATTCCATCATAAGCAAAGGCAAACCAACAAATATCGTAAATACTAAAAACATTAATAAAAATGCGCCACCACCATATATACCTGCCATATATGGAAATTTCCACATAGCGCCTAGTCCTATTGCAGAGCCTGCACTTGCTAAAATAAAGCCGGTCGACGACTTCCATTGTGATTGTTTATTCATAACGTTACATCCTTTATATTTTGCAAAACTTTATTGCGTTAAAGCGTTTGTGTGAGATAGCATATACTATACCATTTTTCGCACTTGCACTCAATAGTAATTTCAAGATATGTTCTACAGCAATAAAATTTCCTTCAAAATAGGTACTGTTAAGTTAAATTGTATATTCTGTGTCAATTCACAAAACACAATACTTTCAATATTATAAATTGTCAGAAATTTTATTGAATTAGGTTGTATTCTATGTTAAAGTTGCTTGTGTTTTGTGCAAGTAAATCTCCTTGAAATTGAGGTATATGAAATGAATAGACTCGTATTAATATCTGGTCTCATGCTCTTCTCATTTTTCTTTGGAGCAGGTAACTTAATATTCCCACCAATGTTAGGTTATACAGCTCAAGAAAATATGTGGATTTCTATGACTGGATTCGCTATAACTGGCATCTTATTGCCATATATTACAGTCGTTGTCGTAGCCTATATGAACGGCGGCGTCGAAAGTATTGGGAACAAAGTTCATCCTATTTTTGGAACAATATTTGCTATTTGTATATATTTATCTATCGGTGCATTATATGGTATCCCTCGAGCTGCTAATGTTGCTTACGAAATCGGGACAAATCATATTTTACCAGTACACAATCATTTAACATTACTTATTTTCTCTATTATCTTTTTCATTATTGTTTATTTTATCGCTTTATATCCAAGCCGTATTATAGATAACTTAGGAAAATATTTAACACCCATTTTAATTATTATCATAGCCGTTTTATGTATTCTTGTAATTATTAATCCTGATGGATCTATTGGTCATGCCAATGGAGAATACGCCAAGACACCTATTGTCTCTGGTATATTGCAAGGCTATTTCACAATGGATTTAGTCGCTGCTTTAGCATTCTCAGTAGTAATAGTACAAATGTTTAAGCTCAGTGGTGTAAATGATCATAAGACACTTGTGAAAAATGTTATCAAGTCTGGATTTATTTCCGCTATCTTATTACTTATCATTTATTTTGCTTTAGCATATGTAGGCGCCACAACAAGTCATGCAGGGCTACAAGATGGTACAGGTATTTTGACTTATAATGCCTTACGCGTATTCGGACCAGTTGGTAACTTAATATTTGGCGTAATCGTTATACTTGCGTGTTTAACAACATGTGTAGGTCTTGTAAATGCGTGCGCGGCTTTTGCTATGAAAAAATTGCCGAAGATATCTTATAAGATGTTCGTTCTTATCTTTTCTTTGCTCGGCTTCTTAGTTTCAATATTAGGTCTAGACCTAATATTACAAATCGCCGAACCATTATTAACGTTTATTTATCCAACTTCTATTGTTTTGGTCATTATTTCGTTGATTAGTATCTTTATTCCCTTTGAACTGAAATACGCATTTATCATACCAACGATAGTAACTTTAATAATTTCAATATTACAGATATTTAATGATTTCAACTTATTTACGCTTTTAGTACATCTGTACCAAGCTTTGCCATTAGCTAATATACAACTTGCTTGGCTTCTGCCATTCATTGTATTACTACTACTCGGTTTAGTCATAGATTTTTCCATTAAAAATCATAATAAAACTACACTATAAAATAAAAAAGTCCAACGAAGCTTAAATGCTTGGTTGGACTTTTTCGTCTACTTCCTATTATTAATATTATTAAACAAATACCTATTAACATGTTTTATATTATATAAATTTGCTATGATGAACATAATCAATATTATTTAATATTGAAGTATTATTATGTATCAAACCTGACCTGAGCACATTGCAATTTCAAAATTTTATTGTAGGAGAAATGATAAATGAGCCAATTTAACGACTTTTTACAATCTTTTGAGAATGATAAACATAAAGAAATTATGACAGACGTCTTAAAATGGGTTGTAGAAACATTTCCTGAACTTGAAACAACTATTAAATGGAATCAACCCATGTTTACACACCACGGCACTTTTATCATCGCATTCAGTAAATCCAAGCAACATTTTTCAATTGCCCCTGAAGCTAAATGTTTGAATGCATTTAATGAGCGTATCAATGTAGCGGGTTATTCACAAACCAATAATTTATTTCGTATAAAGTGGACACAAGAAATCGACTTCAATCTTCTTAAAGACATGATTCATTACAATATTGAAGACAAGGTAAACTGTACTACTTTTTGGAGATCTTAATTATTAATAAAAAAGCTGTGACAACGTCTCGAAATGTTGTCACAGTTTTACAGTTCAACCTGCAAAAACCTTATTTTAAATATTATTCATAATCTTCAAAAAAGGCTATGATATCTTGTTCAACTTCAATATGACCTTCACCATAGGTCATTAAATGTTTGCATAACTTATATCCTTGAATCTCTTTTTGTTCATGTGAAATATGTTCATATATGTATTGCGCACTTGTTTCATATGACGCATCATCTTGTTCACCGTATTTTATCGTAATAGGTGCACTAATTTGGTTAACCTTTGACATGATATCTTCTACCATTAGCTGGAACTTGTTTAATTCAGGAGTATAGTCTTCAATTTGGTTTAGTTGATTAGTTATTTCCTGTTGCTCTAACCCAATTAAATCCCCCATACGCTGCCCATAATATTTTAATCTATCAGCAAGCCCAGCGTCGTCTTTTCTATACGGTGTGGACATGATTGCAACTGAATCAATCGGTTTGTGCTCTGCTAATTTCAATGCTAATAATCCACCTAAAGATAGACCACAGACACTAATTTTCGAATATCCTTTTTCTACTAAAAACTGATACCCCTCTAATACGTCTTGCCACCATTGATCTGTATCATAAGTCATAAGCGCTTCAAGCATTAACCCATGACCTTTGTATGAAGGCACGTAGCACGTAAATCCTGCAGTGTTTAATTGAGTTGCCAATAGCTTCATATCACGTACAGTACCTGTGAATGAATGTAATAATAATATAGCATGTTCTGATTGGTTGCTTTCCAAAAATATTGGACTTGGTGCTTTAACTTTGATCATTAATTGTCACTCCAAAATTCAAATTCATTACTCATTCTAATAGATATCAAAGAAACATACAAAATCCTATAGTTAACAACTGACTTTAATACTTTTTAACTAAGTCATTAACAATTAAAATGAAGTTACCTATAATGGCAACTTCATTTTAATTATATTGCTTTTTATCAAAAAATTGTAACTCATAGACAGATTTTTCATCATAAGTATTAAAACTATCTATTTTTCCATTAAGATGTAGTTCTTGTGTTTTTCTACTAACGTTATGTTTATAAGTGATTTTCACGTTTAAATCTGATTGATATCCGTTATTTTGAATGGTGTTTTCTATTTCAGTAAATACATCTTTATTTATAGGAAGTAAATAACCTTCTTTACTTGGTAAAATGTTTACATATTTTTCTTGTAGTACATCCTCCGAGCCAATGTATATTTCAATTTTTATATTCTTAGCTGCCCCGCCACCCAAGTTATATAATTTCATATAATCTTGTTCAGATTCACTATCAATACCTGTATTTTTCAACTGTAATTGATTATGGTCACGCGTAATCAATATTTGATTAAAACTAAGCGCTGGCAGAAAGCTAATCTTCATTTGATACAATTGGATACTTACAGACACAAAATAAAATATCGCCATGATAAATGTTCCCAGTGAACCGATTGCCGATATAATATTTATCATAATTTTACACCTCCAATATTTTAATTTATAAGGAAAGATATGTAGTGTAACATATAATCTATTGTTAAAATATAGCAATCACCTTTTCAAAAACAACTTATCAAATTCAATGATAAGCATTCACATAAACATACTACTAATTAATTTTATAACATGCATCCTTTTTTATGAAGTGTTTTTAAAAACAAAAATTTACTTAAAGTTATTATATATTTAATTTATAATAACTCAAATTATATGATATTATAAAATGTATAAATTACTTTTTAAAATTAAGAGGAGTCCTATATGATAATCAAAAATGAATACACACAGCGTTTTACTAAATTGAATATATGTATCATTACGCTCTTACTCTCATTCTTTTACCTGTTTATGTCCTCTTTCAAACCTATTTATGCTGCAGATACCTATGCTTCTATGTCAGAATTAATGGAAAATACCGAAGAGGGCTCCGACTGGATTATCTCAACCGATGAAACATATAGCGCAAACATTATTGCTGCCATACACGGAGGTAGTATTGAAGCTGGTACCACTGAACTGTCAAAGATAATTGCTGACGATGGCAATTATAATTACTATAGTTTCGAAGGTATTCGCTCAGTTAATAATTCCGAATTACATGTAACTTCAACTCATTACGACGAACCTATTATTGAAAATATGCAAGCTCAAATGTCAAATTCTGTAATGATACACGGTGCTGGCGGGAATGAACCTGCTGTTTACCTTGGAGGCAGTGATGATACATTACGTGCAGCTATCAAAGAACAATTAGAACGTAGAAACTTTAACGTGGCACCAACGCCAAGCTATCTACAAGGCACATCATCTCAAAATATTGCAAATAGAAATGCCAAAGGGGCTGGAGTTCAATTAGAGTTAACAACTGCTCTACGCCAATCATTTTTTATTAACGGCAACCTCTCAAGTTACTCCCGAAATGATCCAAGTAATTGGAGTGATCAAATGTATGCATTTGCTAGCGCTGTAGATGCTGCTCTACAAGAAGTAAACTCATAAACATATCTAATATATAAAATCATTTCTTTTTAATTTTTGTAATATTCACACAAATTAGTGCATAAATTTCATCAATTTCAACAAATATTCGCTTTCTGTAATAATGTATAATATATTATGACGTAATTTATAGAAAATGAGGTAATAAAAATGGATGCATTGAAAATTAATAAGCGCTTAATTATGACACCCGGCCCTGTAAGCGTGGACCCCCGCGTTTCTCAGGCTATGTCTAACTCTATTTTAGGTCAATTTGATTATGAATTTGTAGATATTATGAATCAAACAATGGCACTTATTCGCCAGTCATTTTTGACACAAAACAAATGGTCATTCCCTATTGATGGCACAAGTCGTGCTGGTTTAGAAGCAGTCATTGCAAGTATCGTGAAACCAGGAGATGATGTGCTCGTACCAATTATTGGTCGCTTCGGTTACTTGTTTACAGAACTTGTAACACGCGCTGGCGGAGTTGTACATAATATAACAAAACCAATGGGAGAAGTTTTTGATCAAGATGAAATCATAGAAGCTTTAGATCGCATTAATCCAAAAGTTCTTGCAATCGTACACGGTGAAACATCTACTGGTCGTTTACAGCCTATTGATAAAATTGGCCACGCTTGTAAAACTCGTGGTATTTTTTCAGTTGTAGATGCTGTAGCTACATATCAAGGCATGGTCATCCCTGTTGATGATTGGGAATTAGATGCCGTAATCGGTGGTGCTCAAAAGTGTTTATCTATCCCTTCTGGTATCACCCCTATTACATTCAATGATAGATTTAGCGAAGAAATCAACCGTCGTAAACGTGTAGAACTCGGTATACGATCTAATGAAATCACTGAACAAGATGATTTCATCAGAAGTAACTATTTAGATTTAACTCAGTTACAAGACTATTGGAGCCCTAAACGTTTAAATCATCACACTGAATCTACTACATCAATTTACGCTTTATATACCGGTTTAAAATTAGCACTCGCAGAAGGTATTGAAAATCGTGCCCATCGCCATAGCTATCATCAAGAAGGGTTAAAGTTAGCCTTAAAAGCATTAGGCCTTGAAATTTTTGGCGACGAATCTAATGAAATGAAAATGGTTATTTGTGTGAAAATACCACAAGGTGTAGATGACAATGCTTTTAGATTAGGATTACTCAAAAACTATGGTATCGAAATTGCAGGTTCTTTCGGCGAATTACAAGGAAAAATTTGGCGAATTGGAATCATGGGTTACGCCATAGAGAAGCAAAACATTTTAACTTTCTTATCTGCTTTTTCAATTTATCTCGCATATCAAGGCGTAGATAACCTTAACCTAGAACAAGCTGTAAGCACTTTGCTCAAATATTATGAAACAAGCGAATAATCTCCATACACAAAAAAGCAGCCGTTGACTCATAGCGGCTGCTTTTTATTTTTAAATAAGATGTAGTTAATTATCTTCAATCACGTTTTGTTTCGAGGCAGGATAACCAAAGATAAAGAATAGTATAGACATTATAATTAAAGCTATAATACCTGAAACCCAATTTCCTGTAGCATCATGTAGATAACCAATCAAGAATGGGCCGATAGCTGCTATTAAATAACCCACTGATTGCCCAAAACCAGACAATGCAATACTACCTTCACTCGTGCGCGCACGTATAGAAAAAAACGTCATACATAAGCTGAAGCATGCCCCCATCGCCAATCCAGCAATAATAATACCTACTACAAGCAATACGAGTGATTGAGTAAAGAATAAACTAAACCCTAGTAAAAATAAAATCGTGATAATCACTATTAAAATACGTTGGTCTTTCAACTTAGATGCGATAATTGGAAATGTGAACGTCATTGGCACTTGGGAAAATTGATTTAACATTAGTAAATAGCCAGCAGTTGATGGATCTAATCCTCTATCAACGAGTATTGATGGCACCCATGCCACAACGGTATAAAATATCATTGACTGAAAACCCATTGTCAAAGCAACCATCCATGCTAATTTTGATTTTACAATACTTACCTTTTTAGTTTTCTTTGTCTGATATTGAGTGGCAGTAGCTTTCTCCATTTCAGTACCTTTACGCGCTTTGGGCAACCAAAGTATAATGGCAATTACTGCAAGAATAATCCAAAATGCTAAAGATAGTCTAAAACCTATTGGCGTTATTTCTGAAAGGGGGAAACTTAATCCACCTCCTAATCCAGCAGTAAAGTTCATCGTCCCACTATAAATACCTGTAGCTAATCCGATCTGCATTGGAAAATACCATTTAACATAACTCGGTAGCATAACGTTACCAAATGCAATAGCGACACCGAGTAATATTGTCCCAATCAAAAACACATTAAAATCTCCAGCTACTCTTAAATATAAAGCTATAATTAACAGTATAGTAGAATATAATATCGTTCGAGACATTGTTAAACGAGATGTGACCTTTGATACCAGCGGAGAGACAATAGCAAAAATAATTAGCGGTATAGTAGTTAGAATGCCAGCAATACTATTATTAATATCCATGATTTGTTTAATTTCATCTACTACTGGACCCACTGAAGTAAGTGGTGCACGTAAAGTAGAAGCAATGAATATAATAGCTAATACCACGCCCCAATTTTCTTTAATTCTATGTATACGAACCGGTTCTGTCATCTTATACCACCTTTCTTTTTCATCTTTAGTTATAATAATAGAACGAATCGATCAAACATATCTTATTTGAACGATTCGTATATAAACAATTCTCTTTAATTAACTATTTCTGTCGCTTTTTCTAAGACAATACGTGTGCCGGCTTTACCATTAAGTGCATCAATTGCATCATCTAATGAACAGATAATAGATTCTTTACCCAATTCAGCAAATTGAATCGCAGCTTCTATCTTAGGTAACATACTCCCTGCTGGAAATTGTCCTTCCGCAACATAATTTTTAGCTTGCTCAACAGAAATGGTTTCTAACTTTTGTTCATTAGCTTTACCAAAATTCACATATACATTTGGAACATCTGTCAGCATCATGAACGTATCTGCTTCAACTTGTTGCGCCAACTTTAACCCTGAGCGATCTTTATCGATAACAGCTTCTACACCATGGATTGTTCCATTTTCGTCTCTATAAACTGGTATACCGCCACCGCCAGAAGAAATTACAATCGCTTGATTAATTAACGACTTAATCTGCTCTACGCCATGAATCACTAAAGGTTCTGGAGACGGAACGACACGACGGTACCCTCTACCTGCATCTTCGACCATTACAAAACCGTGTGTTTCCTCTAAACGTTTAGCTTCTAATTCGTTAAAAAATACGCCAATAGGTTTTGATGGATTTTTAAATGCTGGATCATCTTTATCTACTTCTACCATTGTAAGTAAGGTTACAACACTGCTATCAATATTTAAAGATTCCAAGTGGTTTTTTAAGGCTTCTTCCATCATATACCCAATAAAGCCTTGTGATTCAGCATTACATGCGTTAATAGGTAACGGTTCTACAATTTCTTTCGCCGCTTCATTTTGCGCTATAATATTCCCCACTTGCGGACCATTACCGTGTGTGACTACAACATTGTAGCCTTTCTCTTTTAACTCTGCCATTTTACGTGTAGCAGCATATACATTGTTATATTGATTTTCATATGATGCTTCTTGTTTAGGTTGTAATATTGCATTCCCGCCTAAGGCAAGTACAACTCGCTTACCCATATGTTTCACTCCTTAAAGTTAGTGCTACATACATACCATACAATGTATCTTTTCCCGAAGTTGATCCAACTTCTAACAATTGGTTCATGTGATATAATGATGGATCATGTTGTAGCACTGAAATTTTCGAACTAAATTGTCCTTTTTGTGCACATTTCAAAAAAGTTTCACCGACTAGCGTAGTAAGCGGCTTTTTAAGTATATGTGCTAATATTTCTAAATTTCGATTCGTTATATATGGATGAATAAAATGAACAAATAACATACCTGTTAATATATCATCACCTGAAGGCGTGAGTCCTTGTCCTCTACCTATAATATGGCGATAATAAGTTTCAACTGTTTCCCCGTTTTCGTACTCTAATAAGTGCATAAACTTTTTCATTTTTTCGTAATCAAAGTCTGTTTGATGATACTCTGAAAAATCGTAGTGCTTTATGTTACATTCAAATTGCTTAATATGTGTAGTGCTATTCCAGTCATTAATTGGTAATTGTTCAACTTGCCATACAAGTTGATATGATGCATTAAGATAAATTGCATTAGGGCCTAATTTGATAGTTTGGCCCTTATCAATCACCTTAAGTAATTGAGCTTTTGTTTGTTGATCAATGACAATACCAAACGGAAAAGTTCCATTTTCATCACTTCCTACAAATATAAGCTCTTGTTTCTCACTTACAATATTAAATCCTTTTTTAAAAATACTATGCACGTAGAACGATTTTCTCTTTTCCAATATTTCCTGGGCAATCTTGCCTATCGCTGTAGCGTGAAAAATCACGCTTTAAAGCCTAATTTCTCAGCGTAAGCTGTAATTGCTTTTTCAAAACATTCTATTGGAGGATGGACAGTACCAGCACCAATTTGACCATAACCAGCTATTTTATGCGCAATACCTGTATTAATTACAGGTGTAATACCTGTTTCTACAACTTTACGTGCATCTATGCCTAGACAAGCGCCCTTAAAGTTCCATGTCGGAATCGCAAAGTTAGGATTTTCACCAATACAAATCTCTGTCATTTCATTACTGATTTTTAAGGCATCATCAAAACCGCCCGTTCCAACAAATCTCGTAACAGCAGGTGCAGCAATCATTGCCATACCACCTACACCAATCGTTTCCGTAATTGCAGAATCTCCAATATCCGTATTAGCATCATCCGCAGAATAACCAGTGAAATATAAGCCTTGTGGTGTATTAACAGGTGCAGTAAACCATTGATCGCCCATACCTGCAATACGTACGCCAAAATTTTCACCATTACGACACATAGCAGTCACTACGGTTCCATGTTCGATTTGACGCGCAGCATCCATCATTGCTTTTCCAGTAGCCATAGCAATATTTAAGAAAAATTGGTCTGTATCAGCTAAGAATTGAATAACTTCTGTACGCTGTGCTTGTTCAACATCTTCTAAGTCACTAATAATTGGCGTCACTTCTTTAAGAAACGCTAATGAAGCTGCAATATTACGTTGATGGAATTCGTCACCCATGGCAATCGCTTTAGCAATTAACACATTTACATTCAAACCATCTTTCATTTGGTGCAAGGCTTTACTTAATACTGGACCTAATACATCTTTCATCCAATGCAGACGATTGACTACTGTTTCATTATAAGCACCAAAACGTAGCACCGCACCGATACCTTCATTCATTTGGCAATAAGCTTCATTACCACTTTCTCTATTTTCAACTACGAGTACAGGCATATTTGCAGATGTTATACCTCCCATAGGCCCCACAGCATTTACATGATGGCAAGGTATTAGAGTGATCTTTCCATTTTCTAATAATTCACGTGCACCTTGTTCGTTACTCGCCCAACCTTCAAAAAGAATGGCACCTACACAAGAACCTTGCATCGGATCAGTCATATTTTCATATTCAATTGGCGGTCCAGCATGTAGCAAGACATGGTCTGTAAGTTCAGGAATTTTAGATTTGGCAGGTACCACATCTACTAAAAATGGCGCTGCTGCAATCATTTTGTCAATAACCGCTTGGTTAGCTTCATCTATTGTTTTGTAACCCATGTTATACTGTCTCTCCTTCGTAGTTATTTAAAAATTGTAGTACTTTCATTAATTTTTCATCACCACCAGCAATTGGGCGCCAATTAAATTGAACCACTTGCGCTTCATTAGATTGAATAGCTTCAGTAAAACTTTGCAATCCAATATTAATGACACTTGGTTTATGATTTATCAAATTCATTATTTTATCATCTATAGTTAAATCCACTGCTTCCACATCAAAGTTCTGTACTTCTCGTTCTGGTTGTGCAACCGTACCACCAATTAAATTAATTGCCGTACGAACCATCTGATCATTGGTATCACAAACGATAGCGCCTGCTGCTTTTAAAGTATTAATTTGTGCATGATAGTCTTGATGATCATGTTCTGTCCCAACCACTGTAACAAGTATTGCTAGAGAACGACCATCTTCACTCACTTTAGCGCGTATGTTTTGAATTGTTGGCGCAAGCTCACTCGCCATATCATCATGACTACCATAGCCAATGACATTATCTAACATAATCACTGCTGTTGATGGATCTTCTGCAGATTTTTCTAACATTTCAATACGCTTAGTCGGATCAATCATTGGATGTGGTCTACCTTGTGTATAGATATCATCACCTAAATCAATGATTTCATGATTACCACCTTTATAAGAAAATCCTTCCGGTGTTTCGCTATCTGAGTCATCTCCCAATGTATCTTTCACTAACATTGCCGCTTCGGAAGCTAATGTACCACCTGAATAATATCCTTTAATACCATCTTGTTTAGCAGTTAAGTTGACTGAAATATTATCCAAAACTTTTGGTTTGAAGTTTGGTGTATCTCCATTAGATAGTTGTACTGACACACGCGCCGCTTCTTCTAACGTATAAGCATGATAAATATTAGGTTCTGTATAGGTAGGTTTAGCTCCTAAGAACAATGCTACTACTGGTTTATCAATATTTCGTAATACATTAAGTACTTTTTCTTCAACTGCTTTAGCTGGTGGTTTAGAAATCACAGTGATCACTTTCACTTTAGGATCTTGATTTAAGGCTTTAATACTATCGAGCATTGTTATTGCGCCGACTTCTGTAGACAAATCTCTGCCACCAGTTCCAATCGCATTTGTCACGCCTTTACCTTCGCGATCAATAATTGTCGTTACTTCTTGAATACCTGTTCCAGAAGCACCTACCACGCCTATGTCACCTGCATTGACAGTATTAGTAAATGCAAGTGGCAAACCATGTATAATTCCAGTTCCACAGTCTGGCCCCATAACTAAAAGACCTTTATCATGCGCCATTTCTTTTAAACGTACTTCATCTTCTTTTGCAACGTTATCGCTAAACATAAATACATTCAAATTATGGTTAAGTGCATTTTCTGCTTCCATTGCCGCATATTGACCTGGTATAGAAATAAGTGCAAGGTTAGGATTTTCTGCTAGTTCTAATGCACGCTTCCAATTCGAAGCTTCATCTTGTTTGTGTGTCTGACTATCACTTTCTGCTTTTCCTTTTAATTCAGCTTCTATCTCTTGGTCAACTTCATCTATTTTCGTTTCATCATCTGTATCAATGACAATTAAAATATCATTAGGTTTAGCATTTTCTAATTCTGCAGTACCTAATCCCGAAGATTTGAAGATATCCTTGTTTGCAGGTGTGCCCATCATAATAGATACTTGATTCACACCTTCAATAGCAGATAATTTATTCGATAATAACATTAATACAATCGAATCTTGATACGTATTTTCTTTAATTATTGTGTATAGCATACTATTCCTCCGTTATTATTCAGCAAATCGATTTTTTCCGTGGTAACGATCATAGTGCACATTATCTGACACTAAATAGTTATATATTTCATCAACAATTTCAATACCATCACTGTCATATTTATCACTACGCAAGCGTCCGCGTTCGCCTGGATAGAATATTTCACCAAATCCTTCTGCAGCCGGCTGTGCTTTAAGTTCGTCTAACATTGTTGAAATTCTAACCTTAAATTGCTCTAAATCAGTAAAGAATGCTGGATTAATGACAATATGAAGCTGTCCTAAATCTCGCCCTTTCGTCAAATCTTTATACATAGATGAAACATGGACACCATGTGGCACACCTAGTAGACTTCCTGCCAAAATATCAACCATCATCATGAGCCCATAACCTTTAGGCCCCGCTACAGGCACAAGTGCATGTACATCTCTAGCATTTGTTGTTGGTTCGCCTTGCGCATTAACAGCCCATGTATCTGGAATGGATTGATTTTTTGCACGTGCATCAAGTACTTTACCCCAAGCTTGTACAGTTGTAGCCATATCAAATGTAATCATACGTTCATCATTTGAAGGTGCACTAAACGCAATTGGATTTGTACCAAAGTATGGTTCAGTTCCACCAAAAGGCACTACCATTGGGTCAGATTGGCACATACTTAAACCAACCATATCTTTCTGTGCTGCCATCTCTACGAAATAACCTAAAGCACCGCTATGAGAAATATGCTTCACACCTACTACAGCCACTCCGTTTTCTTTAGCCATATCAATCGCTTTGTCCATAGCTTCTTTTGCAGCTTGATGTCCCGGACCGTTATCTCCTTCAAACACACCTGTAGAAGGTCCAGTACGTTCAAATTGATAATTAGGTTTCGTAGTAATACCACCCTTAGCAATACGTTCTGCATAATATTCTACTCTTACCGCTCCATGCGAATGAATACCTCTATAATCTGCGAAAGTAAGTACATCAGCAACATCACTCGCAGCATCTTCATTCAACCCAGCTTTAACTAATTTATTTTTCATTAAGTCAAATAATTTTTCTTTTGATATACGCATCTTCATACCTCCTTATTTTTATCATTCTGTAACAATTCACTTTTTATCGATATTGTTGGATTTATACTTTATCCAATGTTAAAAATAATTTTTTCATAAATTAAATATTCAAATAATATGTGCATTAAAAAGAAGCTACTGAGAACAAATCGTCATTTATTATTTATACATACAATTGCCCTGTTCACTTCTTCAATGTATTTAATAACTAGCGTCAGATATTAAGTAGTCATAGATACTGCGCGCTACTGGAATACCACTTTCAGCATAATTCTTTTTAACTTCTTCTTGAATTTCACCTGGATAGTAGACCTGATCGAATGCTTTCGCAGGTTCGATATCATGTAACTCATCTACCATGTCAGAAACTTGCCTTAAAAACTGTGCCTCATCCCCAAAGTAAGCAGGATTAATGACAATATGAAATTGCCCTAACCTACGATATTGACTTAAGTCTTCATACATTGAGGTAACATGTTTACCAAAGGGTAATCCTAATAAACTACCAGCTAAAATATCCACCATCATCATGAGCCCATAACCTTTAGGTCCCGCTACAGGCAATAAAGCAGCTACTTCAAATGGATCTGTCGTTGGTTCACCTTGTGCATCAACAGCCCATGTATCTGGAATAGCTTTTTGCTTTGAACGGGCATCTAAAATTTTCCCCCATGCTTGTACAGTTGTAGCCATATCAAATAGTATTGGATCCCCAGATTCTCGTGGCGAAGCAAAAGCTATTGGGTTGGTACCGAAGTACGGTTCGGTACCACCAAAAGGAACAACCATTGGGTCTGATTGACATACCGTTAGTGCAACCATTCCTTGTTGTGCAGCATGTTCTACAAAATAACCAATCGCACCACTATGTCCCATTTCTTGAACGCCCACCATGCCAATACCACTAGATTGCGCTAATGCTATTGCTTCTTCCATAGCCTCAAAAGCGACATAATGACCGATTGCATTATCTCCAAAATATGTCCCTGATGATGGTCCTTGTTGTGTAAATTTTAGTTTAGGTTGGAGATTATACCCCTTTTTCACTATACGTTCTGCGTAATACTGCATGCGTACAGAACCATGCGAATGTATGCCTCGAGCATCTGCAAATATTAATAAATCAGCTGTCTTATCAGCCTGTACTTCAGGCAAACCAACATTCATGAGTTTCTCTTTAAATAAATGTCGTAATTTACCTTTTTCGACATACACTAATCCTTCTGCGTCCATACTTAACAACCTTTCTTAAATTTCTATATCTCTATTGGCATCTTTTGAATAGATGTATGCAAAAGGTTCATCTAAACCAACCGCATAGGTCGCTTGAGGAGAATAAGCCCCCATAAATATATAATCTCCTTTATCTACAGGTAGCCAGTCATTATCAAGGTTGTACATACCGCGGCCACTTAATACATATGCACCATGCTCTTGCACATGTGTTTCAACGTAGCCATGTGAGGCACCGGGTTTAAATGAAAGAATATGGATATTCATATCATATGCTAACTCTTTTGGTAATAAATCGAGAATTTTCACTTCCTCCATACCTTCATACGGTTCTTGAGTCATATCATTTACATTTCCTGTGACGATGTCTGGCGTATACCCTTCGATAGGTTGGTAACGTTTTTTATATAAGAAAATGCGGCTATCATTGTTTTGATTACTATTTTCAAAAGTCATTACTAAATGTGGCGGTACATACAAATATCCACCTGCATTTAATTCATATTTTTTATCATCTGCATATGCGTTTATATTTCCATATTCTACATATATAAATGTTTGAACACCGTTACCACCAAATCCTTGTGTGTTGCCACCTTGATTTTTTAATGTCACTAAATAATCTACAAAATGCGCTCCAATTCTTGGTGATCCTAAAATTGTCACATCGCAGTCCTCGAAGCCAGGAACAACATTATTCACTAAACCATCTGGTGTAATTACCGCATAGTTATCTTTCTTAATCACTGAACGTGTTTCTAATAAACCTTCTCTGTAACCTTGATTATGATTTAAGTAACCCATAAATATAAAATCTCCTTTACCTTATCTATTTTTGTATATTTAGATATGCTCAATAGCACATTTGATGAAAAATTTAGCTTGATGATTGATATTATTCTTTGTAAGCCAGTTGATACAATACTTGTTTCAAGACTTCTATGCCTTTAACCAAATCCTCTATATCAGTTTCTTCTTCAACATTATGACTGACGCCGTTAATCGAAGGTACAAATATCATCGCTGTCGGTATATATTTAGCAAATATTTGAGAATCATGTCCTGCACCTGATGGCATTACTTTACAATCTGATGATCCAACAACGTGTTCTGCAGCCTTTTTGACTTCGCTTACCAGTTGTTCATCCATTAACGTTGGTGCTTCATCCATCCACAAGTCAATATCATATTCTACCGCTTCTTCTTCTGACACACGCTTGATGCATGCATCAATTTTTTCGGCAAATTGATTTAACTCAACTTGGTTAATATGACGACAATCTATAGAAAATGTAACTTCACCTGGAACCACGTTCACCGTGTTTGGTACTGGGTCCACACGACCAAACGTAATCACTAATGGATCCCCAAATGCGCGGGCTTGATCAGTTAATTCGTTTGCTATTTTACTAAAAGCAACGACCGCATCTTTCCTTAATCCCATAGGCGTTGTTCCCGCGTGATTAGCTTCGCCTTTGAGGTTAACTGTGTAGCGCTTCTGTCCTACAATTCCATTAACAATACCAATTGCTTTTTGTTCACTTTCTAGTACTTTACCTTGTTCGATATGCACTTCAACAAATGATTTTATATAACTAAAATCGTTGTCTACTGTACGATAATCAAATCCTGCTTCATGCATTGCGTCTTCAAAGTTGACACCTTCACCATCAGCGATAGATGATACGTCAGCTTTATTGGCTAAATTGAAGAAGTTTTTGCTCCCCCAAAACGCATAAGGAAAACGACTCCCCTCTTCTTCAGCCAATGCTAACAATTCCAATGACCGTAAAGGTTGGCCATGTTCAGCTTTTAATGATTGCATTGCAACCAAAGCAGCTAACACACCAAACTGGCCATCTAAATGTCCACCTTCTACTACCGTATCAATATGTGACCCAGACATAATTGTCTCATCAGGATATTTACTGCCTTCGATACGTCCTTTTAAATTACCTACACTATCAAAACGCGCTTCGAATCCTTCGTTTTCTAATGTACTTTTTAATGTATGTATTGCATTTGACCATGCTTCTGAATAAAGTAAGCGTGTAATACCGCCACCGTTTAAACCACCACATGATGTAAGTTTGTTATCTAAAGCTTCAAAAGAAGATCTGATGTCCATACAATTCAACTCCTTTTCTATTTCATAATTAATTATAAGCGTTTACATTTTAGTTATCATTCACATTTCTCACAATAATACTTAATACTTTTATTCGATTTATACAAATACTTCTTTTCATTTTTTTGAGATACTATATTTAGCAAAATGTATCTATAGGAGGATTGTCATAATGATTGAAACCACGACAAATTGCACAACCATAGATGGCTTTACATTACCATATACAATTATTGAGGCCAAAAACCCCTCAGCTAAAGGCGTTATTCTTTATTTTCATGGAGGTGGTCTCATATTTGGTCAATCCAATGATCTACCCCAAGATTATATTGATATACTCACAGAAAATTATCACCTTATACTTGTATCGTATCGTCTAGCACCCGAGAGCAATATCGATGTGATTATTAACGATGCCTTGACCCAATACGATACAATACAACAACTATATCCAACATTTCCCATATTCACATTTGGCCGTTCAGCTGGCGCTTTTTTAGCAATGTTAACAGCACATCATCGTAACGTGGATGGTGTTATTGATTTCTATGGTTATTGTCGTATACACGTACCAGCATTTCTACGTCCAAACAAACAATATCAAGCGTTATCGTCACAAATTACACCAGCTATATTAAATCAACTCATTCAGTCGAAACCTTTGATATCTGGACCGATTCAAACAAGATATCCCATTTATTTATATGTCCGAGGACAAGCTCAATGGATGGCTTACTTAGGCATTCAATCTTCGACACAAAGTGATTACAATATTTCACCGAAACAACTCAAAGCATTTCCACCAACATTTATTGTTCATTGTACTGGAGATCCTGATGTTCCATATAGTGAAAGCGAGCATATTCATCGATATATTAACCACAGTCATTTCAAATCACTTTCCTTAGAAAGCCATGATTTTGATAGAGACGTAAATGAAACAGCCCAATCAATTTACAGACAAGCAGTACAATTTTTAGATCAAATTGTCCAAAGTAATGGAGGAGAGGCGTAATGCATTTACAAAATGTAATTGAAAATTTTCAGACCTTTAATAACTTTGCACGTAATGAAGCCAATGGCGGTATTAATCGTATTGCCTTTACACATCCTGAACGTTTAGCCGCATTGAAATTTTCTATGCTATGCCAAAAAGCAGGTTTAGATGTATATTTTGATTTCTTTGGAAATGTGATTGCACGTCGAGAAGGAAAATATCCATCCTTAAAACCCATCGTTTTAGGTTCTCATATTGATACAGTAAAAGATGGAGGCCAATATGACGGCTTGCTCGGCGTATTAGGGGCACTAGAAGTAGTCGAACATTTAAATACTCATAACATTGAAACTGACCACCCCATTATTATTATCGCTTTTGCTTGTGAAGAATCGACTCGTTTTAACGAAGCAACCTTAGGTAGTAAATATCTTACTGGTAAGATGACAAAAGAAGATATGAAATTTATTAAAGATAATGAGGGCAATATACTTTATGATATAGTGGCACCGCTCGCCCAAGATATGCACGGTAAGACAGCTTTATTTGAACGCAATAAAATCAAAGCATTTTTAGAATTACACATTGAACAAGGACCCATACTTGAAAATAATCATAAAGATATAGGCATTGTAACTGATATTGCTGCACCACATCGTTTCAAACTAAAAGTGCAGGGTGTAACGAGTCATTCTGGTTCTACACCTATGCCTATGAGAACAGATGCTCTCACAACCGCTGCTGAAATTATTTTGAAAATCGAAGCATTGGGGCAAGCTTATCATGATAAAGGCATCGTCACTACTGTTGGCCATGCTCAAGTTTATCCTAATACCATGAATGCCATTCCAGGTGAAGTGACGTTACTCATAGATATCCGTGGAAAAGATAAAACAATCCGTGAACAAGTAGTTTCAGAAATGCATCAATCTATTGATGCAATTACTAAACATCGCCGTAGCAATTATCATATAGAAGATTTAGGACAAGACACTCCTCGCAGTTTCAATCAAACGATTGCTCAAATTTCTGAAGAAAAATGTCAACATTTAAATTATGAATACCGTTATATGTATAGTGGTGCCGGTCATGATGCCATGAATTTTGCACCAATTTGTCCAACAAGTATGATTTTCATCCCTTGCAAAGATGGTATCAGTCATTCTCCAAAAGAATCCGTTACTTATGAACAAGTTGAAAAAGGTGTTAATCTCTTGATACACACAACGATTGAATTGGCAAAATCAGACATAATATTAGAAGATTAACATATTATAAAAATCTTTTTTAAAGCAAGTGCTTCCCAAGCGGTGCACTTGCTTTTATTGTTAAATGCATCACTCATATTTACTTCACCTTTTGAAAAATATTGCTATCCATGAGAAACTTATCTCTAGAAAATATAATGATTTACTTTTAAAATGAATGCAGATTTAGCAAACACATCGATTGATAACATTCAAATACGGATAAACGTATCACTATATAATAATTAGATGAAGGTTGGTTATAATGACTGAAATTTGTTTTGTAAGACATGGGGAAACTGATTGGAATACAATTGGAAAATTACAAGGTCGCACGGATGTTCCTTTAAACCAGTTTGGCATTAAGCAAGCCGAAGCATGTTCAGAGTTTCTCTCACAATCATCATGGGATGTAATTATCACAAGCCCTTTGCAGCGTGCTAAACATACCGCTACGATTATTCAACAAAAATTGGATATTCCACTCATTGAACGAGAAGCATTTATTGAAATAGCTTTTGGTGAGGCTGAAGGCTTAGCTCAACATGAAAGAGATATTTTATATCCAGATCGACAGTATCCTAATAAGGAAGCAGCTGATATTGTCACTGACCGTTTTCTTAAAGGAATCCAAACAGTAACTCAGGAATATCATAATCAACGTATTTTAATTGTCTCTCATGGCGCTTTTATAAGCGCTATACTTTATCATTATTCTAATGGAACAATAGGTACTGGCCTGACGAAGCTTGCAAACGGTGGATTAAATACCATTCGCTTAACATCAAAAGATAGTGATGTGGTAAGTTATAATCAAACTTCTCATTTACCTACGAGAAGTTCCACCCACTTATTATAAACAATACCCCCTCAAAATAGAGCCGCGCATTCGCGTAGCAATTTGAGGGGGTATTGTATAGAATTAAGAAAATCTTTAAAACAGCATACAATTTATAATGAATTGATTGATAGGCTGGTTTCACTTCATGTAAACCAGAATCTTTCATGTTAATCATCCACTAAATAAAACGACCAATTTTCACATCTGAAATGCCAGTTTGTTGATTATAAATTTCTTGACCTCTTAAAATAGTACGTGTTACTTGTGCGCCAATTTCACGGCCGATATAAGGACTCATTTTATTTCGATAAGCTAAATCTTCAGCAGATAACGTGTAAGAGGCATTAGGTTTAATAAATACAAAATCAGCATCTTTCCCAATAGCAATACTACCTTTTGATTCCATACCAAAACGTTGTGCTGGAGCTGTAGCGATGATTTCGGCAAACTTTTGTAATGACATTTGACGTTTTTGAACACCTTCATCAAATAGAATATCGACATTATTTTGTAAACCTGCGATACCACCCCATGCTTCAAAAGCATTATCTGTATCTTTTAAATCAGGCGTACATGGCGAATGGTCTGATGTGACAAAGCTAATATCACCCTCAATCACACGTTCCCACATGCCCTCTAAACGTGATTGTTCGCGAATTGGAGGAGAACATTTTACTACTGCACCAATATCATCTAATTCTTCTTTATAGAAATATAAATAATGCGTACAAGTTTCACAAGTAATATCAACACCTTCTTGTTGTGCCTTAACCACCTCATCGACGCCTTCTTCACAAGCAACGTGTACAATATGTACGCGACATCCAGTTTCTTTAGCGAATAAGATAATCTTGCGAATAGGTTCTACTTCAGTAAATACAGGACGACTATCTACGTAAGCACGCATCGTTGTTTCACCATTTGCTTTTGCAATTTCACCTAAACGGTCTGTAATTGTCGCATTTTCAGAATGGATGGATAAAATTTTGCCAGTTTTTGCAATTTGTTTCATCCCCTCATACAATGAATAGTCATCTACATTTTCAAAATCACCTTCGATTGAACGATCTCCACAAGTTGCTAAGAAAGCTTTATATGCCACTACACCTGCTTCGTCTAGTTCTTGAATACCCCCATTTAAATTATAAGGTACCAGACCGCCATAGCTCGCTACATCAACTGATAACTCACCTTCTCCAGCATCAAATTTCGCTTGAATAGATGTTTGATCTGTTGTTGCGGGCACTTGATTTAAAGGCATTTCAATAAATGAAGTAACGCCTCCTTTTGCAGCTGCGTTTGTACCAGTTACATACCCTTCCCAACCATCACGGTAACCGCCTCCAGGTTCAGTGATATGTACGTGTGCATCAACCATACCTGGTGAAACAATTTGGTTTTGCGCATCAATAATTTGTTCTGCTTCGCCAAGCGCTTGACCGATTGCAGCAATTTTTCCATCTTTTACAGCCACTTCTACATTGTGTTCACCATTTTCTAAAATTACCAAACCATTTTTAATAATCAAATCATACTTCATTATACTTCACTCCTTCTTTTTCCTTTGAGAATACTTTCGTTGCGTAGTGCAAAACAATGTAAATTGCACTAGATATCATAAATCCAATAAACCATGAGAAATCTGCTATTACAGCAAACGCTGGTAAGAAACCAAGTAAAGAAATAACAACACCTATGATTGTGGCAATATAAGCTGAGACATTGATACGTTGTATTTTGATGTCTTTGTCATACAAATCAAAATATAGTTTATCAATATCGATATGACATCTAGATACGAAATAGAAATGAACAATCATTACACCTGCTACTGGCCCTAAAATTGCACCAATGGCATTTAAGAATAAAAATATACTGCCTTCATTTTCCATCATTTTCCAAGGCATAATAACTACACTTAAAACTGATGCAATGACTACACCACGGCGATAATTTATCCATTTAGGTAATAAGGCACTCAACTGATATGCAGCCGGGATAATGTTACTCGTTGCATTAGTAGAAATCGTCGTCATTAATAGTACGCCCGTAGAAATCAAAATAGCCCAGAAATTTCCCCATTCATTAATAATAGTTAGTATATTCCATTCTTGATGACCTAAATAGATAGAGCCACCAATAATAATAAATACGCTTGCAATAGCGAAGAGAATATGAGCAACAACAATTCCTGAAATTTGTCCTATAATTTGTGATTTCGTAGATTTAGCATTTTGTGTAAAATCAGCAACACTAGACCCCGGACCAGCCCATACGCCTAATAATGAATTAAATATTAAGATAAATGATAGCACGGCTGGGTAGATGATGCCGTCTGTTTTTGTTGCAATTTCATAGTTCATAATATTGCTTAATCCACCTGCTACTGTTACACCCCAAATAGCCATACCGCCGAATACGATATAAATCAATGGATTTAAAATAGCAGTAAATTTATTTAGTATTTCACCGCCACCAAAACCAATTGCAAAACTAATAGCCCAAAAAATTAAAAATGCTATAAGTCCTGGAATGGAAATACCTAATATATTTATGCCATGACCAACATCGCTGAATCCTGGAAAAATTTTATTTAATAAAATAAGTAGTGCTTGGGATCCTGCAAATGTTTGTAAACCAAACCATGCGATACCAGCGACAACACCACGTAATACGCCTGGTAATTTTGCACCAACATCTCCATATGTTGCACGGAGTTGCATCGCAAACGGTATACCATATTTGGATCCTGCATAACCATTAGCGACTAATAAAAGCGCAATAACAAATGAACTTAATATCAATGCAAAAATGACTTGAAGTGGAGATAATCCAATTAATAAGAATCCTCCAACAGCCGTGTAGTTAGGTATATTATGTACAGCACCCATCCATAATGTGAAAAAGTTAAACGCAGAATTATTTCTCTGCATTGGTGATTTCGGCATAATATCTTTATTATAACCACGCTTTTCAAAAAAGGTATGGTCATATACCGTTTCGTTCCCCTGTCTTCCCATCTATATGTCTCCTTTGCTTTAATAAGCTTATAACTTTATGTATCATGCTTAACTATTAGTTTAGTACTTATGAAAGCGTTTTTCTTTGTTTAGAATGACATATCTATATGTTGAAATTATATATTTCGAACAAAATATGTGTATAATTTATTATGTATAATATATAACTTAGGTCATTTCATACAATTATAAATAAACATTCCATGTTTATAAAAATACCATTTAACTAATAATTTTGCAGCTAAAAATTTGATTATTTTAATTTTTCTGATAATAATAAAGCTATAGACTCGGAGGACTGAATTATGACAACACTTAACGAAATTTTATCCGTTCCTCAATTTAAAGGACTAGAACTGATTAACAAGAACGGAGATTTATCATCGGAGGTCACAAATTTAGATATAACAGAGAATAATGATATCAAGCATTTTACTTCTGAAAATTCATTTATTCTAACAACTGGCGTACTTTTTCAAGACAATCAAGAAAACTTAAAAAAATTAATCAAAGACTTAAGCGATATTCATACAGCTGGTCTTGGAATCAAAACGTCTAGATTTTTACATGAAATTGATCAGGACGTTATTGATTTTGCTGATGCTTTAGCATTTCCATTAATTGAGATTCCTGAAAGTTGGAATTTAGGAGAAATCACACATCAAATATCTTCTTATATTTCAGATTCAGAAACTGGAAAATTAAATTATGCTTTACACATTCAACAAGAATTAAATCAGTTATTGATTAAAGGGTTTAGTATTAATTCTATGATTGAGCGTATGAGTAAGTTACTAGGCGTGCCTATTATACTTTTCGATCCATTCAAATCACCAGAAGCAATGAGTCATCAATATAAACAAAATAAAGTATTAGCCACTGACCATATAAGATACTTTCATAATCATTATCAAGAGGCACTCGTTTATGATAAAAACAAACAAGTTTTCGAAGATAAAGATCACGTAATTTTTAAAGTTCTAGGATATACTTATTTCCCATACTATCTTATGGTCTCCCAAGTTAATAAACTCTCCTACCCATTTAGTTTATTAACTATCGAACAAGTGGTCAGTGTCCTAAGTTTTGCACTATATAAAAACACTAAAATTGAAGAAGCAGAACAAAATGACATTAATCGTTTTTTTGAATCACTCGTTCATAATCAAACAGATCAAGCATTATCAATCAATAAGCATACTGAATTACTCAAGCAATACAATATTTTCAAATCAGATTATTATCAAATTATTATTTGTAATATCGATACTCAAAGTACTTTAGAAAATAGTTATTATCTTAATGAACGTCAACAGCTCACATTCCATTGGTTAAAGCATATGTTGACTGACATTGATCCTTATATAAGTATTTATAAACTACCAAGTAATAATCGATTCGCTATTTTATTACAAAATCATCATCAGCATTATTTTGATTATTTAAAACGTATTCAAGACGATTACGGCAACACTTTTGAAGGTAGTGTTTCTTTTGGCATTGGCAATGAAGTTACAGAATTTTCTCAGTTACCTTCATCGTTCTTTGAAGCAAATGAGGCTTATGAAAATGCCTTATTCAGTAATGAAAAATCATTTATCTCACAATATCATTCAAAAGATATCAAGGAACTGTTGCAACTTATTCCAAATGAAAAACTACAGCCCTTTATCAAACATACATTAGGGCCCCTAAGTTATCCTAAAACCAAAAAAGATTTGGAACTCAAACAAACGTTACAAGTTTATATGGATAATCAATGTGATATAACAAAAACAGCTGAAAAAATTTACATCCACCGTAATACAGTTAAATATAGAATTAATAAATGTAGCAATATGATAGGTACAAATATAGAAGATCCATTACATTCACTCAATATCCGGATCGCTTTATATGTCTCAGATATCATTGATTTCGATTCATAAAACTAAACACACCATACTAGACTTATTCTTTAGTATGGTGTGTTTACGTATATTAAGCTCTATTGCATATATTGACTCTATTATTCATTTTCTCTAACGCTTCAGATCCCACTCTAGCGCTTTTTGCTCTAATTGCTTTAGAAAATGGGCTTTGCCATTGCAATATCCTGTTCTATCATTTGGAAATTGCTGCGCTAATTTTACCTTTAATTCACCGTATTCATTCGCCACATCATGATGGTAAATCAAATAGTTTCTCACTGCTAAATGACGATTAATATCCAAACTATTGTCTTTTTGAAATACATGAATGTGATGTGTTCTTGGTTTTGCTCCCTTTATAAAAAATCTTCTACCTTTAATGCCATTTTCCCCTAAGACTTCATAACCTAAGCCTTCTATCCTTTTATTAAATTTATTTACTTTTTCTATATTTTCAACCACTAATAATATGTCTATTATTGGTTTTGCTTTCAAACCAGGCACTGCAGTACTCCCTATATGATGTATACTTAACATTTCTTTTTCAAAGAGCTTTTCAAGTTTAATTTTTTCAATTTCAAACACTTGTTGCCATTCATGATGAGGATTGTGAATTTCAATTTCCATTAACAACATCCTTTCCTATTACCCCTATATTGTAGCTTAAAGAATAAAATAAAACATTTTCTTATATCTTATACTTAATAATTTATTTCATTTAAATAATCACCTAAATAGATTCCGACCAACCTTATAAAAATAATAACTTCAATAAAAAATAGTTTCAAATTTATTTAGTTTTTTAAACCTAATGGTTTGCTTTGCTAACTTAAATTTATTAAAATTTACTGTTGGGATGAAGTAAAAGGAGATGTAATTGTAATGTCGCAGAAAGTTTTATCGAGCAAAAAAAGAAATACTATTATTTTAGTTATGTTAAGTAGTGCATTTGTTGCCATGCTGAATCAAACACTACTTAACACAGCGCTACCTGCAATTATCACAGGGTTGCAAATAACTGAAACAACCGCCCAATGGCTTATTACGGGATTTATGTTAGTTAATGGAATAATGATTCCACTAACTGCATTTCTTATGGATAGATTCCATACCAAACCACTTTATATTTTCTCTATGAGTGCATTTTTACTTGGCTCAATTATCGCAGCATTATCACCTACTTTTGGTTTACTGATGTTTGCACGAGTCATCCAAGCGATAGGTGCAGGTATACTATTACCGTTAATGCAATTCACTGTATTCACATTATTTCCAACTGAAAAACGTGGATTTGCAATGGGACTTACAGGTATTGTGGCACAGTCTGCACCAGCAATTGGCCCTACACTAACTGGTTTCTTAATTGATTCCTATAGTTGGAGAGCTCCATTTTTAGTCGTTGCTGCTATAGCACTTATTGCATTTATTATTGGTGCAATTTTTGTAGAAAGTAACAATGAAACAAAACATACAAAATTAGATAAATCATCAGTAATTTATTCTACTTTTGGTTTTGGACTTATGCTTTACGCCTTTAGTAGTGCGGGTAACCTTGGTTTCACGTCACCAATCGTTATCATTTCATTAATTCTCGGACTAATTATCGTCGCTGTTTTTGTTACAAGACAAATTAAAATCGACAATCCTTTATTAAATATGCGTGTATTTGCAAATAGAACATTTTCACTATCTGCATTTGCATCAATGGTGTTATTTATTGGAATCGTAGGTCCTGCTTTATTAATTCCTATGTATATTCAATCTGGTCTAGGATTATCTGCAATCCTATCAGGATTCGTCATTTTACCAGGTGCAGTAGTCAATGCATTTATGTCAGTATATACTGGTAAAATTTTCGATAAATATGGGTTGAAAGTATTAGCGATACCAGGATTTATCTTATTAATTGTTATGACCATCTTACATTGTTTCTTAACAACAGATACGCCTTATTGGTATATTGTTATTATTTACGCTGTCAGAATGTTTGCCGTAGCATTAATCATTATGCCTTTAAACACAATTGGTATTAATGCTTTAGATAATAAAGATATCTCTCATGGTACTGCAATCATGAACTCTTTAAGAATTATTGCTGGTGCAATTGGTACTGCAATCATGATTACCATACTTTCTATAGTTCGTTCACATTATGTTGAATCTGGTAACAGTCACTCTATACAACACGCTACTGTACTTGGCGTAGATGCTGCCTTTGGATTTACAACAGTACTGTTGATTATCGGATTTATCCTAACATTGATGATTCGTACGAAAAAAGAAATTACAAACAGTCGTGAAGTATAATAAAAAGCCCCTCATCCATAGTGATGGGGGCTTTTTATTTGAATTATAGGACTATAAAATCACCTCTTCGAATCGATTTATTTACAAACATCTTTTGCTCGTTCTAAAAACAATTGTGCTGCTTTTGAAAAAGTATGATCTTTTCTCCAAACAATATTATGTTTTGCAATTAATTGTGGTTTTAATGGTATAAAGCATAAGTTATTTTCAACAGATGCTTCAATGATACTGTCTAAAGTAATGGCATAACCCACATCTTCTTTGACCATCAATCCGGCATTATAGGCTAGGTTAAATGTTGCTACAATATTCAATTGGTCAAAAGCATCGCCAAACCACCCTGCAAACTCATTATTTGAAAGTGACCTATCTAGTACTTGTCTCGAACATATCAGTGGCATGTGGAGAAGCTCTTTTTTTTCAATAAATGATTTTTTGGATAAAGGGTGATCCCGCTTTACGACTATACCCCATTCATCATAAGAAGGTAAATTTAAAGCTTTATATTTATTTAAATTTGCTGGTTGAATTAAGATTCCAAAATCTAATAACCCTTTATCCAATCTACTTGTAATATCTTCCGCATTACCACTATAGACATGAAAATGTATATTAGGGTGTTGTACTTGAATGCGCCTAAAGATATCCGCAATAATTCTAATACCTTTTGTTTCTCCACAACCAATATAGACATTACCTTCTACTTGTTTATCTAAAAATTTAAATTCATCTTGTATTTTTTGCGACATTTCAAGCAATTCTTCTGCTCTTTTCTTTAATAAAATGCCTTCTTCCGTAATGTGAATATTGTGATTGCTTCTTTTAAATAATTTAACGCCCATTTCACTCTCCAAGTCTTTAATTTGGCGTGATAATGTTGGTTGCGTAATATGTAAGGCGTTTGCTGCACGTGTGATACTTTCTTCTTTTGCTACAGTGACAAAATAATATAAGGTTCTCAATTCCATTTAATACCCACCTTTGTTATTCATTTTTTGTATATCTGGAGATAATAATTAGGTATTTGTTATATCTTATTATACCCTTTACACTTTATGTATCAAACTTTGTATCATTTATTGAGGAGTGTATCGACTTTGAACAACAATAAATTAATCGTACTCATATTAACTATTGGTGTTTTTGGTATTTTAAATACTGAGATGGGATTTATAGGGTTAATCCCTCAAATTGCCAAACAATTTAATGTGACTACTGCTACTGCTGGCTGGTTAGTCTCAGTTTTTGCAATTGGTATTGCTTTATCTGGACCAATTACTCCATTACTACTGTCTAAAATAGAAAGAAAAAAAGTAATGTTATTCGTTTTAACCATCTTCGTAATAAGTAATTTGATATCTGTATTTACATCAAGTTTTGCTGTCTTATTACTTGCACGAATTATTCCAGCTATTTTCCACCCAGTATATACTGCTTTAGCTTTTTCAGTTGCAGCTGATTCAGTAGATAAAAAAGATGTACCTAAGGCTGTATCACGTGTATTTATTGGTGTATCAGCTGGCATGGTTGTGGGCGTTCCTATCGTTAATTTTTTAGCTACTCAATTTAACTTACAAATCGCCTTATTGTTCTTTGCACTAATAAATCTCATTGTTCTTATTTTGACTTTATGCTTTGTACCTACCATGCCAAGCGAATCATCTCACTCGTATAGTTCACAATTAAAAGTATTAAAACGACCATTGACTTGGATTTCAATCATTGCAGCTATATTTTTTAATGCAGCCATTTTTGGTGTTTATAGTTATTTGACTGATTACTTAAATATCGTTACAGAAATTCATGGAAACCTCGTTTCAATTACACTTTTCTTATATGGCTTTTCAAATATATTAGGTAATATTATTGCTGGAAAATTATTAACGATGATTCCTAAAAAAGCAATGTTATTATTACCTTTTGCTTTAATTATAGTATATGGATTTATGTTTAGTTTAGGATCATTTTTTATTCCTATGATGGTTATTACAATGGTATGGGGAATTTTAGCAGGCCTTACCGCAAATACAACTCAGTTTATGATTACTTCATCAGCGCCTGATGCACCTGATTTATCTAATGGAATCTTTTTATCCGCTGTTAATACAGGAACAACAATTGGTACGTTTATAGGCGGTTTATTCATCGCTACGTTAGGTTCGAATTATGTTTTGATGATTGGTATATTAGCTAGTATCGTCAATGTTCTATTAATTGTAATTAGAAATAAAAAGTTGACGATAGTTTTTAACTTAATAATATAAACAACCTCTATATTCATTATATAGAGGTTGTTTATATTATTAAAAAAAGACATAAAAAAAAAGACGAGTTAGACTCGTCTTTTAACCGTTATTATAGTTTAACAACGTTTGCTGCTTGAGGACCGCGGTCGCCGTCAACGATTTCGAATTCAACAGCTTGTCCTTCTTCTAATGATTTGTAACCGTCTTGAGTGATAGCTGAGAAGTGAACGAATACGTCGTTTCCACCTTCAACTTCGATGAAACCAAAACCTTTTTCTGCGTTAAACCATTTAACTGTACCGTTATTCATATTAAATTCCTCCATGTGCTTTTGCACGAATATTTGTAATCTGTCTAAAAAAATCAAAAGGAGTAAATTCAAAAGAATAAAACTACAAATCAATTTCACGAACTAAATTACTTAATACCTATTATAACTGTAATACTTGTGTTTGTATACCCCTTTTTGTAATTTAATTTAAATATTTAATCTGTAGCTTAAATATATTGTATTAAACTACATATTATTTTATATATAAATCCTTATGATTGTATGTATTTCATCATGAACAAGTAACTACTTCTCTTAATATTCATTGACTCAATGCGGTGAATAGTTTCAACAATTTCATGTATATATAAACTTTAATAAATACTTTTAAATTATGATTTTCACCCATTAGAATAAAAGTATCAGCACAAAACCCCCTTTAGCCTATGCCTAAGGGGGTTGATTCATTCTATACTATTATTCCCACTCGATTGTGCTTGGTGGCTTAGAAGTAATGTCATAGACAACGCGGTTAACGTGGTCCACTTCATTTACAATACGACTTGAAATCTTTTGTAAGACTTCCCAGTCAATACGTGCAAAGTCACTTGTCATACCATCAATAGAAGTTACTGCACGAATACCTACTGTATGATCATACGTACGGTAGTCTCCCATAACACCTACAGATTGGATGCCTGGTAATACTGTGAAATACTGCCAAATCTCGCGTTCAAGCCCTTCCTCACGGATAACTTGTCTTAAAATTGCGTCAGATTCACGTACGACCTCTAGTTTATCTTCTGTAATTTCACCTAAGACACGAATACCTAGACCTGGTCCTGGGAATGGTTGTCTCCATACTAAATGTTCTGGAATACCTAATTCGATACCTAATTCACGTACTTCGTCTTTAAACAATGTATTAATTGGTTCTATAAGTTGGAAGTCCATATCTTCTGGCAATCCGCCCACATTGTGATGTGATTTAATCGTTTGAGCAGTCTTCGTACCTGATTCAATAACATCTGTATACAGCGTACCTTGTGCTAGGAAATCTACGCCTTCTAATTTAGATGCTTCATCATCAAATACATACACAAACTCGTTACCGATAATTTTACGTTTTTGTTCAGGATCTGAAATACCTTTTAATTTACTCATGAATCGTTCTTGTGCATTGACACGAATAATATTCATGTTAAAGCCTTCACCGAACTGATCCATAACCATATCGCCTTCGCCTTTACGTAATAAACCGTGGTCTACGAAGATACACGTTAATTGATCACCAATTGCTTTGTGTAGTAATACTGCTACAACAGATGAGTCTACGCCACCACTCATGGCACATAATACTCTGCGATCTCCAACTAGGTTACGAATTTTTTCAATTTCAATTTCAATGAAATTTTCCATTGACCATTCTCCTGTACAATCACAGACACGGCGAACAAAGTTACGTAATAAATCATTGCCGAATTCAGTGTGACGTACTTCTGGATGGAATTGTACGCCATAAATGCGACGTGCTTTATCTTCAATTGCTGCATAATTTGTACTTGGACTATCAGCAATCACTTCGAAACCTTCTGGGATTTCGATTACTTTATCTGAATGGCTCATCCAAACATTTTGTTCTTCAGGTAAACCGAAGAATAACTCGTCTGTCTTAGCATTTATAACTGCTTTACCGTATTCACGTTCGTTGGCACGTTCAACTTTACCACCTAGTAATTTAGTTGTTAGTTGCATACCATAACAAATTCCTAAAATAGGAATGCCTAGATTATAAATTTCTGGATCAATCGTAAATGAATCCTCTTCATATACTGAGTTTGGTCCACCAGAAAGAATAATACCTTTAGGATTTAATTGCTTAATCTCATCAATACTTATTTCGTGGTCGTGTAATTCGCTATATACACCCATTTCACGAATACGACGTGTAATTAGCTGGTTGTATTGGCTACCAAAGTCTAAAACAAGTATGAGCTCTTGCTCTTTCGCCATTTCCATAACTTTAAATCTCCTTTAACTTAGAATGAATAATTTGGTGATTCTTTTGTGATTTGAATGTCATGTGGGTGACTTTCTGCTAAACCAGCAGGTCCCATGCGTGTAAATTGAGCTTCTTCTCTTAAAGCTTCCAAATTACGTGAACCAGTATAACCCATACCAGATCTTACGCCGCCCATAAGTTGATAAACTGTATCTTGCAGTTGTCCTTTAAAAGCAATACGTCCTTCAATACCTTCTGGAACGAATTTTTTAGGCGTTTTATCTTCTTGGAAATAACGATCGTTAGAACCACTTTCCATAGCGCCTAAAGAACCCATGCCACGATAAACTTTATACTGTCTACCTTGGAATACTTCAGTTTCTCCTGGGCTTTCTTCTGTACCAGCAAGTAAGCTACCTAACATAACTGCATGTCCACCAGCAGCTAATGCTTTAATGATGTCTCCTGAGAATTTAATACCGCCATCAGCAATAATCGCTTTACCATGTTTACGTGCTTCAGTTGCACAATCATAAACAGCTGTGATTTGTGGAACACCAACACCTGCTACTACACGTGTAGTACAAATTGAACCAGGACCTATACCAACTTTAACAACATCGGCGCCTGCTTCGTATAATGCTTTTGTACCTTCAGCTGTAGCAACATTACCAGCAATTAAAGTAACTTGTGGGAATTTCTCTTTAATGTGTTTAACTTGTTGTAATACGCCTTTAGAATGACCGTGCGCTGTATCGATAACTAATGCATCTACGCCAGCTTCTACTAATTTTTCAGCACGGATATCAGTATCTTTCGCAATACCAATTGCTGCTCCAACTAATAATCTACCATGAGCATCTTTAGCAGAATTCGGGAATTCAAGTACTTTTTCGATATCTTTAATTGTGATTAAACCTTCTAAGCGACCTTCTTTTACTAATGGAAGTTTCTCGATTTTATGCTGTTGTAATAAATGTTCAGCTTCATCCAAAGTTGTACCAACTGGAGCAGTCACTAAATTATCTTTTGTCATAACATCAGAAATTTTAATAGAAAAGTCTTCAATAAAACGTAAATCACGGTTAGTAATAATACCTACAAACTGTCTATCTGATGTATTATTAACAATCGGCACACCTGAGATACGATATTTGCCCATTAATGCTTCCGCTTCATAAACACTTTCTTCAGGCGTTAAGTAGAATGGATTCGAAATAACACCATTTTCAGAGCGTTTTACTTTTTGAACTTCATCTGCTTGATCTTCGATGTTCATATTTTTGTGAATAACACCAAGACCACCTTGTCTCGCCATTGCTATAGCCATTTTTGATTCAGTCACTGTGTCCATACCTGCTGAAAGGATTGGTATGTTCAATTTAACACCTTCTGATAATTGAACACTTAAATCTACTTCTTTCGGTAAAACATCTGATTCTGCTGGTAACAATAACACATCGTCAAAAGTTAAAGATTCTTTTTCAAACTTATTTTCCCACATACTCGTACAGCCTCCTATTATTTGTTTGATAGTTACATTATTTCATAACTTCCGTTTTTTGTTGATACTTAATTCCATTAAAAAAGAAATTTAAAATAATTGCCGAAATTGCTCCAAGGACAATACCATTTTGCGTTAACCATGCAAACTGCTCACCTAAGGCTTTAAATGCTTGAGGTACTGCACTTATACCCGTTCCTAGTCCAACTGATACAGCAATAATCAACAAATTATTTTGATTCTTAAAATTAATATTACCTAATATACTAACACCATATGCCATAACCATGCCAAACATTGCTATCATAGCGCCACCTAAAACTGGAAGTGGGATCATATTTGCTAAGGCACCTAATTTAGGAATACAGCCACAAATAAGCAATAATATAACCATGCCATAAATAACATTATTCTTTTTAGCGCCTGACAATGATACTAAACCAACATTTTGCGAATATGCTGTATAAGGAAACGCATTAAATATTGATCCTAATATGATGGCAATTCCTTCCGCAGTATAACCCTTGCGAAAATCTTTACGTTCAAGCTTTTTCCCAGTAATTTCACTTAAAGCGTGATATACACCTGTGGATTCAATTAAACTGACTAATGCAACAATAAAGAATACAAGTGTTGCACCGAAATCAAAACTAAACGTAGCAAATCTAAATGGTTGCGGTAGCGCAAACCAATGCGCAGACCCGATTTGATTTACATCTACGATACCTAAGAATGATGCTAGAACTGTGCCAACAATCAATCCTATTAAGATAGCAATGGATTTTAAAAATCCCGTCGTTAGCCGTTGTACTATAAGAATAATAATTAATGTCGTTGCTCCAAGTATAATATTCTTAGCATCACCATAATCTTTTGCGCCTTCACCACCCGCTAAGTAATTCATTGCAACAGGCATTAAGTTAATACCAATAATTGTTACAACGCTTCCTGTAACTACTGGCGGGAAGAACTTCACTAGATGTGAAAAAAATGGCGCAATGATTACGACTAAAATTCCCGATAAGAATAAAGAACCGTACAAATCACTAATGCCTTTCGTTTGTCCAATTAAGATCATCGGTGCAACAGCTGTAAAAGTACACCCTAATACAATAGGAAGACCGGTACCCGTGCCTTTCCAAACTTGTAAGAATGTTGCTAAACCGCACATAAATATATCCACAGTAACTAAGAAAGCAATTTGTTCTGGCGTAAAATCTAAACTTGTTCCTACTATTATTGGTACAAGTATAGCCCCTGCATACATTGCTAACAGATGCTGTAAACTTAAAATGAAGGTTTTCATACTTCTTCTCCTACAAATGTTACCTTATTACCACTTAAAGAAGCCACTTTACATAATGATGAAACCTTAAGACCTGCTTGCTCTAATCGTTCTCTACCTGGTTGGAAACTCTTCTCTACTACTATACCCACGCCCACAGTTGTTGCCTGCGCTTGTTGTACTATCTCATTTAATCCAAGTGAAGCATCACCATTTGCTAAAAAATCATCGATGATTAATACACGGTCATGCGCTCCAAGAAACTCCTTAGCGACGATGACAGTGCTTGTTGTGTTTTTTGTGAATGAATGAATATCTGCTTGATAGGCCTCTTTTGTTAAAGTGCTAGGTTTTGCCTTTTTAGCAAATAAACATGGCACATCAAAATGCATGGCCGCCATAATTGCCGGGGCAATACCTGAAGCTTCTATCGTTAATATTTTAGTAATACCTGCTTCTTTAAATTGTTCATAAAAAGTCTGTCCCACGCTATGCATTAACTTTGCATCAATTTGATGATTTAAAAATCCGTCAACTTTTAAAATCTTTTCATCAATCACTACACCATCTGCTTCGACTTTCTGTTTCAACAAATCCACTCGAAAAAACCTCCTCATTTTGTGTACAAAAAAAACCCTAAACTAACTTAGTTTCAGGATCTATGAGTGAACTTGCAATACCAAAATCAGTGATTCTCCAACTTATAACTTGTGCTGTTGTAATTAAACCTTCTACATTCATTTCCCAATTATATGTATAAAAGTTAGACTAACATCAACGTTGGTATATATGTCCTATATAAGTGTTTAAAGTCCAAACAACTTAAAGAACGGCTGAATACGAATTACTTGTGTATTGTATAGGTTACTCATAGTCACATCGTTAATGGCGACATGGTAGAAACTTCTAAAGCCGTATCCTTTAGATTATATGAGTTAGATAAATTATTAACTGATGATAGCAAACTTCGGCCTTCTTTTCAATATGAACTTTATATGTAATCGCTTTACACCAATGTTTATTTAATCTCATCCTCAATATGTAATCGCTTTAAATACTGTTAAATTCATATTTGTCTTGTCCAAAACTTCGTTATATAATAAAGTTATATTCGTTTTACATCATATTTATAAGGGTAAGTATTAATTATTCACAGAACAACGGATGGAGGGGCTTTAAATGTCAGATTTCACTATTGTAGAAAACAGCGAAGACGCATTATTAAAAACGATTAGAACTAAGCTTTCTGAGGGCTATAAAGAATCAGAACTATCAGTAGTTAGTAAGTCTAAACTTCATATTGAAGAATTAAATGATTCTGAAGTGAGTTTAACTTCGACGAGTGGCACATTTAGTGATAAAATGGCACGACTTTTAGTTGGAGAAGATGGAGAAGATATTGTCTTGTCTTATTTCAATCTTTCCGAAAGTGATAAAGAAAGATATAAAAAAGAGATTTTAGATCATAAATATATTGTAATAGCGACAAAAGATACTTCTTCTCATGAAGAAGTAGAAGAAGCTAACGCTGCTTATGATCCGAATGAAGAACTTAATCACTATGCTGAAGAATCAAGAGGACCTAAATCTTAAGTAGATCACTCACTTTGTGGACATTAACGACCTAAGTTAATGTCCACTTTTAAGTTACATACATAACTATTCAAAGACTAGATTAATGATATAAAATTGACTATGTTATAATGAACGCAATAATTTTTGGGGGAGGATCATCTATGGAGTTTAAAACCATCACATCAATTGACGATCCATTGTTTGATTTAGCTATCAAACTATACGATGGAAAATTTGATATCGGTTTATCAGAAGAAGAACATATATTCAAACAATCTTTAAAGAATGTACATACAAAGGATGATTATGTATTTTTAGTAGGTATAGAAGATGGTGCCCCTGTAAGTCTAGCGACTGCACACTACGAAGCTACCACAAATTCTGCCTTTTTAATCTATTTAATCGCCAATGACCAGCCAAACCATGACGAATTAATCACTTTAACACTAGAACGTATCCAAGCTGAAATCAACACTTTATCTAACCAATTACATTCACATGATGTCAATTTCATTATGTTAGAAGTAGAAAAAGAACCAGATGAAATTTCTGAAGTTGATGTACAGGTCTTGGATAACAGACGTCAATTTCTCTTCGAACATGGTTTCGAAAGACAATTTGATATTGATTATTTATCACCGGGCATTCATGGAAATTCAAATGGTATACCAAAAGACTTGTTTATAAAATCGAATATCGAATTGACTAAAGACATCTTTGGTCCAAGCATTAAATCAAATTACATTTTGAAATATGTGTTTGCTAATAGAATCTCTAGGAGTATTATTTATCCATTACTTGAAGAAATGGATTTGCGCAAACGATTGTGAGAACCACTTGAAATCACTATTAAAAGAGGTTAAACTAACGTAGAGGTAAGACTGACGTTTCACTAACCGAAGACAAACGTCCGTATACATAAACCAATTATGAAAGGACTTATTTCTATGTTAACCAAAGAATTTGCACAACGCGTTGAGCTAAGTGAAAAACAAGTCCGTAAAATCGTTCAACATTTAGAAGAACGCGGTTACCAGCTTAGTAAAACAGAATACCGTGGCCGTGAAGCTACTGATTTCCAAGAAGAGGATATCGAACTTTTCCAAGATATTGCGGAAAAAGTTAAACAAACGAATAGTTATGACTTAGCTTTCGATGAGCTAGAAAAAGAAAAAGATTTTTTACAAGTACTTGTAAAAGAAGACAATAACCATTTACCAACTGATCAAAATGTTTCTCAACTCGTAGATGATTTACGTTCTGAAATTCAGAAGATGCGTGATGAACGTCAAATGCTTGGTCAAATGATTAACCAAGTACATCAACAGCAAACTGAATTACGTGAAATGCAGGAGCAAATCACAACTAAATTAGATTCAAATACAGAATCATTGAAAGCCATTCAAACATCAACAGACGAAATCAAAACAACACAAAATGCAATCCAAGATTCACAACAAGAACAAACAAGTATTGCACAAGCAAATGTTGAAACAAATCATATCAGTGCTGACCAAAGTACTACAACAGCTAGTACTAAAGACATACTGACTGACACTACAACAGAACAAACACATGCACACACTAACGAAATTACTAATAACACTTCTGAAGATAAAGACAATACTTCAGCCCAAGTACAAACAGAAGATACTGAAATTACAGCAGTAAGCGAACAACCATCTGTATCACCTATTACTGAAACAAAAGCAGATGATACGCATACACCTAATGATTCAACTAGCAGCAATGAATCAAAAGATGTAACGATAGATGATCAAACAACAACTGATACTGCAACAATTCAAAGTGATAGCGTATCGGAAGATGACCAAACATACACATCAAATGAAGACGTTGCGACGGCTACATCAGATAATCAAACATACACATCACCTGTTACAAATGAACAACCAAAAGAAGAACGTAAGGGCTTCTTCGCTAAATTATTTAATTTATAATATCAATCACTCTATATAAACCATTCCATTTTATTGGAATGGTTTTTTTATCTACTCAATTAACCTCATCAAACATCGTCTTAAATAAGGTCCCCCCCACTCTATTTCGTCAATGTGAAGCATTTAAACGCACGCAATTATTGTCAGAAAATAAAGTCATTTTAATTTTATAAATTTATTGAGTAATAAGCTTGAATATTATTGAATTTGCTACTATCCTTAGTAGGCGTATCGGATTACAAAAATATTAAAAAGAAAGTGTGGGTCCTTATTTATGTTATTAACTATTCTAAACATTATTATTTTCGTGGCCTTCCTCATCGTATTATATGCAATGAATAAAAGACATGTTTCATTTCCAAAACGTGTCTTTACTGCATTAGGTATCGGTATCGTTTACGGTATTGTCATCCATCTTATTTACGGTGTGGACTCTAGCATAACTAAACAGACAACAGACTGGTTTAGCATCGTTGGAGATGGCTACATCGCATTACTACAAATGATAGTCATGCCATTAATCTTTATTTCTATCGTGTCAGCATTCACTAAAATTAAAATTGGCGATAAATTTGCTAAAATTGGTATTTATATTTTCACATTTTTAATTGGTACAGTTGCCATTGCGGCAATTGTAGGTATTATTTCAGCACTTGTATTTGGCTTAGATGCTTCAACAATCGATTTAGGAAATGCTGAAAGTTCACGTGGTAGTGAAATCGCAAGCCAAGCTAAAGATATGTCAGCCAATACATTACCTCAACAAATCTTAGAATTATTGCCAAGTAATCCATTCTTAGATTTCACAGGTCAACGTACGACATCAACCATTGCAGTCGTTATCTTTGCCGCATTCATTGGTTTCGCCTTTTTACGTGTTATGCGTAAACAACCAGAAAGTGGTAATTTATTAAAACGTGGTATAGATGCTCTATATGCCTTAGTGATGGCAATTGTAACGTTTGTCTTACGCTTAACACCTTATGGTATTTTAGCTATTATGACATCAACTATTGCGACAAGCGACTTCGCCGCCATATGGACGCTAGGTAAATTTGTAATAGCATCTTATGTAGCGTTAATCGTTATGTATATTATTCATCTCGTGATTATTTCTGGTATTGGATTAAATCCTGTTACATTCGTTAAGAAAACTGGGGAAGTCTTACTTTTCGCCTTTACTTCACGTTCAAGTGCAGGTTCTTTACCACTTAATGTACAAACACAGACAAATCGTTTAGGCGTCCCAGATGGCATTGCAAACTTCGCCGCTTCATTCGGTTTATCTATTGGTCAAAATGGCTGTGCTGGTATTTATCCAGCAATGCTAGCTGTTATGGTCGCTCCAGCAGCTGGTGTTGAGGTTAATCTACAATTTATATTAACGGTCATCAGCGTCGTTGTGATTAGTTCATTCGGAGTTGCTGGCGTAGGTGGCGGTGCAACATTTGCATCTATCTTAGTACTTTCAACATTGAATTTACCAGTTGCACTTGCAGGTGTACTTATCTCTGTAGAACCATTAATTGATATGGGACGTACGGCGTTAAATGTAAATGATTCTATGCTAGCAGGTACAGGTACTGCAAAACTCACAAATAATTTAGACAAAGAGACTTACAATTCAAATGAATACGGTGAAATTACTGCCAATAGTTAATTTGATTTACAAAATATCAACTGCTTAAACTATTGTCCTCTAATTACTTCGCTGATTATAAATAAAAGGTTGGAACCCATCGCGCACACTTAACGTAACATTACGTCAGGTCGTTGCAGAGGGTTCCAGCTTTTTTTATTTCAAAATATCTTCAAATCATTTGATCTCTATAACACTTTTATACATGAACACAGAAAACATTGATTTACTTAACACAGTTAGCACTCACCTGCTTGTCTAATGCCCATTTTATCTATACATAAAAAACTTCTGGAGTGTTTATTAATCGTTAAATTAACAAACACTCCAGAAGCCAACGTAAATTATTTACTTAAAAGTCAACTTATTATACAGGCTTGAACGGTCCCCACGTTATTTTTTGCTTGCTGTCTAACGGGAGCCCATCAATAGCTTTGGACACATCATCGAACCACTTCAAAAATGCAGGATCTTTATCTAATTGTGCTTCAACACTATCCTGTGTTATATCATGTAAATACCACGCTTTACTTTCAAACTCAAATTGAATTTGAGAATAAGCTATCCTTGTCATATCTACACTATCATATAAGCAATTTACTTGTTTTACTATATTAGGCGCTTGAGAAATCAAGTTATGTGAAATTTCTCTTTTATGATCTTCATCATCTAAATCATTCCACATTCTAAGTTGCCCATCCATTTGGAAAAAAATATCCATACTAGACGCTTTTTCTTCAAAAGACAACAAAATAAAAATGCGCTCGGCTGTGTGATCCACGGAATTCATCGTACCAACCACAAGCTTTTGAGCCACCTTCACCCAATAATCCTGCACTTCATCAGGGGTTAGTTTGCTAGTAGAAGAATAGATGTATCTATCACTTGAATTCCGATGATCTATCGCATGTACCTTTTTACTAAATAACCTATTAAACATACTCAACAGAACCAACCCCTTCCTTTTGTAAATTAACTAAATAACCTTATATTTTAAATAATAACAACGAGACGTTCAAACCTTAATCGCCTATTTTTTAATAAAGCCGGCCTTATTTAATTGTTCCAACATATCTAATCTTTGTTTAGAACTCATAAAGTTAGAAATTTGATTAGACCATGTTTCAGAACGTTCACCATTCGTACGCGCCTGATAGTATTCACTTACTGTTTGGTCATATAATTTTAACGCTTCTCGTTGTTGCTCTTTGTCAGTATTATATCTATCTTGATGGAAAACGTGTTCAAACGGTAAACGTGGTTTAGGACTACCATCTTCATCATCTTCTGGTACACCCAGTGCCATACCAAAAAGTGGGAAAGTATGCTCAGGTAAATTTAATACTTCTCTAACTCTTTCTATATCATTTCTTAAAGAACCTAAATAAACGATTCCATAGCCCATGTCTTCAGCTGTAGCTGCAATATTTTGTGCTACTAAAGTTGCATCAATTGTTCCTACAAGTAAACCTTCTGCTGATTCAAATGATGTTTCCATATTACTTTTTGATTCTTCATTAATGATAGAATGTCTGTAATAATCCATTACAAAAACAAATAAGTAACCATTTTCCACAACATATGGTTGACCCGAAACTTCTTTTAAATCTTCTTTAATTTCAGGATCCTGTACACCAACGATAGAATAAGTTTGTAAATAGCTAGATGTAGATGCGCTTTGCCCTGCTTCTACAAGTTGTTTAATATGCTCTTCTGAAATTGGCTCTTTTTTAAAACTTCTCACCGAATGATGTTTTTTTAATAAGTTATAAACATGTTCAGACATGAAATCCTCTCCTCTTTACGTAGAAATTATATTCATATCTTAACAGACACACACATCGATTGCTTATATTATGTTTACCCATTTTTCCCCACCATTAAAAGGAAAACAGTAAATTAAATTTTAATAATACAGCACAAAATATTAATCGGAATTTCGAAAACGCTTCCTCACAAGGTGCGTATATAGATAACAATTTTATTTACTGAAAATAATAATTATCTATAGAAATAGTATCGCTAAATACAACTATATAGTTCCAGCTCAATTAAGTGTAAATGTTTCCTTTTAGTTTTTTGTGGAAAACAAAAATTGTGATAACTAAAAATTTAAATGTGGGGGGATTTTTTTGAGTAATAAAAAACAAAATCAATTAAATGAAGTTACGAAAAGCAATGACGATAAAGCAATGACAACAAATAATGGCGTTAAAGTTAGCGAAGACGAAAACACCTTAACAATTGGAGAACGTGGACCTAGTCTATTAGAGGACTTTCATTTCAGAGAGAAAATAATGCACTTCGACCATGAACGTATTCCTGAACGCATCGTCCACGCAAGAGGATTTGGCGCACACGGTGAATTCCAAGTTTACAAAGATTTATCCGAATATACTTCTGCCGATTTTCTTACTCAACCTAATAAAACGACACCCGTGTTCGTTCGCTTTTCCACTGTACAAGGTTCAAAAGGTTCACCAGATACCGTTAGAGATGTACGTGGTTTTGCAACTAAATTTTATACTGATGAAGGTATCTTTGATTTAGTTGGTAACGACATCCCCGTATTTTTCATTCAAGATGCTATTAAATTCCCAGATTTAATCCATGCAGTTAAGCCTGAACCACATAACGAAATGCCCCAAGGTGGTTCTGCTCATGATACCTTTTGGGATTTCTTCGCACAAAATCCTGAAACAACACACACAACAATGTGGGCAATGAGTGATCGTGGTATTCCTAAAAATTTTAGACAGATCGAAGGATTCGGCGTACACACTTTTCGTCTTGTTAATAGTCAAGGACAGTCTCATTTTGTTAAATTCCATTGGAAGCCACTGCATGGTTTGGAATCACTCGTTTGGGATGAAGCGCAAATATTACATGGCAAAGATGTCGATTTCCATCGTAAAGACTTATATGAATCTATTGAAAAAGGGGATTACCCTGAGTGGGAATTTGGTATCCAAGTGATTCGTCCTGAACAAGAATTTGATTTTGATTTCGACATTTTAGATCCTACAAAGATTTGGCCGGAAGATCAAGTACCGGTTCAAAAAATAGGGAAAATGACACTTAATAAAAACGTCACTAATGTCTTTGATGAAACAGAACAAGCCGCTTTCCATCCTGGACATATTGTTCCTGGCATTGACTTTTCAAACGATCCATTATTACAAGGTAGATTATTCTCATACACTGACACACAAATTTCAAGATTAGGTGGTCCAAACTTTAACCAAATACCTATTAATCGACCAGTAAACGAAGTGCACAACAATCAAAGAGATGCAATGCATCAAACGAATATCAATAAAGGCCAAGTTGCTTATCATAAAAATGCACTAAACAATAATGATCCTCATACTACAGCTAAAGAAGATGGTGGTTATGAGCATTATCAAGAAAAAGTTGAAGGCCATAAAATTCGTCAACGTAGTGAGAGTTTTAAAGACTATTATAGCCAACCTAAGCTTTATTTGAATAGCTTAAGTAAAGATGAATACGACCATACTGTCGATGGTTTTTCATTCGAAATTGGTATGTGCAATTCTATTATGGTCAAACAAAATGCAGTGAACCAACTCAATAAAGTGGATCGCGAACTAGCTGAACGTGTCGCCAAAAATGTCGGCGTAGAAGTCCCAGAGTCAAACGAGGAAGTTGACTCTAACGCTAAAGACAGTCAATTGACTATGGAAAAATATGACATACCTTTACCAGGTCATTCAGTCGCTGTCTTAATTAATGGGAACATTGATATAGAAACTTTAAAATTATATGCCCAAACATTCACAGAAAATAAATTGAACTATGCCTTTGTAGGGCAACACCCTAAAAATATCAGTGAATCATTCGGTATAACTGAAACATTTGATACAGCTCATCCAACGTTATTCGACAGCATTATAGTATTATCAGATGGTAGCGATATCCTTCCATCTGTAGAAGAATTTACAGAGCTCACATATAAGCACAATAAACCATTAATTTTAAATCAAAATGCAGCTCAAGTGTTATCTAAGTCTAATGCTAAAATATCATTAGAGGCTGCAGGTGTCTTTGTTTCAGACCGCCCTCAAACAATTTCTCAAGCTTTTAATAGAGCAAGATATTGGGACAGATAAGTTGAATTCACATCACTCAGCTGACTAAGTATCATACTTAGTCAGCTTTTTTACTGCGTCCAGATTACTACATCTCATACCCAATGACGGATTTACGCCCTATTTTAATAACAATCGTGTCCAATCTTCTCAATTTCATATGTTTAGTTGAGAATTAAACGGATATTCAATATGTAGTAAGCCTACATGTTTCATGTAAATGCTTTCTTAATTATATATAGATTAAATAACCTATTATGCCGTATACTCTAAATATATGGCGTTATTTTGTCGTTTCTATTATGTGAGTTTCCATTGTTGACGAATCATTCTGGAAATGTGATAATAGAAAACGAAAGATTAGAATTATTATAATTAAGTAATTATGATAATCTAATTTAATTTAATTTAACTTAAAAATCAGGAGGATGTTTTTATGTCTTTAATTAATAAAGAAATTGTACCATTCACAGCTAATGCTTATGATCCAAAGAAAGATGAGTTTTTTGAAATCTCAGATGAAAATCTAAAAGGTTCATGGAGTGTTGTTTGTTTTTACCCAGCAGACTTTTCATTCGTATGCCCTACTGAATTAGAAGATTTACAAGGTCAATATGACAAATTACAAGAATTAGGTGTAAATGTATATTCAGTTTCAACTGATACACACTTCGTACACAAAGCTTGGCACGACCATTCAGAAGCTATCAACAAAATTCAATACACTATGATTGGTGATCCTTCACAAGCTATTACTCGTAATTTCGATGTATTAGATGAAGAAGCTGGTCTTGCACAACGTGGTACTTTCATTGTAGACCCAGATGGTATTGTACAAGCAGCTGAAGTTAACGCTGACGGTATCGGCCGTGATGCTAGCACGCTAGTACACAAAATTAAAGCAGCACAATATGTACGTCAACACCCAGGCGAAGTTTGCCCAGCAAAATGGGAAGAAGGTTCAGAAACATTACAACCTGGTCTTGACTTAGTAGGTAAAATCTAAGGAGGCATTGATTTAAATGCTTGATGATCAGCTAAAATCACAACTAAAACAATTATTACAATTAATGGAAGGTGACGTTGTCTTAAACGCTAGCATTGGCTCAGATGACAAATCTAAAGAATTAAAAGAATTATTAGATGAAGTATCTGCCATGTCACCTCACATTACTATAGAAGAAACTAAGCTAAAACGTACACCTAGCTTCTCAGTTAATACACCTGACACAGAAACAGGTATTACGTTCGCTGGTTTACCAATGGGTCACGAATTCAACTCACTTGTCCTTGCTTTATTACAAGTAAGTGGACGTGCGCCTAAAGAAGAACAATCTGTAATCGATCAAATTAAAGCATTAGACCGCCCGCTACATTTTGAAACTTATATTAGTTTGACTTGCCAAAAATGTCCCGATGTGGTTCAAGCTTTAAACTTGATGAGTTTATTAAATCCTAATATTACTCATTCTATGATTGATGGTTCTATTTTCAGAGAAGAATCTGAAGATATCATGGCTGTCCCAGCTATTTTCCTTGATGGAGAAGAGTTTGGTAATGGACGTATGACTATTCAAGATATTTTAACTCAGTTAGGTAGTCAAGCAGACCCAGCAGAATTTAACGACAAAGATCCGTATGACGTACTTATTGTCGGTGGGGGTCCAGCAAGTGGTAGTGCAGCAATTTATACTGCGCGTAAAGGATTACGTACAGGTATTGTAGCTGATCGTATTGGCGGCCAAGTTAATGATACTGCTGCGATTGAAAACTTTATCACGGTCAAAGAAACAGATGGTCCTAAATTCTCATCTGCGCTTGAAGACCATATCAATCAATACAATGTCGACGTAATGACAGGTATTCGTGCGAGTGATATCGAAAAAACTGATAATGGCATTGTTGTCACTTTAGACAATGGTGCTCAATTACAAAGTAAAACCGTTATTATTTCTACAGGTGCACGCTGGCGCAAGCTAGAAGTTCCTGGTGAAGAGGCTTTAATTAATAAAGGGGTAGCATTCTGTCCACATTGTGACGGACCTTTATTTGAAAATAAAAACGTTGCTGTTGTCGGTGGTGGAAATTCTGGCGTAGAAGCTGCAATTGATCTTGCCGGTATTGTAAAACATGTTACTTTACTTGAACGTAATGCAAACCTTAAAGCAGATAACGTGTTACAAGAGCGTTTAAATTCGTTACCTAACGTAACAGTAATTAAAAATGCTCAAACAACTGAAGTACTTGGAGACGATGCAGTTACTGGCATTAATTATCAGGATAAGGCAACCGGCGAAGATCATACTTTAGAACTTGAGGGTATTTTTGTTCAAATTGGTTTATTACCGAATACAGAATGGTTAAATAACTATGTAGAATTAAACCAAGGTAATGAGATTATGATTGATCGTAAAAATGCAACAAGCATCCCTGGCATTTTCGCAGCAGGTGATGTTACTGATGATCGTAATAAACAAATCATTATATCTATGGGTGCCGGCGCAAACGCAGCCTTAAATGCATTTGATTATATCATTAGACATTAATCATTCCCTATCTTTACCGTGATGATTTATAGCAACTATAAATACATTGCTTCTTAAGCTACCACCAAGTCATAAGACTTGATGGTAGCTTTTTTGTGTATACTTTCCTATGAACATAGATGATGACACGTCAGCATCTTAATTAGTTTCTTGATTCTATAAAAGAATGTATTTTGTTCAAAAGATTGTGCGTTTATTATTTAATAGAGCATTCAAATCGATAGCGCTACATGATACGCTTAAGTTATAATTTTTAAGAACGCGTTTAAACATTTAACATGGCAGTGTTATATTCGCATAACTATGACTAAAGGAGCAATAGTAATTTATGAAGAAAAGTATACTTTTAACGTTGGTATTGGTACTAAGCGTTATTCTATCAGCGTGTTCAAATAGCGATCCAGACGACGACAATCAAGATCACAATGAAAAACATGCACCAAAAAATGTGAAAAAAGTAACGGAAAAAGATATCTTTAAATCAGATAAACAAGGCGAAACAATTAGCGAAGCCGAAATGAACAAAGCAATCAAGAAATATTTAGATGTCAATTCAGATATCATCGATAATAAATATCTTATGCAATACAAATTAGATAAACAGTCCGCTTCAGATACTAAAATAACGGATAAACAAGCAAAATATCTATCAGAACTATCACACAATGCGATTAAGAATGACGTACGTTTTAAAAAGTTCGTAAAAAACAACAAATTACCAAAGGGCTATAAAGAAAATGTTGATCGTATTATCACCTACTTCACTTCTTTAAATACCACAATTAAAAATGCAGATGAAGATGTAGAACAATTAGACTATCAACCTCAGAATGAATTAAATGTCGTTGATGTTTCTACAAAATACGCTGGAGATGTTAACGGAAAACAACAAGATAAAATCAAAAAATTCTTAAAAGATAAAGGTATTAAATCAGATGCTGTAGATAAATAAACCTCAGCCGTCCTTTGGAGCATTATCATTTAACTGACATATTACAAAATGATGACATGCCAATTTACGCTATTAACACAGCGTTGACGCAATTCATCATTAAATAAGTCACCTATGTTGACTTATTTTCGTAAAAAACCTTACATAATTGTAAGGTTTTTTAATATGATATCTCTGTTTTTTTCAAAGTTAGATTTGTTATGATAAATACAAGTTAAATAACAAATCAATAGAAGCACAGCCACTCGTTAATCATTTTAAGGAGGCTCCCCCTATGGTACTCACAATTCTGTTAGGTGCAATGGCTGCTGTCTTCATAGCTTATAATCTCTTTGAGAAGCAAGAAAAGGATGGCGTCGTTTCTTTTAAAACGATTGCGCTAAGTGTTACCTACGTCATACTAGCCGTTATTGTTGGCAGCTTTTTAGACAATATCAATACTTTATTTCAAGGATTTCATGAAAGCTTAACAGCAGCTAAAAGATACTAACCTGAACTTACATATTTTGTAGTTCAGGTTTTTTTATTAATAAAATCTATTAAGTTCTTAAAAATCATTTTTCAACTTCGATAGGCACGCAATTTTCAACCTTTTTATCAACTGCGGTCTCCTCTGTTTCATATCCTAAATATACTAGGATACAACGGATAACCACTTGATGTGCAACAATAGCAATAGATTCTAACGACGTATCAATCTCTTCTTCAAAAAATTGCGCTACCCGATTTAGAACATCTCTATAACTTTCCCCTTCTGGCGCCTTTTGTGTAAAACTATGACGAAATGAACGATAATTATCATCATTAAAGTAAAGTTCATAATCCGGATTATGCTCTATCTCTTTTACTTTTACACCCTCAAATGCCCCTAAAGAACGTTCTCTTAACAATGACGTTACATGTGCAGGTATATCCTTATCAAATATTGCATTATATGTCTGTCTTGTTCGTGTTAAATCAGATAGATAAATATAATCAATTTTCTTTTTTTCAAAGTAATGTTGTAATAGTTGCGCAGAATGTGTACCTTTCTCGGTTAAAGATACATCTAATTGTCCACAAAAATAATCATTCCCATTTTTCTTATCATAGTTCGATTGTGATTCCCCGTGCCTTATCAAATAAATTTTCATATGTTTATGCCTCTTTTCTTTAATATATACGTGGTTTAATACATATCTTATATCTTTTCAAACACACTAAGCAATACATAACAATACTGTCATATGAAGCGATCAACCTTTATCTTAATTTATACTCTTGTTACTATTATATATGAGGTGATAAATATGAATGAACAAAACTTTCATAATGATACACAAGGCGGACGTGTATTAGCTGCAATCAGTTATTTTAGTATATTCTTCGCACCAATTATCGTTCCAATTATTATATGGATTTTAGCAGATAAACCCGCTGCCACACATGCTGCTAAATCATTGCTCTATCATATTATAACGTATGTAGGACCAATCGTATTAGTTATTGGTGTTGCATCAGGTTCAATGATGTTCGATCAACAGAACACAGCCATTGCGATTGTTACATTAATAATAGCCATTATTTTAATAATCATCACAATTTGGTATACTATCAAAAATGTTTATCGCGGTGTTAAAGTGCTTATATCTGAAAAAGCATACTTCCGTCCTTAATGATTAGCTATATTTTAGCAGTTAACACCAATCGATTACTTTGGCTAAGCATCTTTTTCAATCGATATAGAGGGTCTTTATTAATATAATTATGACAATATCGGTAACTTTAAATATCTGGGTATACGAATGCCATGTTATCACTTATGCTTATGAAAAGGAGAGATAACAATGAAGAAGAAATTAACAGTATCTTTAATTAGTGCATTAGTTATCATTGGTGTTGTCGTAACTGTAATGATGCTACTCTCTAGTCAAAAAAGTACATACTATGGTTACATGGCGAACGCTACAACTGCTGAAAAAGTAGTGAGTGAAAAAGATGGGCTTGTCACTGACAATATCAAATTAAAACACGACGAAAGCTTCAAACCTAAAAAAGGTGATTTTGTTAAATTGGTATCTAAAGATGATGGAGAAACCTTTTACAAAAAAGAAGTCGTTAGCCACGATGATATTCCTCATGGATTAATGATGAAAATCCATGAGATGGATATGTAAGGCATTTCAATCTAAAAAAGAACTGGAAAATCCACACGTTGAGTGTGTTTCCAGTTCTTTTTTTATTACATTATACAATTACAAATTTATAACGACTTAAGCCGCTCAAACTTAATGTTAATCACGTGTCTTTTTATCCCTAAAATATAGTAGCGCTTCTATTATAAATACGACGAGGATAGATAATCCAAATAATGGCATTAACAGACCTAGTATGACAAGTACGATAATTAATGAAATAGACATTGGTTTTTGAACTCTTACAGGTACTTTAACTTTACGATTCCCCATACGTTTAATCCACGACGTTAATCCTAGTCCAATTGCAACCAACAACGCTACACAAATAAGTAGGTTAATAACTTTATTGGCAACACCAAATAAATGCCCTTCATGTAATGGAATACCCCATGTAAACCATTTGCCTATCACACCATATTCTTGGTACTTCACTTCCCCTAAATTTTCCCCGCTATATTGGTCTAAATACAGCGTTTTTTCATCATAAGGTGATACATCCAATCCTGTTACGCCGGTGTTACTACCTTTAGATACTGTAAACGCTGCTTCTGCTTTTGCTGGATAAACTATCGAATAAGGTTTGGTTATATGTTCTTTTTTAGCTTGTGCTATTACTTTATCAATCGTAATTTGGTGTTGGATTTTTGTATTTGGTATCTCACCGCTACCATGGTGCGCTGACGTTTCTTTAGATGCCGGTTGTTGGTTACTACGTGTAGCCCATGGTATTTCATTCACATCGGACTTAGGAGGGTTTACAGCCAGCTCTGATTGTCCTAACGTACCAGAGTTATCCATAATACCAGCTATTTTAGCCCCCATAAAACCTGACCACGGTAAGCCAGTAAGCACTAAAATAAATAATGGTATTGCTATAATTAGACCTAATATACCATGCCATTTCTGAAATTTTAATTTTTTACTTTTATTTGAAATTAGCTTTTTCTTAATAAGCATATAGCTTCCAGATATAATCATGAAAATTGTCCAACATGCAGTAAGCTCTACTAAATAATTAATAAAAGTATTTTCAGTAAATAGTGAACTATGAATATTTCTCATTACATTTGCATATGTATGTTTAGCATTTTGATCGGCTACGATTTGATTATGCTCATCTAGAAATACATACCTTTGATTTCCAGCCATGTCATCCAAAGTAATTCTATTATTATACGGTTCTTCCAATATACTGACTTTACTAATATAAAACCCTTCAAACTTCTCCTCTACTTGTTCCACAGCTTGATTCATTGTTTGGTGTTGTTGGTTAGAACTGTTGCCAAAGAACTCTGTCTTATACACATTATTTTCCACCTCTTGAAAGAACAGAAAACCAATCCCCGATATTGTTAATGTAATTAATAACGGTGTTATAAATAATGCTGCATAAAAATGAAGCCTTTGCATTGGGTTAAATATATTTTTCAAATTGTCTCTCCCCTTTCTCTTTTATTATTATAAATAAATAAAAAATTTAATATGTAGATAAATTATGACTATTAGTTCAAAAATCGAAATAAATCATCGTTCTTTTTATAGTTATTGACACTTAACATGAGTATTTATAAATTTTAAACATAGTAAAGAAGTTTATTAAAAATAGAAAAAGGCACCTCCCAACGTGAGGCACCTCTTTCTATTTAACATTACAAAGTAATAAGCTAAGTATATTAGCTGTTTTTACTGAACAATAAATTTATTGATAAACCGATCAAAACTGCACCTATGGTATAATCGAAAGCTGCTTTTACTTTGCGATTAGCAAATAATAATTTAATATATTGAAATATGAATACACAAAAAATAAACCATAGTAAAATAACAGTTGTCACAATTGCCGACAGTATTGCAACTTGAGATGATACGCCATCACCCGTTGTTATAAATTGTGGCAAGATACTTATATAATATAATAATGCTTTAGGATTTAATACTGTACTAAAGAAACCTTGACGATAAGAATTCAAATAGCTCAATTGTCTTGACTGCAATTGAGTTGTAGAAAAATTCATGCCTTGGCGCGCAGCAATGATACTTTTTACGCCTAAATAAATAAGATAACATGCGCCTAAAATTTTAATTGTGACAAACACATAGTACATATTTGCTAAAATAAATATAATTCCAAATACTGCAAGTAATGAATAAAAAACATGCGCGGTTGTAATACCTAACGCAGCCATGGCACCATTACCTTTTCCTGCTACAATAGAATTCTTCATAACTACGAAAAAATCTGGACCAGGAACAATAATAATCATTAATGTAATTGTTATAAATGCAGCGAGCCCTTCCATCATACACACCTCCAGATTGATTTAATAATATCAATTCATTCATATTATCACAATACTCCTTCGGCAATCTATGTGGTAATGAAAACCAATTCGTACAACACTTTCATTGAACACGACTGTGAAACTTGTTATATTATAGATGTAGTTGAAAATCAACTACTAGTCTTTTATATTCATGAACATATTACTCTTAGGCGACACAAATGTGTCGTCTTTTTTTAACTCATTTTATATTCATAAATCAGCTTAGCTAAGTAGTTTTAAGCCGATTGTACTACCTAGTATTACTGCGATACATGCAATTCTTTTGATATCCTTTGATTCTTTATATAAAATCATTCCTAATACTGCACCACCAACAGCCCCTATACCTGTCCACACTGCATAAGCTGTACTCATCGGCAGTTGATCCATAGCCATAGACAATGCTATAAAACTTAAAGTAAAACTTCCTATAAGCCCTAATAGCGCTAACTTTCTTTGCGTATTTACAAATGCATTCAAGAATGTAATTCCAATCATTTCAAAAAGTCCTGCAAATATAAGAACAATCCAAGCCATTATGCTTCTCCTCCTTCTTTTGATGTAACTAATTTCAAGCAAATCACGCCTCCTAAAAGTGTCAAAATCAATATAATTTGCCCGTAATTCACTGCTTTACCAAATACAACAAAATCTAATAAAGTTACACCCGTTGTCCCTAAACCAACAAATATTGCATATGCTGTACCAACCGGTAATATTTTTGAAGCCTTAATTAACAAATAAAAGCTCATAAATATAGCGATTATTGTTAAAATCCATTCTAAATTCGTAGTCGCATGGTTTAGACCAACCACCCAAGCTACTTCAAAAATAGATGCAATGATAATTTTCAACCAATTCATTATAATGTCCTCCTTCATAACAAAAAGCCTGAGAGATAGCTATTACTACTATCTCCCAGGCTTTTATCCTTCCGTGTCACATATAAGATGTGGCTTCCTCTCGGACCAGACCAATCATTAACGTCGCGGAACCCTAGAAAGCATTTATTTAATTCCTTGTATCATATCAAAGTACATCGTCAATATCAATCCAAACCTTTATATTGTAATAATTATTATTTATAGATATTCATTTTATACTTTCCGCTTTAAAAATCCGCTCTAAATTATAATTATTTTAAAAAGATTAAGCATAATGCTCCACATTTTACTTATTTTATTGTATAATTAGCATTACATTGTAATAATTATAATGTAATAAATGAGAGTGTGAAATACATTCTCAACTAAATAAAAATTAAAAGTGAGGGATTCCTATGCAACTATTAAATTATAAAATGCATAATGACGAATTAATTGCTACTGTCCTTTCCGATAAAAAGCAACTATTCAAATATACTTTCGATGTCACAACGCCAGAGTACGAAATTTTAGATGTACTAGAAGAAATAAATGACTACGTGGATAATGGTCACCATCCTCTAGGTTGCTCATTATTGAAAAATTATACGTATGAGGACGTGAGTCACCATTCTTTACAAATTTAATACCACACCAAAAAACTGAGTATAACTGTTCACTTTTAAACAGTATACTCAGTTTTTAATTTCTTATTCGAATACATAACCATGCCCGTTTTCAATTTGCGAAACCCTAACGATTCGTAAAATTTTTCGCTGCTATACATTGAAATTAAATGTATACACGACAATTCTCCTAGTCGTTTAATCATTAATTCCATAATATTTTTCCCTATCCCTTGTGATTGATACTTCACATCTACGACCACATCATATATCGCTGCATTAAAAACATCATCTGATAACGCTCTTGCAAAACCTACAACATTACCATCTTTTTTCGCTATAATGACGTGTGTGCTCATATTAAATATCGTTATAATGTCTTCTTGTGTATGTCCTTCCCAACCGTTCGAATGATATACATGCATCATTTCATCAACGTCATTGATATTGAATTGATATTCATATACTATATCCATATCAAATGCCCCCTTAAAAAGTCTACTATTTCAATATAACTTCAATAATATTGACTAACTCTATTGGCTTTCATCATAATCATTTTCCTGTCTACCAAGTTTAACATGTTTAATTTCGAAAAAATATTTTATATTTAATTTCACTATTATAATGCTCGTTTCTAAAATTCCTATATTAATCATTTTAGAAATATCCCTATCATGTTACAGCGTTAGTATGTACTACGTAACGGGTATTGATATAACACAAGGGTTTTTACCATGCAATGATGGCTAAGGAGGGACGCAAAATGTGGTTTGTCGCAGTGTTACTCATTCTCATTGGCGTCGTGTTGCTTGTATTAAATAAATTAACTCCCAAAAAGGAAGGCGTAAGTAAAAAGCAAAGTTATATCAGTATTGGTGTAGTATGTTTAATTGTAGGTGCTTTCCAACTTGTAGGGCAGATTATTAAATCTTTATTGTAATAAAGATCAACATATAAAAAGACTGGGATATAATTGTTTTCCCAAAACAATTATATCCCAGTCTCTTTTCATGAAACGATTATAGTTAGTTCATGTACAATTATAAATTAAATAAATCATTGAATGACTCAATCATCGTCGGATGCGTATAAATGCTATCTTTTAAAATTTTATATGATATCTTTTGATCTATTGCCAATTTTATTAAATTAATTATTTCTTCCGATTGTTGACCATAGAGGGACACACCTAAAATCTCTTCTGTATCTTTGTCTACCACCGCTTTGAACAATCCTCGAGTATCGTTATTAATTTTATGTCTTGGAATTGTATTAACAGGAATCGCATTCTCCAATATATTATACCCTTGCGCTTTCGCTTCAACCGCTGTCAACCCTACACGTGATAAGGGAGGATCTATAAATACGGTATAAGGAATAACACCTCGATTTTCAGTAGAGCGCTGACTGTCACCAAATAACTGATCTTTAACGATTCTGAAATCATCTAAAGAAACATAAGTAAACTGCATGCCACCTTTAACATCACCTATTGCATATACATGCGGTACGTCTGTTAGCAGATATTCATTCACACTAATTTCTCCATGTTGTCCAAGAACGATATCTGTGTTTTCAAGTCCCAAATCGACGTTTGGCTTACGTCCTGTAGCCAAGAGTACTGCTTCTGCTTCATATTCTCCCTTAGTAGTATGAACCATGGTGCTATTTTCACCGTCTTCAAAGCGTTCTGTATTTACATCAAGCACGACATCAATACCTTTATTTTTTAAATCTGATTTCACCTGCTCAACAATATCTTCATCTTCTTTAGGCATAATGTCTTCACCACGTTCAAGTACAGTTACTTTCGTACCAAAGTTTGCAAACATTGCTGCAAACTCAAGTGCAATATACCCCCCGCCAACTATCACTAAATGTTTCGGTTGTTTAGCGAGATTCATAATACCCGTAGAATCATATAAATTTTTTGAAGTTTCTACGCCTTCAATTTTTGGAATAACTGATTCAGCACCTGTATTAATAACAATATTTTCTGCCGTAATTGTTTCTATACTTTCTCCACGTTCATCGAATAAGGCAATTTCATTATTAGATTTAAATCTGGCCGTATAATCTAATACTTCTATATTTTTATCATCTGCAAGGTTCTTGTAATTTTTATTGTTTAGAGCAGTTACAACTTCTTTTTTTCTACTAAATGCTTCTTCAAAAGAACCATGCACAAGACCTTCATGAACGAGGGTTTTCGATGGAATACATCCGATATTGATACAAGTTCCACCATACATTGCTTTAGATTTTTCAATCACTGCCACTTTTTGACCTTGTGATGATGCATATTTAGCTAATGTTTTACCGCCTTTACCAAAACCCAGAATAATTAAATCAAATTTTTTCATATTAATTCTCCTTTATGCATCAATTTTTGATAAAATATTAGTTATTTTAGCATACTTAGTATAAAGCTCTTCATTTATACACTACGTTAAATATATGCCCTATTTCTTTAGAATCTAACATTCTTCACTTTTATTTAATTATATGATTACGCTAAATTTATAAATGCTAATGACATCATTATTTATGGGATAATGATGTTTATAGGTTATAATAGTGCCGCTCTTATTTTCACATTATGTTCTAAGTATGCTTTTAAACAGCTCAACATATATACCCAACCTTCTTTTTGCATAATGATTGAATCAATATCTTTTTCGTCAAATGCTTTCTCTATAGTGGTAACAATGGTACCCATTTCTGAAGCTTCAAATTGAATTGAGACAGATCGCTCTCCCCACGTGAATTCAATTTGGCTATTTAAATGCACCGCCTTCACTTGTATATCTAATACAGCATCATATTCTTTATATTCCAAGGTAATTGTTTTCCCAGCTTCCCATCTAGAAGAACTGGAAGAAAACCAAAATCCTCCTATTTCATTTGGATTAACGAAAGCTTCAAAGACTTTTTCTATTGGCACATCAACTTGCATTTTCGTAATAATATCCACATTATACCCTCCATTTAATTCATGTTATAAATTGTAGTTTACATGTCTTTTATAATTTTTTCACAAAAACATAATAAATATGTTGATAAAGTTATTTAACTTTGAGTAATAGACTTAGATTTCATACTAAATAACTACCCAGGTATGTAGCAAAAATAACACCCAAAGATGTCATACAAAGTTTAAGGGAAACTTTATTGCAAACTTAAAACAGAGCCATTCTAAGGATGCCTCTGTTTTTACATATATTTACAAAAAATTCCTACTGTTTTAATTATATAGACAACAACATGGATTGATGGTAATCTAAGTAAATTGTTACATTTTATACTATAATAGTAGTTAAATGCTTAAAAGATGATACAACTCATTTCACCAAATTTCGTGCAATAAAGATTCATTCAAAATCAATATATCAGGAGACTATAATGAAACATTCTTTTCACCCTTATTTATATTACATCATTATGTTAACGCTCGTAGGCATCTTGTTATTAGCGTTATATTTTTTGTATGTATGGAAAACTGATGTGCCCGCCAATCAAGACTATTATAGGGATTTTACAGCCCTTAAATCAGACACTCAAGAACATCGTGACTGGCAAATTAACACAAAGACAACTAGCAATAAAGATATACTTATTACTGCGATTCACGGTGGTGGTATCGAGCCAGGCACTTCCGAATTAGCTAAAATCATCTCTAAAAAAGGCGACTATAATCTATATAGTTTCGAAGGCCTACTAAAATCAAATAATTCTAAATTACACATTACTTCTACACATTTTGACGATCCTAAGTTAAAAGAAATGAACAATAAGTCAGAAGAATCTATATCTATACATGGCGTTCAAGAACAAGAGAAAGTTGTTTATATTGGTGGTAAAGATAAAGCTATGGCTAAATCTATTCGTAAAGCATTGGAAAAAGCTGGTTTCAATGTCGAAAAGAGCCCACACCATATAGATGGTGACTCAGCACAAAATATCATTAACCAGAATGATACAGGTTCTGGTGTGCAAATAGAAATTTCTACTAAATATCGAAAACAATTTTTCGAAGATGGCCGACTCGATCGTGCATCAAGAGAACAAACACATCATTATAATCATTCCATCTATAGCTTCGCTGAAGCAGTAACTAAAGGCATTAAATCGCAGACCATAAAAAAATAAATGATTCATTCATATATTAAAAAAGCGGATAATACCGCTTTTCTAAATTCCTCTAATATTTCCAGTCATGCAGAAATAAATCATTTACTTTCACAAAAAAAATCCCGTAAGCTTATGCTTACGGGATTTTTCAGATACAATAAATATTATTGTTCTTCTTTAACATATGGTAATAATGCCATATGACGAGAACGTTTAATAGCTAAAGTCAACATACGTTGGTATTTAGCTGAAGTACCTGTTACACGACGTGGTAAAATTTTACCGCGTTCTGAGATAAAACGTTTTAATAATTCTGTGTCTTTATAGTCGATGTGTGTAATACCGTTTGCTGTAAAATAACAAACTTTTTTACGACGACGTCCGCCTCTTCTAGGTCCACCTGCCATGGTTAACTGCCTCCCTTTAAGTTATTATTTTTTCATAATACGATCATTTAAGAATTTTCATTAATCATTTTGGACATGATTAATCATTTATACATTTCTATTTTTAAAAGATTTATAATATGTGTGAAATATTGTATTAAATCTTGTGTGTGTGTATATGTGCACCATTAATAGTATAAAATTATTCAGCATTTGTCAATATGTTCCGACATACAAAACACATTTACTTTAAAATAATTTATATTTTTGCTTTACCATTATTTTGATTTAAAACGACATTAACGGCCTTACTAAAGCCTTCATAGTGATTGCTAATAAAGAAATGACCACCTTCAAAAAACTGATAATCTACATTACCTTTTGTTAAATCAGACCATTTATATATATTCTCATCGCAAATCACGTCTTGCTTACCAACAAATACAGATAAATCTACGCCGACCTCGTGTGCTTTCGGCTCATTTTCATAGCGATCTACAGCTAAAAAGTCATTTTTTAAAGATGGCTTAACAAGGTCCCATAATTCCTTATGGTTTAGTACTTCTTCTGATGTACCACCTTTATTTTTAATAAACTGTTTAAATTCTTCATCCGACATATTTTCAATGTCATTATTTTTATCTGACACACCGATAGGCTCATTTGCACACAGAATTAAATGTTCTGGTAATTGGTGACCCATCATTTCAAGTTTATAGTAAATTTCATAAGCCAAAATTGTCCCTAAACTATAACCAAGTAAAATGAATTTTTCAGGTTTTTCTTTAATAATTTGTTGTGTTAAGTCCTCAACCATATCTTCCACACTATCTAAAGGTGTTTCGATTAACCTTTCACCACGACCCGGTAGCTCTAACGGTTTAAATTCGATGTAACTTGGTAATTTACTTTTCATTGGATAATATAATGTTTTATTACCCCCTGCAAAAGGAATACAAAATAACGTTATTTTTGACATATACTCGCCCCTTAAAGTATACATTGTGTATTAAATGTATTAGTAATATCTGTTAGTTCTACAATTAAATTATCATTATTACTTGCTTCCATAATGACCGATAGTGCATATTTCCCAAAAATTATGTCATGGAAACATGAAAAACTTCGATTCATCTTTGCTGTACTATCAACGATACTATAATGATTTTGTTCCGGTGTAATAGAAAATGAATCTAATTCTTTATATATCCCTGTACCTAGCAATTTTAAATAACATTCTTTCATAGTCCAAACTTCAAAAAAACGATTTAACTGATTATTATTATGCTTTCCCTTCATAATATACTGATATTCTGCTGAAGCAAAGTACTTTTTAGCAATATCCAAATCAATCATCTCAATTTTTTCTATATCAATGCCAATATTATCTTCACTGACTACACACACAGAATAGCCTTCAGTATGGGAAATATTAAAAAATAAATCACTTGGGTTTTGTAATATGGGCTTACCATATTCCCCTTTTTCTATTTGTATATCATCAAAATGACAACCTATATGCTGTTTTATACAAAAATACTTAAACAGTTCGGAATATTTAGCATTCCTTGGATTATTTTTATAAAAGGAAGCATTTGTATCTAATAAGTATACAGTAATTTCCACAGTTACACTTCCACATCATTGATTAAATAAAGACAAATGAAGCAGCAAATAATTATTTTGCTGCCTCAATATTGTCTAGAAATTATTTTTTGGATGAGTAATCATTTTAGATAATAATTCATTATCTGTTACTTTCCATTCAAAATCTAATTTTTTAAGAATAAAGTTGGTTTTGAAATCCATTACTTCAAAATGAGATTTATTGAACATATTATTGTCTAGTATACCTGTGTGTAATAAGAAATCATTGATTTCATCACTCTTCACACCATTTTCAATACATTCCATTAAATAGTCCATTAATTCATTCCATTGTATTTTTTCAATATTATAATCATGTTGATTATATACACCCATTAACTGTTTAAGTGTTAAGTGATGTGTATTGTATATATGGTGTATTTCATTACTCAATTGATTATTTTTAATCAACTTACTACATGCTTCGGCTGCTTGATCAACTGGTGTAAATTCTAAACTATCATGCGGAAGATCCGGGAATTTTTGTAGTGACTTAAATGATTTTATAACACTGTAAAAGGCGTTATTTTCTTCATTTTTCTGGAATAAACCAGTTCGAGAATCACATTGTAAATTACCTAATCTGTAGATATTTGTATTTACGCCTTTGTCTCTACTAGCAATTAATAGTTTCTCGGCAGCAATCTTACTATCTAAATAAACATTATTAGGTTTTTGACCGATATCAATGTCATGTTCAGTGAACGTAAGTTGCGCTTTGTTTTCTACTTTACCAGAAGCAATAGAAATTGTAGACATATGATGTATTTCTTTTGGATTATCATCTTGAGCAAATTGTAATAGCTGTTCAATACCTACAACGTTAGCACCATATGAAGCACCTTTTGTGGCGAAGTGATTAACGTTAGCGGCAGCATTTACGATAATATCAATATCATGCGCTAATGCTTGGTACGTGTCGTCAGCTATACCTAAATGATCAGCTTCAATATTACCTTCGACGATGTGAATTCTATTCGCATATTCATCACTCATTTGAGATTCAAAGTAATAAATCCAGTTATTATTCAACTTAGTTTCGCCAGTTATCTCTTTGTTACTTCTCACCATTACATAAATATTAAAGTCTGTATCCTCTAATAAATAATTTAGTAAGTAAACACCAAAGAATCCTGTAGCACCCGTAAGCAGAACATTTTTGCCATGTTTCTCGGCATCCGAAGCAATCACTTCATATTCACGCGCACTATTATCTTTGTAATCATTGATTTCTTTCATAAATTCACTGCTAAACTGATGTGTTTGATCTAAGTTCATTTCTTTGAGTGACGCTAACTTAGTCAACAAGTTAGTATCTGCACTATCATCAAGCGCTTCACTTATGCGTTCAATCGTTTGTAATTCAAAGATATCTTTAATCGAGATATTATACGTTTTTGAAAGTTCTGATGTCAGCTTAATTGCCTTAATTGAATCGCCACCAATTTCGAAGAAGTTATCATAAACGCCTACGCTTTCAGTATTTAACACATTTTCAACTGCTTCTATAATTGTAGCTTCGACTGCATTTCTTGGGCCAACATATGCTTTACTTTCAATTTCTATTTCTGGTAATGCACGTTTGTTAAGTTTTCCGTTTGCAGTAAGTGGTAACTGATCAATTTGCATCATATAAGCTGGAACCATATAGTCTGGCACTTTTTGAGTCAGCTCAGCTTTCACATCACTAAATGAAATATCAGTGTCTGAAACTAAGTAGGCACAAATTGATAAATCGTCGCCTACCATTGGTCTAACAATGACACCCACGTCTGAAATATAATCAATCTGACGTAAATGACTGGCAATTTCACCAAGTTCGATACGATAACCACGTATTTTAACTTGTTCATCAATACGACCGATATATTCAATCTCACCGTCTGATCTCCATTTCGCTAAATCACCTGAACGGTATAATTTACCTTCTCCAAATGGGTTGTCGATAAATTGTTGTTCTGATAATTCTGGGCGATTGAGATAACCATGTGTGACAGCAATACCGCCAATACACAATTCTCCTGGTACACCAATTCCAAGTAACTTATGTTTTTCATTTAAAATGTAAATTTGAACATTTGAAATTGGGCGACCGATAGGAATGATATCGTAAACTTTACTTGCAGGTAGCGGATTACACACAACCTCAATAGAAGCTTCTGTCGGTCCATATAAGTCGATTAACACTGTATCATTTGGTCCACCTATTAAATCATTAAAGCGATTGACTTGTTCTGGTTTCAACGCTTCACCACTTGCTGGGATATAGTTAATTGTAGCAATATCATTCACTCTATCCGCTGATTTAACATAATCTATGAATACACCAAGCATCGAAGGTACAAAGTGAACCATCGTAACTTGTTCTTTCTCAATCAGTGTAGCAATCGCATCTGGATTACCTTCTTCACCTGATGGTAATAGCACAGCTTGTGCACCAACCATTGCAAAGCCAAAGATTTCCCAAACCGATACATCAAAAGTATATAACGTTTTAAATAACACGATATCTTTACTATCGATATTAAATTCGTCAATCATCCAGTTAATTCGGTTCATGACACCTTCGTAAGATACGATTACACCTTTAGGTTTACCAGTGGTACCTGATGTATAAATGATGTACATCAAATCATCAGCATTTGTAACTTGTTCTAAGTTCTCTTCTGAGGACTCAGTGAAGATAGATTCAGCTGTTAAGTCTATCACTTCATTGTCGAATTGAATGGCCGTATCTAATGGGCTATCTGTCAGCAAGAGACTTGGTTGACTATCCTCTAACATAAAGTTAATGCGGTCAGTAGGATTATTAGGATCAACTGGAACATATGCCCCGCCTGCTTTCAAGATGCCGTAAATACCAACCATCATATCTAAAGTACGGTTTGTTAACATACCGACCAAGGTATTTGGTTTCACACCTTTGCCTCTTAAATAATGACCTAATTGATTAGCTTTAGCATTCAATTCGGCGTATGTCATACTTTCACCATCGTAAGTTATTGCCTTACGATCTGGTGTACGTTTAACTTGCGCTTCAAAATGATCAATAAATGTACGTCTATTATCCATATCTTTATACGTGTCATTAAACGTTTCAAGTACCTGAGTTCTTTCATCAGCTGTTGTGATGTCAATATCGCCAATATTTTTTTCTGGTTGTTGGGCAATATCATTCAATATTTCCATATAATGCGTTAACATACGTTCGATTGTTTGATCATCAAACAATTCTGCGCCGTACTCTAACGTCACTTTATAAGCACCATCATCTTCAATCATCATGTTCAAGTCAAACTTAGCGTTAGCGCTTGCCGCTTCTTTAGGCTCAACCGTCCAATCTTCAATCTGAATGCTTTCTCTTTCATTATTTTGTAATGTAAAGAGTACATCAAATAATGGATTACGTGTTAAATCACGTTTTTCAACAATTTCATCCACTAATTCCTCTAATGGGTATTCTTGATGGTCGTAAGCTTTCAATGAAACATCTTTGACTTCACTTAATAATTGTTTGAATGATTTGTTCGTTTCAGGATAAGCACGCATTGGTAATGTATTTACGAACATACCTAAGATATTTTCAGTATCTTGGTGCGTACGACCTGCAATTGAACTACCGACAACGACATCTTCTTGTCTACTATATTTATGCAGTAAGACCATAAATGAAGATAATAGAATCATATAATCTGTACTACCCGTTGTTTGTGTTAATTGATGTAATGCATTTCTAGTTTCTTCTGACATTTCAGCAGTCACCGTTTTAGCTGTGAAACTTTGTGATTTTGGTCTTATATAATCATAAGGTAAATCTAACACAGGTGCTTCTTCTTTGAATTGAGATAACCAGAACTCACGTTGATCGTTTAAATCACGAGAATGCATCCATTCACTATAATCTTTATATTGAACTTTCAATGTTTCTAGAGTTTGATCATGGTATAAAGAAGTAAATTCTTTAATAATCAAATTAATAGAGAAACCGTCAGAGATAATGTGGTGCATATCAAAGAGTAATGCATAATGTTTCTCAGCCAGTTTAACTATCTTAACTCTTAGCAATGGCGCTTGACTTAAATCGAACGGTTGTACAAAGTCATTAATTAATGTTTCATAATCATCTGTCGCAACTTCTTCAAATGCTACAGTAATAGGAGCTGTTTCATTAACAATTTGTACAGGATCGCCATCCACGTTTTCAAAATGTGTTCTCAATGTTTCGTGACGTGCAATCAATGATTGGAATACATTTTGCACACGGTCAAGATCTACTTCGCCTTGTATTTCTAACATACTTGGCATGTTATATGCCGTTTGACCTTTAGCCATCTCATTTAATACATAGAGACGTTTTTGAGGAGAAGATGTTAAATAGTAAGGCTTTGGTTGTGCTTTAGGAATAGTTTGGCCACTAAAATCGTTCGCCTGATCGTCGACAACTTTTGCAAGTTGTGCCACTGTAGGACTCTCAAACATTACTTTTAATGGTAAACGCACGCCCACGGCACCTTCAATTTTATTAATAACGCCAATTGCTTTTAGTGAATGTCCACCAATTTCAAAGAAGTTATCGTTAATACTCACTTGATCGATGTTCAATACATTTTCATAAATCGAAGCAAGTACGGCTTCTGTTTCATTTGTAGGTTCAACATAAGCTTTACTTTCAACTTTGATATCAGGTAGTTTTTTCTTGTCTAACTTACCGTTTGAAGTCACTGGTAATTGCTCAATTTGAGTCATATACGCTGGAACCATATAATCAGGCAGTTTTTGACCAAGTGTCGATTTAATCTCATCATTGTCGATTCCTTCATCAGATACCAAGTAAGCACATATCGCTAATTCTTCGCCTGCCATTGGTTTAGCAACCACTGCAACATCTGAAATGTGGTCAATTTGACGTAATAAGCTTTCAATTTCGCCAAGCTCAATACGATAACCACGTATCTTCACTTGTTCATCAATACGACCAAGGTATTCCACGTTACCTTCTGTACTCCATTTCGCTAAATCGCCTGTACGATACAATTTACCTTCGCCAAACGGATTATCAATGAATTTTTCATCCGTTAAATCAGGTCGATTTAAGTAACCTTTCGTGACACCTACGCCCCCGATACATAATTCTCCAGGAACACCGATACCCATAAGATTATTATCTTCATTCATAATATAAGCTTGAATATTCGCGATTGGACGCCCAATTGGAATCGTGTCATACGTTTGATCCGCTGTACATGGATAATAGATAACCTCAATTGAAGCTTCTGTAGGTCCATATAAATCAATTAATAGTGAGTTATTTGGTTCACCAATCAAATCATTAAATTGATTTACTTGTTCTGCTTTTAATGCTTCACCACTTGCCAGTACATAGTTGACAGTTGCGATATCATTTACTTTATTTGTTGATTTAATAAAGTCGATAAACACACCTAACATAGATGGTACAAAGTGAACCATTGAAATCTTGTGCTGTTCAATAAGCGATGTTATTTTTTCTGGATTACTTTCTTCACCAGAAGGTAATAATATTGCTTGGCCACCAACCATTGATAGGCCAAAAATTTCCCAAACAGAAACATCAAACGTAAATGGTGTTTTAAATAGAATCGTATCCTCACTACTGATGTAATATTTATCAATCATCCAATGTAGACGGTTCATGACACCTTTATACGGAACCATAACACCTTTTGGTTTACCTGTCGTACCAGATGTATAAATAACATACATCAAATCTGTAACATCTGTAACTTGAGACAAGTTATCTGTAGATTGTGTCGCTACGATAGAGTCATCTGTTAAATCCAACACTGCTTGATTGAAGTCAATCGTTGCATCTAAAGTTTGATCCGTTAATAACACGCTCGGTTTACTATCTCCTAAAATGTAATTAATACGATCACTTGGATAATTTGGATCTATAGGAACATAAGCGCCACCTGCTTTAAGAATACCGTAGATACCAATCATCATTTCTAATCGACGATTTGTCATCAAGCCAACTAGTGTGTTGGGTTTTACACCTTCAATACGTAAATAATTCGCAAGTTGATTGGCTTTAGCGTTCAATGCTTCATAAGTTAAGCTTTCACCTTCATACGTAATAGCAGTTTGATCCGGTGTTTTAGCTACTTGTGCTTCAAATATTTCTACAAATGTTTTTGTATTATTAAATGCAACTGTTGTGTCATTAAAATCATTAAATATTGTTTCTTTTTCCTGTTTAGTAATCATTTCAAGTTCACTGATTTTTTGTTCAGGCTGTTGAACACTATTTGTTAGAATTTCGATGTAATGTGCTAACATGCGCTCCACTGTATCTCGATTAAACAATTCTTCTGCAAACTCTAATGAAATTTTATAACCATCGTCCTCAAAGATTGTCATACTTAAATCGAATTTGGCATTTGTTGTTTCAGGTTCTTTCTGTTCAACTGACCAGTCTTCAATTTGTAAGCTTTCTTTTTCATTATTTTGTAATGTGAATAACACATCGAATAATGGGTTACGTGTTAGGTCACGTGTTTCAACAATTTCATCCACAAGCGCTTCTAGTGGGTATTCTTGATTATCATATGCTTTCAATGATGTATCCTTCACTTCAGAAAGTAACTGACTAAATGTTTTACTTCTTTCAGGATACGAACGCATAGCTAGCGTGTTTACAAACATACCCATCATATTTTCTGTATCTTTGTGTGTTCTTCCAGAAATTGGACTACCTACCACAATATCTTCTTGACGACTATATTTGTGTAACAACACGTTAAATGAAGATAAGAGAATCATGTAATCTGTACTGCCCGTTGCTTGAGATAATTTATGAATGTCATGACGTAGCGCTTCTGGTACTTCTACACTAACCGTCTTACCTGTATAGCTCTGCTGAACAGAACGTGAATAATCATATGGTAAGTCTAACACTGGTGCTTCATCTTCAAATTGAGATAACCAGAACTCACGTTGCCCCTCTAAATCACGCGTATGCATCCATTCACTATAATCTTTATATTGAACTTGCAATGCTTCCAATGCTTGACCATGATATAAAGAAGTAAATTCTTTAATAATCAAATTGATAGAGAAACCGTCAGATATAATATGATGCATATCGAACAACAATACATAACGCTGTTCAGCACATTTAACGACTTTAACTCTTAATAAAGGTGCATGAGCTAAATTAAATGGTCTAATAAAGTTATTTAAAAGTGTCTCATAATCATCCGTCGACGCTTCTTCATAATCAACCGTGATATTTGCATGCTCATCTATGATTTGTACTGGCTCACTGTCCACCGTATCAAAATGTGTTCTTAACGCTTCGTGACGATCTACTAAACTTTGGAAAGCATGTTGCACGCGTTCTACATCTACTTCTCCACGAACCTCTAACATGCTCGGCATATTATAAGCTGTTTGACCATCCATCATTTCATTTAATACATATAAGCGTTTTTGTGGCGATGATGCTAAATAATGATCTTTAGTTTCGGCTAATGGTATTTCTTGGCTGCTTACATCGTTCGCATGATTACCAATTGCTTTAGCTAATTGAGACACTGTTGGGTTTTCAAAAATTGTCTTCAATGGTATGCGCACTGATAACTTGCTTTCAATTTCATTGATAACACTAATCGCTCTTAATGAATGTCCGCCTATTTCAAAGAAATTATCTAAAGCACTTACGCGATCAAGATTTAATACATTACTATAAACTTCTGCAATCGTTGCTTCTGTTTCATTTCTTGGCTCAACATATGTTTTATTTTCCAGTTTGATTTCTGGCAATCCTTTTTTATCTAGTTTGCCGTTTGCTGTTACTGGTAAACTCTCAATTTGCATCATTAATGTTGGAATCATATATTCCGGCAATTTCTTACCAAGTGTTGCTTTAATTGCGTCGAAATCAAATGATGCTTCTGATACAACGTATGCTGCAATCATTAAATCTGCATTAGTTTCGCCTGATTGCGTAACAACTGCTACTTCTGAAATGTAATCGATTTGGGCGATTAAACTTTCAATTTCTCCCAACTCAATACGATAACCTCTGATTTTAACTTGTTCATCAATACGTCCAATATAGTCGATTTGGCCATCGTTACTCCATTTAACTAAATCACCAGTTCGATACATTTTACCTTCACCAAATGGATTGTCCACAAATTTTTCAGCAGTTAATTCTGGTCGATTTAAGTAACCATCTGTTACAGCTATACCGCCAATACAAAGTTCTCCTGGCACACCGATGCCCAATAAATTATTATCTTCATTCATCACATATGCTTGCGCATTCGCAATAGGTTTACCGATTGGAATTTCATGATATGTTTCATTTGCAAAGCATGGATAATATGTCACTTCAACCGTTGTTTCTGTTGGTCCATATAAGTTATATAATGATGTATTATTTTCAGCACCAATGAGTTGGTTGAATTGATTCACTTGCTCAGCTTTTAATGCTTCACCACTTGTAATGACATGATTCAATGATGCAATGGCTTTGTCATTAGTTGTTGTTTTAATAAAGTCGATAAATACACTTAGCATTGAAGGTACAAAATGGACCATAGAAATGTTTTCTGCTTCTATTAGTGATGTAATCTTCGCAGGATTACTTTCTTCTCCAGAAGGTAGTAAGACTGCTTGACCACCCATTACTGCCCAACCGAATACTTCCCAAATAGACACATCAAATGTGAACGGTGTTTTGAATAAGATTTTATCTTGATGTCCAAGATTAAACTCATCAATCATCCAGTTCAAACGGTTCATAACACTTCTATAAGGGACCATTACACCTTTTGGTTTGCCCGTCGTACCTGATGTATAAATCACATACATTAAGTTTGAAACATTCGTCACATGCGGCAAGTTTTCAGTTGGTAAATTATCAAGGAATGAATTATTAGTTATTTTAATAATTTCACCTTCATATTTAATACCATAGTCAACATTATCATCAGACAATAATACACGCGGTTGGCTATCACTTAATATGAAGTTTGTACGCTCATTCGGATGTTCTGGGTCAAGTGGTACATATGCACCGCCAGCTTTGAGAATACCGTATATAGCTACCATCATATCTAAGTGACGACGTGACATTAATCCTACAAGACTATTCGGTTTAACACCTTCGTTACGCAATTGATGAGCTAACTGATTTGCACGTTCATTCAACGCTAGATATGTTAAGCTCTCACCTTCATATGAGATTGCAATTTGATGCGGTGTTTTTTCAACTTGCTTTTCAAAACGTTCTACAAATGTCACTGAATTATTAAGCGCTAACTCAGTATTATTAAATTGTTTCAGAATTGTTTCTCTTTCTGTATCAGTAATGATTTCAATATCACTAATGTTTTGCTCTGGACGACGAACAACATTAGAAATTATCTCTACAAAGTGGGCTAACATACGTTCTACAGTATCTTCACTGAATAATTCTTGTGCATATTCTAATGAAACTTTGTAACCATCATTTTCATGAATTGTCATACTCAAATCAAATTTTGCATTTGTATCTGAAGTTTCTTTTTGTTCTATAGACCAATCTTCAATCTGTAGATTTTGTTTTTCATTATTTTGTAATGTGAATAACACATCAAATAATGGATTACGTGTTAAATCACGTTTTTCCACCACTTCATCTAATAACTCTTCTAATGGATACTCTTGATTGTCATAAGCTTTTAACGCTACGTCTTTTACTTCAGACAACAATTGATTAAACGATTTATTTCTTTCTGGGTATGCGCGCATTGCTAGTGTATTTACAAACATACCTAACATATCCTCAGTATCCTTATGTGTACGTCCTGAAATCGGACTACCCACAACGACATCTTCTTGTCTGCTATATTTATGCAATAAGACCATAAATGATGATAATAAAATCATATAATCTGTGCTACCTGTTGTTTGTGACAATTGATGGATTGCGCTTTGAACGTCTTCAGGCATCTCGACACTTACTGTTTTACCAGTAAAGCTTTGTTGATTTGTTCTAGAGTAATCATATGGCAAGTCTAATACTGGTGCCTCATTTTCAAATTGAGATAACCAAAATTCACGTTGATCATTTAAATCACGAGAACGCATCCACTCACTGTAATCTTTATATTGTACTTTTATTGGTTCTAAAGCTTGTTCATGATATAAAGCAGAGAATTCTTTCGTTATTAAATTAATCGAGAATCCATCTGAAATTATATGATGCATATCATATAGCAATACATAACGTTGTTCAGCTATCTTAACTATTTTAACTTTTAATAATGGTGCTTTACTTAAATCAAATGGCTGTACAAATTCATTTAATAACGTTGCTTCATCTTCTGTCTCAGTTTCTTGATAATCTACAATGATATTTGCAGTTTCATTAATAACTTGAACTGGTTCACCTTTGATTGTTTCAAAGTGTGTTCTTAACGCTTCGTGACGATCCACTAGTTTTTGGAATGCGCTTTGAACACGTTCTACATCAACGTTACCTTTAATTTCTAACATACTCGGCATATTATATGCAGTTTGACCCTCTACCATTTCATTTAAAACGTATAGACGTTTCTGAGGCGATGAAGCTAAATAATATGGTTGTACTTCAGCTTGAGGAATGCTTTGACCCGCACCATTTTCAGTATATTCGTCGACTACTTTTGCAAGTTGAGCAATTGTAGGACTTTCAAATACTAATTTTAATGGTAGGCGTTTACCAACTTCACTCTCAATTTTATTAATGATACCAATTGCTTTTAGTGAGTGACCACCAATTTCAAAGAAATTGTCATTTGTACTTACCTGTTCGATATTTAAAACTGACTCAAAAATAGAAGCTAACATTGACTCTGTTTCTGTTTCAGGTGCCACATAAACTTTACTTTCAACTTTAATTTCTGGTAATGCTCTTCTATTTAACTTACCACTAGAAGACACAGGCAGTTCATCTATTTGAGTCATATAAGATGGAACCATATAGTCTGGTAATTTTTGATTTAATTCTGTTTTCACTGTTTCAAAGTCAATCTCTTGATCTGACACAATATAAACGCAAATCGCTAATTCGTCATCAACCATAGGTTTCGTAATGACTGCTACATCTAAAACGGCATTGTTTTGACGTAATACACTTTCAATTTCACCTAATTCGATACGGTAGCCACGAATTTTAACTTGTTCATCAATACGACCAGAATAAGAAATATTACCGTCAGCATTCCAACGAGCTAAATCTCCAGTGCGATACAATCTGCCTTCACCAAATGGATTGTCGATGAATTTTTCTTGAGTTAATTCTGGACGGTTTAAGTAACCATTTGAAACGTTTACCCCACCAATCACAAGCTCTCCAGAAACACCAATACCCATTACATGGTTATCTTCGTCTAAAATATAGGCTTGTGTATTCGCAATTGGTTTACCAATTGGTATTGCTCTATAGTGGACATCACTGTCCGTTTCAAAACTAGTTACATCAATAGTTGTTTCTGTAGGACCATATAAATTAATCAGTTGTGTATTATTTTTACCACCAATATATTCATTAAATTGATTTACTAATTCTGGTTTTAGTGCTTCACCACTAGCTAAAACGTATCTTAAGCTAGAAACCAAGTGCGCTTGTTTTGTCGCCTTAATGTAGTTGATAAATACATTAAACATAGATGGCACAAAGTGAACCATTGTTGCTTCAGATGTTTGGATTAGAGAAGTGATTTGTTCTGGATTACCTTCTTCACCTGATGGTAATAACACAGCTTGTGCACCAACCATTGCAAATCCGAAAATTTCCCACACTGATACATCAAATGTAAATGGTGTTTTGAAGCAAATAATATCATCGCTATCGATATTATATTTATCGTACACCCAGTTCAATCTATTCATTACACTTTCACCAGCAACAAGCACTCCCTTAGGTCGTCCTGTTGTACCAGATGTATAGATGACATACATTAAGTTAGAGACATCTGTAATGTGTTCTAAATTATTTGTTGGTAATGTTTTCAGCGTTTGGTTCTTAGTTAAATCAATCACTGTATTATCATAAGCGATATCACTGTCTGGTGTTCTATCAGTGAGTAATACCGTTGCTTGACTATCTTCTAAAATATAGTTGATGCGATCTTTTGGATAATTTGGATCTACTGGAACATACGCACCACCGGCTTTAAGGATACCGTATATACCAATCATCATTTCTAATCGACGATTTGTCATCAAGGCAACAAGAGAATCTGCTTTTACGCCTTCATTGCGTAATTGATGCGCTAGTTGATTCGCACGATCATTTAATGCTTGATAACTTAGACTTTCACCTTCATATGTGATGGCTGTTTTCTCTGGCGTTTTAGCTACTTGATTTTCAAAACGTTCTACAAATGTTTGCGTGTTATTAAATGGCACTGTCGTATTATTAAAGTCATTAAATATGACATCTTTTTCATCTTGAGTCACCATTTCAATATCACTAATTTTCAACTCTGGTTCTTCTGCTATGTTTGAAAGAAGTTCCATAAAGTGCGTTAACATACGCTCGATTGTATCTTGATCAAATAGTTCTTGCGCATACTCTAAAGCAATTTTGTATCCATCGTTATCGTGAATCGTCATACTTAAATCAAATTTAGCATTTGTAAATGATGCTTCTTTTTGTTCTGTTGACCAATCATCGATTTGGAAACTTTCATTTTCATTATTTTGGAATGTGAATAACACATCAAATAATGGATTACGTGTTAAGTCACGTTTCTCTACGATTTCATCCACAAGCGCCTCTAATGGATATTCTTGATTATCAAATGCTCTCAAAGATGTATCTTTAACTTCAGAAAGCAATTGGTTAAACGATTTGTTACGCTCTGGATTAGAACGCATTGCTAGTGTGTTTACAAACATACCTAACATGTTTTCTGTATCTTTATGTGTTCTTCCAGAAATCGGACTACCAACAACAATATCTTCTTGTCGACTATATTTGTGCAATAATACCATAAATGAAGATAGTAATATCATGTAATCTGTACTACCTGTCGCTTGCGATAATTGGTTAATTGCATTTCTTGTTTTTTCAGGCATTTCCATGCTAACTGTTCTACCTGTAAAGCTTTGTTGGTTTGGTCTAGCATAATCGTATGGTAAGTCTAATACTGGCGCTTCTTCTTCAAATTGAGATACCCAGAATTCACGTTGTTCATTTAAATCACGAGAACGCATCCACTCACTATAATCTTTATATTGTACTTTTAATTCCTCTAATGCACGACCTTTATACAATGCTGTAAATTCTTTAATAATTAGATTAATTGAAAAACCATCAGAGATAATATGATGCATATCAAATAATAAGATATATTGTTTTTCAGCACACTTCACTACTTTGACTCTTAATAAAGGCGCATGCGCTAAATCAAATGGTTCAACAAAATCACTTAATAGTGAATCATAATCATCTGTTTGGGCTTCTTCATAGTCGATATGAATGCTACCTTCTTCATCAATAATTTGAACTGGTTCCCCATCTACAGTATCAAAGTGTGTTCTCAATGCTTCATGACGGTTCACTAATGCTTGGAAAGTGCTTCTAACACGGTCTACATCAACATCACCGCGAATTTCTAACATACTCGCCATGTTATAAGCAGTTTGACCCTCCACCATTTCATTTAACACATACAAGCGTTTTTGAGGTGAAGAAGTTAAATAATATGGTTTAGTTTCTGCTAAAGGAATGCGACGTTCGATAGCATCGCTCACTTCATTATCGATTACTTTTGTAAGAAGTGCTGCTGTTGGATTATCAAAAATCTTCTTAAGTGGTAAACGTTTTGAAGTCTTACTTTCAATTTCATTTATCACACTAATAGCTTTCAGTGAATGACCACCAATTTCAAAGAAATTATCAAAAATACTCACACGCTCTACATTCAATACAGTACTAAATATTTCAACAATCATTGTTTCCATATCGTTTCTAGGTGCAACATATTCTAAGTTACCTACTTTGATTTCTGGTAAGGCTTTTTTATTCAATTTACCACTTGAAGATACAGGTAATTCATCTACTTGCATCATATAACTTGGAACCATATATTCTGGCAATTGTTGACTCAAATCAGCTTTTAATGATTCAAAATCTATGTCTTGATTTGAAACAATGTAAGTACAAATAGATAACTCGTCATCGATAATAGGTTTCGCAACAACTGCTACGTTTAAAATAGCATCATTTTTACGGAGCACGCTCTCGATTTCGCCTAATTCGATACGGTAACCACGTATTTTCACTTGCTCATCTATACGTCCTAGATAAGAAATGTTCCCGTCTTCATTCCATTGAGCCAAATCACCTGTGCGGTATATTTTGCCTTCTCCAAATGGATTATCAACGAACTTTTCTTGTGTTAACTCTGGACGATTGAGATAACCTCTTGTGACATTAATACCGCCGATACATAATTCTCCTGGGACACCGATTCCCATTAAATTATTATCTTCGTTCAAAATATATGCTTGCGTATTTGCAATCGGTTTTCCGATTGGCACGACATCATATTTAACATTGCTATCAAAATCAAAGCTTGTCACATCGATTGTCGCTTCCGTTGGACCATATAAATTAATTAATTGTGTATCATTTTTACTACCGATAAGCTCATTAAATTGGTTTACGATAGTTGGTTTTAATGCCTCACCACTTGCTAAGACATATCTTAAACTTGAAATCATCTGTGTTTGATTTGTGGATTTAATGAAATTGATAAACACATTAAACATAGAAGGTACAAAATGGACCATCGTTGGCGCATAGTTTTGTATAACTGAAGTAATTTTTTCCGGATTTCCTTCTTCGCCTGATGGTAACAATACTGCTTGGGCACCAATCATTCCGAAACCAAATACTTCCCATACAGATACATCAAACGTAAATGGTGTTTTAAAGAATACAACATCTTCATTACCAATATCATATTTATCTATCAACCAATTTAAGCGGTTCATAAGGCTTTCACCTGAAACAAGAACCCCTTTAGGTTTACCTGTTGTACCTGACGTATAAATGACATACATTAAATTCGATACATCTGTAATGTGTTCTAAATTGTCAGAAGGTAATGATGCTATTGTTTCATTATCTGAAATATCAATTACTTTTTTATCGTATACAATCTCTTCTTGAAGTGCATTATCTGTTAATAGCACTGTTGGTTGACTATCTTCTAAGATATAGTTGATACGATCTGCTGGATAGTTTGGGTCGATTGGTACATATGCACCACCCGCTTTAATAATCCCATAGATGCCGACTAACATTTCTAAACTACGATTAGCCATAATAGCGACAAGAGAATCAGCCTTCACACCTTCAGAACGTAAACGATACGCCATTTGATTGACCTTAGCATTTAATGCTTTATAAGTCAGACTTTCCCCTTCGTACTTAATAGCTGTTTTGTTCGGATATTTAGATACTTGTTCTTCAAATCGTTCAATGAATGATTGTGTATTATTCAACGCTAAATCTGTATTATTAAAGTCATTTAAAATGATTTCTCTTTCTTCTCCAGAAACAATTTCAATATCTTTAATTTTTCGTTCAGGGTCTTCAATCATACTATTTAATACATTTAAGATAGTCTCGTGTAATTGATAAACGCCTGCTTCATCCAATACATCAATTTGATAGTCATAATCAATGTCTAAACCATTTTTACTACTTCTATTACTAATATTCACACTCAATGGCGCGTTGTTTGTTCCATTATCTAACCATTCGTCTGTAAAGCCATCATTCATAAATTCTGAATCATATTGTGCGTTCTGGAAGGACACGAAACAATCTACTAATCCCTTTTTATTTCCACTATTTTCTACAATGTAGTCATAAGGGTATTTTCTGTGCTTCAGTACGTTAAGACTTTCTAATTTTATTTTGTTCAAATAAGATTTAATAGATAAATTTTTATCCATTTCTACAATCATTGGTAAAACTCTTGAAAATATACCTGTTGACGTTTTTTCTTTTCGATTATTCCTATTATGTATGAGCAATCCAACTGAATTAGTCTTAGAAAGCGTTTTTTTATGTTTAATAACATGCATTATCGCCGAAAACAGGTTACTTATACTTACTTCATTTTCTTCACAAAAGCGCTTAATATTATCTGTATCTTTATCAAGCAAGTGAATACTGATTCTTTTGCCTACTGCACTATCTAATGTTGTCTTTTCAAAAAGGATGTTATCTTCGAAATTTTCTAATTTTTCTAACCAGAATTCTTTATCTTTTGTAAATCTTTTTGAAGTTTCGTAATCATTCTCTGAAGCAATTGCTTCAAAGTAAGTCGCGCTTTCTGTCTCCTCATCTTCTTTATCAACTAATTTTTTAACGAGGTTATCTACAATGATTGTTACACCCCACGCATCACTAATCAAATGGTGTTGTAACAAGAATATACCTAAATGACCATCTGGGCATTTCGCTATAATGACCCTATACAGATCTTCATCCAAGGCAAAGATATTCATACTCGCAGTTTCTTTAACCCATTTTTCATAGCCAACTTCATCTTGATAAAAATCTACAAATTCAAAATCTTGATGTTCATAATCTACTAAATATTGCTTGTAATCCCCATCTTCTTTGGTAATTCTAATTCTAAGTGTGTCATGTTGTTCTATCACTTTATTGAAGGATTCGTTTATTTTTTCGTATCCTAATCCATTTTCTACATGAACCACACCAGCTATATTGTTAATACTTGTGTTTTCATAAAATTGTTCGATTTGTAATATTTCTTTTTGTGCATAAGATAATAATTTTGTTTTTATCAATTAAAGCGAACCTCCTATCGATATACAGTACATAACTTATAATAATATTATTTAAAGTATAATTCAATCATATTATACGTATTATATTTTGCATATAGTAAAATAAATTCCCATTTATCAATTTATCAAACATTGTTAATAAAATTTTAACAATGTTAAAAATATGTAAATTATCGATTATTATAAAATAAATATAAGAATTAAATTTTATTCGCAAGTAAAGAAATAATACACGTTTGAATTACGCAAAATTCTATATAAATAAAACTGAATTTTTAGATAATTAATTTCATATTTTTTCTCTTCCCTATAACTATATAAAATCTTTTATCATATAGTTATAGTATTAAAAAAGTACATCTTCAATAAATTGAAGATGTACTTTTTATCGTATTATATTTCACACATTCACACACACATATATAATACAATCACACATATTAAATTAAATCTTTTACATTTACAGTAACATTCACACAATGTTTGTAAATTTAGAATGGTAAGTCATCATCGCTAATATCAATCGGTCCGTTTGCATTAGCAAATGGATTGTTTGATTGAGCATTATTATTCGATGAATTATTGTTGTTGTTTTGATAAGATGACGTATTTTGACCTGATTGTTGACCACCAAAACTTTGTCCATAATCTTGAGAATTGTTATTCCCTTCTTGAGCATGGCGTTGGTTTTGATTTTTAGGTTCAAGGAATTGAACGCTATCACAAACAACTTCTGTTACAAAAATACGACGTCCTTCTTGGTTTTCATAGCTACGTGATTGAATGCGACCGTCAACGCCAGCCAAACTACCTTTTGATAAGTAGTTATTTACATTATCTGCTTGTTTTCTAAAAACAACACAGTTTATGAAATCTGCTTCGCGTTCCCCTTGCGCATTTGTAAACGTACGGTTTACCGCTAAGGTAAAAGTCGCAACACTCACGCCTGAGGGTGTTGTTCTATATTCTGGATCTTTCGTTAAACGACCAACTAAAACAACTCTATTTATCATTTAAACGACCCCCAATTATTATTTTCTAGTCTTATCTTCGTCTTCACGAATTACGATGTAACGGATGATATCGTCTGAAATTTTAGCTAAACGTTGGAATTCGTCAGTAGCTTCATTGTCTTCAGTTTGGATACGTACGATATTGTAGTAACCTTCGCTGAAATCATTAATTTCATAAGCTAAACGGCGTTTGCCCCAATCTTTAGCTTCTAATACCTCTGAACCATTAGTACCTAAAATTCCGTTGAAACGTTCAACAACAGCTTTTTTAGCATCTTCCTCAATGTTCGGACGAACGATGTACATAACTTCATATGTTCTCATTTTATAATTGCACCTCCTTGTGGTCTATGCGGCTCGTCATCAATTGCGACAAGCAAGGAATAATTTTCATTACTCACAATCAAGAATTATAGCATAGGGTATTACATTTTACAATGATTATCGACACACCAAAAAACAAATATTTTATAATGTTTCATATGAAACATTATAACTTGTAAGCCAAAATATCTTTCCTTTTACAAACTTAAATTTAGAACTATGAATACACTTATACTTCTATAATAGTAGAGAATGTATTTTTATTTATTTTTTACACCATTTAAATTAAATAAAAATTTAATACCTTTCAAGGCAAGGTTGCTAAATCACTTTAATTCTAATAGCATATCAACTATGTTCAGTTTTTATATTTTTCTTTATTTCGTCATTAGCCACATTCGCATAATATCAAACATATCAAAGGAGTAAATTATGGTTTCTACAATTAAAAAAAGTTTAGTCTCATTGAGTGTTATTCTCGCTTCAACTTTCACTTTCCACTCAGCCCAAGCTGCTGAAAATACTACAAGCGAAAAAGGTACCATGGGTTACGGTTATCAGAAGTACATAGAGAAACATCCTGAAAAATTTTCAAAACAAAAAGCAACAGGTGATTCGAATAACATCAAACCTGAAGCAGGAGCAACATCAAATGGCGAACGTATCCTGGATATCTCTGAATGGCAAGGTGATTTAACTGCTAATCAAGTCAAAGACCTAAAAGCCAATTATGATTTTATTATTATTCGTGCTCAATATGGTTCAGAAAAAGTCGATGCAACTTTAGAACATAACTCTGCTTTATTAGATGAATACAATATGAAATTCGGCGTCTATTCTTATAGTATGTATGAAAACCCAGATGATGCGCGCTATGAGGCACAAACTTTATATAATCGTGCTCCAAAAGCGAGCTTCTACATTAATGACTTTGAACAAAATTTTGTAACATCTGGCACTACAGATGAAAGTACATCTGCATGGTATGATGAAATGAAGGGATTAGCAGGAAATAAGAAAGTCCTATTTTATTCTTACGAAAACTTCATGACTCAACATGCTTCCAATTCTGTGGGCGACTATGATGGTTTTTGGATTGCAAATTACAATCCAGATGAACCAACTCGCGAACACGTATTATGGCAGTATACAGATTCCTATCATTCACCTGAATTAGACCAAAATGTAGATGCAAATTATACAGGGCCAGGTGTAAACCCAGACTGGTTTACTTCTTAAAACTCATAAAAAGAATGCATTCTAAAATAAAAAAAGTCCTATCCGATTTTGAAAATCGGATAGGACTTTTTTATCAACCATACTACTTAGGTTAGAAATAAAACCATATCATCTCAATTAATCTTATTGTTTAAACATTAAATCTAAAGTGTACGACGTCTCCATCTTTCATAATATACTCTTTACCTTCCAAGCGTTGTTTACCCGCTTCTTTGGCACCATTTTCACCATCATATGCTACATAATCCTCATAGCTCGTCACTTCGGCACGTATAAAGCCTCTCTCAAAGTCTGTATGGATGATACCAGCACATTGTGGGGCTGTCATACCTTTTATAAATGTCCACGCACGTACTTCTTGTACGCCAGCTGTGAAATAGGTTGCTAAACCTAATAAATCATATGTTGTACGAATTAAACGGTCTAACCCTGGTTCTTCAATACCTAAATCTTCTAAGAACATTTCTCTATCTTCGTCATCTAAGGTAGCAATTTCTTCTTCTATTTTCGCACTAATAACGATAACTTCAGATTCTTCCGCATCTGCATATTCGCGGATTTTTTTAACTTTTTCATTATCTTCATCGCCAATTTCATCTTCTCCAACATTAGCTATATAGAGCATTTCTTTAGATGTTAATAATTGTGCTTGATTTACATATTTTTGGTCTTCTTCCGTAAATTCTAATCCTCTCACAGGTTGACCTTCTTCTAATGCTTCTTTGATTCTAGTTAAAATGCGCACTTCATTAACTGAATCTGGATCTTTTTGTCTTGCCATTTTTTCAACTTTAGGTAATCTTTTTTCTACAGATTCTAAGTCGGCTAATACTAATTCCATATTAATCACTTCGATATCATCAATCGGATCTACACGTCCAGAAACATGTGTGACATTGTCATCTTCGAATGCACGCACGACCTGACAAATCGCATCTACTTCACGGATATGGGACAAGAATTTATTTCCTAGTCCTTCACCTTTAGATGCACCCTTTACTATTCCTGCAATATCAGTAAACTCAAATGTTGTCGGGAGTGTTTTCTTTGGTTGTACCATTTCAGTTAGAACATTCAATCTGCTATCCGGTACTTCCACGATACCTACGTTTGGATCAATTGTTGCGAATGGGTAGTTTGCTGCAAGCGCACCTGCTTTTGTAATTGCATTGAAAAGTGTAGATTTACCTACGTTAGGTAAACCGACAATACCTGCTGTTAAAGCCATTTATTCATTCTCCTTATTTTCAGTATCTTGATGTGATACTAATATTTTTTTTAATTTTTTATTAAATGTTTGTCTTGGAATCATAATACTTCTTTGACAATTTTCACATTTTATCCGGATGTCTGCACCTACGCGAATGATTTTAAAACGATTCGTACCACATGCATGTTGTTTTTTCATCTCTACAATATCATTTAAACCGTAATTAGATGTCATTCTATCACACCTCCGAAACCCTATACGTTATTTTGTTGGTTAGGATCATATTGTACCATCATAGGTTGTGGCACTTTGATTTCTTCCAATTTGAATAATTTTAAAATTTCTTTCCTTAAAATCCTTGCACCAGCTGCACCTTCACCAGGTATTGTTTCTGCAGATATACTCAACATGATCTCATCTCTCGTAATTGAATTAATACCAATGACTTGTGGATTTGATATAAATAAATAGTATTTAGAGCGTAATGCTTCAAAGTGTGGGTTTAAAATACTTTCAACTTGTTCCACATCTTCATTCACAGAAATAGGAATTTCTACAATAGCTTCGCCATTCGTTACCGAATAGTTTGTAATCTCACCCATACTACCGTTCGGCAATGTCGTTAATTCACCTGTAATTGTATTAATTCGAGTAGACCTTAAACCTATTGATTTCACAGTACCTTCTGCCACTGTTGTACCAGCGCTATTAATTTTAACATAATCACCTACGTCAAATTGATTCTCAAAAATAATAAAGAAACCTGTAATGATATCCTTCACAACTGTCTGTGCACCAAACCCAACAGCTAAACCTACAACACCAGCACTTGCAATGATACCTTCAACACTGATACCAAATTTACTTAACACTGTTGTCAACACTATAAACCATACTACATATGATACTACATTTTGAATGAGTGATACTAATGTTTTTGAACGTTTTTTATTTGCCTTTTTACCCTTATTTTGAATTTTAAAGAATTGCTCTATTCCCTTATTAATAAAACGCAAGACTATCCACGCAACTATGATATATACAACAATCATAACGATGTTAGAAACTAGCGTTTGATATGTTTCCGGCTTCATTAAAGGTTCTATTAATGAATAAAAGATACTTTTAACTTGATTCAATTCTATTTCCTCCTTAAAACGAGACACATGATTATTCTATGATAACTATTTTTTCTATGAAACAAATCCAACTTTAGCTCTAATTGTTCTATAATAAAAGGATATCCTTATCAAACTATCTCACTAGATTCTATAAATTTCAAACGTTCATTATTTTATATTAATTATGCACATTGAGCAACAAATTTAAGTGTTTATTTTAAAATCAACACCATAAACTATTGTAATTTATAAATTCTCTCACACAGCGCTTCTTACAATATGCTATATGACCTCAAATAAAAAAGACAAAAGAAAAAGAACCATAATTAAAAATTATGATTCTTTAACACCCAGTCAGTAATATTACTATATATAACAACTAGAACACAAGTGTTTACAAAATCATATTATTTATCATTTATGAACAAACTTCTTAAAACTAAATGATAGACAAGTTACTTTTAACATTCTAATCAATTTATTTATATTGTATATTTAGTTAATTATTTTAATACAAAATTATATTTTGATTAATTAAAAATATTAACAGTTTGGCATAAAATATAAACACCCAGGGATTTTCCAACACATTCCCTCTCAATAGTTGTAATATTCTGATAAAGGAGATGTGACATACGATTCACTATAGATAGTATGCCTTTAAATATCTTGATCATTTTTCAAGCTACATCTTCAATATAGTTCTAAACGCCAAAGGAGGGAAACCAACATGGAATTATTATCATTAGTATCATTATTACTTAAATTATTAGGATAGTATATCCAATAGTGTTTATATCATAGTATTAAATACCTCAACGTTTGCATTACATAAATACTGATACAACATACTATGACGTTCTATAAACAAACACTTAAATTCAAACGTTTCATCATTATAAATAAACGCACGCACTAAGAGCTCTAATTAAAAATTATGATTCTTTAACACCCTATTATTTATATAACATTAGTCTTTTTAGTACATAACGTTTCCTAATACCTATAAGTAACAAGCACTTACTGACCCTTACATCGGTAAGTGCATTTTTTATACAGCATTTATCTTTAACGCTTCAAAAATTAATGGTACTTAACTATTGTATCGTTTTTAATATGTAAAAATATCCCTCAGTTTATTGAAGCAACTTCAATAAACTGAGGGATATTATTTTATAATGACTTATGTTCTTCTGAGAATTGTTTTTCTAAATCATTGTAAAGTTTAAAAATCATTACACGTTCACCTGTGCGTGAACTTAAGTCTGTATGGAAACTTTTAACTTGTTCACCTGTAACGGATAGTACGATATCATTAAGCGCTTCTATACCCGACTCCACTAATTTGGAACGTGTTTTTTTAATTGTTAATAAGCCTTCATTTGTTTCACAAACTTTGTATTCTGCTTGTGTTAATACGCCTTGTAAACTTACGATTATCATATCGCGCAATATATCTGTTTTTACAGAAAGAGATCCGCGGCCTAGGAAGTCTTTTTCCCATTGTGTAATTGCTTTGCTGATTTCAGACTCATAAGTGCCTTTAGTTGTTTTCATATCGTATGCATCTCCTGTAGAAGCAAATTTAATTTTACATAAGTTAGAAAAGTGTTATCAACAAAGATAACATTATCATTTATATATTTTTTTCTCCACACTTCTTTACTAAATATTTAGAAGTAATATTGCGCTTTTTAATTTTAAATGTATTTAATATTAGCTTGATTACTTTTTCTTAGTCATTACCAATCTTGCCATTGGCCAAATTCATCTACACTCGCAAGTCTGATCCATCCATTTTTGACTTTTTGTTGAAACGCTTGATTCTCTTCTAAAATCTGTGCAACCATTTGCTGAGGCGCTTGCACTACTACCAATAATCTAATCGGCGAATGATACATTTTGTTATCAGACGACATAACCGATTGCCATGGTAAGCCAGTCATCAAATCACTTGCATTACCTTGCATTACCCCTATACCAGAGGTTACAGTCTGTGTCGCTTTACTACCACTACCATAATAATGTGGTGCTACTGTAGAGGCATAATATTGCAAGTTAATCCACTGCGCCACGGTAGCTGGTCCACTGATAATAGTAGCTAAAATACTGCCATCTTTATCGTGCTGCCAATCGTAATTATGCAAAAACACCCGCCCTTGTAAATCACTATTTTTTGTTAATTCTCGTTGTCCAATAACAAATGCTGCATTTTTAGCAAGACCCCATTCTGGTCTCACCTCACTCCAATCATTCGTTAGGTTATGGACTTCGCTTACAGGATGCTTCCGCGATGATGTATTGTGTGGTAACGTTGCCAAGCGTTTCTTGTTTGCTGAATAGCTAATAGCAGGCATAGCCGCTTTTATCATCTCAAATGACGACTGCGCCGCTTCATTTAATTCTGGTACATAAATCCAATGTAAGTCATCTACAGAAGTCATATGTTCTGCAGCTGTAAATACTGTAGATTCCGGAATAACAATACCTTCTTGCGCTAAACCATACCTCACCTCAGGTAAGTTACATAGTTGTGCTAATACTTTAGCATTAAAGCCACTTGCTGCCCCGCCACAAGCACCACAATCTAAGGCAGCAGCATACGGGTTGTTTGCACTGTGACTTCCGTGTCCACAAAATACAACTAAAGGCGCAAAATTGGATGTCAAATCCATTAATCGTAAGGCATCTCTTGTATATGTTACTTTTTCTTCCTCAGTAAATCCCACAGGCAATCCATCTTCATAATGGTGCTTATGATTAAGCGTTAACGTTGTATCATCTGGTTTATGTAACCATCTAGCGTAGAATTTACGCATCAAATGACCTGCATGCTTTGGCATAAAACTGCGTGAAAACATTTGTAACGTTAGCCAAGGACCACTGAGTTCAGGTAGTAACAAACTGGGCAATGCATTTTGTTTCATTTTCTTGAATGTATAAGTAACTGATTCAAGTGTATGTTTTCGCTGTTGAAATGCGGTTGGCTCTCGTTTTAAAGTGTACTCCTTAATTTTGTGAAGCGGCTGATTCATAATTGGAAGTGACGGGTGACTATGGTGGTTACCCAATTCACATTTCTCAATGGGTAGACCAAAGAATCCAGCTATACCTATTGTTTCAAAAGGTCCTGCGTGTTCAATTTGACGACGAAATGGTTCGGATCTCACGTCTATACAAAATGCCATTTGTACTTGGGTATGTTCATTTTGTTGCTGCTCTAATTGCTGTGGAACAATCATTTCTTTCATTTGATGATTATAAGTTGCTTCCCAAGCTTCTAACCAGAGTTTACGACATTCTCGCTGATTAAACTGCGTTGCAAACATAATATATTGCTTTTGTTCATATGAGTTAAGCATGCTCCATTCTTTTAGCGAAATGCCCCCCCACCTTAACCATGATAAGATACAGTCCTCTATTTGTATCGATGAACGTGTATCAGGTTGACTCACAGGTAAATACGGCTCTACCAAAGACCATTCCATACCTAAACGAATAGCTAGATAGGATAATAACAAACTATCTACATGCGTATTATTTTCTTCTTCCCACAATATCATACCCGCCCAACCTGGTAATGACAGTAAGTGGTTTTCGAGATATGTTTGTGTTTGTTCTTCGTTAATTTGTAATTTTGATAATACAACTTTAATTAATGCTTCTGGATGACTAGGCAAGTTTTTTAACCGTAGTCGTTGTGATTTCGTTAATGCTGGATCATGTTTAACCAACCGTTTCCATGCCGAGAACAATCCCCTCTCTCTATTTGGCATCGTCCAACCTGATTGGGCATCATCAAAATAGAGTTTACACCATTTGATAATATGATAATCTACTGTATCAATGACTTTCTTGTTGTCTTTATCTAACACATAACTACTTACTAATGGGGTTATAGTTTCAGATTCATTATTATCTATAAAGGCTTCACTCAACTCACTTGATAATGCTTCAAGTTGGTGTCGCTCTGTTTTCGTCGCAATTAAAGGCTCTAACTTTAATGCGTTACGTCCAAACTGTTCTGCTTTTGCCTTAGGTATGACAATATTTGTCGCTTCTAACCATTGTGTAAATAGACCTGTTAACACATCTTCATCTATTTCACCTTGTTTTTTAGCTTCTAATATCGTTGCTACTGCTGGGTACATATCTACATCACGCGCTTTTTTCAAACCTTTTGCTACTTCGTCAAATGTCTTGTGTTCTAATTTTGACCAAGGGCTACGTGCCGCAAACACCGAAATGGGCGATAAAGGCACAATAACCTTACTTGCATTGCTAACACATGAAATAATATCAAAACTATCCATAGCCTGTTGTTGTGTCGTTTCTCTTGTTTCTCCCATTTTAGTGTCCTCCTTTTGAAATATATTTTTTTAAATAATTGGGATGACGTTCGACTGTCTCTGGTTTGGCATCACCTAAGCGCACAAGCCACAGATACATGATTGAAAAAGCAGTAGAAGAACGATGACGTGCCACCCAAGTACTCATTACACTACCGAGTAAGAGGATAATTGCGACAACTATAATTACAAATGTCGGTGGTTGCACGCTTTGGAACGAAATTGTATGCAATTCGACTGAGAAATAATGATGCACGAGATAATAAACCGAACCAACAACAATTAAGAGTACTAGGCCTATGATACGTCCAAATTTACCTTCACCAAATGCGACGAGTTGTGTCCAAGATACGGATAGTGACCAAGCCAATATCAATCCACTAACGATACGGTAACCTTCTTCTGGAGCACTTAACCAAAAACCTAAACCTATGAGCAATGCTAATACACGTCCGGATATTATCCACAGATAAGACATTCTTTCGTTAGCACGATTCGGCACACTAAAGTGACGGACTGCTGAACCTGAACGTAAAAAGAGCGTTGCTTTAAACAAACCATGTAAAATCAGATGGATAATCGCTGGTATATACGCCCCTAACGCACATTGGATTAACATGAAGCCCATTTGCCCTATCGTTGATCCAACTAAAAGACGTTTATAATCGGCATGCACTAAACTAATACCTGCTCCCATCAATACAGAAACACTTGCAAAAAATAGTAGGATGAGCGTAGCGATATCACCATTAAATAATGGTGAAAAACGTGTCAGCATAATCCCACCTGCATTTACAATACCTGCATGCATTATTGCTGATACTGGCGTAGGCGCAGCCACAGATTCTATCAACCATCTTTGAAATGGCCATTGCGCCGCTGGAATCATCACCGCCAATATGATGAGTAAATTAATGCCAAATCGTTCCCACCCATTTATTTGACCTAAATTTGTATTGGTAAAGATATCTATATACTGCCATTCTCCAGTAAGGCTAGCTATCCAAAGCACTGCAATTAATAAAGCTATCCAACTTAACAAGAATAAATTTCTAGTAACCTTGGCAGCTGCCTTCGTCACTTTCCAAGCACTTGTCAAACTAATAAGTATAGTTAAACACGCTAATGTTAATCCCCAACTTATGACCATGATGCGTAAGTCTCCTGTTAACCATGCAATTGCTGCAAAACTTGTAGTCAAAGTAAATAAAGTGAAATATTTTCTATAACTACGATCTCCCATCAAATAACGCACACAATAACGCTGGATAATGACACCAATAATTAACACAAAGAATGACATTAACCAAGAGAGTACATCCGAATACCAAATACCGACCGCCATATTTTTATGGGCGAAGATAAGTCCAATAAATGCCACAAGTGGAGGAAGTGCTATGAACCAAATATGTATACGTACGTATAAAAGTGGTATACGTGAATTTAAAAAAACAAGTCCACTTATAATAGACATTAAAAGTGTGATAAAAAATATGATGAATAATATGGATACATTGAACGATGTAAGCATGTTGGCTTCCTCCTGTCTAAGAAATGATAATTTATTTAAGTCGGTACTAGTATTTAGTCCATTTGAACATTAGGTTCATTAAAAAAAGCCAACAATACATAATAAATCATAGTTGATTTATTATCATTGTCGGCTTCATTACAACGCATTTCTATGCAAAATGTTTTGCTTTGCTACCCTATATTTACTTTTAAGCATTATATTTAAAGTTATGTTTTACATCATTAGCCGTATGATTTTTACTTTCTATGTTATATCGTCCACTTTTTCAAATTGCCAATATTTCTATTAACACTTTGCTAAAGCTCCAAACTCATAAAAAACAATACTCACTGACTATAATATTTTTTATTGAATGTTTATAATTTATAATTAATATTCGTGATTGTCAAGAATTTCACTTATCAAAGCCTAACTTGTTTACGTCAAAATTTCTGACGTATCACTACCATAAACACTTTAACGCATTAGTGTGATGGCTTTTTAGCATAATTTTTTTCTGTATAAAAGATTAAGCAAAGCGCCAAAATCCCAATAATTTCTATAATCGTTACTAAATAGATGTTTGTAATTAATAAACCAATGATTGTTGCGATGAAAATAAGTCCAATGTAGCGAATTTTATGTTTAATGACTGAACTGTGCAACATAGTATCTACAAATATCGCTAACAAAAATACACAAAAAGCAATTGTATAAACGTAAATTTCTGTTTCACTTAGTGGGTGACCTGCCAACACTTTATTCATCACTAAGAATATAAAATCTAATGTAAAGATAAGTACTAAGTGAAGGTAAGCACTTGCAAATCCAGTTGCAGCTTTATGTTGACAATTCAGGCTTTTTTTATAATGTAATGTGTAAATCATAAATAGACTAATGACCAAAATAAAATATACTAAATCTAATATTTCTATATGCTGTATATGAATATTATTAACAATCTGAACTATGCCCTCACCAAATAACAAAATGATAAATAAGCTTAAACGTTCTGAAAAATGGTCAAAGAATACCGGATTATCTTTTGATACTTTAAGGAATAATATTGGAAAAATAGCCATTATAACGATACCAATAAAATATATCCAAAAATTGACACCTTTCGGTAAATATAACGCTACTAATGATATAAAAATCATCATCACAGGCCCCGTTACATAAACCTTTACCAATTTGAATGTTACTGTTGTTTGATTCAGTTTATAGTTCATAAGATATTGAATAGAAATACTTAAAAAGATAACTGCTGAAATAATCACAAAGGGTTTAAATGTAACTTGAAAGTTTTCATTAATTGATTTAGATAGTAATAGTATTAAAAACATATCTATAAATACAAATAAATATTGATACCACTTTTGTTCAAAAAAGCGATTCACCAATAATGTTCTATAAACCCATATCGCAAAAAATATTAGAAACATCATAAAGTTTTTTCCAAGACTTTCAATGGATGTTAGATTTTCAGACACACCTTCTACTGTTTGATTAATAGATGTAAACACAAATACAAATACAAGATCAAAGAACAGCTCTGACATACTAACTTCTTTCTTTTTCATAAATACACCTCTTACACTATTGATATAATCAACATAATTCACGTTATAGTTTACATATCCAAAGTGCTTATTTGGCTTCATTATAGGTGAATTATATTATTATTTTAACCTTTTCAAAATGACACTCCGCTTAATTTAAACGTTGTGTAGAGAATGGCTTATCTAACGAAAAATAAGTGATTTCCTTCTTATTTAATAGTACTTCATTTAAATCCACTTGGAATACATCACTACTATTATATGGTTTGATGAAATACGAACGATGTTTACAATCCATCACACATTGGTATTGCGTATAATGTGCAATGCCATTTTCTGTTACAGCGCCTCTTGGTATGCTCACATTATCGAGGACTTTAAAGCAGTTATTTAAATTTTTAAATTCCTGCTCTGTATCTAATTCTAAATGATGACGTAAATAGGCCGCTCTTACAAAACGTTCTTCCGAAGTGAAACCACCAGGTAAACCATGTGTGCCCCCTTCTACACCAAGCGTACTGAATACTTTTTCGCCAAATTGCTTTTGTTGTCCACTTACTGGTGATAAATGTACATGATTTCTTAAATTTTCTAAATGCCATTCTAATTTGGGATTATTAGTTAGTACATGCACTGGATTATCTTTGACTACAAGTAATCCATGATGAGGTTCAATTGAAATCGTCGCTCCAGTTTCATCAGTGATAATAAAGTGCAACGGTGGCACCTTACCTAATGCTTTATTTTCCAACGCCACAATATTGACTTGATCGACTTTTTCTTTCAACATGGCTATAGAATCATTGAAACCCAACACCCATAATATAAATTCCTCTGGAGCCATATTAAAATAATCTTTACGCAGTTCTTCAGCATAACTCGCCTCACCAGTAAAGTAATGATTTGATACTGCTAAACCATGTTCATTCACCCCATCACCAAAACGATACTTACCTACCATTACACCTGTACCTATAAAGCCATATTGCATTTGATGGATTCCTGCGATATCAAATTCCCAATGATAATGGGAAGGAACAGCAATAGGAATCCCATTAAATTCAAAATCAAAATCCATTGTCCTCGCTAAATAATTAACTTTCTGCGGAGATAATATAGAAAATCCTGTGCACATAAAACTGCCTCCAATATCTTCAATCTATTTAAATTATGTAATATCATTTTACGTTATCTCGAATTTTAGCACACACCATTCGCTACGACTATAGATACTCTTTGAGTAAAAAATTATAATGATTGCAATGATTTACTATAAATTTAGAAACCCTTTCTAATTCCTTATTATTCAAACCATAAATCATGATAATATTAGCAATAAACATTGGAGGTATACTAAGTTGGGAAAATTAATAAAACACAACTCATATGGCTTTAGATTCAAAGGAGATTATCAAGACAAGGTCGCTGGATTAAACGCCGTAGGTTACGAGTTGAGAAAAACACATGATTATTGTTGGCATGGTTGCAAACGTGGTGAAAAAGATATATACATTTTTCAATACACATTAAAAGGTAAAGGATCTATTCAAATCGAACACGAAACATTCAATTTAGAACCTGAAGATGCATTTTTAGTACATGTGCCAAGTAACCATTGCTACTATTTACCCAAAGATTCAAATGAATGGGAGTTTTTGTATTTTACAATATATGGCAAAGTAGCTGCTGAATTATTCCATCGTATCATGGATACCTATGGTCAAATATTAAAATTATCTATACATTCTGAACCAATCAAACATATCATAGATACTTTGGAAAAATTAGAGACCTTCGGTATCAATCATGGCTATGAAGCTTCGTCCTGTGCCTATACATTTATTATGAAATGCTTAGAACATGTGGAGTATGGTCATCAACAAGCCAATGACTTTCCTCTTCCAATCGTCAAAGCAATACAATTTATCGAAAAATATTATCACGAAGATATTTCATTAGATGATATTGTAAAGGCCTCTGACTTATCGAAATACCATTTCACTCGCCAATTTGGAATCATAGTGAAAGAAACACCTATTCATTACTTAACAAAAACTAGAATAAAACAGGCACTGCTTTTATTATCATCTAATGAGAAAAATATCGAATGTATTTCTCGTGAAGTTGGATATACTTCAAGCAATTATTTTAGTAAAGTTTTCAAAAAAATTGTTGGCGTCTCACCAAATCGTTATCGCAAAGAGAAAACAATTATGTCAGTAAATAAAATATTTATCGACTGATAGACAGCAATATATTACCCTTTTTTAATTTATTTACGATTGAATGTTACTTATAAAGCCACTAACCTATAGATAAGCTATAGCCGTTTGAAAAGGTGCAGATTCATTTATCTGAATTTTCAAATAAAAAATCATTTTCATTTATAACAATCATTCATTTAATTTTAGGAGGGGTTTATATGAATAAAATTACATTTCTAGGTGCTGGCAGTACAGTATTCGCAAAAAATGTTTTAGGAGATTGCATGACTGTAGCATCTTTACAAGATTTTGAATTTGCTTTATTTGATATAGATGACGAACGTTTAAAAGACTCAGAACGCATGTTAAATAATCTAAAAGAAAATCTTAACTCAACTGTTAGAATCAAAGCTTACCACAATCGTAAAGAAGCTTTGAGAGGAGCAAAATATGTCATAAATGCAGTCCAAGTTGGAGGTTATGATCCTTCTACAATTATAGATTTTGAAGTTCCTAAACAATATCATTTACGCCAAACGATTGCTGATACATTGGGCATCGGGGGTATCTTCCGTAACCTTAGAACAATTCCTGTCATACAAGATTTTGCTCGTGACATCAAAGCGGTTTGTCCAGATGCTTGGTTTTTAAATTACACTAATCCCATGGCGGTATTAACAAACATCATGCTACAAGAAGGTATTAGGACTGTTGGTTTATGTCATAGTGTTCAAGTCTGTGCACATGACCTACTTGAATCATTAGAAATGCCTACTGATCATATTCAATGGAAAATTGCAGGTATCAATCACATGGCATGGTTGCTTGAAATCAAGCGAGACGGTATGGATCTCTATCCTGAGATTAAAAAGCGTGCGAAAGCAAAACAACAAACTACACATGATGATATGGTACGTTTTGAGTTGATGGATAAATTTGGCTACTACGTTACTGAATCATCTGAACACAATGCAGAATATCATCCTTATTTTATTAAAAGTAACTATCCTGAACTCATTGAAAATTTCAATATTCCTTTAGATGAATACCCACGTCGTTGCGTAAAGCAAATTGAGGATTGGAAACAAATGCGTGATGATATTGTTAATGATAAGCATCTCACACATGAACGTTCACATGAATACGGTTCATATATTATTGAAGCTATGGAAACCAATAAACCCTTTAAAATTGGTGGAAATGTCTTGAATACAGGTGGTTTAATTAGTAATCTACCTGAAAACGCCGTCGTTGAAGTGCCTTGTTTAGTTGATGCAAGTGGCATCTCACCAACTTATATAGGTAACCTTCCTGAACAACTTGCTGCCCTTAATAGGACCAATATAAATACACAATTATTGACGATTGAAGCTGCTTTAACATTACAAAAAGACAAAATCTATCAAGCAGCATTACTAGATCCACACACCGCCTCTGAATTATCTATCAACGACATCATCTCATTATGCGATGATTTAATAGAAGCACATGGGGATTGGTTACCAAAATATAAATAATTATCCCCTTCAGATGTGCAATAACCAGATTGACGCTATCAAATGATAGAAGGCGAAAATGCGATGATTACTATAAACATTAAATTAAATCGTTCGCCAATATACATCAATGAATAAAAATACTGTGTTCAAAATTGATAGTTTAATTAAGTCTAGACCAATTTAGATAAGGGCATCGTGCCATCAAATATAAACACTTACAATATTGGTTGGAATGACTCAAGAGGTGATAGCATTGCAAAAACAATTAACACAGAAAGAAAAATATTCATTTGGCTTTGGTGCATTTGGTAAAGATCTAGTGGTTAACTTAATCGGAATTTATCTCATGTATTATCTCACTGATATATTAGGCATTGCAGCAAGTTTTGTTGGTACTTTGTATTTTGTTGCTCGTATTTGGGACGCCATTAACGACCCTATTATGGGGATGATAGTAGATAAGACCAAAACAAAATGGGGAAAATTCAGACCATGGTTAATTATTGGAACACTGATAAACTCAGTAATCACACTTATTTTATTTACTAACTTTGACTTAACTGGCACGACTTTATATGTATTTATTTCGATTATGTATATTTTGTGGGGCATGACGTATACCATGATGGATGTGCCTTACTGGTCTTGGCTACCAAACCTCACAAACAATCCTACCGAACGTGAAGAAGTGTCAGTCATACCACGTATCTTTGCAAGTTTAGCAAACCTGATTCTTGGATCTATTGGGTTATCTGCTGTTATTTACCTAGATAAATGGTTCGGTAATGGAAATCAGTCAGTTGGATTTTTTATTTTAACTATTATTATCATATTATTTTTCAATTTAACAATTGGTATTACTGTTAAAAACGTCAAAGAAGCACCTACTAATATTGAAAGTGGTATTACACTTAGGTTCAAAGATATATGGAGAATCTTATTTACGAATAAAGAACTACTGGCTTATATCGGTATTATTGTAACTTTTTTCTTAAGCACACAATTTATCGGCAATGTACTTATTTATTATTTCAGCTATGTGGCTGAATCAAAGTTTTTATTTGCGCTTTACAATGGTATGGGATTCATGGAAATCATTGCACTCTTCTTATTTCCTAAAGTATCAAAACTACTTACAAGAGAACGGGTCTTTCCTCTGGCGACAAGCAGTCTTATTTTTGGATTAATCATCTTGCTTATTGCCAGTTATACTGCCCCTAAAGCTATATTACCAGTAGTGCTAGGTACAATATTCATTAAAATAGGTTCTGGTTTGATTATGGGAATTATTACTGTTTCAATTGCGGATGTTATAGACTACAGTGAATTAAAGTTCGGACAAAGAAACGAAAGCGTCATTACTTCAACTCAAACATTCTTAATGAAAACAGCTATGGCCGTCTCTGGGTTAGTCACTGGATGGAGTCTAACCATATTCGGTTATGAGCCTGGGGGTCAGCAAAGTGATCTTACAAAAAATGGACTACGTTTTATTATGATTGTCCTTCCCATCATTTGTATTTTAGCAAGTTATGCTATTTATAGATGGAGCTATCATTTAAAGGGCTCCTATATTAAAGATGTAGTAAATGTTTTAAATTTAAGAAAAAGCAAAAAAGGATAAACAAAGACACAAGTCATGACTTGTGTCTTTATATTCAGATAATCAAGAAATTTGGATTAGATACAACTCCTCATAAACCTCCTATTTTAAATTATCCTTATATGCTTTCATTTTTTGCTGTTTATCATTTATATCTGGTTCAAAATACCAAACACCATCATCTTCCACTTCATTTTCACCATTTATAGAAATTTTATCTATCGTTTGAGTCGCGCCTTTATATTGACTATACAGCGATTTTAAATCAGCCACATTAAAGTTTGTTTTAACATTGTTTTCACTTACTTTAAGTATTTTGTTTAATTTTATGAGACTTTTCGAGTCACTCAAAGACTGAGAGACTGCAGCGATAACTTGTCTTTGACGCGCGGTCCTACCTTCATCGCCTCCAGCACCTTCTTCTTTACGACTTCTAACATAATCTAATGCAGCTTTGCCGTTAAGATGTAATGAGTCACCTTTTTGAAACTTAGATCCATTATATTCGAATGTTGCATTACTTTTAACATTTACACCATCTAAGATATCTATGACCTTTTCAAAACCATCCATATCAACAGTGACATAAGCGTCTATTGGTACATCAAAATTATTTTCAATTGTGTCTATCGCTGTTTTAGGGCCACCATAAGCATATGCATGCGCGATTTTTTCACGGTCTCCATACCCAGTAATCTTACTATTTGTATCTCTAGGTATACTAATTAATTTTGTTTTTTTATTTTTAGGATTCACTGCAGCGATAAGCAATGTATCCGTTCTTTGTCCCATATTTACTTTGGCTCTTTTAACATCAGAATCAACCCCAAATATCGCTATTGAAATAGGGTCCTTATTCTTAATTTTTTTCTGGACTTGCTTTAATGCTTTGCTATTGTCACTTGAATCATGAATAGCATTATTAAAATGCAATATTTTATATGTTAAAAATGCACATATAACTATTACAACTATTAATAAAGCCAAAACGACTTTACCTTTCTTCGATAATTTCATCGAGTTTCCTTCTCTCTATTTATATATTTCATCATCGTGGTACTATCGCTTTATTCATTTTGCAATACTTTCTCTTTTTATATTTCTTATAACTGCTATCATAGCTCCTAATGCAATACTAATACTCATTATAGAAGACCCCCCGTAACTCAGCATCGGTAAAGTTACTCCGGTTAGTGGAATCATGCCAGAAATCCCAGCTAAATTTATAAATACTTGCATAAATAAATAACTTACAACACCTATACAAATCAATTTATAAAAATGATTGTTCGTCTTATTTGCATAAGTAAGACCTTTGAATAATATAAAAACATAAATCATTAAAATAAATAGTACTCCAACCAATCCAGTTTCTTCAGAAATAACGGTAAAAATAAAATCAGTATGTGGCTCAGGCAAATATCCTAATTTTGAAATACCATTTCCTAAACCCCGACCAAACAATCCACCGTTGCTAATAGATGTCAAAGCATTGGTTAATTGGTATCCGTCACCATTTTCATATTTAAATGGATCTAACACTACTTTGATACGTTTCATTCTATATAGATTTTTAGCATCAAAAATTAGTGTATAAAGTATGTATAAAACTGTTGGAACAGAAGTTATAGTGAATATTTGCACCTTTATTTTATTTTTAATATCAGAATACATTAACATCGATGCAATAATGGCAACTGTAAGTAAAGTTCCACCTAAATCACCTTGCATTAACACCAGTAGTAACCCTATGCCCAAAACACCTAATGGAGGAATCAAATTTTTCAATTTATAGTCTCTTTTAATAGAAAGCCACCTATCAATAATGTAAGAGAGATAAAATATAGAAGTTAATTTTAAAAATTCTGAGGACTGTAAACTAAATATACCTAAATTAATCCAGTTTTTTGAGCCATTGACTTCTTTACCAACCAAAAGCGTTAACACTAATAAAGCTAATGTGGCTAGCACTATGAATTTCTGGACGCTCACTTTTTTTAACACGTTAATGTTAAGCAACATACTAATAAATAAAATAATAATAAATCCCATCATAAAGAATAAAAATTGTCTTTTCATAAAGTAGTTTGCTGCGATGGGTACTCCATTGGTTAATGTGCCTTTAGAAGCAGAAACCATACTCGCGCTATAGACCATGACAACGCCAATAATACCGAGCAATGCATAGCACATAATTAAACTTAAATCTAAATTTCTACTCCTTTCTTTCAAATATTTTATGAATTTTTTCATGTTGTTTACCCCCTCTAAGCATCTAAATTCCAGTTAAACATACTTGTTATTTACACACAATCATACTTTAGGCTTACCTAAACTTTTTTTTAATAATTAGATATTAAAAATTTCATAAATATAAATAATATCCATGAAATTTAATCTCACTTCCTCGTTTTTACATTATCGGTTTGTATCAATATAAAGACTTAGCATATTAGACAATAATAAAAGCCTGAGATGTAAAATAGCATTACATCTCAGGCTTTATTTCGTTCTATTAGTATCAACTTCATCTTGCTTACGTTGATGATTTCATATCACTTATGATTTTTTCTTTTTTCCGCTTCTCTTAACTCAATACGTCTAATTTTCCCAGAGTTTGTCTTCGGAAGGTCTTCCACAAATTCAATTGCTCTTGGATATTTATACGGAGCGACGTCTTGTTTCACATAATTTTGCAGTGTCTTAACCGTTGTTTCATCAGCTGCAACATCATCTTGAAGAATGACGAATGCCTTAACAATGTTCCCTCTGATTTCATGTGGACTAGCAACTACAGCACATTCTTTAACATAATTGTGTTTAGTAAGCGAGTCTTCGACTTCAAATGGCCCAATGGTGTATCCTGAACTGATGATAATATCATCTTTACGTCCTTCAAACCAAAAGTATCCATCTTTATCTAACTTTGCTAAGTCACCCGTAGTAAAATATTCACCTATTTTAGGTTCTTCTGTACGTTCAGAATCTTTATAATACCCTTTAAATAGTGCAGGTAAATCTACTGGTACTGCAATATTACCTACTTCACCAGTTTTAGCAAAATCACCATTATCATCAATCACTGTCACATGACTGCCTGGTATTGCTTTACCCATTGAACCCGGACGACTTTCTGTATCTTTTAAGAACCCAATTAATAACGTACTTTCAGTTTGTCCGTAACCGTCTCTAACTGTAAGGTCAAAGTTATCTTGGAACTTTTCAACAACTTCTTTATTGAGAGGTTCCCCTGCAGAAACCGCACTATGCAAATGTTTTAAGTTGTAATCAGTTAAATTAGGTAACTTTGCCATTAAACGATATTCAGTAGGTGTACAACACAGCACATTTATTTTGTATGCTTGTAGTAATTCTAAATATTTCTCAGCATTGAACTTACCATTATATACAAATGCAGTAGCGCCTGAGCCCATTATTGATAAGAATGGGCTCCACACCCATTTTTGCCAACCTGGGGCAGCTGTCGCCCATACAAGATCATCTGCTTCAATACTCAACCAATGTTTTGGTGCCATTTGCATGTGGGCATAGCCCCAACCATGCGAATGTACAACAGCTTTAGGATTGCCTGTTGTACCAGATGTATATGAAAGCAGTGCTATGTCATCACGCGATGTTTCAACAATATCTAATTGATCTGTTGTTGTAGCCATTTCATCTTCTACTGTGAACCACTGCTCTTCCTTACCACCAACGATAAACTTCGTTAAAGCATCATATTCTTTGACTGCTTTAAATTCGTTAATACCATCTGCTGTGACAACAATAGCTTTGACTTCACCATGTGTAATTCTATATTGTAAATCTTTAGTACGTAACATTTCAGAACTAGGAATAACTATAATACCTAATTTTAATGCCGCAAGATAGATTTCATAAGTTTCGATGCAACGCGGCATCATTATGAGTACCTTGTCGCCTTTTTTTAAGCCATGATTTAAAAACATATTCCCTACTTTATTTGCATTTTTTATAAGGGATTCATATGTCACTTCTTTTTTGTCACCTGCTTCATCTTCAAAAATGACAGCTTTCTTCGTTGGATCTACTGCAAATTTTTCGATTTCGCTAACAATATTATATTGTTCTGGTGCAATCAAATCTTTTTTATCCATTTCTTACGCTCCTTAAATCATATATCTTTGATTCTGTTTTTTCTCGATGTACTTATATTACACAAAGATATTTCAGTTTAATTTTTCAAAATATTACAACGCATTTTCATGATAATTTTAAACTTTTCATGTGTAAAAAGATATGATTTTGACTTCACAGCATTTCCTATTTTATTAATAACATTTAAAGTATATTATCTTTTCTTAATTACTAATGTATATATAAGGATTACTTTAAAAATTTATCATTGAACTCTAAATATAAAGGTGAAACAAAGAGTTTATTCATATCTCTATGCACCTACAAATCTGCTAAGATAACATTATATAAACTTAAAAAATAAGTTTCAGAAAATTTAAATATCAATCGTTTTTTAGTATTTTAAATATTAAATCATTGAATTTCAATATATAAATATTAAAATTCACAAACAGAAAACTTTTTTATTTCTTGTCTAAATGGTACAATGTCTTAATGTGTAATTTGTTATGAAAGAAGTGAGTCTATTGACCGAAAACGGAACATTTCATGTAGAAAAAAGAGTTCCCTTGTTTATCGTACTGTTATCAGGGGCCTTTATTACGATCTTGAACCAAACATTGCTTGGTACAGCGTTACCACCAATTATGAAAGATCTTCAAGTATCAGAAAGTACAGTACAATGGTTACAATCTATTTTCATGTTAGTTAACGGAATAATGATCCCAGTTACTGCATTTTTAATTCAACGCTTCACCTCGAGACAGTTATTTTTAACCGCAATGGGTATATTCGCCATAGGTACATTACTTTGTGCTGTGGGACCTGAGTTCTCAACATTATTAATTGGACGTGTATTACAAGCTGCAGGCGCTGGTATTATGATGCCACTTATGCAGACAATCTTATTCTTACTATTTCCAGTAGAAAAACGCGGGACAGCAATGGGACTATTTGGATTAGTCATAGCTTTTGCCCCAGCGATTGGACCAACCTTATCAGGTGTTTTAGTAGAACATCTATCATGGAGAAGTGTCTTCTACGTTGTACTTCCTATAGCCATCGTTATTATCATCACATCATTTTTCCTTTTGAAAAACGTTACAGAGACAACAAATCCAAAACTAGATATCACTTCAGTCATCCTATCCACATTAGGTTTTGGCGGCCTCTTATACAGTTTTAGTACTGTTGGAGAAGCAGGATGGGCAAGTATTAGTTTTATCGCCCCACTCGTAATCGGAATAATTTCACTAGTGATATTTATTCGTCGTCAATTAAAACTTAAAGAACCAATGCTTGAATTTAGAGTATTTAGTTATGGCATTTATACATTAGGTACAGTACTAAGTATGTTTGTATTTGGCGTATTAATCGCTACAAATATTATTTTGCCGTTATATATGCAAAATATGTTACATTTTTCCGCTCTAGAATCTGGTTTAGTGTTATTACCAGGCGCTATTATTATGGGAGCTATGAATCCTATAACAGGTTATTTATTTGATAGATTCGGTGGTAAATGGCTTGCACGTATAGGTCTGGTCGTCTTAGTGGCTTCTACAGTACCTTTCGCATTCCTTACGACACACACGAGCTTCACTTACCTTGCAACAGGTAATGCATTGCGTATGATATCCATTTCAATGGTTATGATGCCTATGACAACGTTAGCGATTAACCAATTACCTAACCATCTCATTGCGCACGGAACTGCAATGAACAATACTTTTAGACAAATGGCAGGTGCTATTGGTACAGCTGTATTTATTACTTTAATGTCAGTATCGGCAATTCCTAATAAAGGTATTGAGGGTATTATTCATGGTGTTAACGTAACATTTATGGTTGCAACAGGTATTTCAGTCATAGCATTGTTATTATCAATCAAACTATCAGACGAAACCAAACCAGCACGTCGAACAATATAATTATAAAAAAGAAGCCTTACGACATATATGTTGTAAGGCTTCTTTTTATATTTCGAGTTATATCATTATTTAAAAACAAAAGAAGTAAATTCAGTTATTTGAATTTACTTCCTTTGTTAATCTACAAGTGATTTATTCTCTAGCAGCTAATCGATTTAAAGCAATCTCGCCTAATGATTTTGCTGCAACTAGCAATGCATCTTCATTCACTTCAAATTTAGGATGATGGTTCATATATGGTTCTTCTACTTCTTCTGGTTTACAGCCGACAATATAAAAAGTTCCTGGGATTTCTTTTAAATAATATGCGAAATCTTCTGATCCAGTCACTGGTGGAATTTCTACTAAATGCTCAAAATAATCACCCGCACTTGTACTTAACACATCTGCAACATTTTGCGTTTGTTCAGGGTGATTGTATAGTACTGGGTAGCCAAATTGATAGTCTAAATCATATGTGATATCAAACCCAACAGCTACGCTTTTCGCCACTTTTTCAATTTCATCGTACATAAATTGCTCTAAATCATTATTTAAATAACGTGCCGTCCCTTTAATTGTCACGGTATCTTGGATAACATTTGAGCCACCTGGAGCATCAAATGCACCAACTGTAATGACACCCATTTCTAATGGATCGATTCTTCTAGAAACAATAGTTTGTAACGTATTGACAAAATTGGTACCTGCAACTAATGCATCACGTGTTTTATGAGGACTAGCAGCATGACCACCTAACCCTTTAATTGTTAATGTGAATGTAGAACTACCTGAGAATGCATTTCCTTTATTATAAGCAATGACTTCTGGTCCTACTATTGGAGCTACGTGGATACCATAAATTTCATCGATATCACTTAATGCGCCAGATTCTACGATTTGTTTTGCACCGCCTGGAGGCATTTCTTCAGCATGTTGATGAATAATTTTTATGTTACCAGCAAGTTGGTCTTTAATATCAATTAAAGCATCTGCTAAACCTAATAAATAAGCTGTATGTGCATCATGACCACATGCATGCATCACGCCTTCATTTAATGATTTAAATGGCACGTCAGCTTCTTCATTAATTGGTAAAGCATCAAAGTCAGCGCGTAGACCAATTGTTTTTCCTGATTTACCACCTTTGATTTCTACAATGACAGCATTACTTTCAGCAACAGGTTGCGTCACGGTCACATCTTTGCCCTTATAAAAGTCTTTAATATATTGTGCAGTATGCTCTTCTTCAAATGATAATTCAGGATGTTGATGCAAATAGCGTCTATGTTTGACCATATCACTCTCTTTGCTTTCTAGTTTTTCAAACAATGCATCTCTTACATTCATAAACATTCACTTCTCTCATTAGTTTTAAATATATATTTCACAATTTCAATTTTAAGTTTTTTCTCGAATTAATTCAAAGATAATTAATTGTGAAAAGGTATTCATGTTGATTTATAATTGATATTTCAAAGCAAATATATATTATAAATATATAACTGAAGAAAAATAACTCTATATTATCCATTTGATACCTTTAATTGTGTTTCATTTTCTTTTTTATAAATCACATACATCATCGCACTTGCTACTACGACCATTATGAACCCGAAGTAAGGCGTCATTGTAATAGTAAATTGATTTAGTACATAACCTCCAATGACAGATCCCAATGTAATCCCGATATTAAAGGAGGCTATATTTAAACTTGATGCAAAGTTAACTGTCGCTTTATTTTCTCGTTCAGCAAACAATACTACGATTAGTTGCAACCCTGGCACATTCATAAATGCGAATAATCCCATGATTAAAATGGCTATAGTACCTAATATGTGATGTGTGACTGTTATACCAACGAATAGTAATACGATGGCTTGAATGGAAAATATACTAATCAGTGCTTTGGTTGGATGATGATTTGTTAACTTTCCACCCATTGTATTGCCTACAGCAACCATAACCCCATAAATCACTAATAATATGACAACTGCATCATCACTATAATGTAAAGCGTCTGTTAGCAATGTTGTCAGATAAGTATAAACCACAAATGTACCACCATATCCCAAAGCAGTAATCAAATACACCATCATTAATGATTTATTTTTAAAAACTTTTAATTGTTCTAACATCGGTGCTTGATCATATTCATTCAAATCATTGGGCACCACAAATATATTTGCAATTAAGCTGATGAGTCCTATAACAGCAATGGTAATAAATGACATTTCCCAACCAAATTGTTGACCAATCCATGTTCCAATCGGCACACCTGTAATTGTCGCTACTGTTAATCCAGTAAACATCATTGCTATTGCACTCGAACGTTTATCTGGTGTAACTAAATCACTGGCAATAGCTGTTGCTATAGACATGAATACACCATGCATTAATGCTGATAAAATACGCATAGCTAATAACATAGTAAAAGTTGTAGATAATGCCGCTAACGTATTAGCAATAATAAATACTAGCATAATAGCTATTAATAAATGTTTTCTTTTTATTTTGTTCGTTAACGGCGTAAGTAATGGCGCGCCAAGCGTGACCCCAACGGCGTATAATGATACAGTCAATCCTGCAAGTGGAATTGTCGTGTTAAATGCTGTTTTAATAAGTGGTAATAAGCCAACGCTAATAAATTCTGTCATTCCAATTGCAAAAGCAGACATTGCTAAAGCTAGTATGGCAAATTTGTTTTTATTCATAATAATTTTACTCCTTTTATTTTTGTATATGTGTTAATATAAGCTACACATATAACAATAGGAAGTACGCACTTTAAAGTGCTATAGGTACTATTTAGTACCCACAAGGAGGTAGAGTTATGAATAAGACTTATAATATAGGCGTAGAAGCAACGATTGATGTTATCGGAGGCAAATGGAAACCTGTCATCCTATGTCATTTACAAAATAATGGCCTAATGCGAACATCCGCATTAAAACGCGCTATTCCCACAATTACACAAAAGATGTTAACACAGCAATTAAGAGAATTAGAAAAAGATGGTATCATCAATCGTATTGTTTACGATCAAGTACCACCAAAAGTAGAATATGAACTATCAGAATATGGGCAATCGCTTGGCAAAATTCTTTCGTCACTTTGTTATTGGGGCGAGTTTCATGTTGAAAAAATGCATCAACAAGGTGAATCTGTTTCTTTGGCACAACAAGACTATATCAATATACCTCATTAACATGCTTCTTGAAATTATGAAAAATTTCAGGTTAAGGCGCTCATTACCTTTCAAATAAATCTTCAAACCATCATTATATAGCCTAAACGGCTACTAAAGACTACAGACACCACGCTTGTAATATAAGTGTGGTGTCTACGTTTCTCATGCTCCTAGACTAAGATAATTTGACTCATCCATGTACTAATATGTGATAGCTAATTCACTGACGTGCCCTTTTTATTTTTAGTATGTTTTACGTGACTACTAATATACATCACCACAAGTAACACAATTAAAAGCACTGACAAATTATACATTCCTCTGTATCCAGTTAAATTTGCAACACTACCCAGAACAGGCGCACCTAATGCCATACCTAAGTCCATTGCACTAAGAACCATCGCATTAGCTGTACCCCTTTTCTCAGCTGAGACTCTATTAATTGCCCAAGCTTGAAAGGATGGTTGCATGATACTATATGCGATTCCATAAAAGATTGCAGCAATGAAAAAAACAACCAATCCATGAGTAGCGGAAATTAATACTAGTCCAATCACACTACATATACTCGCTGGATAAATTAAGTATTTATGTCCTAATTGGTCGTATACTTTACCAGATATAGGTCTAATTAAAATAATAACAATAGCAAGTATTAAAAAGAAAAATGATACTTTAGCTCCTAAATGCGCCTCAGCTCCTAATCCATTAATAAAATTAACAATTCCTGAATAAGTACAATAAAAAAGCATTACTAAAAAGCATGGAAGTAATGCTTTTTTATCTAAAATAGAATCTAATATAGATTTATTTTGACTGATATATACATCTAATGTCTCAGATTTTTCATACTTTATGAATAAAGTGGCAACTATCGAAAATAGAATTAAAAACATAGTAATAATCAGTAAATATTGAAATGAAAATGTATGTAATATAGAAATTGCAATCATAGGCCCAAGTGTAGTTCCTAAACTTGTTGCCATTCCAAAATAACCTATGCCTTCTCCCATTCTTTCAAGCGGTATTAAATTTGTGGCAAGCGTAGCTAAAAGTGTAGTTGTAACTCCAAATCCAACACCTTCTAATACTCTTATAGTAATTAATAGAGGCATTGCTTCTTGATCGTAACTGGCTACAATACATATAAATACAAAAATAAGCGAAAAACACAGTAATTTTTTGATATTTATTTTGTACAGTAGCATCCCTATCATAGGACGAGTAACTATTGCTGCAAACATAAAAGCTGTGGTCATCACACCTCCCATTGTAGGATTATGACTAATATTAGTAACAAAAATCGAAAATCCTCCGGTAAGCATTTGTAAACACAAATAAAAACCTATCGTGATTAAAACAGTAAGTGAGAATTGCCAAGTCCATAATTTAGATACTGATGATGACAATGATAAGCCCTTCTTTCAAAATAATTCGCATCAATCATTTTCACAATTAAAAATAAATAATTAATACTGTGCTTCTACTTTACAATCGCCCAATTAATATGTCTAATATATATTTATACACTAATTGATATGTATAAAGTATCAAAAAAATTAAGAAGGGGTTAGAAAATGGAATTACGTCACTTGAAATATTTTAAAACTGTAGCAGAAGAGTTACACTTCGGAAAAGCTGCAAAACGTTTGAATATGGCACAACCACCGTTAAGCCTTCAAATTCGTCAACTCGAGGAAGAACTAGGAGTACCTCTTTTTCGTAGGACGAAAAGAAGTGTTACATTAACCCAAGAGGGACATGTGTTTTTAGAAAAAGTTTATCAGTTACTCGAAAACTTAAACGAATCTATCGAAACAGTACGTTTGGTGAATAGAGGCGAAAGCGGTGAAATCGTAATAGGCTTCTTAGCTTCTGCAGCCTATGATGTATTACCAAGTATAATTAAAAGTTACAGACATCATTATCCATCTATTCACGTAACCTTAAAACAACTTACCACTGCTGAACAATTAAAAGCATTACAAGATGAAACTATTGATATTGGTATCATTAGTGAACCAATTGAAACAACGCTATTTAATTACGAAATCATTAGACAAGAGCCAATGGTAGTAGCTTTACCTAGCAATCATTCATTAACTAGAACGCAACACCCTATTACGCTAAGCGATTTAGCGTCTGAGGCTTTTATTTTAACTGGAAGAAAAGAGAATCAACTTCACTATGATAAAGTCATTAATAGTTGTGGCTTAGCTGGATTTAGCCCTCATATCCTACAGGAGACTAAAGAAATGTCTACATTAATATCTTTAGTTTCTGCAGGTATCGGTATAGCTATCGTTCCATCTTCTATTCAATCCCTACTACAAAATGAGGTCGTTTATCGAGAAATTTCAGACAGCCACATTAAGACTGTTACTGCACTCGTATGGGATAGTAAAAATGACTCTCCAATAGTAAATGCTTTTGTGGAATTAGTAAAATCGTCTGTGATTCCTATGTTTCAAAGTAATCACAATTAATAATACTCACAACTAAAAATGGTATGTGATAATCTATTATTCCTAATTATAGAAATGTACTTATAATTTCTGTATTTTCAATGTAAATCGTCACTCGCTTATATACGTCATTTAGATACTTTTGTGATACACACTTTAATTTCATCACTTCCCCTATGGTTAATATTTTACATTAAGGCTATATATAAACTAATTAGGAAGATATCTGTTTGAATTACTGGAGGCGTGCTTATGAAATCTATCAAAGAAAATCATCCGCTTGATATCGCAACACAATTAATTCGTAAAGAAGACCATTACTTGGGTCACACTTCAGATCATTATGCTAATATGGTAGGTCCTTTTGGTGGCATCACTGCGGCGACAATGCTTAACGCAGTCTTACAACACACTGAACATATTGGAGATCCTGTGTCTTTAACCATCAATTATGCTGCACCTGTTTCTGATGGTAGTTTTGAAATCAAAGCTACCCCAGCTCGAACAAATCGAGCTACACAACATTGGTTTATTGAACTATTTCAAGATGATGAAATTGTCATTACGGGGACTGCAGTATTTGCAAAAAGAAGAGAAACTTGGTCTTCAACAGAGCTAAAATTCCCTGCTGTGCCCAATCCTGAAGAGGCATATCCAATTTCTTCAAAAGGGCTGCCATCTTGGGTACGACAATACGACATTAAAATTATTCAAGGGTTGCCATCAGCATTTTCACATCATGTACAAACAGAAGTACCTTCATCTACGACTTTACAATGGATTCATGATGAGCCTAAACGCAATATCGATTTCCTATCACTTACTGCTATTTGTGACGCATTTTTTCCGAGGATTTATGTACGTCGTAAGCAAATTGTGCCTATAGGAACAATTTCGCTCACGATTTATTTCCATGTTGATTCCAAGCAACTTCAAACATATGGCGATGAAGTCGTGTTAGGACATGCAACTGCGAATCAATTCCATAATGGCTTTTTTGATCAAACTGCGGAAATATGGTCTCCTAAAGGTGACTTACTCGCTACCTCATCTCAATTTGTCTATTACAAAGAATAAAGGCACATAAACCAATCATATTTTCCTTTTTAGCTTTTTTACTCTTACAATACAAATTTTGAATAATATCCATAACCTCCAAATATTTTACAATCTATGGTACAAACTTGAAGATTTAAGCTAATATTATGTGCTGCCTCTATCAAAGAAGCATGTCCGCAACAAACATATTCAAAAACTGTCACAAAGTTGTAGAACTCGCTGATAACATCAACACAGTTCCTTTTAACCTAAGGCTCTGTGTTTTTTATTAATGTATCAATTATATAAATGCTAATACTTCTATCATAAAGTTACCCGGTGCTTTGATATAAAATGTATATCCATGTGGTGTTACTTTAGGATCTGGAACCTTATAACCAGCTACCTTGAGCGACGTATGAATATTATCTACATCTTCTTTTGACTTTTGTGGGAATCCAATATGAAAAGTCTTAGGATAGCTCACGTCTTTGCCCTGCATTAAAGTTAATATAAAACCGTCTTTCCCGAGCAATACTTCTGGATTTTTTCCCGCTTCTGTCTTTAACGTAAAATCAAAATAAGTCTGTAAAAATTCACGTGTTTCTCCTATATTATCTACTGTTAAATTGATATGTTTTAGTTCCATCATCACATCTCCTTTTTATCTATATAGCTCACACTATAGCACTTCCAATGATTATACAACCAACTCAAAATCACTACTTATATAATCAATTTCATATAAATATTATTTCTAAACGACGATTTCAAAGTTATTTATCGCCCTAAATGTAAACTTATTTTAAAAATAAGTTTACATTTAGGGTGAAAAAGCTTTATTATAAATATAGAAATTCTTAAATTAGCGAGGTCATTTATGAAAATATTTATAACAAGTACAAATACAGATATCGGAAAAACTTACATAACGATTCACCTATATCACTTATTAAAAATGGAGGGTTATAACGTTTGTATATTTAAACCACTTCAAACCGAAGAACTTGATGACGGCACATATCCAGATTTAGAAATATACAAACGGGAATGTCATTTAGATTATCAAGTCACATCACTATATAAGTTTAAAGATCCTATTTCTCCACACCTCGCATTTAAACGTGAAAATGATCAAAAATTTGATAAAACGAAAATATTATCAAAGCTCAATGTTTTAGAACATCAATTTGATGTCATCTTAATTGAAGGCGCTGGTGGAATTGCCGTCCCTATACATGAAAATGAAAATAGCTTTTATATGACGGCTGATTTAATACGTGATACTGCTGATATGGTTTTGAGCGTTTTACCATCTCAACTCGGAGCTATTAGTGATGCCATTGTCCATCAACATTTTCTAAGTCATATGCATTTACCGTCTAATATATTAATCATGAATCAATATACCGATAGTTCAGTTGAACAAGATAACAAACATACAATTGAAAAACTTACACAGAAAGATGTTTATACTTTCTCAAAAAACGCTACTTATAATGATTTTTCTAAAACATTTATTACTACTTTAAAAGGAGCTATAAACCATGAATAACCACGATTTAGTAAATAAAGATTTAGCATACGTTTGGCACCCATTCACTCAAATGGGCGTATATAGTAAAACTGATCCTATCATTATAGAAAAAGGTAAAGGTAGCTATTTATATGACACAAAAGGAAATAGATACTTAGATGGCTATGCTTCTCTCTGGGTTAATGCCCATGGTCATCGCAATAAGCAATTAAATAAAGCGATTCAAAAACAATTAAATAAAATTTCTCATTCAACACTTTTAGGGTCATCGAATATCCCCTCTATTGAGTTAGCTGAGAAATTAATAGACATAACGCCACAAAAGTTAACCAAAGTATTTTATTCCGATACTGGGAGCGCTTCTGTAGAAATCGCTATTAAAATGGCTTACCAGTATTGGAAAAATATAGATAAACATAAATATTCAAAGAAAAATAAATTTTTAACCTTGCACAATGGTTATCATGGCGATACATTGGGTGCGGTAAGTGTAGGTGGCATTGATAGTTTTCATAAAATTTTTAAGGACCTAATTTTTGAAAATATACAAGTAGAGAGTCCTTCTTTATATCAAAGTAACTATAAAAATGAAGATGAAATGATGCAAGCTATATTAAAACAAATTGAAACTATTTTAATATCTAGAGCTGATGAAATTGCAGGATTTGTCATTGAACCACTCATACAAGGTGCGACAGGTCTATTTGTGCACCCACAAGGTTTTTTAAAAGCAGTTGAACGTTTATGTAGACAATATGACATCTTGCTTATTTGTGATGAAGTAGCCGTAGGATTTGGAAGAACTGGTGAGATGTTTGCATGTAACCATGAAGATGTTCAACCAGACATTATGTGTCTAGGCAAAGCAATTACAGGTGGCTACTTACCTTTAGCTGCTACATTAACGTCACAACGCATTTATAATGCTTTTTTAAGTGATAGACATGAAGAGAAAACATTTTTCCATGGTCATACCTATACAGGAAATCAAATCGTATGTTCCGTGGCCTTGGAAAGTATTAAACTCTTTGAACAACAGAAATTGATTAGCCATATTCAAAAAACGTCGAAAATACTATCTGAAAAACTTTTTGAATTAAAAGACCATAAACACGTGGGAGATATTAGAGGGAGAGGATTAATGTTTGGCGTTGAATTAGTATCAGATAAAGCATATAAAACCCCCTTAGATATAGAGCGCGTTGAAGAAATCATTAGTCAGTGTAAATCAAAGGGCTTAATGATACGAAATTTAGAAAATGTTATCACCTTCGTGCCAGTTCTCAATATGTCTGTGAAAGAGATCAAAAAAATGACCAATATTTTCAAAAAAGTCCTGATATCAACGTTAAGTAAAACAAATGATACTCAGCATTAGGAGTAATTGAGCATGGATACCCAAAAAATCATAAACGACATTAAAGCAGATGGCACATATAGAACTTTAAAAAATATAACTCAAGTTTCTGGAAAATACATTACCATAAACAAGACAAATTACATCAACTTCACTTCAAACGATTATTTAGGAATTGGACAATTCAACTTAAATTTAGAGGATTTTCAGACATTTTCGAAACAATTTAGTAATACTTTATCTAGTTCCCGATTAATTAGTGGTAATTCTGTTGTCTATTCAAACTTAGAAAAATCTATAAGCCAGTCATTTGGTTTTGAAGATTGTTTCATTACTAATAGTGGATATGATGCAAACTTAGCAGTCTTTAATATTTTTAAAGATGAAGATGTGGTTGTGTTTTCAGATCAAAAAAATCATGCGAGTATTATAGATGGGATTAAACTCAGTGACTTAAACAAGGTTATTTATCAACATCTAGATTACACTGCATTGGAAATGCAATTGAAACAATACCCATTCCATACTAAACTCATCGTTTCAGATAGTGTCTTCTCAACCAACGGTAACATCATAGATTTACAACATTTAATTAACCTTAAAAACAAATATAGTAATACTTTACTTATCATTGATGACTCACATGGATTGGGGTTAAAGCTTTTTGATAGTTATCAAGGGATTGATATACTCACTTCAAGTTTGTCTAAAACTTGGGGTGCTCATGGAGGGATGATTTTAAGTTCTGAAAACATTAAAACACTTATCATCAACAAAGGGCGCGCTGTAATTTATTCAAGTGGTTTACCAATATTCAATTTATATCAGCTTATGACAAATTTTCAATATGTTATAACCTGTAACACTAGAAGGGAAAAGTTGTTAGATTTAAGCCGTTATTTTAATGAGCAATATCAGGTACTTTTCAATCATCAAGTAGACTCCCTTTCACCGATAAAAAATATTATTTTACCCTGTCTTAAATCTACAGAGCAAGTACATACATTTTTATATGATAACGGCTTATTTACAAGCCTTTTGAGATACCCAACAGTTGAAGTCCCAACCCTACGTATATCACTTTCTTATTTCCATAGTAAGAAAGATATAGATGTACTTTTAAAATTAATTAAAAATTATATCCAGGGAGTGGTTTGAATGTACAGCATTAAAATGAGGGCTAGTTATCAACAAAACCATATCAGTGGTGGCGAAACAATGTGTGAAGCAGAAAATATTGCGGCAACGATTCAAAGGTTTTTTGAAAAAGGATTTTACCATGAGAATGGTGAGGTTGATTTCCTAAATTTGAAAATAGAAAAAATCACTCAACCCTTAACACACTTACACTCATTGGTACGACATAATGAAGTCAAAACAAACTTGGAAGATATTGTAGCACAAAGCAATGTCTCTTCATTAGCTTTGAAAAAAGGATTATCTTATATTTTTAACGATGTGCTATACACAGGTGCGATTATACTATCTGCACAGTCTGGAAAAAGATTAGATACTACTGGGCAAAGAGGTGTGCGAGTTACAAACTTTTCTTTCCCTTCTATACACTCTAGTAAATTAAGCGAAAGAATTAAAGATGCCATTTCTATCGCAACATGTACAACACACTTTAAAGGCGTATATGGTGAATTGTGCGTTTCTGACGATGTACATTATACGACTGGCTACTACGCGACAAAGCAATTAGGCTATCATCGTATATTTAATATAAAAGAAGCAGGTACACGCCATGGTGGCAGAATTATCTTTGTGGATGACAATTTAAATATGAGTGACTATATACATTTTCTAGAATGTACGCCAAAACGCATTCTTGCTTGATTTAAAATTATTTTTATTCTTCACATTCAGGCACCACGATACTCAACCAAGTGACAACATTAGATAGATAATCTTGTCTCTTGGTTGAGTATTTTCATACTTTCCTATCTGTAAACTTTTTTATGTCATATATTTATAGAGAACTTCATTAAATTTACTAATTTTATACCTTGATTGTATGACTGTTATTATTTTTTGCTGGATGCATTGCTTTAATCCTTTGATTACCTTTACCATAGAGATGTTCTCTAAGCGTTTCACCTTCATAGTCTAATCTATACAATCCCCTACTTTGTAAAATAGGTACCACCTCATCTATTAATTCTTCAAAAGTTCCCGGACTATAGCCTTGCGTAATATTAAATCCAGCTGCTCCTCCTTCAATAGCCCATTTTTCAAATTGATCTGCGACATGTTCTTTTGTACCAATAAATTTTACTGCTCCATTTCCAATACAATGGTTTTGTAATGCTTCTTTAAAAGTCCATTTATGTGTAGGATCCTTCGCATAGTAATCAAGGTCGACTTGTATCGCTCCGGTTTCTATATTCTCAACGTATTCATCCGGATCAATACTAGAAAAATCAATTCCTGTATGGCCACTTAACAGTGTAGCAACGCCTTCATGACTCACATAACTTTTTAATTTTTCATATTTTTCATAGGCTTCGGCTTCTGTTTTTCCAATAATAGGCAAAACCATAGGGTATACTAAGATATCTCCTTTTTTACGGCCGTATTGTATTGTTCTTTTTTCCATATCTTTAATATACGTTTTCAATTCATTTAAAGAACTATGTTTTGTAAATACTGCTTCAGCATGTTTAGCAGCAAATGCTTTTCCCTTTTCAGAAGCTCCTGCTTGAAAAAGGACAGGCGTACGTTGTCTGGAGGGTTCTACTAGGTGTGGACCTGATATATCAAAATATTCGCCTTGATGGTGAATATCATGTACCTTATTAGGTTCAGCATATGTGTCATTTACTTTATCTTTCACAACCGCTCCTTCTTCCCAGCTGTCTTCCCATAGTTTATAGGCAACTTCTAAAAATTCATCAGCACGATTATACCGTTCTTCTTTAGACAAACGCTGTTTAAACCCTAAGTTTACCGCTTCACTTTCTAAGTATGAAGTCACTACATTCCAACCCATACGCCCTTGCGTCAAATGGTCTAATGTAGATAGTTGCCTTGCTAGACTATAAGGGTGTGCATATGTCGTCGAAATTGTAGGTGTAAATCCAATATGCTCTGTAAAAGCAGCCATAGCCGAAATGATAGCTGTTGGTTCATGTGAGGGTAATTGAACTGCATGTTTAACCGCCGTATCATAAGAGTTATTATAAACATTATACGCACCCAGTACATCTGCAATAAATACTGAATCAAATTTCCCACGTTCTAGGGTTTGAGCAATATTAATCCAATATTTCAAACCATTATGATTAGTGCCCGTATCTCTCTCATGTTTCCATAAGCCTGAAGAATAAGGTGATGGTGAATTTTGTATAAAACCATTAAAATGTATTTGTTTTTTTGTCATATATACTTCCCCCTTTAATTGAATGACGATTCATCAAATATATAGTGCTAAATGACTCTTAAATCCAAAATAAAAAGTCAGAATTTTCAGATTTTATAGCCTGTATTTAAATTTCTTTCAGGTTGATCTAGTATAATTCACTGAAATTATTTTCTACTATCTTACATTTCTTTATTATCGTTACGTAACACTTTAAAGAAAGAGAATATCATTAAAATAATAATTACGGAAAACGGTAACGCTGTAATAATCATTAAATTTTGAATTGACTGTAACCCACCAGTATAAAACATGATAATTGCAAATAATGCTAGTATAATACCCCAACTTACTTTAACAATTCCAGAAGGTGTAATAGAGCCTTTAGAGGTTAACATTCCTAATACATACGTTGCCGAATCTGCAGAAGTAATAAAAAATATCGCTACAACAATAATGGTAAGTATACTTAATATGAAACCCATTGGATAGTGTTCAAGCACGCCAAACGTTGCAGTTTCAGTGTCAAACTTAGATATCTTGGCTATATGATTTTCTTGTAAATAAATTGCCGATGCACCAAATACAGCAAAGAATACAAAGCATATCATTGAAGGTACAAGTAAGACCCCTAAAATAAAAGACTTTATTGTGCGTCCCTTTGAAATTCGAGCAATAAAAATACCCACAAAAGGTGACCAAGATATCCACCATGCCCAATAAAATATCGTCCAATTTTTCATCCAAGAAAATTGTTTATCTTCTGAATTCGTGGATAATTTAAAACTCATTTCAATAAAATGAGACAAATAATTACCTAATGAATTGGTAAACATATTAAGTATGTAAAGTGTCGGACCTACTGTAAACACTGCAATTAAAATCATGATTGCCAAAATCATATTGATGTTACTCAAATGCTTAATACCTTTATTAATTCCTGACCAAGCTGATATTGTAAAGATTATCGTAGCAAGAATGATAATGAGTGTTTGTATAAATAAATTGGATGGTACGTTAAATAAAAAATTTAATCCTTTATTAATTTGTGCTGTACCAAAACCTAATGTAGCAGCAACACCAGTAACTGTAGCTATGACTGCTAATATATCACTTAAATTACCTACATATTTTTGTAAATTTCCTTCGCCTAATAATGGCTTTAACATGGCACTCACTAAACCCGGATATCCTTTATGGAAACTGAAATAAGCGAAAATCAATGCTACCATACAGTATACTGCCCAAGCATGTATACCCCAATGAAAAAATGAATATTGTAACGCTGCTTCAATTGCCCCTTTACTACCTTCCTTATGTTCAGGTGATAATAGGAAAGCATCACTGATTGGTTCGGTCGTTGTCCAAAATACTAATCCCATGCCCATACCAGCACAAAATAACATTGAGAACCATGAAACTAAAGAAAACTCTGGTTGCTCACCTTCTTGTCCTAACGTGATGTTACTATATTTAGAACATAATAAAATGAGACATAAAATTAAAAATATTACTACTAAGATGAGATAATACCAACTAAACTGTATAGAGATAGAATTGGTTAACGCTGTTGTAATTGCTTCAAATTGCCTCGTAAATAATGCTCCAAATATTATAAACACAACACAGATACTAATGGATGTTATAAAAACAAAATTGTACTTTATGATGTTCACATTGTCCCCTTTCACACGTTTATGGCATTTTAAAATAGACATACTACTCATTCAATAATATAATGCATATTCATATAGAAAGACCAACAATCTAAGTATTCCGATTGATTTACTATGTTTTAAAAAGAATACAATACATATATATACGTGTCAACACATTTTAGTATTAAAAGTGATTTAATGTATAAAACGTAACTAACTTAAGCTATACCTATATCGGTAGCTGCATTTTAATTAGTCATCCAACGAAGTAATATTACACTTAAATTTATGAAAATAATTAATTTTAAATAATTATTAATTAAAACAGCATTTCAATAAAATAAATATTAGTTAAAATTTGCAATATGCTGACAATTCAAATAATATGGACAATAAACATTAGCATCTTTGCAAACAAAGGGAGTCATTTCATGTCAAATCAACTTCAAAGGGGATTAAGTAATAGACATATTCAGTTAATTGCAATTGGGGGCGCTATTGGTACTGGACTATTCTTAGGTTCAGGTCAAACGATTTCTTTAACTGGTTCATCTATTATCATTACTTATTTAATTATCGGTGTAGTGTTATTTATGTTCATGCGTGGTCTAGGTGAACTCTTACTTAGTAATACAAGGTATAAATCTTTCGTAGATATTGCGAATGACCAATTAGGACCATATGCAGGATTTCTCATTGGTTGGACTTATTGGATGAGTTGGATTACTTCAAGTATGTCAGACCTAACTGCCATGGGCTCTTACGTGAGTTATTGGTCTTCAGCAATACCTAACTGGCTAACGATACTATTTATCGTGCTATTGTTAATGGCGTTTAATTCATTAGGTGCCAAATTGTTTGGTGAAATAGAATTTTGGTTCTCAATGATTAAAATTATCACTATCGTTCTCTTAATCATCGTAGGTTTAGCCTTTATTTTCCTAGGTATTAAAAGTGATAATACTACAGCAAGCTTCTCTAATTTATATGAAAATGGCGTGTTTACACATGGTACACATGGTTTTCTAATGTCATTCCAAATGGCCGTCTATTCATTTATTGGTATTGAATTAATCGGAGTTACAGCAGGCGAAACGAAGGACCCACAAAAATCAATTCCACGTGCTGTTAACAGTGTACCTATCAGAATATTACTGTTTTATGTAGGTTCATTAATTATCATCATGTCGATTACACCATGGAACCGTATTTCGCCTGATCACAGTCCATTTGTACAAGTGTTTGCGCTCATTGGTATTCCATTTGCGGCTAGCGCTATTAACTTTGTCGTCTTAACAGCAGCGGCGTCAGCTACCAATAGTGGTATCTTTTCAGATAGCCGTATGTTATATGGTCTAGCCCATGATAAACAAGCACCGTCTATTATGAAAAAAACAAATAAACATGGTGTTCCACATATTGCCATGTTCATTTCAACTTCTATACTGCTTATTGCAGTAATGTTGAATTTTATTTTTCCAAATACTATGCAATTATTCATTTATATCACAAGTATTTCCACAGTATTATATTTAGTCGTATGGGTTCTAATCGTTATATCTTACATTAAATATGCACGTTCTAATAAAAAAGAACATCAACACAACAAATTCAAATTAAAAGGTGGCCATTATTCTGGCTACTTGGTTCTAGCCTTTTTCTTTTTTGTATTTGTCTTATTGTTCTTTTCATCTGATACAAGAAAAGCAGTATACTTCTTACCTATTTGGCTCATTGCTACTGCCTTGATGTATTTACGTTTTAAAAGAAAAAAGAACAATCTTAAAAACTTAGCCTTAGAAACAAATAAGGAACTGACTTCTAATCAAACAATCGATTAATCATTCACCTATCATTATACGTATACTAAAACATAAGCAAACAGCTAAAATCTGATGATCATTTTAGCTGTTTTTTATTATGAATGATTACTTTTCAATCGACACTTCCGCGCATATATACACACGCTAAAATGGTTTAGCCTTATTTAATTACTATAGCGGAAATGTATATGTTTCTGACATTCTAGGGTACATTAAATATGAACATATATTAAGGTGGTTAAAATAATGATAAACAGAATACAAATCTTTGATTTAGCTAAAGCCAGTTATAATATACTTCCTGACTATCCTTGGGAAAAATACCCAAATTATGCTGTACTAAGACATCATAATAACGGTAAATGGTTTGGTTTAATTATGGATATTTCAAAGAATAAATTAAACTTAGTTGGCAATGAAAAAATTGATATATTGAATTTAAAAGCACCTAAAGAATTTATTGGACCTTTACGCAAGAAAAAAGGTATTTATCCTGCTTATCATATGGATAAATCTAATTGGATTAGCATTAATTTAAGCGAAATAGATAACTTACATGAAATTCAAGAGTTGATAGCAGAAAGCTTTGCATTAACTTCCTAATTCCTCATTCTATTAAAAAAACTAAAAAGTTAAGATTTTAAAAAACTTTAATTTGACATTTCGAATATTATCGAATAGTATACGTGTATGGAAAATTTAGTAGATATTTTTAAAGCTTTGAGTAATCGCACACGGATTGATATATTAGTTTGGCTTAAAAATCCATTAGAGCATTTCGAAAAACCTAGTTCGCATTTAAATAAAAATTTAAGTGAAAAAGGTGGCGTATGTGTCGGAGATATTCAAGAAAAAGCAAATATGTCAGCGTCAACAGTCTCTCATTATTTAAAAATGATGCAACAAGCGGGTCTATTAGAATCAGAAAGACATGGTCAATGGACATATTATCGTAGAAATGAATCTACTTTAAATGAGTTAGCCGAATTAATAAAAAAAGACTTTTAGAAGTCTTTTTTTATGTTTTGTAATTCGTTAATTCGCGAAATGAAGAATTAAAGAAATGAGGGTATTCAGTGAACAAGTTTGTGTTTTATATTATCGCAATTATAGCAGGTGTATTTTTAAGTACAGAAGGTGCCATTTATGCAGTTTTAGGTGACCACATCGGAAAGTTAGAAAGTAGTTTATATAATTTTTCAATTGGCTCTATTATATTAGGCATCGCTTTATTATTTTTAGGCAAAGGCTCACTTTCTTATACTATTAAAGCCCCAAAATGGGAATTAACAGGCGGTGCTCTAGGCGTCATATACTTAACTGTATTAGTCATTAGCATCCCCCTAATCGGTGTCGGATTAGCGATGGGCAGTGTTGTTGTTGGGCAAATGATTATGAGTGCTATTATAGAACATTTCGGATTATTAGGTAGCGAAAAACGTCCACTAAGAATCGAAAAAATAGTAGCTATCATATTAATGATTATCGCGCTCACATTAATTTATTAGGAGGATCAAACATGCAGTTTATTTTAGTAATCGTAACACTCATTGCTGGTATTACACTGAGTACACAGTCAGCAGTTAATGGATCATTTAGTAAAAAAGCAGGCACTTTAGAAAGTGCATTTTTAACATTTGTTACTGGTGGCATTATTTTATTTATTATTACATTATTTTTTGGACAAGGTAGCTTTTTAGATTTCTTCCATGCACCCAAATGGCAATTAAGCGCAGTATGGTTTGGGGTAGGTTATCTATTTTTAACTATTGTAGCTATCCCTAAAATAGGAATTATAGCAGCTAATATCTCTGCAGTTATCGGACAGTTAACAATGGGTATGGTTATCGACCATTTCGGTTGGTTTGAAGGCATGACAATCCATTTTGATTTAAAAAGAATTATAGCACTTATTATTATGATTATTGCATTGCGTCTAATATATAAAGCAGATATAAAAAATAGTGCAGAAGAAAAGCTTATCAATTAACTTCATTACACAGCCAGCGCACAATTTTCTACAACGTCAAAAACACAGTAACGCTACTATGCGTTACTGTGTTTTAATTTAATTATTTTTATTATATTTTTGCAGGGTCAACACCTGTCGTTTTTTCTCTTAAATCATATTCTATTTCTTCTAAACTACGTCCTCGTGTTTCGGGTAAATATCTAATTACAAAGATCATCGCTAACACGCCGATAAATGCAAAGATTAAAAATACCCACTCAGTACTTAAAGCACTGTTTAAAACTGGGAAGAGTTGCGCAACTAATAATGTACCAAAGTTCAATACAAGCGTTGCTAAACCTGTTGCTGCACCACGTGCACGCATTGGAAACATTTCTGGTAACATTACCCAAAGAATTGGCCCCCAAGTCAGACCAAAGAATACAATAAACAATGATAGACAGGCAATAATTATACCGGCTGAAGACTCAATACCAATTGTCCATATTAAAATGGCCATTACTAATAATGATAGAACCATCCCAATATTACCAACAACTAATAATTTTTTACGGTCTACTTTATCTGCAATAAATACAGCTACAATCGTCACAAGTACGTTAATTGTACCTATCCCCACTGTTCCTAAAATAGATGTTGCTTCACCTAAACCCGCTTTACTAAAAATCGTTGGCGCATAAAATATGATGGCATTAATACCAACAATTTGTTGGAATAATGCGAATATGCACCCTATAATCAATGTTGGTCTTAACCAAGGCGACTTTAAGATAGACCATGTAGATTCTGAAATGGCTGCAATTTCTTTCATTTCTTTAATTTCAGTGTTAATTTCTTCGTCATTATTAAATGTAATTTTCATGACGTCGCGAGCAGCCTTTTCACTTCTATGTTCAAGTAGCCATCTTGGACTTTCAGGCATAAATGCAATACCCACCAATAAAATAATGGAAGGTACGATTGCTAAACCTAACATCCATCTCCAACCTTCTATATCTGCGAATGCATAATTGACTAAGTACGCCGCTAAAATACCAATTGTAATCATTAATTGATTTAATGATCCAAGGGAACCACGATATTCTGTAGGTGCCATTTCTGATAAATATACAGGTACCGTTGCCATAGAGCCTCCGACAGCTAATCCGATAATTAAACGTCCCATTACAAGTACTGGCATATTAGGTGCTAAAGCCAATAACAATGACCCCACAATATAAATAATTGCGATAATCAAAACCAATCGTCTTCTCCCAATTTTATCGGATAATGGTCCACTACCACCTGAACCGATAATCGCACCGACTAACATTGATGCCACAACTAACCCCTCTGTAAAGCTATTCAGTGGAATATCATCATGAATAAATAGCAATGCGCCTGAGATAACACCGTTGTCATATCCATACAATAATCCACCCAGTGCTCCCAATATAAAGATTAAACTTTTATTAGATTTCAAATTATTTACAACCCCTTTAAAGTTATTTGTTAATTATAATCCTAATATGTAAGCGTTTCAATTATAAATGAAAAATTTTTTCACGTTAAAGTTCAATCCATATTAAAAAGGATATCCATATGAGTGATGGATATCCTTTCTATGTTGAATCTTATTACTTTTTATTTTCCTTTAGCTATACTGTCAGTTTTATAAAAACGCAAATCACTTTGGCGGCTTAATTGTATCGCTTGGATCATTGTCCACATCACTAGTAAACTCCCTATGGTATCTGTAAAATAGTGAGCTTGTAAATATATTCTAGAGATCATAATTGAGATGATTAATACAATGCCAAAGATATAAAGTACTTTGTTGCGTTTCAAGAGAAGTATGAGACTTACCAAAAGACACACACTTAATACATGCATGCTAGGAAAACTAAAGCCATCTATATCGACGCTCGGTCTTGGGCGTTGAATGACATTTTTTAAAAATGTTCCTATTAAAAACACACTAAAACACCACAAACCATACCACCAAAATTTGAATTTACTATAGAAGAATAATACCGCTAAAATAAACAGTATCATAATTAAACAATTCAATGGTGAAAATACACTAGAAATCACATCTAGATATATTTTAACCCCTTGTGATGTAATTACATCATGTAATGTTTGATATACTAGCGTGTCTATGTTTTCTGTTAAACTCAACTGTATACAGATGAATAGTATTAAAAAGCACACACTAGCAATAATCATTTTCAAATAATTTTGCACTTGAATGATGTTCCTTTCTTTATTTAATCTTAGTTGTAGGGGTAAAGCGTCTGCGCGATATGTACAAGAATATTCTTTTAAATGTTTTTTTAATAACTTTAAATTCTTGTATTTACCTTTTCATGAAATAAATGCACGTCTATATGTATATCATGAATTTCGACTATTAAATTCTAGTTAATCAAATTATTCGTTTCAGCTCAATCATACTTTAGGACTACCTAATAAGCGCTTGCTTTCAAATCTAGCACATACAAATATATCTTGTTAGATGTCACTCTTCCATTTCACACAAGATATCATAATTGTTTATACTCATATCCTGTGCTAATATCTATTATAGATATAAAATGTCTATAATAACTCATTAATAATGATTGCACTTTTATTTAATAACGCAACCTAAACTATCAAAGGAGTTTTAACGTGAACAAAGACCGTTTTGACCAAATTGCTGAAAAATATGATGGCCCTGATAGAATACATCTTGCTGAGATTATTTCGAGCGAAGTGAGTAAGCTATTCGAAAATAAAAAATATCATTCACTATTGGATTACGGTGGTGGCACAGGTTTAGTTACATTCAACATTGAGCATTATTTTGATTCTATCACTTTAATGGATTCCTCTTCTAAAATGATTGAGGTCTTTGAACATAAATGCGCTGAACTTGGCATTCCCCATATTCACACGCAAACCGGTAATATTTTGTTAGATACATCACTTTTAAATCAAAAATATGATGTTATCTTTTTATCGCTTGTATTGCTTCACAGTGGTGATTATGAATCCTTATTGCGTCAATTATACACTCACTTAAATCCAAATGGCATGTTAGTCATTGTCGACTTTAATAAAAATGAACAGGTATTTCATCCAAATGTGTATAATGGATTTAATCAAAGTGATATTAAACATGCTTATACACAACTCGGATTAACAAATATTGATACACACACATTTTATAGTGGGAAAAATTTGTTTATGAATCGCGATGCCAGCCTTTTTATTGCAACAGGAATTAAAAATAACCCCAAATCGTACTAAGCTACATGTGTCACTTTAGAATCATTTAATTAATTAAGACTAACCTACGCTTTAATATAAAAATAAGAGGATCATCAGATAAAAATCGGATGATCCTCTTTATGTTATAAGCTTTATAACGTTTAAAAATAATTACTTCATTTTATCTTTTAATTGTTGTTGTTCATCATCAGCTAAAAATGCATAACGCACAGCTCTCTGATTAATATATTCAATTTGATCTAAAGTAATCATTTGATTTTCCATCAGTAGTTCATATTCTGCATTTAATGATGTCTGTGTAACCGTACGATTATCTGTGTTTATAAGGAATGGAATATCATTTTTAATTAAATAAGGAATATTTAATGCTTTAAGATTAGGAATTGCCTTTGTTTGAATATTACTTTTAGGGCACATTTCTAAAAGTACATCGTTCACCTTAACTTCTTGCAAAGCCGTTTCATCTTGATTAATTGCAACGCCATGACCAATACGTTTGGCCCCTAATTTAATAGATTCCATTACATTGTGCATGCATCCACATTCACCTGCATGAAGAGTAAGATTAAAACCTTTATCTAATCCATATTGAACCGTAGAGTGAATAGCTTCAGGTGGAAATGCCGCTTCCGGGCCTGCAAAATCTATGCCACACACCACATCACTATTACGATGATATAAATCATCAAATAATTGCTCGTTTATCGTAGTATCTTGTTGTCTCATGGCACAAACTAACAAGTTCACTTTAATATCAAACTTCGCTATCGCTGCTTTAACCCCAGCTTCTACAGCATCAAAAACATCAGTTATTGTCAATCCTTGCTCCATATGTAATAAAGGCGCAAAACGAATTTCAATATATTTTACATTATCCTCGTTTGCTTGTTGCACAACATCAATAACAGCTCTTTGTAAAGCATCCTTTGTCTGCAACACTTTTAATATTTCATCAAAACACTTCAAATATTCATCTAAGCTGTCGCATGATTCACTAACTAGCAAATTTCGTTCATCTAACACTATATTTTGTTCGTTAGCAAGTTGTTTTATTAAACCTAGACTGGTAGAACCATCTAAATGGCAATGAAGCTCCACTTTAGATATATCTTCTATGCACTTCTTCATGTTTGAAACCTTCCTTACTTCAAAGCCATCATCTATAAATTTCATCATAAATGGCAGTACTTATCCAAAATTTTATTGCTTTACTATAACATTTTGAAAACTATTTATCTATACCAATCATATGCGATTGTAATTCTAATTTTTAACTTAAGCTAAAAAGTTAGATGTACCGATTAATGCAGCAATAGCTACCAATGACACAACCACCAATATCACAATGATTTTTAATTCTACCTTAAATCGACGACGTTGTTGTCCTTTATTGATGAGCATTATACCTATGAACACACTGATAACCAAAATAATCAAAAAGATAAAAGCAATTTGATTTAATATATCCACACAACTCCCCCCTCACAACAAATAACTTATTTTGTTTTCCATAGCACAAAGTATGAGGTAGCAACATAAGTATTCGATACTTTTGTTGCTACCTCTCATTTAAACGAATTATTTATTCTTAATATATGCATGTGATTTTAAATAAGAAATAATATAACGTACCGATTCTTCTACCGTGTTATTCTCAGTATCTAATACAATTTCTGGGTTAGATGGTGCTTCGTAAGGTGCATTGATACCAGTGAATTCTGGGATTTCACCACTTCTCGCTTTCTTATATAACCCTTTAGGATCTCTTGCTTCACATTCATCCAAGCTACATTGTGTATAAATTTCTATAAATTCATCATCTTCTAACAAGGCACGAACTGCATCACGGTCTTCTTGGTAGGGCGAAATAAATGCAGTGACAGTTATTAGTCCGGCATCCACCATTAATTTACTTACTTCACCAATACGTCGAATATTTTCTTTACGGTCTTCTGGGGTGAACCCTAGATTGTTATTAAGACCATGTCTAACATTGTCTCCATCTAAGCGATACGTATTAACTTGTTGCTTAAACAGTGCTTTTTCTAGTTCTACAGAAACCGTTGATTTACCCGAACCTGATAATCCAGTAAACCAAATAACAGCACTTTTATGTTTATTACGGTGTTGTCTCTCTTCTTTTTTCACTTCTGAATTATGCCAAGTAATATTATTAACTGTACTCATTTTTACACCTCTTAATTATTATTTCTCTTGTAATCCTTTAATTAGTACTGCTGCAACTTCCGGTCTTGAGAATTCTTTAGGTAGTGGTTCTCCATTTCTCAGTTTTTCACGTACTTTTGTTCCACTGAGGTGCAAGTGTGAAGTCGCATCATGTGGACATGTCTTAGCAGTTGCCATATTCTCACAAGCTTTACAATAAAATGCATGTTCAAATTTCAATATTTGAATACCTAATTCATCTTCATATTTTGAAATTAATTCTTGTGCTTCATAAGTACCATAGTAATCGCCCACCCCAGCATGATCACGGCCGACTATAAAGTGCGTACAACCATAATTCTTTCTAACAGTTGCATGTAGTATTGCTTCTCTTGGCCCAGCATATCTCATAGCTGCTGGATAAATAACTAAGCGTGTTCTATTTTCTGGGTAATAATTTTTAAGGATAACTTCATAACTCTCCATGCGTACCGAAGCAGGAATATCGTCTGACTTTGTTTCACCAACTAAAGGATTTAATAATAAACCATCAACTGACTCTAATGCTGCTTTTTGGATATATTCGTGCGCACGGTGCACGGGGTTACGTGTTTGGAAGCCTACGACTGTTTTCCATTCTAAATCAGCAAACAATTGTCTCGTTTCTGCAGGATCTAAATGGTAATCAACAAATTCATCATGTTTAGGACGATCAAGCAAATGGATAGGACCTGCAAGATAAACATTACCTTTTTCATAAACTTTCTTTACACCTGGGTGATCTACATCTGTTGTTCCGTATACTAATTCTGCTTCTTTCTCTTTGTCATATGTATACTTTTCTTCTAAATCAAGTACACCATATAGATGTGCATCCTCCCCGTATAAAGCGACACGTGAGCCTATTTCAAGTTGGTTTGCTTCATCTTCAGTTACAGGTAGTGTAATTGGAATACTCCATACTAGCCCATTACTTAGGTGTACATTTTCTACAACGCTTGTATAATCTGCTTTATTCATAAATCCTGTTAATGGACTAAAACCGCCAATAGCGATAAGCTCTAAATCTGATAAGCTCCAAGGGTTTAACGTAATCGAAGGTAAAGATTTGGCTTCTGCAATATATGTTTCTTTTTCTGATTGATCTACTTGTCTATTAATTAATTCTCCACCGTGTGGCTTAATTGTATTTTCAATAATTTTATTTGTTACTGTCATGTTTACACTTCCTTCTTAAGTTTTTAATCTAGTTCATTAACGTTAGCTTTTTTTTTAGATAATGAAAAAGGTAGTTTTTTATTTTGATAGAGCGCAAAAGTGATTAACCCTAACCAAATGATAATAAGTGCTATTTTTATCGTTACTGATAATGTTGTACTTGTACTAAATACACTTAGTAGTGAACTGCTGTTAGTAAAAATAATTAACCCACTCACACATACAGCTAAGATATTCATAGGCAATATTTTGACAAACCATGCCGCTATTGGTGCTGCAAGCATGCCACCTACACTTAACGACACTACAAGTCCCCAATTAATTTGGCTCCAACCTAAAAATATAATGAAGCCAAGAGAAGCAGAAAGCGTTACAAAGAATTCACTTGCAGATACAGTACCAATGGCATATCTAGGCTCTAACTTTTTCTGAGCAAGTAAGAGTGGTGTGTTGACTGGACCCCAACCACCGCCGCCAACTGCATCTAAAAATCCAGCTACCGCACCTTGAGGTACCATAGAAAAACGACCGCCTTTGTCGGGATTTATATCGTCTGAAAGCTGCTCATTTCTTTTAAATAAGAATTGATACAAGATATAAAGCCCCATAGTTAACAAGAACACAGCAATAAAGGGTTTGATTAAATTGCTGTGGATATTACTTAGGAACGCTGCGCCTATAAATGCTGTTATTGCACCTGGAATAGCTAACTTAATTAAAGTCGGCTTATGCACATTTTCAAATTTCAAGTGTGATGTACCTGATGCTGCAGTTGTCGCAATTTCAGAGAAATGAATTGTCGCTGAAGCAATCGCTGGTGCAACACCAAATGTTAATAATATTGATGAAGATGATGCACCAAAGCCCATACCAAGAGATCCATCAATCAATTGTGCAAGAAAACCAGCAAGTGCAAATATAAATAATTTATGCATGCATCGTACTCCTTTCTATTAATTTAGATTACCGAATCTAACCAATTTCTAACTTCACGTTGTTTATGGTGAGATAAATAATCATCTGCTAAAATTTCTTTTAAAAAGCGCTTTTGCTTTAAAGATGATAATTCACTACGCTTTATACGTTGTCTGCATTCATATAAAAAATCGACATAGGTTTCATAATCACGATCAAACCTTTGATTAAATTCTTCTAAAAGTTGCGCAGTTAAACCGGGACTTGCTCCGTTTGTAGATATGCTAATCGTTAATTTTCCTCGCTGAAATATACTTGGAAATATGACATCTCCTGTCATAGCTTCACTAGCCATATTAATCATTGCGTGGCTTGGTTTGGATTGTAAAACGCATTGGTTTGTAGCATCATCGTTTGTAGCTACTACAATCAAATCAGCATATTGTACATCTTTAGCTTCAAATGTTTTTTCAGACCACTTTATATCAGAATATTCAATTAATTGTTGTAATTGCTCAGTCACTGTTGGACTGATAACATGTATATCTTTTGAGTAAGTCATCAATGTCTTTATTCTACGTTCAGCAACCCGTCCTCCACCAACGACGACAATATGCTTCTTTGATATATCAATCATTAATGGCATCAATGGCATCTGTCATTTCCCCTTTAACTATAGCGATTTTAATTATTACGAAACATATTCAAAGGTTTCTTCTACGCGTTCTTTCAATGCTTGTTGCAAGTGTTCATGATGTCCTAATTTATGACAAAGAATGATATCACTGTCTACTTGATAACGCTCTACTGTTGTTGCAATATGTCTTTCTAAAATGCCAGTGAACCAAAGATATGGCACGATGAAAATTTGAGAATGGCCTGCATTTACTGCCGCTTCAAGTGCATCTTCAAATGAAGGTTTACAAGCTGCTAAATAACAAACATCAATATCAGATAAATGACTCGCTTCGTATAACTGTGTCTTTATTGTCTCCAAATCTTTCTGAGTTTGGGGATTATAACTTCCTCTACCAACGACTAATATTTTTGCATCTTCGTTCGGTGTTTTGTTAGTTTCATCAATCCTCTGCTTAAGGATTTCAGTTAACCGGTGTTGTACACCCAATGGTTCCCCATATGTCACAGTGACATATGGATACTTTAATTGGTTTGCTTCAATTTCAGCTGGAATATCTCTAAAATAGTGTCCTGCGCTTAACAAGAGAACCGGTATTACCGAAATTTCAGTCGCGCCTTTTTCTACCAATCGTTGAAAACCTTGAGATACGTTAGGACTTGTCAATTCCAAGAAACACGTTTCTTGCAAAGGGACATCTACCTGCGCTTTGACTAATTCGATAAAGGATACGGCTTCTGTAACGGCTTCTGCGACCCTACTTCCATGGCTCACATATAAGACACCTCTCATATTAAATCCTCCTATTACTGATAAGTTAATTTAGCAACTGCTTCTTCAACTGGCATTTCTTCAAACCAGCTGATACGTTCTCTAAGTCTAACGACTTCTCCAACCACAATCATCGCTGGGTTCTCAATATCCTTTGCAACTTCAACGATATTATCTAACGTGCCAACGACGGTCTTTTGATACTCTGATGTACCAAGATGGACTAAAGCTACCGGTGTATCTTTAGGACGTCCATGTCTAGTCAACAATGCACTGATTTCAGGCAGTTTTTTGACGCCCATATATATACATAGTGTTTCGGGTCCGAGCGCAAGATGTTTCCAATACGAATCTTCGTCTATGCCTTTATTAATAACACCTGTAACAAATGCAACTGATGAACTATAATCACGATGAGTAACTGGAATACCTGCATAGGCTGGTGCTGCAACGCCAGATGTAATACCTGGTACAATTTCAAAAGGAATATGGTTTTCTGCCAATATTTCCGCTTCTTCTCCACCTCTACCAAAGATAAAAGGATCTCCACCTTTCAAACGCGTAACAGTAAGTCCCTTTTTAGCTAAACTTACAAGTAACTTATTTGTATCTTCTTGGGGTAAGGAATGACGGTTAGGGTCTTTACCACAATACATAAACTTTGTTGTTGGTGATGCATGATCTAATAACGCTTTATTTACCAAACGATCATATAAAATAACATCGGCTTGTTCAATAGCTTTCAAGCCTTTCACTGTAATCAAATCAGGATCACCAGGCCCTGCGCCTACTAAAAATACTTTGCCCATCCTGTCACCACTTTCTCAATTTTTAACTGTGGAACACTTGGCCATCTGTAACTTTATCAACGATACCTGCACGTACAACAAAGTCTCCAAAGTGCTCTCCTTCATTTCTTTCTTTTGCATATTGTAATAATATAGGTCTTAAACTTTCTAAGATTTCTTCTTCACCAATATTTTCTTTATATATTTTATTTAAACGATCACCTGTAAAGCTAGCGCCTAAATACATATTATATTTTCCAGGTGCTTTACCAATAAATGCAATCTCTGCTAATGCCGGTCTTGCACATCCATTAGGGCACCCTGTCATACGAATTGTAATTTCTTCATCATTTAATCCAGCTTCGTCTAATAGCTCTTCAATTTTAGTAATAAGTGAAGGTAAATAACGTTCGGATTCAGCCATTGCTAGACCACAAGTAGGGAATGCAACACAAGCCATAGAATTACGTCTTAATCCAGTATAGTGCTTGCCATCTGTAAGACCGTATTCGTCAATAATAGCTTCTATTTCAGGTTTTTTCGTTTCATCTACACTAGCAATAACTAAGTTTTGGTTTGGAGTTAGTCTAAAATCACCTGTGTGTATTTCAGCAATTTTTCTTAACGCTGTTTTTAATTTATAATCTTCTGTATCTTTTACACGTCCATTTTGAACGAATAGTGTATAGTGCCATTTGCCACTGCCCTCAGTCCAACCATAACGATCTCCATTATGATCAAAGTGGTATGGCTGTGATGCTTCTAATTCCCAACCTAAGCGCTTGTTAAGCTCATTTGTAACCCACTCCGTACCGTAACGGTCAACTGTGTATTTAAAGCGGGCATTTTTACGCTCTTGTCGATTACCATAATCCCTTTGAATTGTTAATATTTTTTCACAAACATCTATCACATGTTCTTTCGGGAAATAACCGATAAGTCGTCCAACTTGTGGATAAGTATTTGTATTACCATGCGTCATTCCCATTCCACCACCGACTGTGATGTTAAATCCAATAAGCTTTTCATCTTTAAGAATCGATATTAACCCGATATCTTGAGAATACACATCAATATCGTTTGACGGTGGCACCGCAATACCTATTTTAAATTTACGTGGTAGATACGTTTTTCCATAAAGTGGTTCTTCTGTTTCACTCGTATCCAATACCTTTTCACCATCAAGCCAAATTTCATGATACGCTTGCGTTTGTGGTGACAAGTGTCGACTAATATCACTAGCAATTTGATTAACTTCAGCGTGAACTTCTGATTGATAAGGGTTAGGATTACTCATGACATTACGGTTAACGTCGCCGCATGCTGCCAATGTATCTAATAAAGATTGGTTAATATCAAACATCGTTTGTTTTAAATTTCTTTTTAAAATGCCGTGAAATTGAAATGCTTGTCTCGTTGTTAATTTAATTGTTTCATTCGCATACGTATTGGCAATATCATCCATCGCAATCCACTGATCTGCAGTTGAAGCGCCTCCTGGAGCACGCACTCTTATCATAAAGCTATATGCTGGCTCTAACTTTTGCTTACGACGTTCATCACGAAGATCTCTATCGTCTTGCATATAACTACCATGGAATTTTAAAAGTTTAGTATCCTCTTCAGCAATTGCACCTGTAATTCTATCTGCTAAACCTTCTTCAATAGTACCTCGAAGATAGTTACTTTCCGTTTTGATTCGTTCCATTTCATCCAATTTTTCTGAAAAATTTAAATTCGGATCAGCCATACTATCATTCCTTTCTCTTAATATACATCCCGTTGATAACGTTTTTCTTTTTTCATTTCTGTAAGATACGCTTCTGCGTCTACTTCAGACATGCCACCTTCTTGCTCCAATATATAGCGAATCGTTTGGTGAACATCTTTCGCCATTTGTTTTTCATCGCCACATACGTATAATTTAGCGCCATTCATCAACCATTCATAAAATGTTGCACTTTGTTCAGCAATTCTATGCTGCACATATACTTTTTCATCTGTATCCCTAGAAAAGGCTAAATCTAGTTTGCTAAGTACTTCATCTTTAAGCCACGTTTGCCATTCTGTTTGGTATAAGAAATCGGTTGTAAAATGCTGTTCTCCGAAGAATAGCCAAGTTTGACCCGTTAATCCTAATTCCTCACGTTCTTGTAGATAAGATCTAAATGGTGCCACCCCAGTACCTGGACCAATCATAATCACTGGTGTTTCTTCATCAAACGGAAATTTAAAGTTTGGATTTTTCTTCAAATAAATCTGGATTGTATCGCCTGGTTGCACTCTCTCTGCAAGCTGTACTGAACAAACACCTTTACGGTCTCTATCATGAGCTTGGTACCTTACCGCGCCTACAGTAATATGCACTTCATCTGGGTTTGCTTTGTAACTACTCGCAATAGAATATTCTCTTGGCGGCAATTTTCTCAATAGTTGATGCAACGCTTCAGGTTTAAATGACTCCGAAGGGAAATCCGTGAATAAATCTACTAAATCTCTACCGTCAATATATGCTTGAATCCATTCATCATCGTTCATTTTTGCTGTTAACTGTTCATTATTTAGTAAGTCTACTGCTTTTTGTAATAACGGTTTTGTTAACTTAGTGATTTCAAAATGTTCTATCAAAGCTTTTTGTAAAGGCAATGTATCCCCATCATCATTTATTGTGACTTCTACTGTTTCATCAAATCCTAATGTTTCAATTAACTGTGATACTACTTCAGGATCATTTTGTGGTAATACTACTAAGCAATCACCTGGTTCATATTCTTCGCCATAATTATCAAGCAGTAATTCAACATGTCTAACCTCTTTATTTGAACCTCGACCATTGAGGTTAATATTTTCTAATACTTCTGCCTCATACGGATTTGATTTAGAATAACGTTTCTCTTTTGCAGATTGTACTGTTTCAGTAGATGTCACCGTTTGCGTAACTCCCGAGCTACTATTTAACTTTTCTATATTCGTGTTCATCCATTTTTCAGCAATGTCATCATAATCTATATCACAATCTTGTCGCTCTATGATACGTTCGGCTCCAAGCTCTTCTAAACGTTTATCGAAATCTTTACCCGTCTGACAGAAGAATTCATAAGACTCATCACCTAAAGCAAGTACAGAGAATCTCACGCCCTCTAATTTAGGCGCTTTTCTGCCGTGTAAAAATTCATGGAAAGACAATGCGTTATCAGGTGGATCTCCTTCACCGTGAGTAGATGAAATAACAAATAAATCCTCTACTTTTTTCAGTTCTTTTGGTTTAAAATCATCCATCGCACTAAGTTTGACTGTATAATTATGCTCTACTAGTCGATCTGCAAATATTTCACCTAAACTTTGTGCATTTCCTGTTTCAGAACCATATAATATTGTAATATGTCTATCACTCATAGCTTGCGGTTCATTATTCAATACATTTTCCGCTACTTGTTGTGACGGTGCTGAACTATTAGCCAGTGCTTGTTGATTAGCAGTTAAATAACCACTAAGCCACGTCTGTTGTTCAGGAGTAAGATTTTGGATGATTTGATTCAGTTGTGTTGCTTGTTCTTCGTTGAATGGACTGTTTGTTACAGATAAATTCACAGCAAGTTCACCTCATATAGTCTATTTTCATTTCTTAATTATTTAATACTTAATCATTGAATTGACGGGTTTAACCTTTCCCGTTAAAAGGTATACTTTTGAAGTATCATATGCACATCAAAACGGTTAGTAACTCTATATAACTGATTAGTTTACTAAGGTTTATATTTAAAAAAATATGCGTGTATTACTTTATGGTCGTGTCGTATGCAAACCACACTCGGTTTTACTTGAATTGTTCCATCTTCCTTCACGTGAATCTCCAGAACCTGAAACAGCAGCTGTACAAGGAATACAACCAATACTTGGATAATTAAAATCATGTAATTCGTTGTAATGTAAGTCATGCTTCTTAATGTAATCCCATACATCATCCCACGTCCAGTGAATCAATGGACACACTTTTACTGATTGAAATCTTTCATCTTTATTTATAAAGTTTGTGTTTTGACGACTTGGTGACTGTTCTCTACGTAAGCCTGAAACCCAAGCGGTTGCACCAGATAATACTTCTTCAAGTGGCTTGATTTTTCGAATATAACAACATTGGTTCGGATCATTCTTCCAAAGCGCCGGGTTATATTGTTCTGACTGTTCTTCCAAAGTAAGGTCAGGTTTCTTAAGTTTAATATTCAATTCCGGATATCGTGCTTTTACTCTATCTATTAAATCATACGTTTCTTGAAAATGAAGATCTGTATCTAAAAATACTATTTCCGCATCTTTTTTAACGCTATAAATCAAATCTATGAGTATCATACCTTCTGCACCAAAGCTACATGAGTAAATAATTGAATCTCCATATGTTTCATATGCCCAAGCTATAACTTCTCGCGCTCCTTTTGTTTCATCAGAAATATCCAATGAATCAAAAACCTCTGCATTAAAATGTTCATACGTAATTTTTCCCTGTGACATTAATGGGTTCATCCCCTTCTCTTTAATGTACTCTTTAATTGCCCACGCTACATTTTCGTTATTAGAATTATTAGAAAATAATTATGATACACACTTTACTGATTGTAAAATTTTATGTCAAGTGCATATTTAAAACTAAACACTTCTAAAAAAAGCTTCAAAAATCTATCACTAAAGCGCTTTAAACGCTTATTTTCAAGCGTTCTTAATAATAATTTCTAAAAAATAATAACAATAAACTAGAATTACTTCAAACTCTTTAAACCCCGTGGTTACGCTATTCACAAAAAAATTCTAAAATTTTTGTATTTTTTATAATAATTCTAATTATGTCTACGATGTTATATATAATCATAACAAAAAAGCGCCGACAAACAATATTAATTGTTTGTGGCGCTTTATATTGTATACAAACTCTTAAGCTGAAAAGCTTAATCTTGGAATGAATGTTTCGAAATGCACGTTATCCATAGATACACCGAGTGTGCGTAATTCCTTAATAATTGATTTTAGGAATGTATCTCCTCCACAGATATAAATCTCTGTATCATCATCAATATATTGTTTTAGCTGTTCTCCATCAATGTGTGCATCTTGATCACGTAAATGGTTAATGACTTCGGCTTGTGAGGATTGGCTAGCTATAGCTTTAACTTTTTCTTCAAAGGCTATATTTTTGGCGTTAGCTGTAGACTGGATAAATGTCGCTTGTAACCCTACATCTACCGCTTCTTTGTACATAGACACGAGTGGTGTCACGCCTACCCCAGAACCTAAAAATAGCTGTTTGTTTGCTTTATGCTCTAGTTTAAATCCACCTACTGGGGCAGATAAATACAAGGTATCTCCAATCGCTACATCATCATGTAGTATGGTTGATACTTCTCCTTCATGCTCATCTGTAACATCTCTTTTAACACCAAAAGTCAAGAAGTCCTTATTTCCATCTACAATAGAATAATGTCTTTTAGCTTTGTAAGGTAATTTTTCACTGTCAATATCTACAGTAATATATTGACCTGGAATAAATTGACTCAAGTCAACGTCATCTGATGTGATAGTAAATGATTTAATCTCTTCAGTTTCTTCTGTGATATCAACCACTTCAAATGGTCTAAAACCATCCCACGCCATTTGGTTATAGACTTCACGTTCTAATCCAATAAACGCGTCTGCAATTTCACCGTAAGCTTTTACCCATGTTTGGATGACTGGGTCTTCATCTTTAAGGCCCGTAACTTCTTCAATCGCCCAAATTAAATTTTCACCTACAACTGCATATTGTTCAGGCTTAACTTGTAGTGCGCAATGTTTATACACGACTGGCATAATGGCTGGGACAATCGGTGATAAATCTTGAATATTTTCTGCTGCAGCTAGTACTGCCATAGCAAGTGCTGAAGATTGTAATCCTTTGTTCTGGTTCGTTTGATTAAATACATTTTTCAATTCTGGATGTTGTTCAAACAAGCGCTTGTAAAAAACAGCTGTAATTGTTTGTCCTTTTTCTTTTAGTAATGGAACAGTTTCTCTTATTGTTTGTATCTCTTCTTGAGTTAACATATAACCCCTCCTATTTACTCGTTCACCACCATTATTGTCCCCGCTACCAATAGTTACAATCACTTCGCCTTAATTTCACAAAATCATCACAATACGTTTTCTCAAAATTGTAATAATTTTTCCTACACAACTTAAATTATGTAGAATAATTCGAATTTTTATAATCATGAACAGAACTTCATTCCAAAGGTAAATGAACCCCTATCGCCCTGATATGCAATCAATAAGACCCTGCAATAATAAAATTGCAAGGTACTTAACGCGTGTCGATATTATTTATTATACTTATCATTTAACTGATGTATTAGGCTCTTAAATTCAGCTTCAGACTTGAATTCAAATGTAATCTGTCCCTTTTTATTATTTGTAGTGATGGATATATTTGTTCCATATTGCTCTTTTAATTGACGCTCTTGCTGTTGAATCATTTTAGGTTTCATTTTAGGTTCAGTTGGATTAGTCTTTTTAACTTTATTTCCAAATTGTTCATTTACGTATGCTTCTAAGTATCGTACACTCCAAGATTCTTTGACGGTTTGCTTTGCAATGTCACGCATCTTTTGCGTATCTTTTACAGTTAATAATGTCCTTCCGTGCGCCCCTGATATAGTGCCTGCTTTAACCAGATCTGCCACATCTTTCGGTAAATGTAATAAGCGAAGCATATTCGCAATATAAGGTCTTGATTTACTCAAACGCTGGGCCACTTCTTGTTGTGTTAGATTTAAATCATCCATAAGTTTACGATAACTTTCTGCTTCTTCTATTGCATTTAAATCTTCTCTTTGCAAATTTTCAATAATTGCTAATTCCATCATATCTTCGTCTGTTAATGATTTTATAATTGCAGGTATTGCTTTTAATCCTGCAATTTGAGCAGCGCGAAACCTTCTCTCACCCACGACAATGGTATAACCATTAATTGTTTTTCGCAGAACAATAGGTTGGAGAATCCCATGGACTCTAATCGAACCCGCTAAATCTTCTAAACGTGCTTCATCAAACGTTTTACGTGGTTGGTAAGGATTGGCTTTTATTGAATTCACTTTAATATTTTGGACTTGTGCATTTGGTTCTAATTGTAATCTTTGATCTTCAGAATTTGTGATTTTAGACACCTACTTCCAGCATTCATTATAGATTTGCAAATTAATTTTTATGATTTTATTATATCATCCTTGCTGTGACAGATAATACAAACACCAAATAATTAGTTAAATCTAAATTTTCAGAAAAGTTATTGACAAACTAAATTCTAGTGTGTAATCTTAGGTATATCAAATTAAGAAATTGCAAATACGAAACACAGTAATAAGGAAAGTAAAACTTACACTGCTGACACAGAGAGTCTTTGATACGCTGAAAGAAGACGCGGAAAGAAAGTTCGAAAATGGCCTTTGAGTGTTGATGCCAATATGAGGTATCAACGGGATCGCCCGTTATAGCGATACAGTATTAACATTTTGTTCAATGGCGTACTGGATTTATCCACGCGTCGTATACTTCGTTAATACTCATTTTATTTCACTTTAAGATGAGTTTTATTTTTAACGAGGCTGCGATGACATGATTCAGTTTACGTTATAAAGTTAACATTTTGGCGTACTGGGTAAGGTTACTTTAGTGATAACGTAACAAACAAAGGTGGTACCGCGAGCTAAGCTTTCGTCCTTTACATCCGATATATTCGGGTTTAAAGGACGGAAGCTTTTTTATTTTTAACAAGGAGGTTATCTATTATGAAAAATACTGAACTAGCACAAATTGCTTTATCACAAGATCATACCGGAGCGATTGCGAATCCAATTTATTTATCAACAGCATACCAACACCCTCATTTAGGTGAATCAACAGGCTATGATTATACAAGAACTAAAAATCCTACACGCTCAGCATTTGAAGAATCATTTGCAAAATTAGAACGTGGGGTCGCATCTTTTGCAACTGCTAGTGGCATGGCAGCCATTCAACTTATTTGTAACTTGTTTAAATCAGGTGATGAAATATTAGTGTCTTTCGATTTATACGGCGGCACATTTAGACTCTTTGATTTCTATGAGCAACAATACGGCATCCAATTTAAGTATGTAGACTTCCTAAATTATGAAGAAGTAAAACAAAGTGTTTCAGAGCATACAAAAGCATTGTTTATCGAACCTATTTCAAACCCACAAATGATTGAAGTTGATGTAGATCCATACTACATCTTAAGTAAGGAATACAACTTATTAACCATAATAGACAACACATTCTTAACACCTTATCTTTCAACACCACTAGAAGAAGGCGCTGACATCGTTTTACATTCAGCTACTAAATACATCGGTGGCCACAACGATGTATTGGCAGGTGTTGTAACAGTTAAAGACGAATCTTTAGCAACACAATTTGCAGATTTACACAACATGATTGGTGCTACACTATCGCCTTTCGATAGCTACTTACTACAACGTGGTTTAAAGACATTACACCTTAGAATGGATCGTTCAGAATATAATGCCAAATTATTAGCAGAGCGATGTAAGCATTTAGAGGCTATTGATCAAGTCCTATATAGCGGACGTACTGGCATGCTAAGCTTACGCCTAAACCAATCTTATAAAGCTAATCGCTTTTTAGAAAACTTAGACGTCTGCATTTTCGCTGAAAGTCTTGGTGGCACTGAAACATTTATCACCTTCCCTTATACACAAACACATGTTGATATGCCGGATGAAGAAAAAGACAAACGTGGTATCGACGAACATTTACTTAGATTATCTATTGGTATAGAAAACTATGAAGATATTGAAAAAGATATTATTCAAGCATTAGAAAAATCTAAAGAAGGAGTGATTTCATGAGTTTATCCAAAGAAACCGAATTGATATTTGATGCACATAGAGGGAAAGATTATGATTCAGCCAATCCTCCTTTGTACGATTCTTCTACATTCCACCAAAAAGTTTTAGGTGGCGATGCTGCATATGATTACGCTAGAAGTGGTAATCCGAACCGTGCATTACTAGAAGAGAAATTAGCCAAACTTGAAGATGCAGATTATGCTTTCGCTTATGCTTCAGGTATTGCAGCCATTTCATCAGTATTACTTACTTTAAATGCTGGAGATCATGTTATCTTACCCGATGATGTGTATGGCGGTACTTTCAGGTTAACCGAGCAAATTTTAACACGCTTTAACATTCAATTTACGACAGTAGATACAACAGAATTATATGAAATCGAGCAAGCCATCCAAAAGAACACTAAATTAATTTATGTTGAAACACCTTCTAACCCACTGTTTAAAATCACAGATATTAAAGGTGTGGCAAACATTGCCAAACAACATAAGCTTTTAGTAGCCGTTGATAATACATTTATGACACCACTGGGACAGTCACCCCTAGCGCTTGGTGCAGATATTGTTGTACATAGTGCAACGAAGTTCTTAGGTGGCCACAGCGATATTATTGCTGGTGTAGCTATTACAAACAATGAAACAGTTGCAAACGCACTTTACTTATTACAAAACGGGACAGGTACTGCATTATCAGCCCAAGATAGTTGGACATTAGCAAAACATTTAAAAACTTTACCTGTTAGATTTAATCAATCTGTTGAAAATGCACAAAAACTTTATACCTTTTTATCTCAACGCGAAGAAATTGCTGAAGTATATTACCCAGGTAATGATAAGTTACACTTATCTCAAGCACGTCATGGTGGTGCAGTTTTAGGTTTCAGATTAAAAGATGAAACAAAAGCACAAGCATTTGTAGATGCGTTATCTCTTCCGCTTGTATCCGTAAGTCTTGGAGGAGTAGAGACGATACTTTCTCATCCAGCTACAATGTCTCATGCCGCAGTACCTAAGGCAGTAAGAGAAACACGTAATATTACGTTCGGTTTATTCAGACTTAGCGTTGGCCTAGAACAACCTGAAGAATTAATTGCAGATATAAATTATGCATTAAAGGAGGCTTTCAATGAGTCAACTACTCAACAAACTGAAGAACAACATACTCGTCGCTGACGGTGCTATTGGGACCATCCTCTATTCTGAAGGTTTAGATACTTGTCCAGAAGCATACAACCTGACACATCCTGACAAAGTTCAACGCATTCACCAATCTTATATTGAAGCTGGTGCTGATATCATTCAGACCAATACGTATGGTGCAAATTTTGAAAAATTAAAAGTGTTTGGGTTAGAACATAAAGTCAAAGATATCCACCAAGCTGCCGTTCAAATTGCTAAACAAGCTGCAAATAACGATACATTTATACTCGGCACTGTAGGTGGCTTTAGAGGAATTAAACAAGAAGACTTAGGCTTATCTGCAATACAATACCACACTGAAATACAAGTTGATACTTTAGTAGAAGCTGGTGTTGATGGTCTACTGTTCGAAACCTATTATGACTTAGAAGAACTTACTAATATTATTAAAGCAACAAGACGCAAATATGATATCCCTATCATTGCACAATTAACAGCTTTAAATACCAATTATCTCAGAGATGGATCAGAAATTAATACTGCATTAAAGCAAGTCGCAGCAAGTGGTGCTGACATTATTGGGTTAAATTGTCATCATGGCCCACACCATATGCAGCAATCATTTTCACATATTGAATTACCTGAAGGTGCTTATCTCTCTTGCTATCCTAATGCAAGTTTACTCGATATTGAAAATAGTGAGTTTAGATATAGTGATAATGCTGCCTACTTTGGCAAAGTTGCACAACAACTCATTAACGAAGGTGTTCGCTTAATTGGCGGCTGTTGTGGTACTACACCTGAACACATTCAATTTATCAAATCGTCTATAAAAGATTTAAAACCCGTTTCAAATAAGAAAGTTATACCCATTACCAAACAAAGTAGTCGTTCCAATACAACTTCCCAACAACAAACTTTAACATCAAAAGTCAAACAGCATCCAACAATTATTGTGGAATTGGACACGCCGAAGCACCTAGACACAGACAAATTTTTCAGAAATATCAAAAAACTTGATGACGCTAATATTGATGCAGTGACGTTAGCCGACAATTCATTAGCAACCGTCAGAATCAGTAATATTGCAGCAGCTAGCATCATTAAACAGCAATACGCTATAGAGCCTCTCGTACATATTACGTGTCGAGATCGCAACCTTATCGGATTACAATCTCATTTATTAGGATTATCACTACTTGGAGTCAATGAAATCCTAACCATTACTGGTGATCCTTCTAAAATTGGTCATTTACCCGGTGCATCTAACGTATACGATGTGAATTCCAAAGGGTTAACCGAAATTGCACTACGCTTCAATAAAGGAATCAACACTGATGGTGATGCGCTGAAGACAAAGACAAACTTCAACATCGCAGGTGCTTTCGACCCTAATGTAAAAAAATTAGATGGCGCAGTCAGACGATTAGAAAAGAAATTAGAAAGTGGCATGAACTATTTTATTACGCAGCCAGTCTATAGTGCTGAAAAAATCAAAGAGGTTTATGAAGCAACGAAACATTTAGATGCTCCATTTTTTATCGGTATTATGCCAGTAACCAGTTATAAAAATGCACTGTTTTTACATAACGAAGTGCCTGGCATCAAATTATCAGATGAAATTTTAGAGCAATTCGAAGCTGTTAAAAATGATAAAGCAAAAACAAAAGCATTAAGCCTTGAACTTTCAAAAGACTTAATCGACACTGTACACGAATATTTTAATGGTTTGTATTTAATCACACCATTCCAAAGTGTCGAATACACATTAGAACTTGCAGCATACTCTAAACAAATTACTTCAAATAAACAGGAGGCAATATTATGACAATTAAAACATCAAACTTAGGATTCCCAAGATTAGGTAGAAAAAGAGAATGGAAAAAAGCAATCGAAGGTTACTGGTCAAACAAAGTAGATTTAGACACTTTACACCAACAGTTAACAGATTTGCATAAAGAAAATTTATTGCTACAAAAAAACTATAACTTATCAAGTATCCCAGTCGGTGATTTCTCACTTTATGACCATATTCTTGATACTTCTTTACTATTTAACATTATCCCTGAACGTTTCCAAGGTAGAGAAATAGATGATGATTTATTGTTTGATATCGCTAGAGGGAATAAAGAACATGTTGCAAGTGCTTTAATAAAATGGTTCAACACAAATTATCACTACATCGTACCAGAATGGGATAATGCAGAACCAAAATTAAATCGTAATGTATTGTTAGAACGTTTTAACTATGCAAAATCTTTAAATGTTAATGCACATCCTGTGATTGTTGGCCCTGTTACGTTTGTGAAATTATCTAAAGGTGGCAACCAATCATTCGAAGAAAAAGTAAATACATTATTACCTTTATATAAAGAAGTATTGCAATCATTAGTAGATGCTGGTGCAGAATATATTCAAGTTGATGAACCTGTACTTGTTGAAGATGATAGTTCAGATTATGAAAATATCACAAAAGCTGTATACGACTATTTCGCTGAAGCTGGTTTAGGTGAACATCTTGTCATTCAAACTTATTTTGAACGCGTTAATTTAAAATTCTTAAACAGCTTACCTGTAAAAGGTTTAGGTCTAGACTTTGTTCATGACCGTAACTTTAACTTAGAACAAATTAAAGCTGGAGATTTGGATAACTCTAAAACGCTTTATGCAGGTATTATTGATGGACGTAATGTTTGGGCAGCCGATATTGAAGCTAAAAAATCACTTATTGAAACATTATCAGAAAATACAAATGACCTTGTCATCCAACCTTCATCATCATTATTACACGTACCAGTTTCATTAGATGACGAATCACTTGATGAATCTATTGCAGAAGGTCTGAGTTTCGCAACTGAAAAACTGGATGAATTAGATGCATTAAGACGTTTATTTAATGAAAATGATGATACTAAATACAATGAACTTAAAGCCCGTTATGAGCGTTTCCAAAATCAATCATTCAAAAACCTTGAATATGATTTCGATAGTGTCCGCACTTCAAGACAATCTGTATTTTCTGAACGTAAAAAAGCACAAGATGCACTTTTAAACTTACCTGATTTACCAACAACTACGATTGGTTCATTCCCACAATCTCAAGAAGTACGTAAACAACGTGCAGATTGGAAGAACAGCCGTATTACAGATGAAGATTACAAAACATTCTTAAAAAATGAGATTGCTCGTTGGATTAAAATCCAAGAAGATATAGGCTTAGACGTCTTAGTACACGGAGAGTTCGAACGTAATGACATGGTAGAATTCTTTGGTGAGAAACTACAAGGATTCTTAGTGACTAAGTTTGGTTGGGTTCAATCATATGGCTCTCGTGCCGTTAAGCCGCCAATTATTTATGGAGATGTTAAATGGACTGAACCACTTACAGTTAAAGAAACATTGTATGCCCAAAGTTTAACAGACAAACCTGTAAAAGGTATGTTAACTGGTCCAGTAACCATCTTAAACTGGTCATTTGAACGCGTAGACTTACTCCGTGAAGAAGTACAAGATCAAATCGCCTTAGCAATCAATGAAGAAGTGCTCGCTTTAGAAGAAGCTGGCATTCAAATTATTCAAGTAGATGAACCAGCATTAAGAGAAGGATTACCACTTCGTTCAGAGTATCATGCTGACTATTTAGATAAAGCTGTACATTCCTTTAAGCTCGCTACATCTTCAGTGGCGGATGCAACACAAATTCATACACATATGTGTTACTCTCAGTTTGGACAAATCATCCATGCTATCTATGACTTAGACGCAGACGTGATTTCCATTGAAACTTCGCGTAGTCACGGTGACTTAATCCAAGACTTCGAAGATATCACATATGACTTAGGTATCGGTTTAGGTGTTTATGATATACACAGTCCACGTATTCCGACTGAAGAAGAAATTACAGCAGCTATTAACCGCGCTTTACAAGAAATTGACCGCTCTCTTTTCTGGGTAAATCCAGACTGTGGTCTAAAAACACGTAAAGAAGACGAAGTAAAAGAAGCCTTAACTGTATTAGTCAATTCAGTTGATAAATTACGTAAGACGACAAACTCAGCAACTGTTCAATAATAACTGAATTCAGGTGATAGACATGAGTTATCCATTATGGAATCAATTAGAACAATTAAAATCATCAACGTGGGTTGATTTGACCCACACTTTTGATGAAACCATCCCATGCTTCAGTGAATTTGAGCGTGCGAAAGTCTCGACATTATTTAACGTAGCAGATGATGGATTTTATGTACAGAATTGGAATATTGTCAGTCAATATGGTACACATATTGATGCCCCAATCCACTTTGTAGAACATAAACGGTATTTACATGAACTCGATTTAAAAGAACTTGCCCTACCACTTATTGTTTTAAATTTTTCACAAGAAGTAGCTAAAGATGCTGATTTCATATTAACGCGCAAACATGTTGAACAATGGGAAGCAGCTCATGGCAAGATAGAATCTGGTACTTTTGTTGCTTTGCGCAGCGATTGGTCCAAACGTTGGCCTGACATCGAACAGTTTGAAAATAGAGATAGCAAGGGTAACCTTCATTTACCAGGTTGGGGTTTAGATGCCCTACAATATCTCCTTGAAGAGCGTCAGGTTAAAGCCATAGGTCATGAAACCTTTGATACAGACGCTTCTATAGATGTAGCTAAAAACGGTGATATTGTTGGTGAACGCTATATATTAGGTCAAGATACGTTTCAGGTTGAATTACTCACTCATTTAGACCTATTACCAACGCGAGGTGCTATCATTTACACTATTAGCCCTAAACCAAAAGATGCACCTGGATTTCCGGTACGCGCTTTTGCTATTAAACCTTAAAAGTCACTCTAGAATGACTTCAAAAAATTGCAATTCAGCAACAAACATAACTCTAGCCATTAAATATTATTAATTTATAAGAAGTTGAGCCCTTCTTGTAAATAATCATCTTCTTTCTAAATATACGAACCCCAAATCTTCTTTAACTCAGAACGATTTGGGGTTTTTCTATATTAAAATTATAAAGATAGCCTATACATTCAAACATTACATAAATCACAAATAATTAATAAACATATTCAATAATGTTATAATTTTTATAAATTTCAAATAGTAATGATATGAAATTTTCACCATCTTTCTTAAGAAAAAATAAAACGAGGTGACTGCTTTGGAACTTAATGAAAAAAACACCCCTTTTGATCAAACACAATTGGGTCTTATAAATCAACTTTTACCAACGCTTACGACAAATCAACAACATTGGTTAAGTAGTTATTTACTTCATTCCGATGATCAAGATACAACAATCACTTCTACATCTTCAAATATTAGCGAAACTGATACCTCTGCCAAAGCATCGGGTACTCATTCTGATGAACCGATAGAAATCAACATTTTATTTGGAACAGAAACAGGCAATGCTGAAGAAATTGCAGACCAATTCGAAGCAACCTTAAAATCACATCATTTCAATGTTCACTTGTGGGATATGGATGACTTTCCACAAAATGAGCTACCAAATACAACTTATCTGTTCATTATCTGTTCAACTCAAGGTGTAGGAGAGCCTCCAATCAATGCTATAGATTTTCACGAATTCCTACACAGTGATCAAGCACCTATGTTAACGCATTTGAAATTCTCGGTGTTAGCACTTGGAGACCAAGATTTCCCAGACTTTTGCCAAGCAGGTAAAGAATTTGATGAAATCCTGGGTAAACTTGGCGGACAGCGTTTAGCTGATAGAGTAGATTGTGACTTCGATTATGAAGATGACGCTGAAAAATGGATGACAGATATGGTGAACTTACTTTCTCAAAATGCTCCTAATCATTCTGCTATCGATGATTCAGTGGAGTCACATGTCACGATTGAAACGTCTGATGAGGAGGCATACTCTAAAGTCAATCCGTTTCACGCTGAAGTCCTAGTAAATGCTGTACTAACAGATTCGAATGCCACAAGAGAGGTCAGACATCTTGAATTATCACTCGAGGGATACAACGAATCTTATGAGCCGGGTGATAGTTTAGTTATCATTCCTGAAAATCATCCCTCTCTCGTTGAGCATGTGCTAGAAACTCTAAGATGGCAACCCGATACGGTTATTCACATTGGAAAAGACGCACAACCCTGGACAGTCAGAGCAGCATTAACACACTACTTTGAGATTTCAAAGTTAACACCTTCATTGGTAAATCAAGCTGCTGAGTTATTTAGAAACCCAATGTTAAATGCAAATGTACAAAAAAGTGATTGGGTTCAAAGCTATATTGATGGCCGAGACTTTATTGATTTAATTAAAGATTTTTCACCAGTATCACTTGAACCCAATATGTTAAACCAATTATTAAGAAAACTACCACCTAGAGAATATTCTATTGCAAGCAGTAACCAAGTCAATCCTCATAGCGTTCATATTACTGTACGAGTAGTTCGATATGAATCACATCATCGTGAACGTTTAGGTGTTTGCTCTGTACAACTTGCTGAACGCGTGAACACTGGAGATACGGTTCCTGTCTTCATCAAGAAAAATGCACATTTCAAATTCCCCTACGATGAATCGACACCGGTTATTATGATAGGCGCTGGCACAGGAATTGCGCCATATAGAGCCTATCTCCAACAAAGAGCACAATTAGGATTAAAAGGGTCTCAATGGTTAATCTTTGGAAATCAAAATTACTATGCTGATTACCTATATCAAAGTGATTTAGAGGCTTGGCTCAATGACGGTGTACTCAGTAAATTAGATTTAGCTTTTTCACGTGATACTGAGAATAAAATTTACGTTCAGCATCGTATAGAAGAAAACGGCGCAGAGTTTTATCGTTGGTTATCGCAAGGTGCAACCATTTATCTGTGCGGTGATAAAGATGAAATGGCTAAGGGCGTACACAACGCCTTAATAAATGTACTAACCCACCACGGAAATTATGATGAAATCGAAGCTGAGCACTATTTAAGTGACTTAATTAAAAATCAACGTTACCTGCGTGATGTTTATTAATCATATTTCTGCAATGCGATACTTTCCGTTACGTCCCAATTATTTAGATTAAATTAAAAAGCATCATAAAAAAACACCTTAAAGGAACGGGTTTTCCCTCTATCCCTTAAGGTGTTTTCTAATTATGAGTTGTTGTTAACTTAACATATCGCTATATTAGTTCCCTACATATTCAAAAATACCTGCAGCACCCATACCGACACCAATACACATCGTGACCATACCATACTTGGAACCTGGTCTTTTCTTCATCTCTGAAAGTAATCTACCCACGAGCATTGCGCCGGTGGCTCCAAGTGGATGACCTAAAGCTATTGCACCGCCATTGACATTAGTCTTAGCCATATCTAAGCCTGTTTCTCTAATTGAAGCGAGTGTTTGTGAAGCAAAGGCTTCATTTAGTTCTACAAGATCCATGTCATCTATATTTAACTCTGCATCTTTCAGTACTTCCGGAATAGCATACGCCGGTCCTATGCCCATTAATTTAGGATCGACACCTACTGCTTTAAATCCAACAAAGCGTGCAATAGGTTTTACACCTAGCGCTTTCATTTTTTCACCAGACATCACTACTACAAAACCAGCGCCATCTGTCAACGGGGCTGAAGACCCTGCCGTCACTGTGCCGTCAGCCTTAAACACTGTTGGCAATTGAGCTAACGCTTCTGTAGTAGTATCTGGACGAATTAATTCATCTTCTTTAAATACCGCTTTATTAACTACAGGCCCGTTTTGATTATAAGAGACTTTATTAACATCAATGGGAATGATTTCCTCTGTGAATTTACCAGCTAACTGCGCTTCTTTCGCGCGTTGGTGACTTTGTACAGCATAGGCATCTTGATCTTCTCTAGATACATTATAAGTATCTGCCACCATTTCAGCAGTAAGGCCCATTGGATATGAGACACCTGAATCTTTATCTTGAAGAATAGGACTATTCGTTGGTTCATTGCCTCCCATCGGTACTGCACTCATCAATTCGACGCCTCCTGCTACAAGTACATCTGCTTGGTCAGCAATGATTTGATTCGCTGCATGAGCAATAGTTTGAAGACCTGATGAACAATAACGATTCACTGTTTGACCAGGCACTTCTTTGGGCATTCCTGCTAAGAGTGCTATTGCTCTTGCGATATTTTGTCCTTGTAACCCTTCTGGAAACGAATTTCCAACGATAACATCTTCTACCATACTTGAATCGAATGTGCCCCCTACTCTTTCCAATACACCTTTTAATACTTTAGCGGCAACCTCATCTGGTCTTTCATGAGCCATTGCTCCATTTAACTTCGCCTTACCAGCTGCTGAGCGACCATAAGCTACTATATATGCTTCTCGCATTTCACTTCATCCTTCCTTGTTTACAATTCTATGATTAATTACGTAGCGGCTTCCCTTTTTCTAACATGTGAGAAATTCTGTCATACGTTTTTTTATTTTGTAGAAGTTCTAAGAATCTTTCTTTTTCAAGTGTTTGTAAATAACGTTGGTTGACGTATGTGTTTCGAGGTATATCTCCACCTGATAACACCTCCGCTACTTTTAACGTAATTTCATAATCGTAGTCACTGATAAAGTTTCCTTGACGTTGAGCATCAAGCTGACCTTCAGCTAATGCTTTAAAATCACTTCCTAAAGCAATATACTGTGATTTTGGTGTTGGAATATAGTTTGTTGCTGCTTCGTAACGTGCGCGATCCAAAGCAACTTCAACCCGTTTTTCCATATTTAATATCACGGTATCTGTGTCTCGCAAATAGCCATATCTGATTGCTTCGTATGCATTCGTTGATACTTTAGCAAATCCTACATTCATTAGTATTTTTGTTACTTGTGCTTGTTTATCATCATTTTTATGATTTGTGCGTAATACGCGATCCGTCAATTCAGCAAGGCCGCCACCAGCTGGTAGTAGACCCACACCTGTTTCTACAAGACCAATATATGATTCACTTGCAGCTACAACAAATGGAGAGTGTAATACTAATTCACAGCCCCCGCCTAGTGCTCTACCTTGAACAGCAGTAACAACTGGTTTCAATGCATGTTTTAGTCTAGCGAAAATATAATGTAATTTTTCGACCATTACTCCTACTTCTGATACCACTTGGTTTTCTTCATGTGCTTTTTTCATTTGGTACAAATTCGCACCGACACTAAAGTTATTTCCCTCTGCGTAGATAACCATACTGCTAAAGTCTTCATCTTCTAACTTATTAATGGATTCTAATAAGTCATCAAGAAATCCTCCAGTAATCACATTATTTTTACTTTGTAATTTTAATAACAACTGATCTTTATTTGCTACAGACAAATTAGAATCTGATTTATCCCATATTTCACTATCTACATATTGTGACACAGGTGTAATGCGTTCAATCGTTTCATCTTCATTATAGAATGGTTTATTGCGCTGTTCTATCCATTCTGGCAATTGTCCTAACTCTTGCTTCATACGTGTTTTCACACGATCAAAACCAATTAAATCCCATAATTGGAATGGTCCTTTTTTCCAGTTAAAGCCCCAAATTAGAGCGCGATCAATATCTTTAAAATCTACAGCAGCTTTAGGAACGTTTATTGCAGAATAATAGAAATTATTTCTCAACGTCTCCCATAAAAACACCCCTGCGTCATCTTGTGCATTAAATATGATATCTAAATTTGATGCCAAATCTTTACTAAACTTATTTAAAATTTCAAGTTGTGGTGGTTGTGGTTTTACATAATCACCTTGTCCAGGATCAAACACAAGCCTTTTTTTATTTTCTTTTTTATAAAAACCTTGTTTTGTTTTATTACCTAAGGCGCCACGATCTACTAACATTTCAGCAATTTTTGTATCATGGAAGAAATGTTGTTCTTCTGGTACTTGTTGTAAACCACTAATCACTGCTGTAGCAATGTCTAATCCAACTAAATCTGACAAACCATAGGTGCCCATCTTCGGACGGCCGATACTACGTCCGGTTAAAGCATCTATTTCTGTAATAGAAAAACCTTGTGCCTCTCCTCTATACATAATGTCATTCATTGTTTGGGTCCCTACGCGATTAGCTACAAACCCCGGAACATCATTTGCGACAATAACACCTTTACCCAGAACATCTTCCGCAAACGCTTGAACCCGTTCTAACACTCCTGGGGACGTCTTTGCGTTAGGAATAATTTCAACCAATTTCATAATACGCGGTGGATTAAAGAAATGCATACCGAAAAATCTCTCTTTATCGCTATCGTTAAATACGTTTGCAATTGCTTCAATTGGTATGCCTGATGTATTAGTTGCAAAGATCGCTTTATCTTTTGCTATAGCTTTCACTTCATCCCAAATCTGATGTTTAATACTCACTTCTTCTTTAACCGCTTCAATATATATATCTGCATCATCTTGTGAATTTAAGTCATCTTTAAAGTTTCCATACGTTAAATTTGATGCAAATGATAAATCGAATAATTGTGGGCGTTTCGGATTAGTGATTATTTCATATGCTTTCTTCGAAATTTTATTAGGCTCATTATCATCTATCACCATGTCCAGCAACTTCACTTTCAAGCCTGCATTGACAAGGAGTGCGGCGATTTGACTACCCATCGTTCCTGCGCCTAGCACTGTCGCTTTTCTTATCGTCATATAAAACCCTCCAAATTGATTATTTCTATAGTTATTGTTTATATTCACCTGATTAGATAAACGCAGAATCTCCAGTGATGAATCTACCAATCACAAGTGCATTAATTTCATGTGTGCCTTCATAAGTGAATACTGCTTCGGCATCTGAGAAAAATCTAGCGATATCATATTCAGCAGCTAATATACCATTGCCACCTGTGATACCACGTCCCATAGCTACAGATTCCCTTAATCTTAAAGCGTTCATCATTTTAGCAGTAGATGTTGCAACTTCATCGTATTCACCTTTAGCCTGCATACGTGCGAGTTGAGCACATGTTGCCATAGCCTGAGCTAAGTTTCCTTGCATCATGGCTAGCTTTTCTTGGATTAATTGATATTTACTAATTTCTTTACCAAATTGTTTACGCTTAGTGACATAATCTTTTGTTGCACGTAATGCTCCAGCCATTGCACCTGTAGCCATATATGCAACACCTGCACGCGTAGAGTATAAGACTTTTGCTATATCTTTAAAACTATTAATATTCTGTAGTCTTTTATCTTCTGTGACCACCACATTATTCAATTTAATATTGGTGTTCGGCACAATACGTAATGCAATTTTGTGCTGAATGACATCAATATCCACACCTTCTTGGTTGGGTTCAATAATAAAACCTTTAGGCTTTCCTGTTTCAACATCTACTGCAAATACCGGAATAACATCTGCTACATTAGCGCCGCCAATCCATTTTTTAGCACCATTGATAATCCATTTATCTCCTTCTTTTTTAGCAGTTGTTTCTAATCCTCCGGCAACATCTGAGCCATGTTCAGGTTCAGTTAAAGCAAAACATGTTCTTAATTCATGAGATTGTAACTTAGGAATATAGTAAGCCACTTGTTCTTTGCTACCTCCGAATAGGAAGGCATTATGCCCTAACCCTTGATGCACGCCTAAAAGCGTTGCTAATGATACATCAAATTTAGCGACCGTATAAGACATAAAGAATTGGAATAATTGACTCGGTGTGCGTGCATCTTCACGTCCTTCAAACAGTAAGGGATTATTAAAATAATTTAATTTACCCAATTCTTCAAAATAATCTTCCGGCTCAGTAGCGTTAATCCAATGCTCATTAATAGAATCTCGGTATTTTTCTTCTAGTAAATCATTCAGCTGTTTTAATAACTTTACTTCCCCTTCTGTTAAATCCTTTGCAACGCTTAAAATATCTTCTGGATATAGTGCTTGAATAAGCTCTTCTTTTGTTGACATAAATAAAACCTCCGCCTCTATTTGATATCGCTTACATTTTCTTGCAAAAAAATTTGAACTGTCTTTTCATTTTTGAGAATTTATACTAGTTCATCATCTTGTTGATGTTCATCATGCGCTTTTTTATTCATAACTTGCTTTAACTCTAATTTATCAGGTTTAGACGTTGAATTAAGTGGCATGTGTGTAACTTTTAAATACATTCTTGGAATTTTGTAACCTGCTAATCGCTCTCTCATATGAGCATCGAGTTTTTGTTCATAATCTGAATCATTTTCTGTCAATACGATTGCTGCGGAAACAGATTCGCCAAATTTAGGACTCTCATAACCAAGTACGACACATTGTGCAATCAATGGGTGTTCTGATAATACTGCTTCAACTTCAGATGGGAGCACATTCTCACCACCAGTAATAATAAGCTCTTTACGACGGTCAACAATAAATACATCCCCATCTTCATCAATTTTAGCTAAATCACCTGTTAGGAAATATCCATCTTTAAAGGATTTGGCTGTTTCTTCTGGTTTGTTCCAATATCCTGGCGTTACATTTTTACCTCTCACAGCTAATTCGCCAATTTCACCAACTTGAACATCTTCATAATGTTCATCGAATATTCGAATATCGATAAACATTACAGGTTTACCAATACTACCAGGTTTTTTCACGCCGTTTTCTGGTGTGTTAACCATGACAAGCGGCGCTTCTGTTAAACCATATCCATTAATAATTGAGTGTCCCATGGCATTAAATTTTTTCTGTACGCCAGGCAATGGCGCTGATCCCCCTTGAATCAAAAAGTCTAGGTTTTCAAAATTATGAGGGTTAAAATTATCTGCCACAAGCATGGCATAATACATTGTTGGTATTAAAATTAAATAGTTGGGTTGATATGCCTCCATCAAGTTATTCAATGCCTCTCCATTGAAGTAGCGTTGTAGAATCACAGTACCACCTGCCATCAATAAGGGTAAGGTTAAATCATTAAACCCTAACACGTGGAACATGGGCGTAGCGATAATTGTTCTATAATCCGCATCTATTCTATAAGTTAATACTAAATTAATAGGATTATTAACAAATGAGTCGTACGTAAACATAACACCTTTGGGTAACCCTGTTGTGCCACTGGTATACATTAATACTGCTAAATCATCGCTCTCTAAATCTGCTGCTTTAAAGGGACTATGCTGTTTCGGGTCTACTATGGCATCATATTCTTGTGAGTCAATATCCATATGCACCAAATCATCTGCGATACCTTGCAAACTTGATAGATGCTTCGCTGCATAGAAAATCATTTTTACTTGTGAATCATCAATGACACTTTCAATTTCTTGTGGCTTTAATCTCCAATTTATTGGTAAATATACGGCTCCTAATTTGAACGAAGCAAACAACAAATCTAGAATTGCAACATCATTAGGTGCAAATATACCTACTACATCTCCACGTTCAATACCTTGATTGTGTAAATAGTTAGCTAGATTATCTGCGCGTGCATTCATATCTTGATACGACCATTCTGTACCTTTCATTGGATCGATAACTGCTGCTTTTACTTCATCAAAATCTGCCCTAGTTCTTATCCAGTCATAGTTCATATTTTTCTCCCCCTTATTTATAGACGATACTCCGATCTAATCTCGTGAGCCAAACCTCCCCATTGCTGGAGATAAATAGCTTTGTCCATAACCTTAAGTTCTTCGGAAATTAACGGTTTAAAATCCATATTTGCTAAAATATCTCTTTCTAAATCTAGTCCAGCTGCAATTTCAATTAATTTTAAGCCTTGCTCTGTTAATTCAAACACTGCGCGCTCGGTGACAAAATATACTTCTTGGCCTAACTCTTGGGCATATTCAGCATTAAAGTCCATACTCCCCACTGCTTCAACAAATTTAGTTGCATGACCTTGCGCTGTTATATGTACACCATCATCGTCGTAATTAAGTTGACCCCCCACAACCATCGCACCTGAAAAGACTATTGTTTTTACCGTTTGACTAATATCAATAAACCCTCCACAACCGTTCATTTTATCTCCAAATTTAGAGACGTTCACATTACCATGTTGATCGACTTCTGCAAAGCTTAAAAAAGCAATATCAAGACCACTGTTGTATATAAAATCCCACGTCTGGTCATGTCTCATGCGGGCACTTAAATTGTAATTCATTCCAAAGTAATCTCTACTTCCGATAATGCCACCGAAGACGCCAGTATCAATATTGAGTTGAACCAAATGATCTGCCTCTTCCTCAATTAATACATTGGATAATTCATTATTTATGCCAAAACCAATACTTACCACATCACCTTCGAGTAATAGTTGAGCAGATCGCCTCAAAATAACTTTACGGGTATTTAAATCTAGATAAGGTTCTCGCATCTCAGTAATTTGATAATGGCCTGAAAGTGCCGGATCATAATAAGATTGAATCGCCTGTCTATGATATTTTGAATCTTCATTCACTACTACATAATCTACAAGTTCTCCCGGAATAAATACTTCACTTGGATTAAATTTTCCGCTCTGAATAATTTCTTTAACCTGCACAATTACCTTACCTTTATTTTTATGCGTGGTGGCTGCTACACTATATCCTTCACCCAGATGAGATTCATGGGTCATAAAAATATTACCTTGAGTATCGGCATATGTTCCTCTAAGTAATGCCACATCTACTTCTGGAAAATGATACTTCAAATAATCTTGATTTCCAATTTCAATCAAAGATACTAAATCCTCGGTGGTCTTTGCATTGACCTTGCCGCCAGAATATCTCGGGTCTACATTTGTATTGAGTCCGATCTTGGTTATTGTTCCTGGAGAAGCATCAGTCTGACTTCGATAATGTGTTGCAATAACACCTTGTGGTAAATAATATGCCTCAATTTCATTATTACGCATAGCACGAATCGTTTCAGGCGCAGCAGTAATAATACTTGTAATCAGTCGCTTTACCATGCCCCGCGTCACAAAAGAATCTAAATCATAACTATCCCCCCGATAATCACTAATATCATTCGTTAGCATTATTGTCAGGTCTTGAGGTGTGTTAAAGTTATCGTGTTGGTCAACAATTGCTTTAAGTATTTCAGTTGGTAAATTACCAGATGATAAAGCTGCTATTGATATGACATCACCCGAATTAATGATATCTTTCAAATTAGAAAATGAAATAATTTTCATACAGTAATCTCCTATCTTTGTATAATCCAACCTAGGTTATTTTTATGGTTTTATCTCTCCTTTTAACAATGTAATCCCTTACATGTAATATACCATTATTTTTGAAAATTATGCAAAAATTTAAAATTTTACAAAAATATAACAAATAGATTTATTCTTTATATAATTCAATAATTTTTACAGAAAAAAAGAACACAAATGATAAATTCATTCGTGTTCATATTAATTACTTTTTCGATAATTTACGAAATCACTTCAATTTCTCCATTTTTATATTTTACATGGGCGCCTTTTTGAATAGTGTCGTAATCTTTTTTTGTAACTACTAATACATGGTCTTTGTTATCTTTACCTTTTATTGTAATCGTATATAGCTTTTCTTTCGGACGCATATTTTGTTTCAATATTTGCTGTTGTTTATGCATGCTCATACTATGATTATTCATAACAATCCAGTAAAACAGTGAATTATTAAAATACATAGCAGCACGACGTTGCTCTTGATACGAACCGCCCGCACTATATATAGCATGTGGCCTTGCAAGTGAGCTTGATTTACTCAACAAGGAATTTGCTCGCTGTGATGATAAACTTCTAGCATTGTTCATACTTGCTCTCACACTTGTACGTGCTGCACTTGAATTCATACTACTTCTAGCACCTGAAGCTGATGTACTACTCGAAGCACTACTTGAAGAAGATGTACTCGCTCCACTACTTGTTCCAATCGCTTCTGTTATTGGTGAAAGTAAAATACTCATAGAGACTAAAGTAATCAATATTAAACTAAGTCGTTTAATCATGGCTATCTACTTCGCCTTTGTCTTTAACTTCACCTTCTATTTCTTTATTATCATATGTCATATAGGGTGTTCTATAAACATGGTATTTCTTTCCATCTTTAACGACATAAGGAGATTTGTTTTTGCCTTTTAAAATATGTTCATAAACTTTATCGCCTGCCGCCGTATATGTATGTGTTTTGCCATTATTATCCTTATATGCCATTTCAACTCTAGGATAATCTTCATCACCATTTGCTAGCTGTTCAAAATAAACAAGCTCATGCTTATTTTTATCCAGTGCCTCTTTTTTAGGTGTTTTCTCTTCCCCATCTTCACATCCAGCAAGTGCGAATGCGCCTATCAAAACTAATGCAACTATTCTTTTTAATTTCATTTTATTCCTCCTTCTATATAACATTGTACCAAACTTTTATTTTAAAAAAGTTAATAAATAAGAATCTTATTTATAAAATTAATATAGCGTTCTTTATTTTATGTTTGCCATTAAAACAATTGTATATTTTAAAAAAGCGTCTAGGATATCATCGCTATGATTTCTTCCTAAACGCTTTCTATATTCATGTTTACTATTTAACGTAATGCGCTCATATATTTCGAGCCTATGCTTTTATATTTTTCGGAATGATTATTTGAGTCAATATTACGCCTAAGATCATAATACTCATCATTATTAAAAATGTGCATGTTGCAGCAATGCTTATATTGTATGAACTTTGTAATATCGCAAAGACAGTCGTACTGAGTGCGATACCAAAGGCACTACCAAGTGTTGCAAACATTTTATAAATGCCTGAAGCAAGTCCTACTTTTTCATCAGGTATGGTCAATATCGCAATCGTTAATCCTGGCGTAGCACATAAGCCATTTCCTATCGCACAAATAACAAAGCCAAATACTGCAGCTGCTACATACCAATGTGATGGTAATATCGTTAAACTAATAAATATAATCCCTATTGCTGGAAATAGTGGCCCCATAAGTAACATGGGTTTCCCTCCATAACGTAATGATAACCTTTCTCCTAAACGAACCATTAATATAGCCATAATGACATACGGCACGGTTACTAATCCTGTTTGAAATGCATTTAGCCCCACTTTTGTTTGTGCGTATATATTAAATACCGTCATCGTACCCATACCAGAATTTAATACCGCATTACTCATCGATGAACCTACAAAACCTCGATGCTGAAATAAGGAAAAATCGATAAATGGCGTATTTTTATGTCGTTCATATATAATAAATGAAACAGTCGCTATGATGAACACAAGCAAACATAAAATAGAAAATAAACTAAGCCAACCTTGTTCAAATCCTTGCGTCGCAAATAAAGTGATACTACCTATGAGCAATGCAAAAAGGAACATCCCCATATAATCAAACGGTCTTTTATCAATAATTTCTTTTGCTTCTTCTTTCGTTCCTAATAAAAGAATAAAGGCGATGATGGCTACAATTATTGAAACTATAAAGTTAGCTTGCCAATTGATATACGTCGCTATAAGACCACCTATGACAGACGCAAACCCTACGCCACCCACACTGCCAATCATTAAATAACTAAAAGCTCGGCGCAACGCCTTTCCTTTAAATTGATCATTTAATACCCCTACGGTTGCTGGTAATAATATTGCTGCAGATAAACCTTGAAAGATTCGACCTACGATTAATAATGCAGTAACACTAGATATGATAATCAACAATGATCCAATAATACTTAAAATGATACCTATATAAGTCATTCTTAATTTACCTATTTTATCTGACACATCTCCTGCACCAACCATAAATAGACCTGTTGCAAAAGAGGTAAGACTCACAGATAAGTTAACTATACCAGTTGTAGTTTGGTATGTTTGTTGAACTTGAGTCGATATATTAATAAACGATTGGGCAAAAAGCCAATACGTTAATATACTTAATACTATAGCTAAAATCAATTTATTTTCTGAATGTTGCTTCGTACTCATGGTGTATAACGCCTCCTAATCTATATTGGCGCATAATTTAACATATATGATACGGCTCGGTATCACTATTATTGCGTAGACTTTTACCACACATCTTGTCAACGTAAGAATAGATACTTAATAGAGTGATAGGCTTAACAATTAAAATATTGCTTATATCACCTTATCTTTCTTTACAAGCACGTAACTATTGGAAAAATACGCACTAGATAGATATTATCACATCAGCGATATTTTATAGTACTTGATTTTATAATTATTTAAAATAACATTAAAAAAATCACCTACTCAAATGTAAGTGATCGCTACATCGTAACTTATATAGATGAAAACAAGTTCGCATCGTATGGTTTATTTTCTAAGTAACTGATTTTGTTATCTTTATCTAGCTTAGCGATATCAATACCTTCTTGTGTATAGACACCCGTAGCATATCTTTTACCACAAATCGCCCATTTCGCTTCATAACTGCCATCATCTTTTTGATACCAGCCATTGCTCATATGTTTTAAATCTTCATTCATTTCAAATACTTTTTTCACAAAGTTAACCCATGCCTCTTTACCATGATACGCATGGCCATTAAGTACAAATGTTATATTTTCACTAAATAATGCAACCAAAGCATCAAAACTCGTTTCGCTATATCTTGCCTCATCAAATAATTTAAAATATGCATCTAATGTATCCATTTTTTCATCCTCCTTTACTAAAATACGATTCGCATTTATGTTCGATTATCATAACGTACTATACAAAGTGCATTAAATTAATAACGACAATAAAGTAATGATAGGTAGACCACCTTGTTTGAGCATAATACTTTTATCACTCGTTAGGCCTCCATAAATTGCTACTATTATAATATAAATTAAAAGTAAAGCCACCATCTCTTTAGGATGACTCGCAAAGGTAACACCATATAACAATAATAATCCAATCACACCATTATATACGCCTTGATTTTTTAATAAGACGTTAACATTTTCATCTTTTAATTTTTCCTCACTAATATTAAACACCTTGCTTGTTCTTTTAGAATGTGTCGCAATGGTCTCTAAATACATAATAAAGAAGAATTCAATTGCCACTAATACTGTTAATATAATAGAAATAACACTCACTTTAGACTCCCCTTTATAATTACACTTGTTTTACATATTTTACTGCACTTTCCCTATACCTGCCAGTAGGTTGAATCGTAATATGCTAACAAACATTATAAAGCAGTTTATCTTCTATAATTTAATCCAAAACACATCTTTTCATTGCTTTAGCTACCTTGTTATTTAAGTCATCTTCAGAACTTTCCAGCGCCTCAATGATATTACTTTTATCTTGGTCACTACGTTTTTGACTTAATTTATAAGCAGCGTTAATTTCTAAAACTTTTATTTGAAAGCCAACAATACCTTGAATTTGTTTTCGTGTCTTCTCTGACATATTACCCCAAGTCATCCCATTAGAACGATGCTTCTCGTATTTATCTAATAGTAATGATAGATCATGCTTTAATGCTTGCTCGGTTAAAATTTTGCCTCTACCATACACATGAACACTTTGATAATTCCATGTAGGGACGTCTTCTTCTTCATACCACGTAGCGGAAATATAACTATGTGGACCTTGGAATATGACTAATATTTGATCTGCTTGCTCTATGGTTTTCCACTGTGTATTAGATTTTGCAAAATGGCCTGAAATATAAATAGATTCCTCGTCCTCAGTTATATTAATAGGCACATGTGTTGCTAATGGCTTACCATTATCTGTAGAGACGACAGTTACAAACTGGTGTTGCATCATAAACCTTTTAATTTCTTGTATATCATTTTCTTTATAATGGTTTGGTATGTACATACTTTTCCCCCTTAATGACTTGATCATGATATTTATCTTCTTTAATAAATTCTCTTGTTTCCTTTTTTAACGTATGACCAATCATTAGAAATATTCTCTTTAACCCTTTTTAGCATATCCGTTAGCGCTTTAATTTCTTCTTCAGAAAAATCTTTTAACGCAACTGCATTAGAATATTCATTTTCTCTTATAATGAATGGATATAACGTTTCTCCTTTGTCTGTGGCAAACAGTAGTTTATTTTTTTTGTTATTTTCACCAGACTTTTTAATAATTAAACCGTTTTTTTCTAAGTTACTAATTGCTCTTGAAGCTGTGGCACGATCAATTTTCAACATTTCAACTAACTGTTCTTGTATGATGCCTGGATTTTCATAGATTCTAACCAAATAAACAAACTGTCCTTTAGCTAAATCTATTTCTTTAAATTCAATATTACTTATAGAGTCTAATGCTCTAGAAATAACCCCAATATCTCTTAATATATCTTTCATCAACACACTCCTTTTATTGCATTTGCAATATATAACCACTATAACATATTACTCATTTACCCACTTAATAAATCTATAAAAAAGCACCCATCTATGTGATAGGTGCTTAAAATGATACTATTTTATCTTTTTTTAAAGCTACTTTTTAAAATGTAAAACAAATAATAAATGATTCCTATAATGAACCAGAGCATCGTATAGAATTTCGCTTGTCCACTTAATCCCCAAAACACTGCAAATACACATATAAATATGATTATTGGCATAACTGGATATAATGGCAATTTAAAAGCCGGTTTCGGTAAATCTTTACCTTCTCTACGACGTAAAGCATATAGACCAATAGTAACAAACATAAATGCTACAAGTGTACCTGCAGAAATCAGTTGCGCTAAGAAGCCAAAAGGAAATACAGAACCTACTATAACAGCTACTATTGTCAATATAAATAAAGCACGGTTTGGTAAGTTCTTCTTGTTTAATTTACCTAACCAAGAAGGTAAAATACCGTCACGCCCAAATGAATACAATAAGCGTGATCCTGCAAGCATCATACCAATTAAAGCAGTAAACATACCAATAACTGAAACAGCCTGAACAATGACAGCAACAGTTTCATGACCACTCGTACGTAATGCCCAGCCCACGGGCTCTGCATTATCTTTATATGCTGTATAATCAAACATACCTACTAATACAAGAGAAACTGCTACAAATAACCCTACAGCAATACCCAATGAACCTAAAATTCCTAATGGCATTGTTTTTTGTGGATTAATTGCTTCTCCTGAATTAGCAGCAATAGAATCAAATCCAATATAGGCAATAAATATTACAGAACTACCTGCGTATATACCTTGCCAGCCGCCAAATGATCCAGCAGCTGTAGCTTTATATTCAGGAATAAATGGTACATAGTGCCCAATATTGATGACACTTATGCCTACTATTATAAAGAGAAAAATTGCTAATACTTTTAATACTACTAAAGTATTTTGAACACGTGCTGTTTCTGAAGCGCCCCTAGCTAATAACAAAGCCGTAATAACTACAACGATAGCTGCAATCACATCAATCATGCCACCATTAGTACCTAAAGAGTTCGACAGTGCATTCGGTAATGAAACATCGAAGGGCTTTAATAATCCTTGTAAATTTGCTGAGAATCCTGATGCCACGAAAGACACTGCAATCATATATTCTGCAATAAGTGCCCATCCTACAATCCATCCAAAAAACTCACCAAACAATATGCTAATCCATGTATATGCAGATCCTGCAAATGGCATTACTGAAGCCATTTCAGCATAGACAAATGCTACAAGTGCGGCAACAATTGCTGAAACTAAAAACGACAAACTCACAGAAGGTCCCGTATGATCCGCTGCAACAACGCCTGGCAAAGTAAAAATTGCTGTCGAAACAATGGTTCCGACACCTAAAGCTAAAAAGTCCCTAACTCGTAGTGTACGTTCTAAATGCGCATCTTTATTTTGATAACGCGATACTTCTTCTTTTCGAAATATTCTACTCATTATATTCATTTCGTATTACTCCTTGTGTATTAAAAACAAACATGTTTTTAAGTATAATCATTTTTAAATATAATGTACATATTAGTTTGAATTAACTTCTAAATTATACTTATGCTTCCCAAGCTCAAATACCTATATAAATTTTTAATGATTACTTGCTATTTCCTATGATAACGGTTGGTGAGTGATCATATTTATCATGCAAAACAAAAAATATATTTATACTTTCTTAGGTACTTAAAAGTGCGTACTTTCATTTCCTTTCTATAATGCTTACAATAGTGAATATAAAATTTATTTAGATGCACGTACATCTATCTAATACAAAGGAGTGTAATTATGCAAAATATCAAATTTTATAATGGCAACACAATGCCACAATTAGGTTTAGGCGTATTTAGAGTCGAAAATGATGACACAGCTAAAGATGCAGTCAAACATGCAATCGTAAATGGTTATCGTAGTATCGATGCAGCATTGGTTTATGGCAACGAAGAAATGGTAGGTCTTGGCATTCAAGAAGGTATGGCGGAAGCTGGTATCCAAAGAGAAGATTTATTTATCACTTCTAAACTTTGGTTAGATCAATATGGTAAAGACAATGTAATCAAAGGTTACCAAACTTCTATTGATAACTTAGGCCTTGATTATTTAGACCTATATCTTATTCACTGGCCAGGTACAGATGAAGCATTAACTATCGATACTTGGAAAGGTATGGAAGCACTATATGAAGCTGGTAAAGTTAAAAATATTGGTGTAAGTAATTTCAACATCGAGCATTTAGAAGCGTTAAAAAATCAAACTTCTATTAAACCAGTGATTAACCAAGTTGAATTTCACCCTTACTTCACACAAGAATCATTAAGAAATTATTTAGCAACAACAGACATTCACATGGAATCTTGGTCTCCACTGATGAATGCTGAAATTTTAACTGATGAAACAATTAATGCTATTGCTGAAGAAGTTGGAAAATCAGCTGCACAAGTAGTCATTAGATGGAATATTGAACATGGTGTCGTAACAATTCCAAAATCTGTAACACCACATAGAATAGAAGAAAATATAAATGTATTTGATTTTTCATTAACTGAAGAACAGATTGCACGCATCGATGCCTTGAACCAAAATAAACGCATCGGACCTAATCCATTAGAATTTAATGGCTAATTTTCAATATCTAATTAAGGCATATCAGTTTTATCAAAACTGATATGCCTTTTATTTATGATTACTTTATTTTATTAAATGGTACTTAATTTCTTTTCTTATATAATCTAAAGAGTAAGGATCATTAAACCAATACGTCTCTGCTTTAACGTTGATTACATGATTATTTTTAACAGCGGGGATATTTTTCCAAATATTATTCTTTTCAAATTCAGGTTTAGATTTCCCCTCACTCATTGTAATAATATAGTCTCCCGAGTATTGAGGTAATTTTTCTTGAGATAATTCTTTCCATCCATCTTTTTTAACAACTTTCTCTAAAGCATTGGGCATTTTCAGATTAAAAGCTTGATAAACCACTTCACCTCCGCGCCCCCAAGATTTACCAAATGCATAAATTGTTTTACTAAAATCATCAAAAATAGAAATCGTTGCGTTTTCACCAATTTGTTGTTTGATTTCTTTAGAATCTTTTGAGGTTTGATCTTTCCATTCCTTCACCCATTGTCTCGATTTTTCTTCTTTTCCAATCATTTTCCCTAATTCAATTTGTGTATCTAAATAATCTTTTTTTCCATACTCAATGGGGATTGTAGATGCTATTTTTTGATACTTTTTAATATTTTTATCTGTAGTATCTACAATAATTAAGTCAGGTTTGAGCTTTGCAACCTTTTCTACATCATTTTCACTGAATTTCTCGGTGTTTTTAAATTTATCTTTAAGTACTTTACTCTTATCAATATCTTTAGTCACGCCCACAATGTTCCCGCCTAAATATTTCAATCCACCAGCATATGTATTTGCTATGACTGCAATGCGTTTAGGTTTTTTAGGTATGTCTATTTTTTTACCACTATCTAATTCATAACTCCTTGTATCTTCACTTTTCTCTGCCTCACTCTGGTGGCTACAAGAAGCTAATAATAATGTTACTAAAATAATAAAAGCTATAAATTTTTTCATAAATATTCCCCTTCGAATTTTGAAAATGATTATCAATATCATTTATATTTTATTCTTTTTATTATTAATCAGCAATAGCTTTTAATAAATTCATCAATTTAAAGCTCACGCTCTCATTATTGAAGTCGACTAATACCTGTATTAATTTCTTTCTTATGTTAATCATGTCCCCAATCAACAACTTTACAACCTAAAAAAGCTGTTACTAAAGTCCTTGGTTTACTTTAGTAACAGCCTATTGTTTGGGATAATATTTATAACACAGATACTTTCTGTCTAATTGCTATTGATTTTCATGATTCCATGCGATGTAACACTTCTAACTGGATTGCTTTTAAAGCTTCACTATAGTCCTTATTCGTACTTTCTTGGGCATTTACAGTCAATAAATCAATTAATCCGACATTAGTCATTTCTGTTAACTCATGTTCAAACTGATGTAAGTGTTCTTCTGATGTTTTCGCATTTTGCTTTTCAATTTGATAATATTGATCGGCTCCTAAACCGCCTTCTTCAATCATGACAGAGATACCACTTGAACGAGTTTCATTGAGTCGTTTGACTTTGATACGTTTATTATCACGAACAACCATTTGAATCCCTCCTAATTTATGCGCATTATACAAGACCTTACTGCTACTACATATAAAGCTTGGCTGTCATTAGTTTATGGATTGAAATTAAATGATCTGGATGACTTTGATTATATGTATCAAGATTCGATTAATAATTTTTTATTTATGATAATAAATCACAAGGATTGATATTGATTTAAGTGTAATATTACATATAGATAAATACAAGCTCTTTGCTCATTATTTTTCTAAATATTAAACCATAAACACTGAAATTCTACCTCTATAATAACTATGTAATCATGTTTGTAATTGTAGTCTCCCAAAGTAAAAAAAATTTACATTTCAATTCTAAATTATATTCTTTCAAAATCTAATTGCTATTAATATATTTTTTGATGCGTTATTTTTTCAAAATCAGTTAAAAGTTAATAAAAAATACTTTTGAATTAGAATTTTAAAATTAATAATGTAAATAAATGTTTTCTTTCTAATTTTTCATATTATATATTGTATTAATATGTTATTATAAACATCTGATAATTAGGAATTGTCAGTTATTAAATAGATATTTACACACAAAAACAATAATTAAACTAATTATTATTTTACTTCCTGAAAACACGATTAAATATAATATGAAACAATACAGTATATTCATAGCATTTTAAACAATAACCGAATGGAAGGATGACATGTAATGGGCAATAACGTTTTAGATATTAGTTCTTTAGATATGGACCATGTACTCGCAGGAGAGACGGACATTTATATTGTACCAATCGCTGCGCCCGCACTAAGAGAAGGATTTTCAAAAGGTAATGCCGTAGAGTGTTTTAAACAAATCTTATGTTCTTCTAAAATAGTACAGTCTTTTGATGTAACAATAGACCATAAAGATGAGAAAGAACCTTTCAAGATATTTGAAGATCATGAATATTGCATTACAGATTTAACTTCTTTACTCAATATAAAGGAAAATAAACGACTTGACTGTAATTTTGGACTTAGAGTTTACATACCTTCAGAAGATCAATTCAAGTTAAAAGTTATTAATAATAATATTTTAAAAGAAGCAAACATGCCTGATTTTGGTATTTCTGATATGAGTAAGGGCTTATCCTTAGATACTTTAGGACCACTTAAAGATGCAATTATTAAGCTGATTCAAGAAAGAGATAAAAAAGACGTTAATCAAAATACCGCTCTTACAAACAAACAAAAACATATTAAATCTATTAAAACAATTAATAATGGCGAAGACCTTTCCGATATTAAGCTATTAAAAGATAATTTATATAACACACTTAATTCCCTTATAGATAAAGTGTATTTAGATAATGAAGAGTTAGAATTCAGAAGTATCGTTGATAATAAAGACTATGATGAAAAAGTACTACCAACATATAAAAAACTTGAACAATTAACGCAAGATGATTTCAATCAAGCGAAAAATGACAAGTTATTTGTCTTACAAAAAAAGAGAGAAGATGTTATCAATAGTATCTTCAATCAACTCGTTACTGATTTATGGAGCAAAAGTATTGAAGCAGATAAAATGCGCAACTATAAATCTGTAGACTCAAAATACAATAAATACTATAAAGAAATAGAAAGTAAATTAGATGATGCATTAAGCGTTATTCCAAATAAAGTTAAAGAGCACACTCAAAAGTTAGAAAAGAGTTTTGAAGCAGATAAAAATGACCGTGCTGATAAAGCCCGTCGAGATATGATTGAAAGAATAGAACGAGAAGAACGACCACTTCTAAATAATCGTATTCGTGAATATGAAAAATCACTAACTGATAAAGCGAATAACGTATATCATAACCAGATTAAAGTATTAAATGCAGACGTGAAAAATAATTACGAATTGCATATTTCTAAAATCGTTGATGATATTATTCAACAGCATCAAGAAACAATTGACACGAAGAAATCAGAGCTTAAAAATATTATGGATCAAGATGCAGCAACCTTAATCCAAAAACGAACTGAAGATGTCGATAAACTAAGAAGTGAAATTAGTAAGCTAGAACAAGACTTAATTCACAACGAAAAAACCTTCAACGAACGCTTAGAACTAGCAGTCGATAAAAAAGTAAATGACTATGAATTAAAAGATTCACAAATGACAGATGAAATTAATTATCTAAGAGTCGAATTAGAAAAAGCCAAACGTGAAAACACTGATAAAAATGAATCTATACGTTCAAAAGAATTGGAACTACAAAATAATAGAACTCATTTAGACCGTTTAAATCAACAACTTGAACAGAGTAACCAAACGAGCTTAAGTATTTCTGCACGTGCGATGGAAATCAAACAACAAGCATTGAGTTTCGCTAACAATGAAACAAACCAATCAAATTTTAATCAAGTTGTCTCACCGCAAAATATTGATGTTGGCAACTTATTAGATGACGATGCTGATATGGCGAAACGTTATGAAAGACGCAAAAAGCCAACATTCTTTACTTGGTTAGGTGGCCTTTTCTTATGTGCAGTATTAGGTTCTGCCACTTTATTTGGTAGTCATGTTGCTAATGCACAAGACAGTCACGAAGATACACCTACGAGTGTTCAAAGTTCACACAAAGCAGAAACTCCAAAAGATAAATAACACTGTTTAGAAAACCTATTGTTAACAATATAGTGTATTCATATCGCACTAACTTAATAACTAAAATGCATATTAAATAAACAATATGGGAGTGGGAAACAATGAACCAAAAAAAATTAGACGAATTAAACCGTCTAGCAAAAGGTACGGAGAAAGAAAAAAAAATTGCTCTAACATTTGGCTATCAACCCATCATTGATCAATTGAAACAAGATGAAAATAAAGAAGTCTCAGATTTTGCACAAGCCATTGATGCCAACGAAGATTTAAAGTTACATAAAAATAATCTTCACTATAATCAACACAAAGAAGTGTTTAGGAACGATTTAAAACAAGCGACACGTTATATGTATGCAACTTTAATATTAATTGCAATCGCTGTAATATCAACGCTTATCGCTTCCATCATTTTCTTTGTAAATCCAACTAGTATGGTGTCACCATTTATTATTGTTACAGTCATCGCCTTAATCGGTTCTGTTGTGCTCGTAGTACTATCTAAACGTACTGAGCTATCTTATAACAGTAGCAAGCAATCGCTAGCTAAAGCTAAATACTTGCTTAGTATATCGCAATCTAATACCCAATCATTACAAGCACAGATTAATAACGACACTAAATAATAATCAATACAAAAGCCATCACTATATAATGTAGTGATGGCTTTTATATCCATTTATGATTGAAACATTTTAATTTTACACTATCAAACAACTACTTGCTTTAAGGCGGCAATCGATGCATCGACACCATCTTCTGCAGACATTGTTAAGTCTTCCATTTCTAACGACACAAAATCATCATAACCTACCATGCGTATTACTGAGAAAAAGGTCTTCCACCATTGTAAATCTTGACCATAACCCACAGCTACGTAATTCCAAGATCGGTTTTTAATATCTTCTATTTCTTTAGTTTCTAACACAGTATTAATATCAGCTAAACCTTTTTCAATGCGTACATCTTTACCGTGTACATGATGAATCGCACCTTCTAATGCACGTGCACATTGTATTGGATCTGCGCCCATCCAAAGTAAGTGACTTGGGTCTAAATTCATTCCAATGATTGGATCTACTGCGTTTCTTAATTTAAGTAACGTTTCAGCATTATACACTAATTGCATGCTGAAATTTTCCAATGCTATTTTCTCTACACCATGATTTTTTGCAATTCCAACTAAATTTTTCCAATATGGAATCGCTACTTCATTCCATTGATATTCAAGTGCATCTTTTAGTTGGGGCGGCCAACTCACTGTAGTCGTAATCCAATTTGGCATCTCATCATTCGGAGAAGCTGGTGGTAACCCGCTCATCATCACAATTTTTTTCACACCTAATCGTTCTGCTAACTCAAATGTTTGTTCAGTGATTTTTCTATGCTCATCACCTAATGTACCTGGATCTAACGGATTACCCGAACAATTTAACGCTACCACTTGAACATGATACTTCGATAATAAATCTTTAAGTGCACTTAATTCTCTCTTATCATTTAATAAGTTCTCTATATTCAAATGTGGTGCTGGAGACCACCCTCCAGTAGCCAGTTCAATATGATAAATATCTTGTTGTGTTATTTTCTGCAGTACTTCCTCAAGTGACAAATGTGCGAGACTATCTGTAACATATGATAAATTCATATAACCATCCTTATTCTATTTATAGAGTTCTGGTTTGCTTTCAAATTTAATATCAACAATTTTACCGCTATCTCTTGCTTCTGAACATGCATTTGTTGTAACTGACGCCATGTAACCATCCCAAGCTGAAGGTCCTGTAATATGATCTTGTTTTACGCCATCTATCCATAGCTGTAATTCTCTATCATAAGCTGAAATGAATCTTTCTTTCCAATCACTTGGGACACGTGTAGAATCTTTTCGCTCTGTTTTAACACTGTAGTATGTTGGATTCGTCAATCCAATTTCACCTTGCTCACACACTACTTTACAATTAATATCATAGCCAAATTGACAGTTTACAAATACTTCCAAATCAATCACAGTACCTGATTCTGTTTCTAATAAAATTAATTGTGGATCGTGTAAATCTGGATGTGTACGTGTCGTTTGTTTTTTAGGTAAACGTACTTCGGCAGTGACAAAATCTTCTTCTAACAACCATCTCAAAGCATCTACTTCATGAACCGCAGTATTTTCAACTGCCATTGGTGTATTATAACTCTCATCAACAGATTCATTTCTATGTGTGCAATGTACGAGCAACGTTTCTCCTAGAGATCCCGTTTGTAATTCGCGCTTAATTTCTTCATAACCTCTATCATATCTACGCATAAATCCTACTTGTACAAAACGTTTATTTTTTTCTACTTCTGCATTTACGATATTTGTACACCCTGATGACTCAAGCGCTAAGGGCTTTTCACAAAATACATGCTTATTATGTTTAATCGTTTCAAGCACATAACCTTCATGTGTTGGATCCCATGATGTAACAAGTACTGCATCAACATCTTCTGATGCAATTAAATCTTCTGCATTTTCAAAAAATGTTGCATTGATTTCTTTCGCATATGCGGTGGCAACATCTTTATTGATGTCACTAATTGCCGTAATATTTGCTCCATTTACACGTTCGTTTATACGTTCAACATGATCTCTACCCATAGCGCCTATACCAATTACACCTATTTTCAATTCCATAACTATTTCATCTCCAGTCATTTATCTTTGAGTAAATACTTTATTTTGTTGATTTGCACCACATATATTGATAATTCTTTCAGCCGTTTTTTCTATAGCTCCAATACTGGGTTTTAAAATTTTCTGTGGATTAAATAATTCTTCCGATTCATTTAAAGTGTCTCTTAATTGATTGCTCCAAGAGATATTAATTTCTGTATTGAAATTAATCTTTGCATGACCTAATTCTATTGCATGTTGCAAGTCTGAATTTGATATACCAGATGCTCCATGTAGCACCAGTGGGATGTCTATTTTCTGACCTAGAATTGCCATTTCTTCAAATCCTAGATTAGGTTCTCCCTGATATTTACCATGTACAGAACCTAGTGCAGGTGCAAGTGTATCGATATTTGCTTGCTCAACTAGTGCAATACAGTCATCTATATCTGCATATCTCACTTGTCCAATTAAACCGTCTTCCTCACCACCAACTGCACCGACTTCCCCTTCAACTATGACACCTTTAGCGTGCGCATAATCTACTACTTCTTTAGTCAGTTTGATATTTTCTTCAATTGATAACTTTGAACCATCAAACATGACCGAATCGTAACCAGCATCTACAGCGCTTTTACAATTTTCTACTGTTAGTCCATGGTCTAGATGGATTGAGACAGGCACTGTAATCTGCATCGCTTTTATTTTATTTTTAATTGTTTGATAGATAAAATCATATCCACCTAAATATTCAATATTCTTATCTGTTGTACCAATAATAATAGGCGCATTTAATTTTTCAGCTGCGCTTAACACACCTTCAATCCATATCAGACCATTTATATTCATCTGTGGCACGGCAAAACTTTGATCTTTTGCGTAATGAATCATATGATTTTCCAAAAAATTCCCCCTCTTAGGAAATGTATTTTTCTTCACGATTCTGTTGAATGTTATTTAAATAGTCTTTTGCTTTTTTGGCATATATAAATGGATTAGCTTTTTCAGGATCTTGTTCGGCTTCCACTACAATCCATCCTTGATAGTTATCATTTTCTATTGCCTTTAGAATGGGTGCAAAATCTATGTAGCCATCACCTGGAACTGTAAATATGCCTTTTTTAATACTTGTTAAAAAGCTATCATTTTGTAACTTTGCCTCTTGTGCTATATGCTTCCTAATATCTTTAAAGTGGATATGATGAATTCTGTTTTTATATTTATTAAAAATATCTATCGCCGTTTCACCAGATAGTGCCAAGTGTCCTGTATCATAAAGTAACGACACCTTATTTTCATCTGTATTATCCATTAACCTCTGTATCTCTATATCTGTTTGGACCCCCGTCCCCATGTGGGGATGATAAACAAGTGTCATATCCTTTTCATTCGCTAGTGTCCCTAATTTTTCTAAACCTTCGAGTAATTTATGCCATTCGTCATTTGTGAAATCAGGTTTATCTGTAAATATAGATTTATGCAAATCCTTTTGAATGCTGTTACCTTGTTCACATACAACAATGACTTTTGCACCTACTTCATATAAAAAATCTCTATGTTGAATAAAGGCCGCTTCCGTCACTTCAAATTTTTCTGTCGTTAGAAATAAGCTTAGCCATGCACTGGCTACATTCAATCCTCTTGGCTCTAAGTATTCACGTAATACCGAAGGATTTTTAGGATATTTATTACCAATTTCAGTGCCTTCATATCCAGCTAAAGCCATTTCACTAATACATTGTTCAAACGTGTTTGCACTTCCTAATTCGGGTAAATCATCGTTCGTCCACGCGATAGGTGCACATCCATAACGTATATTTTGAATCATAAAATCATCCACCTTTTAGAAATCGCTTACATTTTATCGAAAATTTTTAACTCTCATGCTCACTAATATAGTTTTCTAAAGTCTCACTTGTTGGCATAGCTTCTGATGAGCTGTGGCTACTTACGACAATAGCTGCAGAAGCAGCGCCATATTTCAATGCTTCATCAATAGATTTACCTTTTACTAGCGCGTATAAAAACGCGGCTGCATAGGAATCACCTGCACCAAATGTTTTAATCACTTTTGCTTTGAATGCTTTCCCTTCAAAATATTCACCTGTTTTAGTGTAGGCTTTTGAACCTTGAACGCCATGTTTGATAACGACAAGCTCAGGATGATTTTCAAATAATGTTTCGCCAATTTCTTGATCGGTTTTATCTTGATAACTTTGAATCATATCGTATTCATCTCTTGTACCAATAACAATATCGGCTTGTTGCGCGACCAATTCATAATAAATCGAAGTCTCTTCAAAAGTCTTCCATGTGTATGGTCTATAGTCAATTTCAAACACAACTTTAACAGCATTCGCATTAGCAATTGCTAATGCCTTTAACACAGCTTCTCTTGATGGGGATTGGGCTAATGCAGTACCTGATATTAATAGATATTCACTTTCTTTAATATAAGTTTCTGATACATGCTCCGGTTCCAAGTATAAATCTGATGCTTCTTCTCGATACATTAAAATATTAGATTCTGAAGGACTTTTAATTTCTGTAAATGTTAGACCTGTTTTATGGCCATTTTCATCGATATGAATTTGTGAAGTATCTACACCTAGTTTATCGAGATAGCTCGTAATATAACGTCCATGTTGATCGTCTGATACGTTTGCTATAAGGCCTACATTTAACCCTAATTTAGAAGCTCCAATACTAATATTGACTGGTGAGCCACCTACATACTTGCGAAATGTTTCAGTTTCTTCCATTGGTCTATTTATTTCTACAGCATTCAAATCAATTGCAGCACGTCCGATAGCTACGATATCTTTTTTAGTTGTCATGCCTCTCCCTACTTTCTATCAATAATCCATTCATGGTCTTTTTGATTGTTAAATTTCCATACTTTTTTAGGTCCAGCCATTATATTTAAGTAATATCCATTATATCCATCTGGTACAGCTACTGGATGATAACCTTTAGGCACTATGACAACATCTCCATTCTGCGCAGTCATTGTCTCGTCTAATGAAAGATCATCCGTATAAACACGTTGGAACACAAATCCTTTCTCTGGGTTCATTTCATGATAATAAATTTCCTCAAGAAACGATTCATCCGGCAAGTTGTCCTCGTCGTGCTTATGTGGTGGATAACTTGACCAGTTACCTTGATCTGTATAAACTTCGACAACCAATAATTTTTCACTGGCCGTGTGCGTATCTGGTAAGATATTGTGGACATGACGTTGGTTAGCATACTTACCTCTATCTTCAACACCGTTGCTACTGGCTGGAATAAGTTCTGTTGGTCTACCTTCATCACACGGTGCATAACAAATAATAATCCTAGCATCTTTAACTGCTGATATTTGAATATGATGGTCCTTTGAAATATAAATACTATCTGTAGGGATTTTTTCAAATACTGAGTCTCTTGTTCCTAAATCTTTGTAAATATTTTTTCCATCAGATACATCAATTTTTCCAGTCAACGCAACAATACAAATTTCAAATCCTTGAGTCATTTCTTCGTAAACACCTGATGCTTGAATGTCTAAAATTTTAATCCCCGTATATTTTAAGTTAACGTCTTCTGGTTTAAAGTCTTGTATGATTTGTACAGCATCATTTAAAGGATGCTGTACAGGTTTTTTCAATAATTGAGCCATATTTATATCCACTCCTTAATATTGAGGTTCTCCATGACGTGCTGTCACAACTTTACGATGCGTGTAAAAATCGATACTATCTTTACCATTGGCATGTAGTGAACCGAAGAATGATGATTTCCATCCAGAGAATGGAAAGACAGCCATAGGTGCTGGAACGCCTAAATTGATACCTAACATACCTGCATCAATATTTTCTCTAAAATGTCTAATTGATGAAGCGCTATCTGTAAACAAACATGCACCGTTAGCAAATTCTGATTGGTTTGCTAATGCAATACCTTCTTTTAAGTCTGTTACTTTCACAAGTGATAATACGGGTGCAAAGATTTCATCTTGCCATAACTTCATATCCGTAGTTACGTCTTCAAATATAGTCGGTTTTACAAAGTATCCCTCGTCTTTGTTACCTTCTCTACCGTCTAGGACAAGTGTGGCACCTTCTTCAACGCCTTGATCAACATAACTTAATGTACGCGCTTTATTTTCTTCTCTAATTACAGGACCAAGGAACACATTATCTTCCAATCCATTGCCTATAACAATATCTTTGGCTGCATTCACTAATTTTTCTTTGAACTCATCGTAAACATTTTCTTGCACTGCAACAACAGCTGCAGCCATGCAACGTTCTCCTGCTGATCCAAAAGCCGCACCAATGACATCCTTAACAGCTGAATCAATATCTGCATCATTTAAAATGATAGTATGATTCTTAGCGCCTGTCAGACATTGTGCACGTTTTAGATTTTCAGTCGCTTTTTTATATACATATTCACCTACTGGTTTAGATCCTACAAAAGAAACTGCTTTAATATATTCATTTTCTACAATGCCATTTACAACATCATGTGCGCCATGTACTACGTTGAATACACCTTTTGGAAAACCTGCTTCTTCTACGAATTCAGCTAATTTGTTAACAAGTAATGGTGTTTTTTCAGAAGGTTTCATTACAAATGTATTTCCTAAAGAAATAGCCATTGGGAACATCCAACAAGGTACCATCATTGGGAAATTAAATGGTGTAATACCTCCCACGACACCTACTGGATATTTATAACTCGTTCCTTCAATGTTTGTTGCAATGCTTGATAAGGAATCTCCCATCATTAATGATGGTGTACCAGCTGCAAATTCAACATTCTCAATACCTCTTTGTACTTCTCCTAATGCTTCACCTATACTCTTACCATTTTCTTTAGTAATTATTTCTGCTAATTCTTCTTTATTATCGATTAAAATTTGTTGAAGTTTAAATAATATACGTGCACGTTTAGGTACAGCGACTTCCTTCCATTCTTGGAACGCATTATGTGCAATTTCCGCTGCATCATCTAATTCTGCTCTTGTAGATACAGGAACTTTTGCAATAACCTCTTTTGTCGCCGGGTTATAAACATCGATTGTTTCCTTCGAATCTGATTCAATCCATTCACCATTAATATAATTCTTCAAAACTTCTGCCATTATAATTCCTCCTATTGGAAAGCGCTTCCATTTTTTAGTATAATCTTGGTAACATATTGATTACTTATTGGTTATTTTATATAAATGGTTATTTTTTGTCAAATTTTTATCATTTTTTAATCAACTGTTGAGTAATATGAGAATGTTGTATATTATATAATTATCGGAGGTATAAATATGAAAACCAAAAGAATACATGCAATTGAATCTTACATTAACGAGAATAAAGCAGCATCAATCGACGAACTCAGCGACTATTTCAATGTCTCAATCAATACAATACGTCGTGACATAGCCGTTCTAGCTGATACAAATAAAGTGAAAAAAGTTTATGGTGGTGTGAAATCTATAGAAAGTTCAATTTCTCAGGCCGTTGACTACTCTAAAAGAAATATCGAACATTATGATGAAAAGATCCACATTGCTAAAGCTACTGCTAAACACATTCAAGCTAACGATGTCATCTATATTGATACCGGGACAACAACTGTGCATATCTTAGACTATGTTGATACAGATTTACCTTTCACAGTCATTTCTAATAGTCTAGATGTCATCAATAAAGCTGCTCTTTTCGAAAATGTTTCTTTACTTGTTATTGGTGAGAAGTATAAGTATAGAACACGTTCATTTATAGGTATTGAATCTAATACACTTATTGAAAAGCTCAATATCGATAAAGCTTTTATGGCTGCCACAGGTGTCGACATTCATAATGGATTAACAAATGCAGAACTAGAAGAAAATATCATCAAAAAACTTATCGTATCTCGTTCTAGACTTGTATATGCACTCGCAGATCATACAAAAATGGGCAAATCTACATTGTTAACATTCATGGAATGCGATGAACTTGATACATTAATCACAGATAAATTACCTTCTAAAGATTTTACTGCATACTTTAAATCTAAAAAGATAACGATTGAAACATAAAAATTCAGTAGCTTTGCTACTGAATTTTTGTTTTTACAATGTAAAATATGGTTGAACACTTTCTATCATGGTCTCTTTAGATTTTTTAATCACATCTTCCGCAGGCATCTGATAATATTCTGGGCGGAACAATTCTATAGATATATATTCACCCTGAAACGCCATATCTTTCAACGTAGATAATATACCTGGAATATCAATAACACCTAATCCAGGAAAGCATCTATCCTCGTCTGTTAAAATACCTATCGGATAGTCATCGACATCATTAATATGCAATAAAAATATATTATCAATATCTCCATTTTTTAAGTCATCTAAGCGTGAACCCATAGCATGAAAATGAAAGAAATCTAATACTATCCCTACATTGGGATCGTTAATCTCCTCAATAATGGCATGCGCTTGATTAAAAGTATTAACTGTAGCATATGGCGCACCAAGAAATTCTAGAGCGAGTTTAATATCATATTCTGCCGCCATCAAAGCCAATTGTTTCAACACGTTTACACAGCTTTTATGAATATCTGCTTTTAATATTTTTTCTTCAGTAACTAACGGAACTGCAACAATATATTGAGCACCTAAATATTCAGCAATTTCTAACCATTCTTTAAATGTATCTAAAACGACTTTATAATCCGCTTCATTTCTATTATTAAAAAATTGTAACGCATTTAAACTTAAAGGCTTAATCTGATGCGTATCAAAAAATTGTTTCATATCTTCTAAAGAATGTTCTTGTAAATATTCAGGGAGCTTATCCATCTGTATTTCAATAAAATCATAGCCATGCTTCTCGCATAATTCCAACTCTTGTTGTAAAGTAGCATTTTCTTTTGTAGTCGCAACATTATATCCTAACTTCATAAATCACCTCAACTATAATTATGGTATTAAAATAATTCTTTCTTTAATTTATTCAACATAAAAGTGGCTGATTCATCAGCTTTATCTACCCAAGCAAAGACTGAATTCGTAGCGATACCATCAAATTTCATTTCTTTTAATTTTCTAAATATCGTATCGAAATCTACTTCACCTTCACCAATATTAAGGTGCTGATGTACGGTCACTTCAGCATCAGGCGGATTCACAATATAACGTAAACCATTCGCAACAGTGTGATTTAATGTATCAGAGAATAGCACATGCTGTAATTTATCCCCTGCATCATCAAACATTGTGGCTATATCACCTGTACCGTCGTCATGAAAGAATGTATGTGAAGTAGAATACACTAAATTTATCCACTCTTTATTTAATCCTCTAATCATTCTTAAGGCTTCATCATTACGCTCAATAAAATCATAAGGATGTGCTTGTAAATTTAAATTTATTCCTTCTTTTTCAAATATTGGTAATAGCTCATCCATAGATTTAATAAATTTTTCCTCACAAATCTGAGGTTCATATTTATTTCCATTAAATTCTGTATTCATGACTTCTACATTTAAATCACTCGCTATCTCTATAGCACGTTTCCAATTACGGACTGCACCTTGACGTCTTTCTTCATCAGGACCCGACCAAGCCATCACTGGTAAGACCGATGATAATTGAACCCCCGCATCACTACACCATTTCTTAACGTTTTTAATCATACTATTATCAACTTTTGGGTATTTATAAAAAGGTATAAAATCTTCTCTAGGAGAAAGCTCAATATATTCATATCCTAAGCTTGCCGCTTTATCTATCACTTCTTTCATTGATAAGTCTGTGTACATTGCTGGATCTAATGCTAATTTCATATCATATTCTCCTCTATTAATTAGTATTGTTTAGCTTTCTTTAACTTTCCCACTTTCAAATCATGTGCAGCTTGTATGTCTTTCGAATTAGAAACTTCTGGTATACCTACATGCCACCAGCTCTCATAACCATCTGTCATTGTCTTAGGCAATACTTTTATTTCAATCAAAGTACTAATATCTTGTTGTTCTGCATCTTTAAGCGCTTCTTCTAATGCTTCTAATGAATACACTTTATATACTTTGGCACCATAACCTTCAGCTACTTTTGCGTAATCAATATTTAATATTTCATTGTCCGAAGTTCTAAATTCGGTGTGATAACTATTAACACCATTTTCCATCTGCAAATTATTAATACACCCATATCCCGAATTATCAAATAGCAATATATTCACTTTCTTCTTGTATTGCAGTGAGGTGATAAATTCAGAATGTAACATAAGGAAACTTCCATCTCCTACAAATGAATATACTTCGTTAGCCGGATCAGCTAATTTCACACCTAATGCACCAGAAATTTCATAACCCATACATGAATATCCATATTCAACCCCATATGTGTTTGGTTGTGTTGCATTCCACAGACGTTGCATGTCACCAGGAAGTGAACCTGCTGAGGTAATTACATTACTTTTAGGATTAACGACATCATTGATTTTCAACACGACTGAACTCTGAGTTAATTCGGTATTCAAAGCATCGGCATATTCATTTAATACTTCTTGGTTAAACTGATTTTTTATTTCTGGATCGAAATGATTTCTATCATATTTAATGGTACTTAAACGTTCCCGTTCTTTTTCCCATTCTTGCTTAGCATCAACAATTTCATGTTCATATTCAGTTTTATAATTATCTAGATGTTTTAATAACTGCTGAAGTGTGGCTTTCGCATCAGCAATAACTTGTATTGCATCTAACTTATATGCCTGCATTCTATTAATGTTTATATTCAAAAATTTCGTTTCCTCAAAGTTAAACGCAGTTTTTGACGATGTAGCAAAATCAGTATATCTAGTTCCAATACCTATGACTAAATCCGCTTTATAAGCAATTTTATTGGCAGCTAATGTTCCAGTAATACCCATGCCACCCAAGTTATTTTTAAATGTCGCCTCTACAGTGGATTTACCAGCTTGCGTCTCAACCAAAGGAATATTGTATTTTTCAGAAATTTCAATTAATTCATCGCGTGCACCAGCGTATTTTGCACCGCCACCTACAAGGATTACAGGTTTTTTGCTTTGTTTAATCGTTTCAGTCATTAATGCTATTTCTCGTTGAACCGGTTCCGGACGATCGATATAGTGTACACGTTTTTTAAAGAACGTAGCGTCAAAATCAAACGCTTCGCCTTGTACATCTTGAGAAATACAAACTGTTGCTGGTCCTGCTTGTGCTGGATTCGTCATAACTTCAAACGCCCTAATCAAGCTTGACATTAATTGTTCAGGACGTGTGACTCTGTCCCAATATCTAGAAACCGCCTTTAAAGCGTCATTTGTTGTGGTAGTTAAATTAGATTCATGTTCAACTTGTTGTAATACTGGATCCGGTTGTCTTGTAGCGAATGTATCACTTGGCAGCAATAATACAGGAATATTATTTGCAAGCGCCGTCCCTGCTGCCGCGGTTAAATTAGCCGATCCGGGACCGACCGATGTAGTCACTGCATAAATGTTACGTCTCAAACGTTGTTTACTAAAACCAATTGCTGCATGAGCCATACCTTGTTCATTTTTACCCTGAATAATATTTAAATGTCCTGGGTCTTCTTCTAATGCTTGCCCAATACCCATTACATTGCCATGGCCAAAAATGTCAAACACACCTTCAACAAAAGGCTTTTCTTCACCATCGATACATATATATTGTTGTTTCAAAAATTTAACCAAAGCTTGTCCAGTTGTTAATCTTAATTTCTCTTTCATATAATCATCCTTCCATAAATGAAGATAAAATGCCAAAACATAATCAACTTATTATCATAATATAATTGTTACCGCTTTCAGTCAATCGATATTATTCATCTTTTTATTTTATTTAGCTTCTTCAATCAATTTCTCACTTACAATCTTGTTATTTTTCTTTGCTGATTTAAAATGCTCTTCTATTTCTTCTAACGATTTATCTTTCGTCTCTGGTAGTACTTTTTTAACAAAGACGATTGCTAAAATATTTAAAGCAACAAACACTGTAAATGTTGATGCTAGACCGAAATGTCCTAGTAATACTGGGAATGATAAACTAACTAAGAAATTCGTAATCCAGCAAAAGAATACACTAGCGCCCATACCTACACCTCTAATTTTCATTGGAAATATCTCAGAAAGCATTAGCCATGTTACCGGAGATACACACCCTTGTTGAAAAGCTAAAAATGTTACAGTGAGCAACAATATAACAAATGGTAGTATAGGCGTCCCTGCTAAAAATATAGGAAATATACTTAATAAAATAAGCGTAAACACTATCCCAATCTGGCCCGTTAATAACATGGTGCGGCGCCCTATCTTACCTAATAACCAAATACCTACAAAGGTCGCTAACACAGATATAACGCCATTAGCGATATTTCCAATTAACGCTGCCTTAGTCCCAAAACCAGCATTCCTTAATATTTCTGTGCCATAATACATGATTGAATTCACCCCAGTGATTTGCTGTACCACGCCAAGTCCTATACCAATAAATAATATTTTACGAACCCAAGACTTTGTGAATTCATTTTTGGATTTTTCTTTTATTAATTTTTCTTTATCAATAACTGTTTTAATTTCTTTTATTTCTTCTGCTGCTGTTTTTTCATCTCTAAGTGTTCTTAAAATCGTATAAGCTGGCCAATACTTACTTTTACTGGCATGCCATCTTGGACTTTCAGGTACTCTTAGCATACCAAACCATAGTATGATTGCTGGTATCGTAGCGACGAGTAGCATGATTCTCCATATACCAGGATTATCTACTAAATTTCCTAAAATACCATTGATAACATAAGCCATTAATTGTCCTGAAACAATCATCAATTCATTTTGAGTTACCATTCGTCCTCTCTTTTCTTTCGAAGACATTTCAGAAAGGAACGTCGGAACAATAACTGATGCACCACCAACCGCCAATCCTAGTATTAAACGAAAGGCCACCATAGAACTTACATTAGGTGCAAGTCCACAACCTAATGTTGCAAAGAAGAAAATAATTGCTAAGACCATAATCATTTTCTTTCTTCCTAATGCATCAGATAACCTACCACCAGCTATAGCTCCAAATGCAGCCCCAAATACTAAAGAACTTGACACTAATCCTTCAGTAGCAGGGCTTAAATCCAATTGATTAGACAATGACATATACGGTAAGGCACCGTTTATAACGCCAGTATCAAAACCAAACAGTAATCCCCCAAACGTTGCAATGATTGTAATCTTCTTCATTTTGCTATTTTTTATGTCAACTTCTGATTTTCCCATGTGAAACACCTCTTATTTACGGAATATAAATCCAAAACAACACTAAAACATTACCAACATTTAATAACATAGTAATACTGTTAGCGCTTACAGTCAATTATTTTTTGTGGTTACACATGCTCAAAAATAGCATTTCCAGCTACACTGAATACAAAAAAACCCCTACAATTAAAGTGATTTGTAGGAGCTTCACATCAATATATTTAATTATTAAAAATCCGTAAAATATAATAGTCGTAAAAACTTATTTAGTTATTTTTATTTCCATTCCGGTTTATCCGAGCCTCTAAACATGAGTACAGTATCATACTCACCTGGTGTCTCAGACATGACTACTTGATCTGTTACTCCTACATATGTGCCTAATGGAGTTTCAGCTTCAAATTGATCTGGCGCTATAATTTTATGTTCATCGTCACTATTTGAAGCTGCTCTTGCATAATCCTTCTCAAAAATGCCTAATGATAATAGATATGCTGATACTTTACTTAACGACACACTTATACTATAACTTCCACCTTCTTTGGCGCGAAGTTCCAATGCTTTAATTGTACCTAGTTCTAATAACCAAGATACTACATAGTCATTAACCACCACAATTGGGGGTAACTTAGGCTCAGCTTCTGTTCCCTCCAATGTCATGACTCCAGTCACACTGCCCGCAGTTTGATCAAAGCCATTACGGTTGGACCACGGACCTGTATGACCATGTAAATTTACCGAAGCATGAATAATACCAGGACGTTGCTTAGCCAAATCTTCTGGAGTAAGTTGATATGACTCCATAAAACCATGTCTCTTATTAATAAAAAAGACATCTGCATCTTGCAATAACTGATCAAATTTTGCTCGATGTTCCGCTTTTTCATCTAAATCTAAATATGTCGAACGCATACCCACATTAGATGTTAAATACATCGTTTCTACTTCTAATTCAGTAGGTCTCCATATATTTAATACATCTGCGCCGTGTAATGCTAATCCTCTACCTAATCCAGCCCCAGCTATTACATGTCCCATCCCTAACGCTCTAATACCACTTAAGGGTTGGCTTGGGTTCTCAGTAAACTGTTCTGGTTCAGACTCCCCTATTTTTTTAATTTCAATAAGTTCTGTTTCTGCAATATGACGAAATTGTGGCTCTTCAACAAATTCTTCAATTGTACGAACCATTGGCATGACGATACCTTTATCTGCAGCAGCTTTTTCTAAATCTAATCCTTTCCATTGTTTAATTGCTTCAGCAACAGCTTCTTTAGTTGAACGACTATCTAATAATTCTAAGACATGTGCTTTAGCATTTGGGTATGGATTAAGCGGCATCATCCATCTTTGATCACGTGTTTGATAAAAATCAAACCTAAATGGCGTATGTGGATCTTCTTGGCTTTTAGCCGGAAAACCGTTTAAAGTTTCCCATTTTCTTTCATAAAATGGAGACAGGCGTTTTACAGATTTTCTAATATCTACATGAATATCTTGACCATTACCACCTCTTACTTGCCACAAATGTGCTAAAGCAACCGATTTAGCTGCTAAACCAAGTCCAGCTAAACTAGCAATTCTCAGCGTACTTGGCATTATCGGATCCTTTCCATAAAAAGAAACTTCGCCACCGCTATCAGATGTTGTATATCCAACTGAATTTAATATATCTTCTAAAGCAGCTTCGATATTAAAATCATCGTTACTGATACGTTTTTCCTTATTTTCCAATAATACTTTTTTAATGTTTCACTATTATTAATCAACATTTTTGCCTCCTTATACATTCAATTCACACAAGTTTCTATATCATCTGATCTGTTTGAAGATAGGTTAATAACATAGCTAGCTTACATCTAAAAATCACTTCTATACATGTATTATATGGATAATAGACTTGTTAAAACAATAGGTGTAAAATCAAAAAAGCAACACATATTTAGAATGTGTTGCTTTTGAGGAGGTATTCTATATGGCAAACTTAAAAAACTTAAAATCTAAAACTAAAATTCAAAATGCACTTGTAGATTGTCTCAATAAAACACGCATGTCCTCAATGAGCGTTAAAATGATATGTGATGAAGCACAAGTTAACAGATCCACATTTTACCGACACTATGACTCAATAGACTCAGCCATTTCTATAACAATCAGTGCTTATTTTCGCTTATTATTTGGTGAGCCATATAAATTTTACCTTAAACATCAAAGCATCGATGAATCACAATATTATATTTCAAATAATATTTTTAGTCATGTTTATCACGATGCTTATTTTTATAAAACGATGTTCCAACGATACTCTAATTTTGAATTATTGTTTAAAAACCATATACAACAACGGTATATTACATTTTTTAAAGACACAGGACTCGAAAATGATATGTTACTCACTAAAGAAATTGTTGCAGATTATATTGCTTCTGCTTATGTAGGTATGATTCACAGTTGGATTTTACGTGATTTTCAAGAAACACCAGAAACAATGGCTCGCCAACTTATTATCCTAAACTCTAATGGGCCCATCCGTTTACTTGTCGAAGCAAAAAAACGACAAAGAGATTGAGACATTAATAGCTTACGATTTAGCCAGCACTCTGCTGCTCACTAAAACGCCTTTTGTCTCAACCTCATAATTTATTTATTGAATTTTCAATTCTGTACCTTTAGTCATTTCAGGTATATCCGCATTTTCTAAATATAATGTACCTGATTGATCCGCAGTATTACTACCATCAAATTTAAGTGTGATATGGCCTAGGTTAGATAAATTGTCTTGTACCGCTGAGCCAACCTTCGTAATATCAAAAACATGATGATCTATATACAATTTTTGTTTTTCGGTAATGGTACCTTCAACTGCATTGATATCAATAATATAGCAATAATCAACTAACTCATCTGGTGCATTATCACCGAATAATATAACCATTTTTTCTTCTTCAAATGCTTTAGCATCTTGTCCGATCTCTTTTACAATTGTTTTATACATTTTATCTCTCCTTTATTTATATAACCCAAAACTTGCTAGCCACGCTATGAATACCCGAGGCACACCATTTAAAAATCTGGAGTAGAGAACTGAAGGCACACCGATTTCTATTGTTTTAGTTTCAGCTTCTGCTAAACCGAGCCCAACAGGTATGAAATCAGCAGCATTTTGAGTGTTAATTGCGAATAATGCTGGCAATGCCAAGTGTGGTGGGATATTGCCTTTTCCAATTTCTACACCAATCAATGTACCTAACACTTGACCAATCACTCCCCCTGGACCTAATAAGGGACTTAAAAATGGCAATGAACAAATCAATCCGATAGCTAATAATCCCCATATATTACCTGCAAGTGGTGACATCACTTGAGCAAACAGTTTACCGATACCTGAACCTTGAATAATTCCAATTAATAGTGCTACAAATCCCATAAAAGGAATAATTGTATGTAACATTGTATCTACAGCATCCCTTGCCGCTTGATAAAATGTATTAATAATTTTTCCGGCTCCAAGTCCAATTTTAGTTAAAATACCTACATGTTCTTGTTCAGCTCGCGTTTCCATAAGTTTTTTATCTTTTGAGTACATGCTATTAGTCGCTTCTTTATTTTGTGTCGCTGTTGAACTACTAACCATGGTTGTTTCCTCTTCTGTACCTAATTCTGAAACCTGACTGACATCAACGTTTGAAACATATATGTCTTCCGTAATGTATTGTCTAAGCGGACCACTTTTGCCGGTGGCCATAATATTAATAGTTGGAATCCCTTTTTTAGGATAAATACCACATCTTAATGTTCCTCCACAATCAATAATAATAGCCATGATTTCTTCTTCAGGGACTGATGTTTCAAAGCCGTTTACAGGATCTGCACCTGTAATTTCAGAAATTTTATCCACAATCTCAGGTTTATGTCCTCCTGTGATATAAACTAACTTCTTCTTGTCTCCTTCAACACCAAATGTTAACGGTCCTCCAAATCCTCCAGAACCTTTGACCACTTTTACTTTTTTATTCATTTATTTCACCTCATCCCTCTAATTTAATCTCTTTACTTAATTTTACTTTTTGTTGCCTTTCTACGAAGCTTGTTGTGAAGTCTGTAACCCAACCACCGATAAAGTTCACTAACAAACCAACTAATAGGTAACGTACAGCTAGATCTGTAGTTGGTAGTCCTAATTTTTGAATACCATTAGCTATCCCTAAGAAAATAAATAATTCAGCTGGATTAATGTGAGGAAATAATCCATTACTCGTGTGTGCAAATTGTGAAGCTGATGCAAAATAACTTGGTTTATATTTTTCTGGCATAAATCTTCCTAATGAATGGACCATCGGATTGGCTAACATAAATGATCCTAAAAATGGTAAGACTAAATAGCGCATTAACGGATTTTTAGCAGATTTTTGTGCAACAAAATTGATACGCTCTTCTCCAATTAATTGAATAAGTGTGTTCATCGCTATAAGCAACATAAGTACTAACGGTACAATCGTACCCATCCAATCTATAAATGTATCTGCACCAGTCTGAAATAATTTTATAAACGCTTCGGCAAATTTAACGACGTACTCCATGTTTCATACCCCTTTCACTTTTAAAAATATTATTCACTTTCTTTACTGCTTTCATCATTGGGGAAGGTATTTTCTCAATTTCCCCACCGCTTTCTACAACTTTTAGCGTGTGTTGAGCATCTAAGATTGCTTTGACTAATAGTTTGTTGAAATTAGTTAAATCTTTTCCTGTAATTTTATTGAGTTTCAGATTTTCTAAACCTTCTATTGGTTTGAACTTACTAAACACTGTTACCCCTTGCATGTATCGAGCATCTTCAATTTCATTTTTACCATTTAGCTGTAATAAGACGAGCGTTCCAGATTTGAATACTGATGGACGTCTACCAATAGCTACTTTCCCCTTATAACGTAATTCTGTATAATTTTTAGTAAAATTTTTTATTTGCAACCATCCTAGTAAATGTTGTACGACAAATCCGATAGCCGCTAATACAATTAGTAAAATAAAAAACATAATTTATCCCTTCATTTCTTGATTTAATAGTGTTTTAAATTCATAAAAGTTCGTATTGTGTGAAAATTTACTGATTAAAAACGTGTTTGTTGATAATGCTAAAACTTCTTCGTATATCCGAATTAATAATGCTTCATTAATTGCTTCTTCAGGTGTAGCAATAAGAACTATGATTTTTAAGTCGTGATAATCAGCACAACCATTTTCTAAAAGTATGATTTTTATACAAATACTGCTTTTTTTATGGCTTGCATGTGGAAATCCTAATTTCTTATTTATCGTAGACTTGCTTTTTTCTCTATTGATAATGCATTTTTTAAAATCTTTATCTACTTTATTTTGCTCGTACAGCTCATCAGCCATCATCGCTATCATTTCTTGATATGTGTACTTATTATCCAAATAGTACAAATCATTTTCAGTCATACAGTCCGCAATCACACTTTTATTGAAGATATTTTTGCGATTTAAATCTTTATAAATTAAAAATTGTTCCACCTTTAGTTTAAGTATCTGTTCGTCAAAAGCATCTTCTATATATATAATTCGATTAAATAACCTATTTTCTTTAACTGTTGATATTACAATTTCATAATTATCTAGATCTTCTTCGTTAAAATCCGCTTTTTCAATCATAGTGATTTCAACTTGCTGACCAAATAATTTAATCACATTATTTTTTAATAATTTATAAACACTTAACCCATAATCAGTTAATATAGCTACTTTAGAAATATCTTTAACTTCTTGTTCTAATTTTTCTAAATATATACTAAAATATATCGTTAAATACCCCAGTTCTTCTTCAGAAACTTTTAAGTTTAAAGCTTTTGTAATATTTTCACCTAGTACTTTAGATAACTCAAATGCAAACGGAAATCTTTTTTTCATTTCAATTGCACTTTCGTTATTTAGCCTAATATCAAAAATAATCCGATTAATTAAATATTTAATGTGTAACCTGATATCTTTTGTAAATAATCCATCGTCTATTTCGATGCCAAAATATTTAATAACATCATCAATCGTGTGCGCAATAATATCATCAATTAAAGCTGCTTCAGAAGATGAAATTAATTCGTCCAAAATGGTAGCTCTTCTTCCCATTAATTGAATAACAACCAGTATCAGTTCTTTATTAATCTCTAAATTTTCATAATTTTCTGTTAAATATCTTTTCACAAAATCGATGGCTTTATAATCATTAGATACAAATACGTTATTATCTATTGCAAGATCACTATCCATAAATGCTTTTTCATCTACTCGATCAATTGTCACTTGAACTGCTACCACTAACCGTTGATAGGTTTGCTCATCTAATTTAAGCGACTTTTTTAATTCGAGTAATTGCTCACGCAGTTGTAAATCTATTTCTATACTCAAATATTTATTGGAAAATTTTTCTATAATTAGTTTTCTAATATCATATTCTCTACCGCTAATATATAATCCTACGTTAGGTTTACCAATAATTGAAACATCATATACTTCTAACTCCGCTTTCATATCTTTCAATAAATTACTCACACTCGTCTTACTCATGAAAGTATATTCTGCTATATCATCTATGGTGCATATTTTGTTTTTCAAAATTTGAAAAAATATGATTTCCATCTTATTATCATGTTCAGAATGTGCATTTTCTGTAAGTTCGATCACCTCATCAAGTTGGTTTAAGAATTGGTGTTCATTTTCAATATATATCGTTAAATTTTGTTGAATCTTTGTAATAGCAATCCTATTATCAAAGTAATCATTAATTTGTTTAACATAATTTAATAGTGTGCGCTCTGAAACTTCCACAAGAAATGATAATCTTTCTATTGAAGTATGATTATTAAGCAGTAATTGTATTATTTTTATATGCTTTCTATTTAACTTCATTGTACTCCCCTAACTTGATGGGATTATCCTCTGGATTTACCTCCTGAAATGTTAATTGTAGTTCCTGTAATATAGCTTGATTTATTTGAACTCAAGTAACATACTAAATCCGAAATTTCTTTCAATTTCCCTACTCTTCTTAAAGGAATTGATTTAGAATAATCTCCATTCAATTGATCTACAGTAATATTTCTACTATATGCCAATGCTTCTTCATATTGTTTGGTTCTTAAGCCCGTTTCTTCAATAATCCCTGGAGCTATTGCCACAACATTAATATTATATTTACCTAATTCTTTGGCCCAACTTCTTGTTAACCCAATTAATGCCGCTTTTGTAGCAGAATATAAGCTCTGCCCTTCGGAACCTTCTTGACCTGCTTCACTTGAAATATTGATGATTTTACCTGCATTTTGTTCGATAAAGTATTTAGTAACCGCTTGGCTAAACCATATAGGTCCTTTTAAATTTACATCAAACATAAAATTTAAATCTTTATCATTGATTTCATATTCTGGATGGCTACCAGCTGAATCCAGTAATAATCTTGGTAAATTTATACCCGCATTGTTAATTAAAATATCGATTTTCCCCTCTTTGTTATGAACTTCATTTACAGCCTTTTGTACATTGTCTCTATTGGTTACATCTACTTGTAAGAAGTGATAATTCTTTTTATTTAAATTGCTATCTTTTAAATCCGCATTATATACAATAGCACCATTTTCTAATAAATTAATTACGATTTCATTTCCTATTCCAGAACTTCCACCTGTTACAATTACAACTTTACTTTCAATTTCTAACCAGTTAGTCATCTAAAAATCCTCCTAATTTGTAATAAGCTTGTTACCATTGTATTTGTATTCGCTTACATAATTAATACAAACATTTATGTAAGTTTTGGAAAAAGTACAAATAATTGGCTGTAAGTTGATTATTACTGTTAGAATTCATGCAAAATAATTAGGATAATGCTTAAAGCAATACACTCCTCTGAAAGAAAACAAATCTTATTCTCAAATTAGTTATAATATCACTTTACTGTCCTATTTTTGATATACGTTGTATCATAGAGACATACACATTCATGTATTTTGCTTATTTAAATTATTATTTTATAATGAATTTTTATGAATAACGTTTGATTATCAAATGATTGGGAATTTGATAATCAATTAATGTTTAATTTTACATCTTTGATATTTCATTATTAATAGATATAAAACATTTTCTGATGAAATACCCACTTCTTAAGATCTTCCAAAATACCCTAATATTCGTAACTGTATCACTCGTATATTTGGCCCCGTTAAAATTTGTATTTTCACTAATCTCTATAGCGGTTAGCGTGTCCTTGTCCCTTCTAACTAGCGATTTATTATATCTTTTTAACTCTATCATCTATGCAAGCACTTTTTATTCAGTTGAATTTTATCAATGTAACATACACTTTTATTCACAAATGACTCATTTAATAAATATAGCACTGTAAAAACTTGATAGCTTATGCCTGTATATTTTTTTAAATCAGCGAAATATGTTTGAATTTTTTACCAAAGGAAACTATATAGGGTGCAACATTAATCTGATAACTAAATTGCCTTTAGTTTTATAATTTTGCAGCGTTTTGTTTTTTAAAAATAATATTGAGATGAAACCTAATGGATATATTTTTAATACCATTGGTTCGTATTAATAATAAAGGGTGATAAAAATGAACAATAAAATCAATACGAGTGCACTGCTAACACTGAGCAACCTTCACGGGACAGGGGTCGCATACACATCAAGACCTTCTTATGACTCCAACCCATGGTTATCAAATGAAGAACATCAATCCAATTATTTAACAGGTCGTGAAATTCTAATTGCTGATCAACTCCCTATGCTTGTTCACCAAGCTAGTGTTACTGACAAACTCACTTCTTTGTTTGAGCTCGTTGGTTTAGAAATCCCTGATAATATTTTTACCTTTGATGATAAATATAGTTATGAATGTTTAATTCAACAGTTAGCTTATAAGGACGGAAATAAAATTTTATTTCAGTATCCACATAGCGAAGACGTTTTGAGTAATCATCATTATGGTGTAGATAAAGACCTTTTTATTGCTTTAAATAATAAATCTAGACTTGCAGAATGGACAAACAATAAATACTTGCCTGATAGAGAGGTTATCAATATAGAAGACTTTTCAAGTGCTATGTCTAGATGGTCATTTCCTTTTGTATTAAAAATTGGGGATGATTTACCAACATCTGGTGGGAATGGGGTTATGATTTGCGATAATAATAATGACCTTGAACTTGCTAAAATGAAAATTTCAAATGATCAAAATATATCTAAGACAATAATCATAGAAAGAAAAATAGAGGCTAGAATGAATTATTCGGTTCAATATGCTTATTCAAAATCTAAAGGTCTGAAATTTTTAGGCGCTACTGAACAACTCACTGATACAGCCGGACACTATCAAGGAAATCATAAATTAGAACATATTCCTCAAGCAGTTGTTCAAGCTGGCAAAGAGATTATGCAAACAGCCGTTGATAAAGGCTATTTAGGTGTCGCTGGTTTTGACTTATTGGTTGATAAAAATGAAAACATATATGCAATAGATCTGAATTTTAGACAAAATGCTTCAACAAGTCTATTAATGTTAGCACCTATGTTGAAAAGCGGTCATCATAAATTTTTCACTTATATCTCTCCTTGTGATAATAAATTATTTTTTAATACTATTTTTAAATATGTCCAAAAAGGGATTTTATTTCCAATCGCATATTATGACGGGGATTGGCATAGCGATGATGGTATTAAATCAAGATTTTGTGGTATTTGGCATGGAGGCAGCAAGGACTACCTGGAAAAATCCGAGATACAATTCTTAAAAGAAATAGATACAAGTTTAATAAATAACTGATATCTTTCCCTTAACATTTATACTCTCCAGTATGTATTTACAATATTACAATACCCCCCACGCATTTTACATGGCGTGGGGGGTGTTAATGTATTTGAACACTAGTGAAACTCACTTGAACTCGTCAACATTTCACTCTGTTTTTTCTTTAGACTTATCCTCAACAATGTTTTGTTTAACTGCTAATTCATGCGCAATCTTAGGTGCCGTCCAAACCACGGGTAGCATAATAATTGATATAGGCACTGCTGTGACAATAATAAAGGATTGTATCGCATCAATACTACCTTCTCCGATATTAATTAAAATGATCGAAATAACTGCCATAATAACAACCCAAAACACCCTGATTACTTTAGGCGGATCTCCCTCACCTGTCACTGACATCGAAATAGAATACGACATCGTATCTGCAGTAGTTATAACAAATATTAGTGTTAAAAGTAGTAAAGCAACCACTAACATCGTACCTAAAGGTAAATTTGTGGCTATTGAAATAACTGCTGCTGGTAATCCATTATCAGATAATGGCCCACTGATGGCACCACTATTTTTAGTTTCATAAAATAGACCGCTTCCCCCTAAGATAGAAAACCATAAGTGAGAAACTACAGCTGCAACGATTGAAACAAGTATGAAAATTTCTCTGATTGTACGCCCTCTTGATACACGTGCTACTAACATGCCCATCAAAGGACCATAACCTATAAACCAACCAAAGAAGAAAAGCATCCATGATCCGGCCCATTTGTCGTCACCTCTAAATGTACTAATTTCTAAAAAGTGTGTAAGGTAAACGCCGTATGAATTTAAAAATGTATCGATAATAAATCGTCCTGGACCAATTAATAAAATAAATGCTGCAACAGCAAGTGCGAGCCACACATTTAATTTACTTAAAAATTGAATGCCTTTATCTATACCTGTCGTAGCAGAAATCGTCACAATAATCATAAGCCCACCGACCGATAATACTTGTGTAATTAAGCTATCAGGTATACCGAAAATACTATGTAACCAGTAACTAAATTGGAATCCAAAGAATCCAATCGTCCCAATCGTTCCAGCTACAGCTCCTAAAATACAAAATACGTCTATAATTGAACCTGTTTTATTATTTTCAATTTTCTGTCCAAATACAGGATATAGTAATGTTCTTGGTCTCATTTTCATGCCTTTATTATAATGTGCATACATGATAATAATACCACTTACTGCACCGTATACTGCCCAAGCAGTAAAGCCCCATGACGTAAAACTTTGTGCCATCGCAGCAGGAATCGCTGCTGTGCTTTTATCTTGAATGCTTGAATCCATTGTAGGCGGTACATCCATAAAGTAATACATTGGTTCAGCTGCAGCCCAAAATATAGCCCCTGCGCCTAGCCCTGATGTAATAACAATAGCTGCCCATCTGAAGTAACCCATTTCTGGTTCAGAAACGTTACCTAGTCTTACACGACCATACTTAGAAAAAGCTAAAAATAGACCTACAGCAAATGTCGCAAGTAATAACACTTGCCAAAATGCTCCAAAATAAGTTATCGAAAGCTCAAAACCTTTGTGTACAAAGTTCGAAGTTGCTTTAGTGAATAGCGATGACATAATGACAAATAACACAAGTATGCCACCGCTAATAAGAAATACAGGCCAATCTAATTTATCTTTCCAATAAGAATCTTTAATATTATTCTACCTCTCTTTTTAAACGTTCTCTCAAAGTTAATTCTTTATATTCTGTTCTAAATAATCCACGTTCTTGTAAAATTGGAATGACCTTATCTATAAATGCTTCAAACATATCTGGATATGTTGGAGGCATAAGTATAAATCCATCACAGCAATCCTCTTCAAACCACGCCTGCATTGTATCTGCAATACTTGTAGGATCACCAATGATTGTTTTATGACCCATCCATGTATCTACACGTTTAATTAAATCACGCAATGTGAGATGTTCAGTCTCTACTGCATTACGTATCGCTTCATAGCGTGCCTTTGAACCAACTTTTACTGTTAAGCTATCATAAGGGGATAACTCTGGTACTTTTTTATCCATTGCCCAATGTGAAACATCTTGACCAATACTACGCTCAATTTGTTTCAGTTTGTGTTCTATGTTGATAAATTGATCTAATTCATCAGCTTTACTCTGTGCTTCTTCGACTGTATCGCCCACATAAACTGTTAATCCAGGTAATATAAGTGGTTTTTCTTTAATGTTTCGATATGTCTCCGTACGTTTACTCAAATCCTCAGAAAAAGATTGGGCATCCATTTTATTCCATGCAATAGAAAAAATAACATCTACATGTTTGGCGGCAAGGTCTCTTCCAGGTAGCGAAGTACCTGCCTGACATAACACTGGAAATACTTGAGGACTCGAAGGTAAATTAATAGGGCCTTTGACTTGAAAATGTTTGCCCTGATGATTAATTTCTTTAACAAATGAAAAATCTATCCCTTGTCCTGTTGTTCTATCGTGAATCAAAGCCTTTGAATCAAATGATTTCCACAATTGCTTAAGTACACTCACAAACTCATCAGCTCTATCATATCGCTCACTAAGGTCAGGTAATTTTTCTAACGAATGATTTTGACCTTCTATATCTAATTGTGACGTGACAATATTCATACCTACTCTGCCATGACTAATATGATCCAAACTCCCTAACAGGCGTGCCACATTATATGGATCATAGAATGTGGAAGATATCGTAGCAATGAGACCAATATACTGAGTCTTTTGAGAAATGGCTGTTAATGTCGTAATTGGTTCTAAAAAATAAGATATATTCCCTGTATGTTCACCTGAGACATACTGACCATCTGCTAAAAATATCGCATCTAAACATCCACGTTCAGCAATCTGTGCGATTTCTTGTTGGTATTCAATCGTTCCAATTTTTTCAATTTGAGATTGGGGTAGCCTCCAAGATGCTTGGTGTAAACCAGTACTATAAATAAGCGCAGCTAAATGCATTTGTTTTGTCATAATAACCTCCATGAGTCTATTATCAAATTAAAAACTTATTTATAAGCCTACCAAAGATAAATTATAAATAAAGTTTTATTTTCAAAAATTTAAGCTTTAAGCATAAAAATATACATCATTTTACATTATAGAACTTTACCACCATGAACTAATACAACAAAAAACAGCTAAATATTGATTAGAGTGACAAGAAAACAACGATTGTCACTGACAAAATACTTGAAGTAAAGATTATAGCCCACTTTTTCCTTGCACGCAATTCGCTTTCTTAAAGCAACATACTTTTCATAAATTCATATGTACTTTTCAAATCGCTGTTTCATTCATAAAAATAGTCAAAATGCTCATATTTATTAAGTATTTTGACTTCTCTTCTTTTTATTTAATATCCTATGTGAAAATAAGTTCTATATAGATAGAATTTTTTCATATGTCATATACATTACTTATTCTTTTAATAGATCGGTATATAAGTATATACTCAAATATCAATATCACACTATAAATATTCAGCTCATTCACGCAATATGACTTAAAATAAAAAGTTACTTGCTCACCTCAAAAAACACAACATATATTTTAAAAAGATTAATAAAAAAATATATAGACTCATCATACATTTAATAGTAATGTTTAATTATATATAAAATTCGTTAAATACAAATGAAATGAGGCCTCTTTCTTATGAAGAAAAATATTACAGAATGGGTAGTATCCATCATAGTCGGTGTAGCCATTGCTTGGATTGTAACCACCTTTATGTTCACGAGTTATACTGTGAAAGGTAGCTCAATGGCACCCACATTCCAGGAAGATGACAAGTTAATTATCAATAAAATGTCTAAATCCCTAAATACGATAAAGCGCGGGGATGTCATTATTTTTCATGCAACAAAAAATTCAGATTACATAAAAAGACTTATCGGTAAGCCCGGTGATACTGTGGAAAGTAAAAAAGATAAGTTATATATTAATGGAAAATATATTAAAGAACCTTATTTAAAACTAAACAAACAAAACAAAATGACTAAATATCTTACTAAAGATTTTGATGTAGCAGATACAAAATATTCTGACGGTAAAAAAGTGATTCCTAAAGGAAAGTATTTAGTTTTAGGAGACAATAGATTTATAAGCAATGATAGCCGTAGAACTTTAGGATTATTATCTACAGACAAAGTTGTAGGTAAAGTAGCATTGAGATGGTTGCCATTGAGTAATCTTAAATTTAATTTTTACCCTGACAGTTTTAATAAAATAAATAAATAGTATTACTATTATGTTCCCTCTCAAATAAACAACCGACATACTTATTTAACCTCACTCGTAAAGCATCCCAGTATAAACCCCCATCCTCGTTTGTTAAGGATGGGGGTTTATACTGCATATATTAGTAATGTGATATTTTTTTTCTCTTGTATTTAAAAATATTATTAAAAGTATAGTAGCTATCAATGCCAGACTACCAATCATAATAATGAGTGAAAAGGAATGATCGAATGCCACCTTACCAGCAGAAATTAATTGTTTACTTACTTCTGGTGATAGCTGTTCAGCCTGCATAATCGTCTCATCTAAACTTCCTTTAGCCTTAGATAAATTTATAGCGCTTCCAGTGAATTCAAACGATAAGCTATATAAAGCAGAAAACAATCCTCCTAAAATCGCTATCCCTAAAGATCCTCCAAATTCGAATGACACTTCTTCTATAGAAGCTGCCATGCCAGACTCTTTATCATCTACATTAGTCATAATCGCATTTGACGCTAAAGTCATCGCACCACCTAAGCCGCCACCTAATATCATTAAGATGATGATTTGGATAAGTAAGTTCATATCTAAGACCCAGTAGAACAAAAAGATTCCTATAAATGAAATTATTAATGTTATGCACTGTAATTTAAACAAACCATATTGAGGCAGTATCATACCGACCACAATGGCACCTACAAGTGAAGCTGCCGCCATCGCCATAATAGACAATCCTGATTGTAACGGGGTTAAGTCTAATACCAATTGAAATCTTTGCGATAAAATATACTCGAATCCTATAAGTACAAATGACGTTACAATGGCTACAAGCGTGCCACTTGTGAAATTTAAATTTTTAAATATCTTTAAATTAATCAAAGGATTTTCTAAATTATTTTGTCTCTTAATAAACCATGTAATTGCCAACACGCCTATTACAAATGCTAATATACTGATCAGTACCGTGTTATGTTGCTGTGTTACTGCTTTGATTCCGTATACTAAACTAATTAAGCCAACCATAATTTGTAAAGAACTTACAAAATCCCAACGTCCTGTTTTCTTAACTTGATCATTTGGTATAAACATTATTGAAAGCACTAGTACAACAATAACTACAGGAATGTTAATTATAAATACTGATGGCCACGAGAAAGATCTTAATAGTAATCCACCAATAACTGGTCCTAAACCGGCTCCTGCTGCAGTGATTGCGGACCATATACCTAGTGCTAATGTACGTTCTTGAGCATCTATGAATGTTAATTTAATAATTGAGAGTGTCGGGGGCATCATTGAAGCGGCTCCTATCGCCAAAAAGACCCTCGCTAAAATTAGTATATTCGGTGTAGTTGCGTAGGCTGCTAATAATGACGCTCCCCCAAAAATAGTCAATCCTAGAAGAAACATCTTTTTATAACCTACATAATCGCCTAAAGTTCCTAATCCTGGTAGCAAGCCTGCTACCACTAATGCATATGCGTTAATGATCCATAACTTTTGATTTGCTGTTGCTTGTAAATCCTGAGTCAATAATGGTAATGCTGTATATAAAACTGTCATATCTATGACTATTAAAAATAATGCACTCGAAACGAGCATTAAGATAAGGTATTTTTTGATATTCATATTGTCACCTACTTCCTAATCAAAAATATAAACTATACGGTAACCATATAGTCAAGTAGGCGTTGAAAATTTTTTAATACTTTACTACCTCCATCGATATCTTAGTTACATATTTATCAGGACCGTCTGTACTAATCTCATCAACAGCATATTCTTCAAAGCTATCTCCAACTATTTCATATCCCGCCGTCTGTAAATATGCGTCAATTTTTCTATGCGTTTGATATAATAAATCATCATGTCCTTCATGATAAGCAATAACATATTGTCCTGCAGCTCTAACTAAATGTGGGGCATGTCTATTCTTTTCTATTTGTGTATAAAAATTAGCTAAATGATCATTATTTTCATTTTTAATATCTTCTTTTTTTATGATAACGCCGATAGGATAGCCAAAATCTAAATGATGTTTTTTAATAAAATTCATCAACAGCTGCGAAGAAGATTTAATATTACTCTGACTCAAATCCTCACTAATTAAATAATACGTTTGAGGTAACTCAACTATTTTAATAGTAGAAAAGTCAGCTTCAGATGATTCCTTCAAATAATTCCTCTTATTTTTTATTGATTCTTTTAATTGTTCCATTTGTTTTATTTTCAAATCTATTTCGTGTTCTTTAGTATTTAACAACTGTACTGATTCAGCTATTGACCTAGAGGCTAAAAAGTCTTTGATTTCAATTAACGATAACTCTAAACTCTTTAACATTTCAATAACATTAAAGATTTCCATTTGTTTTAAAGAGTAAAATCGATACCCTTTTTCATTTCTATGTTCCGGTTTTAATATACCCACTTCATCATAATGGAAGAGTGTCTGTTTTTTTACGTCACATAGTTTGGCAAATTCTCCTGTAGTAAATAGTGTTTCTGTTAAATTCATATTTACCCTCGTTCTATTTATTTGTCATAAAGCATTTTAAGTTACTTAACTTCCTATTCAATGCTCACTCACATTTTACCTTTTTCCTAAACTGAAACAAATTATTTTTACGTACTATAGTCACATTCATTTATAGTTTTATTTTGACTTCGCCTTAGACGAACCTAGTATATTACAGCTATATCATTATAGGAGGTATATTATATATGGATACAAATCAAAAAGTAACACTCATTACTGGGGCAAATCGTGGTATGGGCTTTCAAATTGCACAAGAACTTGGTCATGCAGGTCAACATGTTTTAGTTGGTACTCGAAGTATTGAAGAAGGAAATTTTGCTGTAAATAAACTTAAAGATAGTGGCATTGAGGCCGAATATATTTTATTAGATGTGACGCAGCAAGCAACTATTGTGTCAGCAGCAAAATATATTGAAACACACTATGGCTATCTCTCTATACTCATTAATAATGCTGGAATAGCTTTAGATAATTTTGAAAATCCTTCACAATTATCAACTGATATTATGCGTAAAGATTTTGATGTAAACTTTTTTGGAGTAGTCGATGTGACACAAGCGATGCTGCCTTTGCTAAGCCAAAGTCCTCAAGCTAAAATCATTAATATCTCTAGCACAATGGGTTCATTAAGTGCTGCAACTACAGTAGGTTCAGAAGTTTATGATGCGAGTGCAGTCGGTTACCAAGCTTCCAAAGCCGCCCTCAATATGCTAACAATTCGATTAGCAAAAGAACTACAAACATGGGAAGGTTCAAATATCACTGTAAATGCTGTATGCCCAGGCATGGTGGCTACAGAATTTGGCGGCGCAACACCAGAATTATCCAAAGCAATGGGCGGCAGACCTGTTGAAGAAGGCGTAATACGTACAGTAGAGTTAGCTCAAAGTAAAGACAATTCTATTAACATGACCTTTAGCAATAAAGAAGGTAACATTGCTTGGTAGTATAAAAAGACGAACCCGCATGATAAAGATACGGGTTCGTCTTTATTTATTTTTTAATAAATTTTCTAGTCTTGAAACTTTTTTCTGGATCTTTACTTTTTGATTTTCAATTTCATTAATATTTCGTGTTAATCTGCTATCAAGTTCACCCAAAAATTTAATTAAATCTTCAATCATCCTATCATTTATATTATTTTCATCATGATCATATAATAGGCTTTTAATCTCTTTAATTGTAGCTCCCATAGCACGTAGATGCACGATTTTATATATCATTTCAATATCTTGAGTACTATACTGTCTAATACCATTTGCATCTCGATCAATCGGACCAATTAATTCCTCTTTTTCATAATAGCGTAATGCATTTTTAGATACCTCTAACTCCGTAGCTACAGATTTAATCGACTGCATCATTTACATTGCTCCTTCAGTAATTAAAAACTATATTTTCATATTTATACCCTATTTTAACTACAGTATCCTTTCTTATTTATCAATAACATATACTTAATAACGTGATGCAGATGATCTATTAAAGCAACAAAATGATAGAATATTCCGAACATGGCTTGTAAAATTATATTTTTAATATATTCTTAGCTAGAAGACTCAAATATTCATATATTAAAAATGTAAGAAACACATTAATAGACATACGCCGTATCAAATAAGGAAGGTAACTATTTTGCGAAAAAGACAATTGAAACTTAGTACTATTATTATTATTTTTGTCTGTTTAGTAGTCATCTTGTCATTAGTCATTACAAGTTTGCTTATTGGTAATACTGTGAGAAATGCCATACATAAAACTGCAGAAGAAAAAGCAGAAGTGATTTCACGTACCATAGCGCATTCTGAAATTGTAGAATCAGGATTCAAGCATCAAAAAAACGCTTATAAAATTCAATCATATACTTCCGAAATACAATCAGTGACTGGCGTTAGTTTCATAGTTGTTATGGATATGCATGGCATACGCAAATCTCATCCAAACCCTGACCTCATAGGCAAAAGATTCCAAGGTGGAGACGAAATGCTAGCACTAAATGGTAAGTCATCTATGTCTGAAGCTGAAGGAACATTAGGTAAATCACTACGCTCATTTACACCTGTGTATGATAATAATCATAAACAAATTGGTGTTGTGGCGGTAGGTGTTCCGATGAAAAGTGTAGATGATGCTATGTCAGAAGGCAAAAGAGAAGTACTCATCGGCACGTTGCTAGGCATTCTTGTTGGTATATTAGGCGCATACCTATTATCACGCTATATTAAAAGGATTCTATATGGATTAGAGCCTTCAGCAATAGCTAAATTACTAGAAGAACGTAATACGATGCTACAATCTGTTCATGAAGGTATTGTCGCTGTCGATCAAGAAGGCAAAATTAATTTAGTAAATAAGTCAGCAAAAGAAATATTTAAAAAAGCTGGCTTACCTGACCGTGCCGTAGGAATGAAAATCGATGACTACATGCAATCTACGCAACTACCTCATGTGTTAGCATTTGGTAAACCAGAGTTAGATGAAGAACAAAACATCAATGGTGTTAAAATTTTAGTGAACCGCGTACCACTTTTTGTGAATAACGAAATCGTGGGTGCCATTTCTACATTTAGGGATAAAACAGAAATGGCTCAACTTTCAGAACAATTAGTTGGTGTGAAGACCTATGCCGAGACGTTACGTGCACAATCTCATGAATTTAGTAATAGATTACATGTTATCCTTGGTCTGATACAAATGGAAAATTATAAGGATTTAGAAAAATATATTCATGAAATTGTAGATCATGGCACTCAAGAAAATGAAACAATCGCTTCCAACATTAAAGACCCTGCACTAGCTGGTTTTTTAATTGGCAAACTTAGCCTAGCGAGAGAAAAGGATATTGAATTATCCATAATTAATGAGAGCATGATTCGCGAACCAGAATATGCATACTTAACTCATGAAACGATTACTATTATTGGGAACTTAATCGATAATAGCATGGATGCCCTATCTTCATCGTCTAGTATCTATCCAACCATCGAAGTATATTTAAAATATTTAGATAAACAATTATATATAGATGTTATGGATTCTGGTATCGGGTTAAATGATGAATTACAACAAAAAATATTTGATAAAGGGTATTCAACTAAAGGGAATCATAGAGGGTATGGACTGTATCTTGTTAAACAAAGTGTCGAAAAGCTTGAAGGTACAATCACTATCGATACGCACGTTAAAGGGAAAACACAGTTTTCAGTCGTCATACCATATGAAGAAAAGGGGAATCATCAATGATACGTGTATTGATCGTGGAAGACGATCCGATGGTAGCGCAATTAAACAAACAATTTATAGAAAAAATAGATGGCTATGATTTAGTGGCAATTACGCATAATGTGCCAGCAGCGATTACAACAATAGAGCAAACACATGTTGATTTAATTTTGCTCGATGTTTATATGCCAGAACAAAACGGCCTGTCACTTTTAACTTATATACGGGAACATCACTTGAAGATTGATGCGATACTGATTACCGCAGCATCTGATGTAGATCAAATTCAAAAAGCTTTCCGTTATGGCGCTATGGATTATTTAATCAAGCCATTCGAATTTGAACGTTTTAAAAAATCATTGCTTCAATATAAAGAGAAACTTAAATTTTATAATGATAATCAGAGCGTTAGCCAATCTGCCTTAGATAATGAGTTATTTAATAAAAAAAGTACGTCCTCAGATTCCAATGGCAATTTACCTAAAGGACTAACTAAAGGAACGCTCCAATCTATTGTAAATAAAGTCGACCATTCCGGTAAAATGGAATTTTCAACTGATGAAATTGCAGAAATCGCAAATATTTCAAGAGTATCTGTCCGAAAATATTTGAAATTTTTAGCTGATATTGACGTATTGGAAGAAACCCTTACCTATGGCATAGGAAGACCTGTTTATTTATATCATTTCAAACAAGAAAATCTACATTTTCTAAATGAATATGTGCAATAAAAATACAAAAATTATCGATATTTAAAGGGGGCTGCTACGCCCCCTTTTTTTAATTACAAAAAGATTATAAAACTTTCATAAACTAGGCTTTATTCCCTTAAAGCACTAAGATGTACTTAAGATTAATAAGGGGGATTATTATGATTTCAAAGAATAAAATGAAAGCGCTTTCTTTGTCGGGGGGAGAATCAGAAGAAACAGCTAAAGGTTTTTGGTCAAAATTATTAAATGTAAAGGTTGGCGTTGTGCCTCTACCACTATATATTACGTTAGCTATTATTATCTATGCCGCTTCTGTATATAATACTTTACCACCAGATATGATTGGTGGATTTGCTGTCATTATGATTATGGGTATATTACTAGGTGATTTAGGGATGAAAATTCCTATTTTAAAAGATATTGGTGGTCCAGCCATACTTGCATTACTTATACCATCTATATTAGTATTTTTAAATTTAATGAATCCAGCTTCTGTTAAAGCAGTCACAACCTTAATGAAGACATCAAACTTCTTATATCTGTATATTTCATGTTTGGTGGTAGGTAGTATTTTAGGCATGAATAGTAAGATGTTAATTCAAGGCTTCACGCGTATGTTCGTGCCTTTGTTAGTAGGTACTGCTAGTTCTGTAGGCGTAGGCATATTAGTCGGCCTATTATTTGGCTATGATGTCATGCATACAGTATTTTATATTATTGTTCCAATTATTGGTGGAGGTATCGGAGAAGGTATCCTACCATTATCAATTGCTTATTCATCGATTTTGGGAGACTCTGCAGAATCTTTTGTTGGTCAAATGATTCCAGCTGCAGTTATCGGTAATATTATCGCAGTTGTTTCTGCGGGGTTAATGATGCGTTTAGGGGAAAAGAAAACAGCCCTTTCAGGCAATGGCACATTGGTAAAATCTAAAGACGGAGACAAGATTTCAGAAGGTGAAAATTCTAAAGATACTCAATCTGATCATAAAACAATTGATTTTTCATTAATGGGCGCCGGCTTACTAATTGCGTGTAGTTTCTTTATTGTCGGTACACTGGGACATAAATTTACTGGTATGCCAGGCCCCGTGATTATGATACTTTTTGCCACATTGATTAAATGCTTAAAATGGATGCCTAGCAAAATGGAACAGGGTGCACACCATTTATACAAGTTTGTTTCAACAAGCCTTACGTGGCCACTTATGGTTGGTTTAGGTATGCTTTATATTCCATTAGGTGATGTCGTTAAAATTGTCACACCAGCCTATATTATTGTTTGCGCCTCTGTGGTAATCACAATGATTAGTTCAGGATACTTTGTAGGTAAATTAATGAACATGTATCCTGTTGATGCAGCCATTGTCACAGGTTGCCACAGTGGCTTAGGTGGTACAGGCGATGTAGCTATCTTATCAGCTTCTAGACGTATGTCGCTGATGCCTTTTGCTCAGGTAGCAACTAGAATTGGTGGCGTTTCAACTGTTATTTTTGCAACTTTGCTCTTGAAATTATTAAACTAACATACATTCAAAACATATTAAAAACAAGGAGTTCTAAACATGTCCAGAGAAAATGAGAAAATAGATTCGGTAACGTTTCACCAACAGCATGCTGGGAAAATTGCAGTTACGAGTAAGGTTAATATCACTTCTGAAGAAGATTTAAGTGTTGTCTATACCCCAGGTGTGTCTGAAGTATGTAAAGCGATCGCCAACGATGAAAATAAAGTTAATACCTTAACTGCTAGAGGTAATATGATTGCTGTAGTAACTGATGGTACAGCAGTACTTGGCCTCGGAGATATTGGTCCTAAGGCTGCATTACCTGTAATGGAAGGGAAAAGCATTTTATTTAAACAAATGGCAGGATTAGATGCATTTCCAATTTGTTTAGATACCACACATACAGAAGAAATTATTGCTATTACTAAAGCACTTCAACCTAACTTTGCTGGTATTAATTTAGAAGATATATCAGCACCACGTTGCTTTGAAATAGAAGCGCGTTTAAAAGAAGAATTAGACATCCCTGTATTTCACGATGACCAACACGGAACGGCTATCGTTGTTCTCGCAGCCTTAACGAACGCACTAAAACTTGTAGAAAAAATGCATTATGATGTGAAGATTGTCATTAACGGCGCAGGCTCAGCAGGCATTGCTATTGCTAAATTGTTACTAGAAGCTGGCTACTCTAACATATCTCTAGTCAGTCTGGAGGGTGTCTTGTGTAGAGGAGAATCATGGCTCAATGCTACACAAAATGATATTGCAACTCGTACCAATTTAACAGAGCAACGCGGTACTTTAGATGATGTTATTGAACACGCAGATGTATTTATCGGGGTGTCGGGTCCTTTAGCATTAACACAAGCACATATCAAGACAATGCGTGCTAACCCTATCATTTTTGCTTTAGCCAACCCTGTGCCAGAAATTTATCCAGAAGATGCAATTGCTGCAGGTGCTGCTGTCGTCGGTACAGGGCGTTCAGACTATCCAAACCAAATCAATAATTTATTAGCCTTTCCAGGAATATTCAAAGGTATATTAAATGCACAATCTAAACATATTACAATGGAAACGAAAGTAGCAGCTGCTCATGCAATCGCAAGTGTCATTCCAGAAAGCGAATTAAATGAAAGTTTTATTATTCCAAGTGCCTTAAACCCTAATGTCACAACTGCGGTAGCACAAGCAGTAGAAATGCATGCTCGTCAAGAATTAGCATTACTCACTAACTAAGTCGCTTTTAACATTCTATTTAAATAAAAAATCAAAAAAGAGAAGTACAAAGCATATGTACTTCTCTTTTTATTTTACCTATTATCGTCATCACATTAACGGGATTTTAATTCATCAGCTGTCATCCATTTATGATTTTTAACCAATTTACCATTGTCTGTAGATTTATAATCAACGATATAAACCGTTGTATGCTTAACATTATCTATTGTGGCTTTAGCACCTTTCATTCCAGGCATATGATCTGCTTTTAATTTTGCAGTGTCGCCTTTTTCAAATCCTTTTTGAGGCGCATCTGCTAATTCTTCATTAACAACCCATTTATGATTTTCAACTTCTTTTTTACCATTAGTTGGTTTATAGCTGACAACATAAGCATGCGTTTTATATGCGCCCTTCACTGTTCCTTTGGCGTTTTTCATACCAGCCATATGTCCCATGGTAATCGTTACTTTATCACCTTTTTTAAATTCGCCGTCTTTTGTCTGTTTCATATTATCTGGCAACTGCTGTGTATCTTTATGTTGCATATGGTCTTCGTGTTGCTGATTGTTAGCATGTTCTTTACCTTCATGATTATTTGAACAAGCTGACAACATTAAACCTGATGCTATAATTATAAAGCTCACTTTTTTTATCATCACAAAACACCTCTTTATTTTATATCAAAATATTTAATATTATCATAACATATACCCTGTATGGGTATATAGTGTTTTGAATATTTTCTATTTCAAATATCTGATTTATGATCTTCTATAAAAAATTATAATAAAAGCCTCGTAACTGATTGGTAGTTACGAGGCTTTTAGCTATTACGAACAACTTATTATTTACTAGATTTCTTCACAAGCGATGACTTTAAGCCTACTTGTCCAATACCTGCAATTTTACAATCGATATCATGTCCATCTTCTGGCTCTACTAAGCGAATACTTTTGACTTTTGTACCCTGCTTAATTACTGATGACGTGCCTTTAACTTTTAAATCTTTGATAACAGTGACCGCATCTCCATCATTGAGTTCTTGACCATTAACATCTTTAATAATCTCTTCTTCTGTATTACTTTCATCTGCATTTGATGACCATTCATGGTTGCACATTGGGCAAACATATAAGTTGCCATCTTCGTATGTATATTCTGATTCACATTTTGGGCAATTTGGTAAAGTTGCTTCCATATTTATACCTCCTATAATATAACTTTTCCTACATAACATAACACAATTCATGAATAAAGGTATGATTTAATTCTAAAAAATATGTGAACTTTATATGTTATGACGACGTCGCTTATTACCTGAGTCTATACAACTTTTTAATATAGTTATTGCTTACTACTTTGATTTAAAATGTATTATCAAAGTTCTTTTATTCATAAGCAATATCATCAACTCATATGTCAACCGGTTGACATAAAAAGAAGAGTACTCTACAATTCTAAGAAAGCGTTTTCAATACATGTGTTGCGAAAGGAGAAAAGCATTTGAATATTACTAAACATTTACAACCTTTTAAAAATGTCTCTTATGTACAAAGTTCTTTAACTATGTTTTTATACTTTGCTTCTTGGTCCATATGGTGGTCTCTTTTTCAAATTTGGCTTGCTTCAAAAAGTAATGGATTAGGTTTGTCCGGTACTGAAATTGGAACCATTTATTCTGTAAATTCCTTTGTAACGATTATTTTTCTTTTTAGTTATGGTTTAATTCAAGACAAGTTGGTTATTAAAAGAACACTTATCATCTCTTGTGCTTCAATTTCTGTTTTAGTTGGACCTTTTTTCACTTTAGTATACAAAGATTTAATTCAAAATCATTTTTTTGTTGGTGTCATTGCAGGTTCAATTTTTTTATCAGCAGGTTTTCTTTCTGCTTCTGGTGTCTATGAAACAGTTGCTGAAAAATTAAGTCGTTTCTTTAATTTTAAATATGGACAAGCCAGAGCATGGGGTTCTATTGGATTTGCATTATCCGCTTTGATTGCGGGTCACTTATTTGTGATCAATCCAGATTTTAATTTCTGGCTTGGTTCGCTATTAAGTCTATTTCTTTTATTAAATCTCATTTTATTAAAGTCTAAAAATGAAAAGAAAATGATAAAAACCTTACGTAATCATCCGGATGATGAATCTATACCCACTGCCAAAGACATGATTGAAACGCTTAAAATGAAGCATTTATGGGTCGTAATGTTATTTATCATGTTTACGGGCACCTTCTATGGTATTTACGATGGGCAAATGTTTCCTGATTTTTATACCAAATTATTTGATAATCCAAAGACAGGCCAAACGATGTATGGAAATTTAAACTCATTGCAGGTATTTTGCGAGGCCATCATGATGGGTATTGTTCCTATTATTATGATGAAAATTGGGGTGAAGCCCACGTTAATGTTAGGCGTATCTGTTATGTTTTTACGCATTGGGTTAAGTGCTTCTACCGACAGTCCCATTTTAATGTCTTTAATTAAAATGATGCATGCTTTAGAAGTACCCTTATTCATGTTACCAACCTTTAGATATCTGACTCTGCACTTTGACCCTAAATTATCTGCAACACTTTATCTTGTCGGCTTACAAATATCAGGTCAAATTGGTTCTGTTTTACTTTCAACACCATTAGGCATACTCCGAGATAACATAGGATACAATTATACATTTATTCTCATTTCAATCATTGTCATGATAGCAGCCGTATTCGGTTTTATTTTATTGAAAAATGATGATGAAATGGTAGATGGTGATCCTTTCCTTAAAAATGCACAACTAACAAATTAAAATTAATTATAGAAAGTAGGCATATATTTTATGAATCCAGTTCAGTTAAAATCACACAAATATCGTTTAGGCTATCACGTTATGGCACCTTCAGGATGGATAAATGATCCAAATGGCTTTTGTTACTTCAAGGGATATTATCATATCTTTTATCAATATTACCCTTATAGTGAAAAAGGCGGTAGCCCCATGCATTGGGGACATGCTCGCAGTAAAGATTTAGTGCATTGGGAAACCCTCCCTATTGCATTAACGCCAGGAGATCCCGAAGATACGGATGGTTGTTTCTCAGGGAGCGCAATTGTCAAAGATGATACACTTTACCTTATCTACACTGGTCATCATTTTAATGATAGTAATCAGCCTGAAGATTTCTGGGAAAATCAAAATATGGCGTATAGCCAAGATGGCATACATTTTACTAAGTATGAGCACAATCCAATCATTGCCACACCACCAGCAGATAATACTCAGCATTTCAGAGACCCTAAAGTGTGGCAATACGAAGATGGATTTTACATGATTTTAGGTAGCCAAGGTCATGACGGTTTAGGACGTGCCCTATTATATAAATCTTCTGATCTCAAAAAATGGGAATATCAAGGGGCTATTGATAAATCTAAACAAGTCGCTAAAGAAGGCTTCATGTGGGAATGTCCAGACCTTTTCGAATTAAAGCACAAGCATATTTTGCTCTTTTCTCCACAAGGTATTGAAGCTGAACATAAAAAATTTCTCAACTTATTCCAAACAGGTTATTTTATAGGCCATTTAGATTATACGCAATCCACTTTCAATAGAGATAGCTCATTTATAGAATTAGATAATGGTCATGATTTTTATGCGGCACAAACTACCTTAACACCAGATGGTAGAACTGTTGTTATCGGTTGGATGGACATGTGGGAAAATGAAATAATCGAACAAGAAGATGGATGGGCAGGTGCTTTAACTTTACCTAGAACGCTCAATTTAAAAAATAACAAAGTATTTATGAACCCTGTGGAAGAAGTTAAAAACCTTCGTACAGGAGAATGTCGCTCACTATCATTAGATAATCGCCAAGTATTGTTATCTAATGATAGTGCACATGTTGAAGTAAATCTATCCTTGAAAACAAATAAATTCGAAAACGATACTATTAAATTGACACTAAACACTCAACAAGATGATACTATAATGTCACTCACTTACAATACACAAAGTCATTCATTTACGTTATTCCGCAAAGACCATGATGATTGTCGTTATGCTGATATTGCAGCATCTCATGAAGTGAATTTACGTATTTTTATAGATAAGAGTTCCGTAGAAATTTTTATTAATGATGGTGAAAAATGCTTTACAGAACGTTATTATTACCCGCATACGCCAATATTAAGTATTGAAAATACATCAAATCGTTCTTTATCAGGTCAAGCTCTCGTTTATAACCTTAAGGATGAAGCTATACAATTCTAGTTCAAAGGTCTGCATATGAATCATATGTGGGCCTTTGTTTCCTTTCACTTTCTCAATATATTTATTAAACTAGAGATAATTAAGAATTATTGAGGAGGTTTATATGAAACCTAAATTAGAAGATGTTGCTAAATTAGCCAATGTATCCAAGACTACGGTGTCGAGGGTTTTAAATAATCGTGGTTATCTCAGCCAAGCTACAATTGATAAAGTAAATTCGGCTATGAAGACTTTGAACTATAAACCCAATACGGTGGCACGACAGTTATATAAAAAACAAACACACATTATCGGCTTACTCTTTCCCACTGTAGCAAATCCCTTTTTCGGTGAACTCGTCGAAGCATTAGAAATAAAGTTATATAACCAAGGCTATAAAGTTATTATTGGTAACTCTATGAATGATCCAGAAAAAGAAATGCATTACCTAGATCAATTATTATCGAATCAGATTGATGGCTTAATTGTTGGAACCCATAACCAAAATATTAAACAATACGAAAACGCTCAATTACCTATTGTCGCTATAGATCGTATTATGAATGAGGATATTCCAATTATCGAATCTGATAATTATAATGGCGGTAAAATGGCTACAGAAAGATTAATTCAGCAAGGATTAACAAAAATATTGCATTTACATGGCCCAACCGATTTAGAAACACCAGCAAACAGAAGAAAATCAGCCTATGTAGATACAATGAACGCTCATCACTTAGAACCGATGTGTTATGAAGTAGATTTTAGTTTGAATGATATTAATAAAAAAGAAACTTTTCGTCAAATTCTTAAAGAATATACTGAAATTGAAGGCATTTTTGTATCCAATGACATCGACGCTGCAATGATATTGCAACTCGCCTATGAATTCGGAAAAAAGGTGCCTGATAACTTCAAAATTATTGGCTATGATGGTACACAAATGATGAGAAACATTCAACCTGACTTAACAACAATCATTCAACCTATTGATGATATGGCTACAACAGCATTATCAGTTTTAACAAAACGCCTAATGAATGATCCTACGAAAAATGAATATGTGTTACCTGTTAAACTGTGGGAAGGTACAACAGGTTAATATATTTCCAATCTAAAGAATCTCGAGAACTCTTGCTGTAGTTGTCGGGATTCTTTTTATTTTATAATCATACCGAATATATATAATGATAGTGCTAATTCAAAAAAGGCCTTCAATACGTCCTCATTACAGTATTTGACAATAAAATTTTACGTTCATCAAATTTTGCGCACCGAGACATTCTACCACTTTTGGTTAGCAAAGCAAACTATTTTTGCTTATGAAGGAAAATACAGTTTTTTGTCTTGAAAAATTATATAAAAGGAATAAGATATTTAAGTATGGCAAGATTTTAAAAGCTTTTAAAATTCTTAAATATCTAATTTAAAACAATTTAAAATAGTAAAGGATTTTAAAGATGCAAGCGTGGAGGATGAAAAAAAGTGCTTAAAGAAACAGATTTTAAAGGCAATGGAAGACTTCTTACAGGTATCGTTCTTGGTGTTATAACTTTCTGGTTATTCTCAAGCTCACTCGTCAATATCGTTCCAACATTAAAAGAAGAATTTGGCGCAAATGCCGGAATCATTAACGCCGCAGTCAGTATTACAGCGTTATTCTCTGGTATGTTTGTTGTAGGTGCAGGTAGTTTAGCTGATAAGTTTGGTTACGTAAAAATGACTTATATTGGATTAGCATTAAATATTCTAGGGTCATTATTAATTATTATTTCATCTGCTGTCCCTTTATTCATAACAGGTCGCATTATACAAGGGTTTTCAGCAGCAATAGTTATGCCAGCGACACTCTCATTGGTCAAAGCTTATTATAATGGCAGACATCGCCAAGCAGCTTTAAGTTATTGGTCTATTGGATCATGGGGTGGTGGCGGTATCGCCTCATTCTTCGGTGGTATTGTTTCAACAGCGATTGGATGGAAATGGATTTTTATCATATCAATCATTGTGTCCTTAATTTCTATCTTACTTATTAAAGGCACGCCCGAAGTACGTGCTCAATCTAAAGCAAATAAAAAATTCGACATTGCCGGATTAGTTATTTTCGTTATATTTGTATTTAGCATTAACCTTATTATTACTCAAAGTTCAGATTATGGTCTATTTTCTCCGTTAATATTAACAATGATAGCTATATTTATTGTTTCACTTATTGTATTTATTATTGTTGAAAGAAGAATAAACAATCCATTAATTGATTTTAAAATCTTTAAAGATATGGGTTATACCGGTTCAACACTATCTAACTTTTTAATGAATGCCGTTGCAGGAACATTAATAGTCGGCAATACATTTGTTCAAGAATCACTAGGTTTTAATGCATTCCAATCAGGTGCGCTGACAATTACTTACCTCGTTACAGTAATTGCTACGATTCGTATTGGAGAAAAAATATTACAGCATTTAGGTGCTAAAAAACCTATGGTTATAGGTAGTTTACTTAATATGATTGGTATTATTTTAATATCATTTACATTCTTACCTAATACACTATACGTGGTATTTTGTATCATCGGTTATTTCATTTATGGTCTAGGTTTAGGTTTCTATGCTACACCTTCTATGGATACAGCTATTGCAAATGCTTCAGAAGATCAAATAGGTATGGCCTCAGGTGTATACAAAATGTCTTCATCACTAGGTAATGCTTTTGGTGTCGCATTGTCCGGTACAATTTATGCTATTGGTAAAACAGCATTAAGTTTAGAAACTAGTGCAATGCTTGGCTTTGGGTTAAACGTATTATTAGCCCTATTATCGTTTATTATCGTTCTATTTGCTATTCCAAGAAAACAAGGTATCGAAAGTTAACGCCTTTTTCTATTTATGAAGTTATTTTTATTTCAAATAAAAATTTACAACTAAAAACGCCTCCGTATAAATTTATTTAAATTTGAATTTATACGGAGGTGTTTTTCTATGAAAGATAATAAATTCCTATGGAAAAACAATATAAATATAGCAAGTTGTTTTTAGTATGTTATAAAATATTATTCCAACATATATTGACATCGCTTACAATTCACTCTATCTTAATATTAAGTTAATTATTTTTTAAATTAAAATTAATAAAGGAGGGAATTAGCTTTATGTTCAACTTTTTAAAACCTGCGAAGCATATCAAACCGCTTCCATCAGAAAAAGTAGATGATACATACAAACGTTTAAGGTTACAAGTGTTCCTTGGTATTTTCTTAGGCTATGCTGGTTATTATTTATTACGTAAAAACTTCTCATTAGCGATGCCCTACTTAATTGACGAAGGTTTTAGTAAAACTGGTTTAGGTGTCGCTTTATCTGCTATATCGATTGCCTATGGTATCAGTAAGTTTGTAATGGGAACAGTAAGTGACCGGAGTAACGCCCGTATATTTTTAACATTAGGCTTAATTTTAACGGCTATCGTTAATTTATTATTAGGTTTTATTCCTGTACTTACATCGAGCATTTTCATTATGTTTGTGATGATGTTTTTAAATGGATGGTTTCAAGGTATGGGATGGCCTCCTTCTGGACGTGTCCTCGTACATTGGTATAGTGTGAGCGAACGTGGTAGTAAGACTGCAATTTGGAATGTAGCACACAATGTAGGCGGCGGTTTAATGGCACCACTAGCGCTCGTTGGTGTAACGCTAATTAGCACTTGGTCTTTTGGTTATTTAAAAGGATTTGAAGGTACTTTTATTCTTCCAGCCATTGTGGCAATAATTATTGCACTAATTTCCTATAGTTTGATTAGAGACACACCTCAATCAGAGGGCTTACCTCCAATTGAAGCATATAAAGATGATTATGATACAAACTCAAAACATACCATTGAAACTGAATTGACTACAAAAGAAATTCTTTTTAAGTATGTGTTAAATAATAAATGGGTATGGGCCATTGCGATTGCCAATATATTTGTATATTTTGTACGTTATGGCGTTCTAGACTGGGCTCCTACCTATTTAAGTGAAGAAAAGGACTTTAATTTAAAAGCATCAGGTTGGGCTTACTTCCTATATGAATGGGCAGGTATACCTGGTACATTATTGTGCGGTTATATTTCTGATAAAGTATTTAAAGGGCGTCGAGGCCCTGCCGGCTTTATATTTATGCTCGGTGTTACAATTGCGGTTATCGTTTATTGGTTAAATCCAGCTGGTAATCCATTAATTGATAACATTGCGCTCATTTCCATCGGATTTTTAATTTATGGACCAGTCATGTTAATTGGCTTACAAGCCTTAGATTATGTTCCGAAAAAAGCAGCTGGAACTGCAGCTGGCTTAACAGGTTTATTTGGTTATTTAGGAGGCGCAGTAATGGCTAATATCATTATGGGACTCTTAGTGGACCATTTAGGTTGGGATGCTGGCTTCTTACTCCTTACAATTATTAGTATATTAGCAATGTTAAGTTTCACATTAACGTGGCACAAACGTGGACAATCAAGTATTTAAAGAACGACAATTGTTAAAAACTCTATATTTTTATTCTTGTTCTCAATTATTGAATATCTGATTGTACCAATCATAGCATTTATATAAGATAACCCCCTCACTTCAAACGATTGTGAGGGGGTTATACTATACACTTCTGTAAGCCTATTATTTTTATAAGATTCAAAGTGCAAATAATATTCACACAGCATACCACACTATTTTTCTTGTATGTTCTCTAATAGTAATGGTAATTCTGTTATATCATTCAATACGTAATGAGCCCCATGAGCTAAGAATTTTTGTTTTGCCTCCTCTATAATTTTTTTCTTGTCATCATTATTCAAATTAATCCATTCACTTTCGCTTAGCCCAATAATCGAGCTACCTTTAATAACGCCTACAGCTATAATGCCACTATTAAGCGCCTCTTTTATATCAGACAATGTGTCACCTACTTTAATTACTTCATGAACTGATTGTAATTCGAGTTGACGCATATTTTCAAAAACTAAGGCTATCAAATATGAGCCTTTTAAATTATGTTATCTTCCCTCTCATCATTCCTCACCTTAGCTACTAACTTAGCGCGAGAAAAGGCTATTTTATACATGTTTTAGCTTATGAGAAGTAAATATTAACATTTTACAATAACAAACTGGTACCAAGTAAAAAACAAACTGGTTCTTTACTTTTTATATTTGTTAAACTAGCATTTATGAAAGCGCATTCAAAAGCATTTAAAATTAAAGGAGTGGATTTATATGTTTAAGCCAAAAGATTCATCTATGTCGCCAAGATTTGTTGGACCAAGAACTTTTATGAGATTACCATTGGAAAACACTTTAGAGAACGTAGATTTTTTAATTATGGGTGTACCATTTGATACTGCTGCTTCAAATAGAACTGGTCAAAGATATGGCCCTCAAAGTATACGAGATTTTTCAGTTTTATTGAGACCGTATAATCCAGATCAAGATATAAATATTTTCGATTATTGTTCAGGTATAGATTACGGGGACGTCGATGTTATACCAGGTAATGTGTTGAAAACTTATGATAAAATCACTGAAAAATTAGCACCTATTTTAAACAAAGGGATTATTCCTATTATGATGGGAGGAGACCACTCAATAACATTAGGCCATCTACGTGCTTTCGCCAAAAAATATGGTCCTGTATCACTTGTTCATTTTGATTCTCATAGCGATACCTGGGAAGATTATTTTGGTGAAAAATATGTTCATGGAACGCCATTTAGAAGAGCGGTAGAAGAAGGGTTAGTTGATACAAAAAAATCAATTCAAGTCGGTATTAGAGGACCATTATATGGACCTGAAGATATACAAAATGCAAGAGATTTAGGATATCAAGTCATTCCAATGAGAGAAGCACGTGAACTAGGTATTGAAAACGTAATAGATAAAATCCACAAACGAGTGGGAGACAACCCAGTTTTCGTTTCCTTCGATATTGATTTTTTAGATCCTGCGTATGCTCCAGGAACTGGAACACCAGAAGTTGGAGGACCAACAAGCTTTGAAGCATTAGAATATGTAAGGAAACTTGATGGTCTAAATATTAAAGGATTCGATTTAGTAGAAGTATTGCCAACATATGATTCTAATGAAATAACAGCTGTAGCTGCATCTTCAGTCATATTTGAAATGGTAACATTAATAGCATTAGCAAAACGGAGAAGTGAAAACCAATAAATTTATTTTATATTAAAGAAAGTTGGTAAAGCTTATGACGAATATAGACTTTATAATATTTGCAGTATATTTTTTCGTGTTGATATCAATTGGTGTTTTAGGTGTAGTGAAAGCGAAATCTTCAAAGAAATATATGCTTGCTGATAGTAACTTAGGTGTATTTATGTTATTTGGTTGTTTGACAGCTGTATTTTTAGGTGGTTCTTCCACAATTGGTTCATCGCAACTAGGTTACGAAATTGGTTTTTCTGGATTTTGGTTTGTATTTGCATTAGGTGCTGGTATCACAATTTTTGGATTGCTTTTTTTAAGTAGAATTTTAAATATGGAAATTATTACAATAAATGAATTGTTGTATAAATTATTTGGTTCTAAGGTCCGTATTATAGGCGCTATTGTTACAGCAATATACACATTAATGATAAGTGTTACGCAAGTAATCGCCATTGGTTCATTAGTATCTGTTATATTCCACTGGGATATGGAAGTAGCTATTCTTGTGGGTGGTAGTGTGGTTTTTATTTACACAATACTTGGCGGCATGTGGACACTATCTATTACTGATTTTATTCAGTTTTCTGTTATGACAATTGGAATGTTTTTCATTATGTTACCAGTAAGCGTACATAGTGTTGGTGGATTCGAAGAATTATTTAGTTCATTGCCCTCTTCACATTTAAGTTTCACCAATATTGGAATGAATGAAATTTTTAATTACTTTATAACATATACACTTGGAGTTATGGTAGGCCAAGATATATGGCAACGTTTCTTTACAGGGAAAACAAAACGAATTGCTAAAACTTCTGGTGTTTTAGTAGGTATTTATAGTGCATTATATTCAATAATTATGGTAATTATAGGAATGTGTGCGTATATTTTATTTCCAAATATTCAAAACACGCAAAATGTTTTTACACATATGGCGTTTGAGACATTACAGCCCGGTTTATTAGGTATTGTATTTGCTGCTTTAGCAGCTGCAATAATGTCCACGGCTTCAGGTACATTACTCGCCTCATCAACAATTATTTCAAATGATATATTAAAACCATTTTTCTTTAAAAATATCAATGACGATAGATTTTTATTATTAACCCGTTTAACGACTTTATGCTTAGCTATTATTGCAATTATTATTGCAATTTCGATTAAACAGGTTCTTGTTGCAATAGATATCGCTTATGCTATATTAACGGGAGCTATTTTTATGCCAGTTATACTAGGATTATTTATTAAATGGATTACAGAGAGAGCAGCATTTTTAGCGATTCTAGTGAGTATCATTACAGTCTTCTTAAGTTTAATTATTGTTGGCCCGAGTTCAAATGTAACGATTATTTATGCTATTGTTTTAAATACAATTACATTACTTGGTGTATCCTATTATGATAATCATTTAGCAAAGAAAAAAAATAACTTTTAATTCAATGTGAACCGTCTATTAAATTAAAGGAGGTTTCTCAATGAAATCATTAAACCAATATATTTATGATATTGAAGTTCCTGGTACACGTCAGTTTGCAAATAAAGTGGATCAATACGCCAATAGTATTGATTTAACTTTAGGGCAATCGGGTTTTGAACCAGCTGAATATATTAAAGAAGCTATGATCACAGCAATACAAGATAATAAATTACGCTATACACATAATAAAGGGCTACTAGAGTTAAGAGAAGCTATTTCAAAATACACATTTGATAGACATCAAACATATTATAATCCTGAAAATGAAATTGTAGTGACAAATGGTGGGTCCGAGGGTATCGATGACATATTGAGGACAATATTAAATCCAGGAGATGAAGTTATTTTGCCCTCTCCTACGTATTTAGGTTATGAACCTATCATAAAATTAGCAGGTTGTAATGTTAAACTTGTAGATACTACAAGTACAAAGTTTAAGCCTACAGCTACAAACGTTAAACAGGCTATTACCGAAGATACAAAAGCAATTATATTTAATTATCCAACAAATCCAACGGGAACGACGTTAACATATGAAGAGATAGCATCTATTGTAAATGTGCTTGAAGATACAGGTGTTTATATTATTACTGATGAAATATACAGTGAAAATGTTTATGACCATAAACATCATTCGTTTATGGAATTTCCATCAATTCGAAATCAATTATTTGTAGTAAATGGTTTATCCAAATCTCACGCATTAACAGGTGCAAGAGTAGGCTATGTATTATCCACACCGCGTTTAATCGAAGAAGTAACAACAGTACATTTATACAATTCGATATGTGTTGCTACGCCAAGTCAATATGGAGCAATAAGTGCGTTGAAAAATGGAAATGAAGATATAAAAAAAATGAATCAAGCTTATTTAGAACGACGTAACTATATATATAGTCGGATTCAAAAAATGGGCTTACCTGTTGAAAAACCTGAAGGCGCCTTTTATATTTTTCCAGATGTTAGTCAATATAATAAAGACTCATTTGCATTTTGTACACAACTTTTAGAATCAGAACAATTGGCCGTAGTGCCTGGAAAATCCTTTTCAGAATTTGGCGAAGGTCATATTAGATTATCGTTTGCTTGTACGATGCAAGAAATAAAAGAAGCATGTAATAGATTACAGCGTTTTTTAGAAAACTATAAAAACAAAGAAGCTAATATGGAATAGTATATTTAAACTCTAAATTAGTTTAATTAAACGATATTTAATTTATTGGAAGTGCATCTGCTTCAAAAGATACAGATGATATAATTGTGAAGTCGTTTTTTTACTTCTGTGCTGTGATTATCATGGAAGAAGATGACATCATATTTGTAGCTTTAATAGCTCCTATTATAGTAAGAAGTGTACTCACGTGGTTTTCTTATTGGCTGAATAAGCGTGATAAATAATTAGACGACATAGTCAATACACCAAAAAGCCCGATAACTACTATGAATAGTTATCGGGCTCGGTTTTTTCATGCTTAACACCATAGTAAGTGAGGATGTAAAATAGTGTTCTTGAAAGGAGATGTAATTTGAAGAAATTTATTTATGCTAGCGTGATTTTAATACTATTAATCACTATATATTTATCTGTGAGTTTTTTGTTTTTTGATAAGTAGACTTTACATCAAAGTGAAAACCAATTAAATAATTATGTTGAGAACCATAAAGACAATAATTTAAAACAAATTTCTAGAGATGATAAAACTTATAATTTTTTAAGGAAAAAGCAAAAGATATCTATTATAAGTAAAAGTGATAACCAAGGTAGTGGAAGTATGAACTATTATCGAGTAAATATAAATAATAATTCAGCTGAATTATATATTAAGTCCAAACATACTTTTATTCCTGAAAAAACTACTATCCAACATGTTAGGATACTTTAACTTTTTTAATCTAAATACTTTATTTTACATAATAGAAGATATTTAAATCAATACGATTATCATCCAACCATGACGATAGCTCGATTAACTGTTTTGTTATACGTTCAAGAGAATCTAGTTTATAGTTAACTAAAATATCGTCTTCACGTAAATACTAACATCTCCCCTAAGATAAATAAGATCATAGCGATATTAACTATTGAATACACTTGCATACAGACAGAATAGTAAAAAGTAGAATTTACGTTGTTTTGAGTAAAGTTGGTTTAATAATATTGAAGTTGACCTGATATAATTCGACTTATTGGGAATTTATCTATATTGTTGATTAAATAAGCCAAAAATTGAAAATGCAAAAATTTATTATATGCCTCACGAAAAGGAATGATTATTTGAAAATCCCCTTAATATTATTAAAATTTTTCTACCCTTTATTTATTATCTTCCAAATTTCTAATTTCTCTATAAAAAACAACGAAGAAAAATACGAGCGTTTACAAAAAAACAAATATATTATTAATAGTTTGTTGCTTCCTTTAATATGGATAATAGTGAATATGATTTCGAGTGTTACTCTTACGCTTTCACATTCATACTATAAAAAAATTTTCTTTTTAGCTTATAACGTCCAATTAATAGCACAGAGCTTTTGGTATTTAATCTTTTTCAAACATCAATCATTTTTGCTCTCACTTGTAATCAAAATAGTTCAATTTCTATTTATGATAGTGAGTATTAAATCAGTCACCAAAAAGAAAAATTTTATCCGTTTACTTTTAGGAATACATTTATCCTGGATTATCTATGAAATATATTTAAATATACATTTTTGGTCATTAAATAAAAAACTATATAAAAGGTGATTATATGAAAAAATTCGTTCTAGCTGTAGCTATTTTTACTACAATCTATTCATTTAAAAATAAGAAAAAAGAAAAACGTAATACTGTTATGAAAAGGAATGGCGCATATTATGTAAATAATCAAATTATTGTAAACAGAGATTATAAAGTTTGCCCATTTTATATACCTTTTCCAAAATTAAAGGCAAGAAACGCTTTAAAACTTATGATTAAAGACGCCCGAAACCAAGGGTTCCAACTAATTATTATTAGTGGTTTTCGATCATATTTAAAACAAATGCGGTTATTCAATATGTATGTTCGTCGTGATGGTCTAGAAAAAGCGAAAACTTATAGCGCTGAGCCAGGATATTCTGAACATCAAACAGGTTTAGCTTTTGACGTTGCCTCCCCCGGATTAGATGAATCAATAAAAGAACAGTTTCAATTTACAAAAGAAAGCAAGTGGCTTCAAGATAACGCACATTTCTATGGGTTTATTATCCGATACCCCAAAGGTAAAGAAGACATTACAGAATTTATGTATGAACCTTGGCATATAAGATATGTAGGTAAAGAAGATGCCATGGAAATAGTAAATAAAAATCTCACCCTTGAAGAATACTTTGACTTAATTTAAAACAATTTTTTATAAAAAGTAAACTTAACAAGACAAAAATACGTATATTTTAATGTAAGACGTAAGATTAAAAGAATCTAATTGTTTTTATTCGTGAGTTTTAACAATGGTTAGGAAACAAGAGTGATTCATAAAATATTAAAAAGGGGTGAAGATTTATGAATAACAAATTATTAGTATTTTCATCATCAGTATTAGCTACAGGTTTATTGTTAGGAGCAAGTAATGGATTAGGTGGCAGTAATACAGCACACGCGAATACTACAAACAACAATATGAATCAGGAAGATATGCCTATGAATCACAACATGGATGATACGAACGGCAATATGAACCAAGAAGATATGCCTATGAATCACAACATGGATGATATGAACGGCAATATGAACCAAGAAGATATGCCTATGAATCACAACATGGATGATATGAACGGCAATATGAACCAAGAAGATATGCCTATGAATCACAACATGGATGATATGAACGGCAATATGAACCAAGAAGATATGCCTATGAATCACAACATGGATGATATGAACGGCAATATGAACCAAGAAGATATGCCTATGAATCACAACATGGATGATATGAACGGCAATATGAACCAAGAAGATATGCCTATGAATCACAACATGGATGATATGAACGGCAATATGAACCAAGAAGATATGCCTATGAATCACAACATGGATGATATGAACGGCAATATGAACCAAGAAGATATGCCTATGAATCACAACATGGATGATATGAACGGCAATATGAACCAAGAAGATATGCCTATGAATCACAACATGGATGATATGAACGGCAATATGAACCAAGAAGATATGCCTATGAATCACAACATGGATGATATGAACGGCAATATGAATCAAGAAGATATGCCTATGAATCACAACATGGATGATATGAACGGCAATATGAACCAAGAAGATATGTCTATGAATCACAACATGGATAATGCGGCACAAAAAACAATGATGCCATATTATAATTACACTGGTTATACAACATATGATGGACATTTTACCCAAAATTATGATTTTGTAAGAGCACTAAAACACGATAATGTGATGATTGACGGGTACAAAGTTAATACAGCAGCTAATGATAAAGATATTGCTACAAGTAAAAAAGTTAATGACACAATGATAGATATGAATAAAGATGGACAAGTCGTTCACATCACTTTCGATACAAAAGAAAATACAATAAGTAAAGATATGTTCAAAAAAGAACACATGTCTAACCATATGGCTGATGAAGGCCAAACAAATGATGGCTCTTATCTAACTTATACAACAAATAATGGTATGTATAAAGCATTCTTCGATAACCAAGGTTATTTAATGAAAGTAATGATTAGTTAATCTTCAATAACTCCATAAAAAAAGGCCTCAACTGAGGCTTTTTTTTATGATTTTTTAAAGTTAAAACAATAAAATCGATTCTAATTTAAGGATATATTATATAAATAAGCCTCTCACCTATTTATATAATTACAATGCTTTAAAATTTATGTTTTTGTAATAATGTTTTAATGTATGTCTGGTCATCATGATCATATTTTGTCCCTTTATAGTTTTGTGGTTCATTAATACCCGTAAGTAAAATTACCTCATTATTTTTATTTGTTTCATACAGAAGTGTTCGTATCCCTTCTTTTCGTGAGGAACACTTTAACACACTATTTTTTTTATAACTATGCGGTAAATGTTCAGTCATAAAATCAACAATCACTTTAGGGTCTTCATATCCTACTTGTTCAGCAGCAAGCATCAACTTATGAACACCTTGAGGTAACTCGGCTACAGTCATTCCTATTTTGTCAAAACCTCTTAAACCTATTCCTGTGACCATTGTATTTAATTTTTTCCCTATACTTTCAGTATACTGCAAAGCATTATTAATTGACTCTTTAATTGCTAAAGCTGTATGTGCAAAATCTAATATAATCGTATAATCCTCTATTTCAATAACTTGGAAACGATGTAATGGCGAGCCAATAACAGTCGAAGCTTTAATAATTTCTCTAATATCAAAACCTAATTTATGCAAACTAAAAATACTTGTAGCTAAATTAATATAGTTATGCCCTCCTTTAAAGTTTGGTTTAATACAAAAACTATCTTTATCAATTGTCATATCTATATGACTATCACCGATATTATATTGATAATAGGCTTGCTGTTTATTCGAAAAATGCCATTTATCTTTCACAATAGTGTTATATTCAGGCGTGTCTAAATTAACTAAATTTAATTGGCTCAACTCATTTAATCTCAATTTAGCTTTTAAATAATTATTCATAGTACCATGGTATTCGAGATGTTCAGGACTAAAATTAGTGAATACTGCTAAAGCATTCTGAATAAAATCTGTACGTTGTTGGTCTAAAGCTATCGATGTTGCTTCGTATATAATATAGTCATAATTTTTGTAATAAAAATATTCTATAATTTCACCCATTTCAAAATACATTGGCGTGGTTTGAGTTGTGTGATTAAATTTCATCTTTTCATAATTACAGTCAAACACCCCTAACGTTCCAATAATAGCAACCTTTTTACCCAACTGTGTTAATAAATTCCCAATCATATGACTCGTCGTTGTCTTACCATTGGTCCCTGTAACCGCAATAAAGTTTAGTCCATCAATGGCTGTTCCGTAGAATAATTTTACTAGATTGTTGGCTACGCTAGGAAAATCATTTATATATATAATAGGAACGTTAAATTCTAGGTGATTAAGTTTAGTTGGAGAGGAATTGGTAATCATAATCAAAGGTTTCATTTCATTAGCGCATTGAGCATAATAGGCCGCATTATCTGAGTCTTTCAACATAAAAATAGTATTTTGCTGTATATCTTGGTACATTGATGTAATCTTTTGACAAATTTTATCCATATTAAAATTAATACACTTAGTATTTGTAATTGTGTTTTTTTCAATTGATAATAGAATATCTTTAATAGTAATTTGCATTAATTTTCACCCAACATCTTCAGTTATTTTGTAATATTAGTTAAAACTTCAGTTTATTTATCAAAAAGTAATTACAAAATATACGTATAAATATAAAAAAAGGATCACATGGATTTGTGATCCTTTTCAATAAATTTAAAATATCATAATAATAAGATTAAATCTCACTACTCGCCATAACCATTTGTCCTTTAGGTTCAGTATTATTAGGAGAAGGTTCCAGTGTAAGAGCAATTTTATCATTCTTATCAATGTCTATATTACTCAAGTCAAAAACAACCATCCCTTTATTGTTTCCACTAGAAAACGCGCCTGCTGGGTAAGGTTTATTATCTTTTAATACCCAGACTTGGTACACTTGGTTGCCTTTTGTAGTTTCAATATCTTTGGCTTCAACTATTAATTTTCTATCTGTTTTATTATTCGTATTCGAAAGGTAGGCTTGACCTTGCGTTTTGTCATTACTCATAGATTTTAGGTTGATGGCTTTAGCGTCGCCGGTGTTTATCATTGAAGTAGATTGATTTTTTGGTTCTTTATTCCCCCAAAATTGGACGCCATTGCCAATAAGAGATAACAACAACATCGCCGCTATAATACCTACAGAAAAACGCTTAATAACAGCACTTTTATGCTTTTTATTATCCTGTGTCGATACATTTATATGTTGTTGAAATTGGTTATTGGTTTCTGAATTAGTAGAATTAAAACCCTCTTCTTGATTTTCATTTTTTATATCTTTATCTGAAGTTTTTTCTTCATTTAAAACTGATTCTAAAATTCTTTGTTTCATTCCTATCGGAGGTTCAACCTGTTTATTTTTATAAGGAAGTGTATCGTGAAGAATTTCGATATCTTTCAAAGTCTTATGGCTTTCAGATGATAAATTCAATTCTTCTTCAACGCGCTCTTTTTCGCTTTCGCTCAATTTATCATTGAAATAATCATATATTTCATCAACTTTGTTATCCTTCATTTTCTTCACTCTCCTTTCTCAAAACCTTTTTAAAGTAGCTATTTAAATGTTGGATTGACAGCCTTAGACGACTTTTTACAGTACCTAAAGGTATATCTAATTTATTGGCAATTTCTTGCTGACTTAAGCCTTTATAATAAAATAAAGAAATAATTTTTTGTTGATCTATATTTAAAAATGTAATCCGTTTATTAATTTCTTCTGAGGTTTCTTTATTTAACAAATCATATTCAGGTAGACTATTAGTTTGTATACCTTGGAAGTCCTCATCAAATTGACTTTCTATGTTTTTTTTCTTCCTTATAGCATCAATAGCTCTATTACGACATAATGTAATAAGCCAAGTTGATAATTTCCCCTTTTCAGGATTGAAAATTGCTTTTTGCTTCCAAATTTTCATAAAAACATCCTGTAAAACCTCTTCGCTAGATTGCACATCTTGTGTTATTTTATAAGCCAAATTAAATAATAGCGACTCGTATCGGTCATATAGGATTTCTAGACTTTTACTATCATTTGTTTCTACTATCATTTTATATAAATCATTTTCATCTACCATTTTGTCCCCTCCTTGTTTTAAAAATAAAACAATTAGAAATATCCATCCTATATCTTTATTTTTTTAGTTTGCACTAAATATACGTAATATAAATATAAAAAGTTCAGTTCTATAGATAAACATTTTATATTTAGGTGTATTCTAAAAAATAAAAATTATTTTATTAAGTGTAAGTCTATTAATCACTTTATCATTAGAAGTTATATATAGCTATTTTAATTAAAATAGTTATAATTAAAAAATTCATAAACACTTATTTATTAAGTAAAGGTTTAAAACAGTCTATTCTAGTGTAGCTTTCATTATTTTAAAAATTGTAGTTATAACTATTGGGATTGAAAATACCAAGGATGTTTTGATAACTATAATATGGTGAAATATATAATTGTATTCACCAAGGAGGTAAAATAATGAATAATGTAAAAGATAAAGTAGTCGTTATAACTGGTGCGTCTAGTGGAATTGGAGAGGAAACAGTAAGTTTACTATCTGAAAATGGAGCTAAACTTGTTTTAGGAGCAAGACGTTTAGATCGCTTAGAAAAAATACAACAAAAAATAGGTCATCATAATGTAAGCATTAAAAAAACTGACGTAACGCAGCCAGATGAAGTAAATGCATTAATTGAAACAGCGTATAATGATTTTGGACGTGTAGATGTATTAATTAATAACGCTGGTCTTATGCCTCAATCGTTTTTAGAAAAGAATAAACAAGATGAATGGAACCAAATGATCGATGTGAATATTAAAGGGGTACTTTACGGCATTGGTGCAGTATTGCCCTACATGAGAAAACAAAAATCAGGTCATATTATTAATTTGGCTTCTGTAGCGGGTCATGTCGTTTTCCCAGGTAGCGCTGTTTATAGTGGTACCAAATATGCAGTAAGAGCGATAACTGAAGGATTAAGACAAGAAGAAGCTGCAGTAGGTTCAAATATTAGAACTACAATCCTTTCTCCAGGCGCTATTGATACTGAATTAACAGACCATATTAGCGATAAAGAGATGAAACAAGGTATTGATGAAGTATATAAAGATGCAATTAAACCAGATGCTATTGCAAGAGCTATTAATTACGCAATTAACGAACCCGAGGAATCATCTGTAAATGAATTTATAATTCGTCCTAGTAGTCAAAATCTATAATTGGGAAGTGATAAATTATGACAAATATTCTTGATAATTATAATTATAGCGAATCTCAAAAAGTTAAAATATTTAGTGTACTAACGCATTACGATAATAAAATCAAATCAAATGTTAGTGATTTTAGTGTTACTAATATTGTTGACGAATTGAAGGAAGACCAAATTGAGATAACTGATCAAAATATTTTTGATATTGTAAATAAATATAATGATGAAGAACAATTTACAAACTTATATCTTTATTTAAATTAAATAACTTTCTTATTATGATAGTTAAAACAGCCTAAATGTAGAGTGTACATGAAGTGAATCGATTTCTGTACACTCTTGTTTTATTTCTAAATAAGTTATCACTTTACATAATCGATGATTATCAGAAGTAAAAAATAGACTCCTTTATGAATAAGGAGTCTATTTTTGTTTCATAATTAAATTTTGTCTTAATAACAATCTATTTTAGGATGATATGAAGTTGCGCCATGATGGTGTTTGAATTCTTCGAATTCACTTTCAGGATTTGTAGTAGATTTACATAAATATATTTAATTATTAAAAATATATAAAATACAATAACGGCAAATGACTGTTTAGCTAGTTTTATTTTTAATCGTGGAACGTTTTTGAGAGTAAGTAAAATAAACTACAAGACCAATGAATAACCATATACCAAATCTAACCCAAGTTACCGGATTTAAATTTAATATTAAAAACAGACAAAATATTACAGCAGCAATAGGAATAATAGGTACAGATGGGCATTTGAATTTTCTTTCTAAATCTGGAGACTTCTTACGTAAAACAATAATTGCTATAGCTACTAATATAAAGGCAGATAATGTCCCGATATTTACCATTTCTGATAAAGTTTCAATAGAAACAAATCCACCTAACAATGCTGAAATTAAACCAAATATCCAAGTCGAAATAAAGGGCGTATCTGTCTTACTACTAACCTTTGAAAAAATTCCAGGCATCAGTCCATCTTTAGACATAGCGTATGTCACACGTGTTTGACCATATAGCATAACGAGCATAACTGTTGTCATACCTAATATAGCTCCAATGTCTATAATACCGGAAATCCAGTTTTGTCCAGAATATTTAAGCACTGCTGATACTGGATGATCTTCGTAATGACTAAACATTTTAAAAGGTACAACGCCTGTCATGATTAATGACACAATAACGTATAAAACGGTACAAATAGCTAAAGAGATGATAATACCTTTAGGCATTGTTTTAGCTGGATTGATGGTTTCTTCTGTACTTGAGGATACAGCATCGAATCCTATAAAAGCGAAAAACACAGTCGCGGCAGCAGTAAATACACCAGAAAACCCATATGGTAATACAGGTGCTAAATTATCTGGTTTAACATAAAAAATTGCTACACAAATAAAAAGTACTACTACGGCAATTTTTACAATAACCATTATATTATTTACCCTTTTTGTTTCTTTAATGCCCATTGCAATTAAAAAGGTAATTAGCATCACAATTAAAAACGCTGGTAAATTAAACACGCCTTCTACGTGTCCAGTTGTCATTAAACCGGGTGCCGCTGTTAATTTTGCCGGGATATGTATTCCAAAGCCTGCTAAAAATGATTGGAAATACCCCGACCAACCTACTGATACTGTACTTACACCAAGCATATATTCTAAAGCTAAATCCCATCCAATAATAAAAGCGAATATTTCACCAATTGTCGTATATGTATATGTATAAGCTGAACCAGCTATCGGAACCATAGATGCAAACTCCGCATAACATAGTGCAGCAAATAAACATGCAAGTGCAGCTAAAATGAAAGCAAACATTAACCCCGGACCTGCTTTTAATGCCCCCGTTCCAGTTAATACGAAAATACCTGTTCCAATGATTGCACCTATTCCAAGCATTGTTAAATCAAATGTTGTTAAACTTTTTTGTAGTTTTGTATCTGAAATTTTTACTACGCTATAAATATCCTTCTTTTGTAAAATATTCATATAATGCCCCCTTAACCAAAGTTTTAATATACACCATACGAATGATATTACATGAATTATGTATAATATTAAAAACTCTGTAAGATTAACTGACAGGTTACGTTATTTAACCTTACAAATATTTGGTATTGTGGCTACCCTCATAGTTCAAATTTGTAGAATCTCATGAAAAGGAGATGGAGTTATGGGTGGCTTTTTAAGTTGGCTACTGGCTACACTGCATGATTAAATTTTATTTAACTAGTAACATATAATTGTATACTCCCATCGTTACACTTAATAGCAATGGGTATCTTTATTTAAATTTAAATTCGGCTTACTCGTATCATCAATACGTTCAAAACTTTCTTTCATTATCCTGTAAAAACCTTCTCTAATATGAATTAATTCTAGCTTTTGCTTTTCAATATCAATAATATTATAAAACCACCCTTTAATGTATTTTCAAACAAAGATAAATAATATTTCACTGTTTTCCAGTCTTTTAATACGTTATGTTGAATAAAACGTAGAGTCTGATTATATATGAACCATTGTTATTAACAAACTATATTTCAATTTATCTTTGCTTTTCCAAAGGATATTCATAATAATCACATAAAATTTCTAAATCTTGTTGTGGTATTATCTTATGACCATTTTCTCAATTGAAAATTTGATAATTTTGATAGCATTTTCCATATTTTTCATTCAATAGAATCACAAGTTTTGAAATACTTAGTTGTTTTTCTTCACGTAAGTCGGTTGATATTTTCATATTTATTCCTACTTTCATAATATATTTTAATACAAGTAATATTTTTGAAAGTAACAAGATATTATTTTTAATACTAATTTACGTTAATTAATGATATTCTTGCATCCGCATTATTTCGTATTGTGTTGAAACATCCAGAGCAATCAAGAGCAACTGGTTCCTAAATAATTCATCATGCACGCTTGTCGCTAATGGATATTTATTTGCAACACATAGTCAATTTAGATATTACAAAATGTAATAGCACATATGTTTATATATTGTGTAAAAATGATGCTCAATTATCTACTTTGTTCTTTTGCGCATATTCTGCCGCTGATTTTCCAGCTCTTTTACCAAAAACTGAACCTGACATTAAACCAGATCCCCCTGGATAATTATGATAAAACAATCCCCCTACCATTTCTCCTGCTACAAATAATCCAGCTATCACATTGTTTTGTTCATCCAAAACTTCAGTTTTAGTATTTGTAGAGATACCGCCAAATGTAAAAGTAATGCCACATGTAATAGGAAACGCATAATAAGGGGCTTGATCAAATTTTAAAGCCCAATTCGTCTTTTCTGGGCTAATACCTTTTGTAGATTTACCATCTTTCACACTTGGGTTATAGTCTCCGTCCTGAACACTAGAGTTATACTCATTAATCATTTCAACAAAATCATTAGGATTGATATTCATTTTTGTAGCTAGTTCTTCTAGTGTGTTCGCTACAATCTTAGTCGCTTCTTTTAAATTATATTCTTTTCTCAACATAGGGCTGACTTGGGAATCAAAAATTTGAAAAGCTTTTTGATCAGGTTGTTTCAAAGTCTCTTTTCCATATTTTGCATAAGTATAATTTCTAAAATCAGCACCTTCATCTACAAATCTCTTTCCATTTTTATTAATGATTAAGCCCAGCGGATAAGATGATTTTTTATAAATATCACCAGGTTTTGAAAAATCCCCCACCTTAGGAGCATTATAATCTGTAGTATGAGCATGACAACCATCATAGTGACCTGCTTTATTAGCTCCAATTTCTGTCGCTATTTCTATTCCGTCGCCCGTGTTATATTCGGTGCCTCTAACGATTGCTTTTTCCCATTCTTCACCTAGATATTTAACCCTTTTATCCATACTCGCTTCAAAACTGCCGCATGCTAATATAATAGCCTCAGTATTTACAGTTATCCTTTGCTTATTATTATCCACGTAAGTTACTGCTGATACTTTATTATGATTCATTTCGATTTTATTAACTTCAGCACTATATATAATATCAATACCTAGTTCTTGGGCTCTATTAAATAAAGATTTCATTAATCCTATCCCTTTATCCACTGTCTTTATAGGTAAGCCACCCCAAAAACTTTTATTTCCATTAATTTCAAAGTATTGATTTTCATTTAATTGAAACTCTACTCCCTGTTTTTTCATCCATAAAATAGTTTCAAATGACTCATTTGATAAAAATTGGGCTAATTCTGGATTACTCTCACCATTAGTTACTTTTAAAATATCTTCATAAAAATCTTCGGTATTATAATCAGGCATTTGTATTTCTGATAAATCACTTTCGGATAGTGCTGTGACAACTTCTTTGATCCCTTGTAAATCATTGTAAGCAAACCTTATTGCTCCATCAGTAAATATGGAGTTTCCTCCTCTTTTTTCTTTGGGCGCTTTTTCTAATACAAGCACTTCACTACCATTCTCTTTTGCTGATATTGCTGAAATTAGTGCAGCATTTCCTGTTCCAACTACAATCACATCATATTGCTTCAAAAATATCCCTCCATAAAAAGTAATTTAAAAGTATTTAACTTTAGATTACTTAATAAAACAGCAGAAAGGAAATACATATATTCTATTTACCATCATAAAATAATGTTATGACGCTTTGCTTATGCTAATCATTATACTTATAATATGCTTTAATATGTCTAATAAACTTATGCATTAATGGATAATCCACTTCTTCCCTGTATAATAACCAAGTATCCCTATAAACCATTTCATTCTTTTTGTTTTTTATAGGTACTATATTTAAATTTTCATGCTCTCTGATACCGATATTGGGAGCGATTGCATAACCCATGCCTTTTTCTACTAGCTTCAAGCAAGACTCTAAGTTATCAATTAACATCGCTTCATTCGGAGGCTCATTGTAAGATTCTTTCCACCAGTTATCAATAGTATTTTGTAATCCTCTATCAGTCTTAAAAGCTATCCTTGACTTTGAAGGTAATTTTTCTATATCAATCTCATCCTTGCTGATTATACATATGGGTTCTTGATCTAATAAAATTTTATAGCCTTTCCAAGGTACATCTCCCCTTACTATTGCAAGTGAAACTTCGTCAGATGCTATTAATTTATAAATAGATTGGCTCCAAGAAGTAATGATTTTGAATTGAATGTTGTGAAAATCATTCGTAAAACTACTAAGTAATTCAGGCAAATCATATCTCGCTAAATTATGAGAAACACCCAGTCTGATTACGCCCTCATTTTCATTATCTATACTATGAAGATTATCCTTCATCTCATTGAATCCATTCAAAGTTTTCTTAGCATAATCAACGAGATAATCACCTTGAGGAGTAAATCTAATGCCTTTTTTAGTACGTATTATTAAGGATACTCCAAGCTCTTGTTCGATAGTATTAATTTTGTAACTTAACGAAGGTTGAGATACATATAACTTTGTCGCAGCGCTTGTAATATTTTTCTCATCATCTAGTGTTTTTATTATCTCTAAATCTCTAAAATTCATAGCTATTTCCCCTTTAATCGATTTAATCATGAAATATTTTCATCATATTTTTATAATGTATCTATATTAGAACCTATTATGACACTGTACTAAAATCATTACATAAATCTTTAGAATTATCATTTTTATACATACTTATAAATGAAGAATTGAAGCTTTTCTAACTATAACTAGCGCTTAATAAATACCTAGTTCAAAAAAGTACTTATTAAAAACAAACATCTATCTAAAATAACTCAAGATGAAAATTATAAAAATATAAGGAGAACAAACTAAGAATATAACTTGTATCATAGTCACTTATGATGAAAGACTAACTGCTTATTATAATAAAATTCATCATATAAACGATGGCATACTCAATTTGAAATGACTTAATAGATTATTTTCAAAACGTAATTAACATATATCATTTAATATAAATAACGATTATCAGAAGATATATCAAAAAAAGACTCCTTATTAATAAGAAGTCTTTTAATCGTTTCAAAGTCTAATTTTGTCCCAATTATGAACATTTAAGAAAAAAGTTCGTCAACAGTTATATCAAATTGCTTTGCTAATTTAAAAGCTAAAGTTAACGTAGGATCATATTTATTATTTTCTATTGCATTGATAGTTTGCCTAGATACATTTAAGTTTTTACTTAAAGTTTCTTGAGAAATTCCTTTTTGTTTTCTATATTCTCTAATTCTATTTTTCATTAATTTAACCTTTAGATGTATACTTTTTGTTTGTAGTATAGTAATTAAAAGCCATAAGAAATAGTGATGTAATCATAAAGAAAATTTCTGGATATTGAGAAAACTAATTTCCTTTAAGGTTTGGTGATAAACCTGTAAATTTAAGTAATAATGTAAATAGCATACAATAGATAATCCAAACGAAACTTTTAGCAAGTATTTCAATAACCATTTTACGTTGTCTTTCATCATATCGATCTTGTTGTCTTTTTTTATCTAATGTTTCTGAAGGTAAATATTTATTAGTTATAGCCGTCTATAAACAAGAAAAAATTAAAATAATAATAAATGGAATTAAATTCATTTTAACACCTCATAAATTTAAAAAGTATTAAAAAACTTATTTACGGTAGAGAAAAGTTTTTGGTAATGTAAGTTTAAAATAGTATCTATAATAAATATTTCCTCTTATTGAGGATACTATTTTGAATATATAACCTATTAAGTGTTTTTAATAAATTAAATCCCGTTATGCTTTGTTACGAAGAAATTATATATATTGTTACTGAATTTCAGAATCTAATATCTCTACCGTATCGTTTAGGAAAGATTTTATTAGTTCTTGTTCTTTATCGGTATACTTATTACTTAACTCCAACATTTTACTATTAAGCTGGGAGTATGCTTCTTTAACCTCTTTTTTTTCTTCAGATTCAGGAACAACTATAATACTACGACGATCTTCTGGGTGTTTTTCTCTCCGTACAAAACCTGCCTTTTCCAATCTATCAATCAAGGCTGTTACGCTACCAGTTGCAAGTCCTACTCTTTTAGATAATTCTCCTGCTGTAATAGCACCTGTTTCACTTAACACATTTATAGAAGTGAAATCATGCGTATATACATCTAAAATTTCAGCTATTTGTTGTTGATACAATTTTACTCTAGTCCCTAGACTACGGACTAAGAGCGCTAAATCTTGTTGGGAATTTTTTGAATTATCTTTTTTATTATTAGTCAAACAGAAACAGCTCCTTTTATTTAACTTCACTACCAAGGTATTTGATTATGTAACTAGTTCAACATAAGTTCTAATACTTCATCTTAGTAATGATCATACAAGCTACATCTATTCTATAGAGAACTCTCCTTCTTCAATATCTTCTCCCTTAGTAATTTTCCATCCTAGTAAGATTACAATGAAGCCTAAAAATATAAGTAAATATAATGTAGGTATGAAACTACCTAGATAATCATGAAGGAATCCTATTATGAATGGTCCAATTGCACCAATCATATACCCAATTGCTTGAGTCATTGCTGACCAAGAACTGGCTTCCATAGGTGATGAAGCTTTATCTATGGGTAATAATAAAGTTAGTGAAACAAGACCTCCACTACCAATCCCTAAACATATACTTGAAATGATAGGCGTCACATTTGTAAAACTTAAAAGAGATAATCCAATCATTATACTGAGCGTAAGTATTGTGATCCAAAATCTTTTACTTGGTACTGCTCTCAATAGACTTGGTAATAAGAGAGTAGCGGGTAATTGGGCAATCATAGCTATTGTACCTACAACCCCACCTAATTCTGTTGTACCTCCTTTTTCCACTACGATAGCTGGTAGCCATGCTGCAAAACAATAAAACATGAGTGTTACAAGCCCAACAAAAGCTGTTAATAACCATGCATTTTTATTTTTTAATGGTAAACTAGGCTTTATTTTTTGTGATTCTGTATGTGTATTAGAGCTTTTAATAACCATTAACCAAAATGGAACGGCAATTAAAGCAAGAATGCTCCAAAATGCTAAGCCATTTGACCATGAATTATTGAGCCAGTGTTGAATTGGTGGTGTTAATCCAATAGAAATAGATGCTCCGACTACCATTGATGTAGAATATATACCTATCATAGATGATGCTTTCTCTGGAAAATTATTTTTAATAAAACCAGAGAGTAAAGGGCTTACTATTCCAATTCCAGCGCCAATTAATAAAGCTGTTATTAATAGGAATATTGTGGAATTTGTAAAGATTCTTGCAAATGTTACTATACCTATGAGTGCGATAAAAAATGTAATTGTTTTCTCTGATTGAAATCGACTTGCTAAACGTCCAGCAAATAAAGAACAAAAACCAAAACATAATAAAGGTATAGAAGTAAGTAGACTAGCTAATGCGGAACTCATTCCTAATCCCTTTGTAATTTCGTTTAAAACAGGACTTATAGAAGTTATACCTGGTCTAAGATTAAATGCTGCTAATATAAGTGCACCAAGAAATAATTTGTTACGGTTACTCAGTTTAATTACCTCCGTTTAATTTTGAAATTTAATGCTTACTCATGGTATATTAAGTTTCAACATAATGGAAATGCATATTGATCATATAGGAGATACCATAATAGTTATGAATAAATCACAGATTGAACTTATTGTCCGAATATCAGAAACAAGAAGTTTTACAAAAGCTGGCGAGGTTTTACATATGACACAGCCTGCGGTAAGTCGTGCTGTATCAACAATTGAATCGCAACTAGGTACAAAATTAATTACAAGAGATAAAAAAAACGGAATATATTTTACGGATGTTGGCGAGCATATATTAGTAGTATTCAGAAACATTTTGAGCGAATTACAAAAAGTAGATGAACTTGTTGCAGCTGAAAAAGGATTAGAAATTGGGAAAATTCATGTTGGAGCATATCGAACGGCTTGCACTAGATTTATTCCTAAAATCATCCGTTCAATGGAAGATCAATATCCTGGTTTAGAAATTAAATTATCAGAAGGAAGTGTAGATCAAGTTAAAGAATGGCTACATGCAAAATATATTGATGTAGGTATAATTATCCCTCCAAATCAAGATCTTGATACCATTCATTTAATGAAGGATCAATTGATTGTATTGATGCACCCAAGTCATCCCTTATATAAAAAGGAAACGATAACGATTCCAGACTTACAAGGTGAAGAGATATTAATTGGTAAGGGTGGATATGAAATGCAGATTCATACTTTGTTTAAAGAATATAACTTGACCCCTAACATACGATTTGAAATGGAGTATATAGAAACTGCATTAAGTATGATACAAGAAGGTTTAGGAATAACCATTACTACTAAAAAAAATATTTGGTCATTACCAGATCAAGTTGTTTTGCGAGAATTAAAACCAGATGTATTCAGAGATATTAATTTAGCAGTACTAGATATTGACGATATATCTAAAGCAACGGAGGCTTTTATTCAAACTACACTAACTCTTTTTAACGATAAAGATATTTAAATCTTAGGGTAGAGCTATATAAAAAGACTCCTTAATCAAAGGAGTCTCTTAATCGTTTCAAAATACAAGTGTGTGTCAATGACAAACTTCTATTATATTTGCAAGAGAACTATGAAAAAGAAATATTTTTAATTCAGTATCTAGTCCTTTCCAGGACCGTGATTGAATTTTGTTCCTTTACCTATGGCATAGAATTGTCCCCCAGCGACATAGTGCACGGTACGTAATTCATCAGGAGCATCGTCAAAAATCCAATGCCCGTTGTTAAAGACGCGATCGTCACTCCAAGCACCAACAATTTCTCCCATAAATAAGTCATGATCTTGTTCATTTTTCTCGTTTGGCATTACCTTACATACAATCCAACCTGCACTACCTTCTACGAGTGGAAGATCAACTTCATCTTGATAAAATATAGGGATATTATCAAGTTTATTATTCATTTTTTTAGTGCTATGTTCACCAACATATAAGACTGTTTCCATTTGTTTAACGGTTGGTATATGCACTACAAAATAACCACTCTTCTCAATGAGTTCACGTGTAAAGGCTTGTTTGCCAATATACGCCATTACTTTATAGTTTCCAACAAGGCCAACCCAAGCTGCCGCCATCACATTTTCAACATTATCGTGTTTAGCAGATATCATTGTAGTTGGACCTACTTGTAATAAACGGTAAGCTTTAGTTATATTAATAGGTTTAATTGCCATTATATATTCTCCTCTTTTATTTCAATATGTCTTATAATTGCATCTGCAATTAATTAGTATATTCCTATATATGTTATAAAAGACATATCTTCAATTTATTTCTAATTGCTAGTATAATATGATGATACAAAAATACTAGTATGCACTTTTTAGTAAGATACTATCAAAAAGGAGAGTATGATATGGATTACTCTAAAACTACAAATGGACAAGTAATCAACAATAAAGGCTTTGATTATACATTATCGCTTATTGGAGGGAAGTGGAAATTGCGCATACTATTTTGGTTGTTAACAGAAGATATTATGCGCTATGGAGAACTTAAAAAATCACTTCAAGGTATTACTCATAAAATGTTGAGTAATCAATTAAAAGAGCTAGAATTTGATTCACTCATTATACGCCACGAATACCCGCAAGTACCGCCTAAAGTAGAATACTATTTATCAGAACGAGGTAAATCATTAATGCCTGCCTTACAGGAGCTTTGCAAATGGGGATCAGAACATATAGAAGATGAATAACTAAGAAAATCTTCAAGAGAACGATTATATTAATTTACGGAAATCGTTTTGTTTTTTATTAACTAATATAGAAAAGTCTTTTGTCAGACTAGACTTAACGTATAAGGAACTTTACTACTTCAATTATATTTTTAGTAGTCATTTATATAATTGTTTATCATAAGATTCATTAAGAGACTTCTTGTTAAAAAGAAGTCTCTTAATGGTTTCAAAATCAAAAATATGTCTTAATAACGATGATTATTTAAATTAATATTGTTTTGTAGTATTGTTTGATTTGCTAATAATATCATAAAAGGAGGTATTCTATGTCAATAATCTTATTATTCTTAGGGGCTATATCAATTTCTTTATTAATATTTGGTTTCTTAAAATCTAATAATTTCATTAAATCTATTGGTTCCATAATACTATTTTTAATAGTATTGATAGTTGTGTACTTTTTATTTTTAACACCTCCAGAAAATATAAGGTATTTACTGAATACCCTATAAAAAATCCCCGAAAAAGTAGTACAAGAATATAAAAATAGATATGTAATAGTTGGATTAGGATGAGATTTAATTAGATTAAAAATTTTAATTACATTGCACCTTCTCATATTTTTCTATTAATTATAAAACGACTCCCACTGTTTCAATAATGAAAGTCGTTTTTTAGCATCTTTATATTTAGATTAATTGCTTGAATTTCAGAATCATGTTGGTTAAAAATCTCTAATATTACCATCTTTTTGGATACGAATTAATTATAGTTACTAATAAAACTAATGATTTTTATATATTTATTTCAAATTGTATATGCTTAATGCAACCATTATATTCTCATCTCGAGCGGTATATTTCAAAAAATTAATTTTTATTTTTATTTAATAGTTGTGGTAAGACAATAGCCATAAGCGCAATTATTAGTATTATTACAGTTATTGATGAATGAAAGAATGACATATAATTTCCATTATTTAAAAGTAAATGTCTTCTAAATGACTCTTCCATTAAGGGACCTAATACAATCCCAAGTATTAACGACGCTACTGAAAAGTCATATAATTTCATTAAATATCCTATTACACCAAAAATCAACATAATCCAAACATTAAGGATATTGTTATCTACTGCAAAAGCGCCTAGTAATGAAAGAATGATGATAAAAGTAGCTATAATTGAATAAGGTAATTTTAATAACAATTCAAAGACTCGAATGCCTAATCTACCAACTATAAAAGTTAAAATACTAGCAATTAACATAGCAAAGAACACTGAATATAATAATATTGGTTGATCTGATAATAGTTGAGGGCCTGGCTGTAAACCTTGTAACACTAATGCCGCTAAAATCACAGCTGTTGTCGGGCTACCAGGAATACCTAAAATCAACGTAGGTATCATCGCACCCCCAGCTGCAGCATTATTTGAGGATTCTGGTGCTACTAAACCTTCCTCAGATCCCTTACCAAATTTCTCTTGATTCTTACTTGTTCTCATAGCTATCCCATAACTTACAAATGAAGCTATTGAGCCTCCAGTTCCTGGTAAAATTCCAATGACAGTCCCAATAATAGAGGATTTTAAAGCTATCCATTTATATAAAAAAAATTCCTTTATCTTAAAAGCGCCTAGTTTAAATTTTGAAGTTTCTTCATTACCTTCATTATAATCATCATTTTCTTTTTGACCACCTGAAATTTGAGAAAAAACTTCTCCTAATGCAAATGCACCTATCATAATAGGTATGTAACTTATTCCGTTCATTAATTCTATAGAATTAAAAGTAAATCTGTCCGTTGCAGTAATTGGATCTACACCAATTGTAGAAATGAAAATACCAATTAAACCTGAAATAATAGCTTTTATGGTATTAGCTGAGCCGATAGATGAAATAACTGCCATACCTAAAAATGCTAATGCAAAATATTCCGATGAATGCATTTTCAAAGCAACCTGAGAAAGCCATGGTGATAAAAATAACATTACTAATACAGCAAATATACCACCAAAAGCTGACGAACTAATTGCTAGACCAAGTGCTTTACCCACTTCCCCTTTTTGAGCCAATGGATAACCATCAAAGGTTGTTGCTACAGATTCAGGTGTTCCCGGTGTATTAAATAATATGGCTGTTATTGACCCACCATAAGTTGAACCTACATAAATTGTAACTAAGAGTGCTATCGCTGGTACAATATCTAAAAAATAAGTAAAAGGCAATGCTAAAACAATTGCCATAGATGAACCAATTCCAGGTAGTGCACCAAGAAAGACTCCAATTACCAAACCCATAATAACTAATAGCAATGTTAATGGCTCTAAAATACTAATAAATCCATCTTTTAATAATCCAATATCCATTTTTTCACCTCATTTTTTAGTAAAATATTCTACTTATATCATGAAACACACTGACACCTCTTGGTAATGGAATATTTAATGCTAAACCAAACAGTATTGAAAAAATTATAGGAATAAATATTGCCATCAAAATAATTCTGACCTTATTTTTTTCACCTAAAATTATTAAAAGAAATGGTAGCATTAAAAAGCACGAAATGATAAACCCAATTTTATTCAAAACGCTTATAAAAATAACTAATATTATTGTTAATGAGATTAAAATAGAAATAGTTTTTTTACTTAATTTCAAATGACTAGCTTTCCCTGAACTTTTAAAATATTTTACGCTTTCAATGATCAATGAAATTAATGTTAAGATTATTATTAAACTTATAATAACTATAGGAATGCTTGAAGAACCAATAAAATCAACTTCTCTTAGATCCTCCAAATGAACAGCTTTAGATAATAGATAAATAAATATTATTAGTATAAATAGACTAAATAGAATGCTTCCCATACGTTTCCCCCTTATTCCATATCAAGTTTTTTGGAAACTTTTTCAAACTTATCATATTCCTTATACATTTTCTTCTCGAATTCCTTTGGACCTAAGTATCCCTCACTAATATCTACTAAATTGTCATGTGCAAATTTTTTATATTCTTTAGTTTCATATGTCTTTTTTAAATCTTTAGCTAATTTTTGTTTTACTTCTTTTGGTGTCCCTTTTTTCACTACAAATCCTCTCCAAGATCCAATAGTTGACTTAATACCCTTCTCTTTAGTGGAAGGTGTATCTTTAAGTTCGTCTAATTGAGAAATACGTTCATCTCCGAAGACTACAAGAGGTCTGACACGTTTGGATTTAATATAATCAACTACATTGACCACTTTATCAACATAAACATCTACTTCCCCCCCAAGTGCAGCAGCTTTAACCTCTGACCCTGATGGATAAGGTATAAATTGAGTATTTATATTTGCTTTATTTGCGAAATCATTTATAGCAAAATCATCTAAACCAGCAGGGCTGATTCCACCAAAAGTAATTTTTTCTTTTTTACCTTTCTCAATTAAATCGTCGTAATTTTTTATATCACTGTTTTCAGAAACTGATAAAACGTATACATCACTTTGAATTTGGGCAAGTGGTTCAAAATCATCTAAAATTTTAATATCTTTACCCTTTCCAAGAACATCACCTATGATATGCGAAGGTGTCACTTCAAATACTGTATAACCATCACTATCTTGTTGATAAGCGTATAACATCCCTAAAAGACCGCCGCTACCATCTTTGTTAACTGGCTGATAATTGGTACCAGTTTCTTCAGATGCTATTTGAGAAAATTTTCTAGCAAACGTATCACTTGCACTTCCTTCTCCAAAAGGAATGATTACATCAATTGAATGTTCAGGAAAGGTGCTATAATTTTCTTTACTCTGGGCTGATTTTGAAGAGCACCCATTTAATATAAAAACTGTTGCCAGTAAAAATATTATCAATACATTTTTTTTCATGTTTTTTCTCCCTCCTTCTCAATTACTGATTTAGGAACTACCGCCACCCCTTCCATGATTCTTCTGGCAGTACGACCAATTGTCCCTTTTACAACTTTGTAATCGCTTTCATTTTTTTCAACGATAATTTCTACAGAAATAGCTCCACTAGGGTGACCGATTGTTACACTATCTTCTTTATTACCATTAAATAATAAATTGGGGATTGTATTAGGAATTTTACATGCAGCTGCTAGAGCAATAGATCCACTAACTGCAAAAGCTTTATGTAATTTCCCCATCGAAATATATCTCCCAACAATATCTATAGTCTCAGTTAAACTATTATTAGCTTTTTCAGAATTTGTAACTAATGCTATTTTAGGTAAAGCATCCACTTGTGGGTTAACCTTTTCTCCCTTTTTAAATATTCCTAATTTAATTCCAACTGCGATTCTTAATTCTTCAATTTCATGTAATATATTATCTTGGTTTATAACATCCTCTAATTCTGTTCCAATTAAATTAAAGTCATTTGCCCTTACAAAAGCTACTATGTTACCAGTGTCTAATATACTAACACTAAACCTTTTCCCCCTTTGGGTAACAACTGTGTCCATTACATTTCTTGTTGGAAATAAGTTCCCAGTAAACGCCCCATCCGGTGCTAGAAAACTAACGCTAATTTTTGAGCCGTTTTGTGAAACGCCATCTATATGATAGTTTCCTTCAGTAATTGGATAACTTTCTTCTACAGGTACCTCTACTTCAATTATTTTATTCGTATTTGTATTCAACATTCTTACTTTCGTATATGGTTCTTTAACTTGTACTAACCCTTCTTGAACGGCATATAAACCTACTGCAGACGCCAAATTACCGCAAGTTACATTAAAATCAATTATGTTTTCGTATATACTTACTTGACCAAAAGTATAATAAATATCGCAATCGTCTTTTTCATATTTGCCCACAATTCCTAACTTACTTGTCAAGGAAGTTCCGCCTCCTACGCCATCAATTTGACCGTTTTTAGAACTACCGTAAATTTTTAAAATTGAACCCTTTCGAGCATCTTCATCATTTGGTAAATCTATATCTTTAATAATCAAGCCTCGGCTTGTGCCCCCACGCATTAATACACAAGGAATTTTCACATTATAGTTATCCATAAATTAAATCCCCCTTTATAATTTGTTGAAATATTCAAATAACTTAGATATAGTATATTCACTAAAACAAAATAAATAAAATATTGCTTTTTTATGAATAACCATAAAATGTTTTTATGATAGGAGTCTTTACTTATGAATAGTACTGATTGGGAAATATTAATAAACTTATTTAAATTTAAAAATATAACTAAAACAAGCAATTTCTTAAGGATTTCTCAACCTGCTGTAACATACCGCTTAAATAAATTAGAGCAAGAATTTGACGCTAAAATAATTTATAGGAATAAAAAAGGTGTTATATTTACTGCTGAAGGTGAAATGTTAGTAAATTATTCTCAAGAAATGATCAAAAAGGAACAAAAAATAAAAGGTGAAATATTGAACCAAAGTAATCAAGTCCAAGGTATACTGCGCTTGAGTTCTTCTGTAATATTTACAAGGTATAAATTACCAAGTATTTTATCAGAATTTAGTAAAGAATATCCTTTGGTGGAGTTCGACGTAAATACAGGTTGGAGTGAAGAAGTTTTTTCTTCTGTGCATAATGATGTTGCTCAAATAGGCATTTTAAGAGGTGATTATAGCTTTTCTTCTATAAAATTACCACTTATGAGTGAAAAGTTATATGTAGTCTCAAGCCAAAAAATTAATTTAGATGACCTGCCAAAACTACCAAGGATTTATTACAATACTGATTCTTCTTTAAAAAAGTTAATTGACGATTGGTGGATTGGGAATTACATAGAACCTTCAAGAATTACAATTAAAGTAGATAATATGGAAACTTGTAAAGAATTTGTCTCTAAGGGATTGGGGTTTGCAATTTTACCTAATATTTTACTAGAAGATGACCAAAAGCTTTATAAAACACCTTGTTTAAATAAAAATGGCGATATATTAACTAGAAATACATTTTCAATTCTCAAAAAGGAACAACTAAATAATTCAGTAGTAAGGGCATTTTATGAGTTTCTATCTAATTGGAAATTTCAATAATAGCATTCTTTACTAAGATACTAAATTCTTAAATAGGATCGTGATATAGATTACCCTACAGATCCAGACATTGAAAAATGGGAAATTAGCTAAAGTTTTTCTATATCGATTACAAAATGAACCATCTCAGGCTAATTTTATAGTAGATGCGGCATGAAGTGGTTTCTGCAAAGTCTGAATAGTAATATAATCCATGAGTTATCAGAAGTAGGTATATTTATGTATTTACAAGTTTATAATAGTAGGCCTGCCTCCCCCTCAGGCGTCTAGCCGATGTAGAGATGAAGGGCTAATTTATGCTAAAAATCCTTGTTCACATTACGACCAAAGTCATTTGTGGTTGCGTTATTGCACTGTTTACACATTGACTATGTAGCGCAATGATAAATAGGCAACTAGCCACACCGAAAAAACCCCTCACTATTTGCGAGTAGTGAGGGATTTGGTGCATTTAAGCTAGTTCCTTGTTAAGTGCATTGTTACATCATAGTGTGGTGGAATCGCAAAATAAGCATTAATATATATTTAATCTAAATAAAGAGAAATTTAGTTAGCTTTACCTTCAGTTAATTCATTCACTGCTAGTATAGCTTGTGCTACGTCTTCAGCAGTGAATTCATCACTTAAATTAGAAAAAGTGTCATTAGGATCTTTTGCTAATTCTCCTACTTTTACTAAATCCTCAAAAGAAGCGTCGTGTAAATGCATATTATTTAAATTTGTTGGCATTTCTAAGAAATTATAAAAATCAATATATTTTTTAATTTCTTCATAAGGTCTATTTTCTAAAACCATTTGAACCAGAGTGCCGTATGCCACTTTTTCACCGTGTCCAAGTTTATGAATGTCTCCCGATAAAGCTGTAAATCCATTGTGTATTGCGTGTGCTGCAGCAAGACCGCCATTTTCAAAACCAAGTCCTGAGAGTAAAGTGTTTGCCTCAATAATAGACTCCACCTGAGGTGTTACAATACCTTGTGCCGCCGCTAAATAGGCACTTTTACCATATTTAAATAAGGTTTCTTCTGCTTTTTCAGCAATGGCTAACGAAGCTAATGTTGGTTTTCCATCTACCATAGTCTTCCCTCTACGATTTAAAGTTGCTTTAACTTCTACTAAAGTTGCTAAAGCATCACTCATGCCCGCCGCAAACAATTTGACTGGTGCTTGCACTATAATTTGTGAATCTGCTAATACTACATTGGGGTTTTTATAATAAAATCTGTAACCTGTAAAAACACCTTCATCTGAATAGATAACCGATAAAGCACTCGTAGGCGCATCTGTAGAAGCAGTTGTTGGAACAATAATAACCGGGGAATTAAGATCATCAGAAATTGCTTTTGCTGTATCTAATGTCTTCCCTCCTCCAACGCCAACAATTACATTTATATTATTATCTTTAGCTATTTGGCTAAGTCTTGCTATTTCATTTTCAGAGGCTTCCCCATTAAATTCTTCGTATTTGTAACTAATCTCGCTAGAGTTAAAACTCTCGTTTATGTCTTTATTTGTTAATGACCAAACTAAACTATCTGAAATAATCAAGGGTGCGTCACCTAATTTATTAACTTCATTAGCTAAACTTTTTATTTCTCCTTTTCCTTGTATATATCTACTTGGCGATTGAAAAATGTATCTTGACATACAAACCCCTCCTCATTATTTGATATCCACTTATTTTATCCCCTGTATTTATAGGTATAAATCATAAATATTTGTAAATGTGAAAGGCTATACGTAAAACAATTACTTAATGGATGAAGCTGTAAAAATGTTAGCAAATGAAATCATACATCTACAGAAATTTTGTATGATCAACAAAAACAAACTTTTTTTAGAATTATATGGATATTATTAAATATTGTAATATGGAAACTTATGTTTTATGTTACACCAACGTGGAATATTAGTTATAAAAGCAATCAAGGAGGTAATTATGATGACATTTGAATTTAAACATGATGCAGGGACTACTGAGTTGCCTGAAATTATTAATTCAGCAGTAGCATTAGAATTATCGTTTGTTGAGGCATTAGTTACTTTAGATATAGATGTGAAAGGTATTGCTGATGATGGTGACAGTACAAATTTGATATCACCACTTAACAAAGAAGTTGGTAATTACATTTCAGTTGGTACACGTATAGATCCAGATTTTGAATCAATTAGATCTTCTGTTCCACAACTCATTATTGGAGATGCTGATCGTCACAAAGATATTTATAACGAATTAAATGATATAGCACCTACTATTTTATTCAAAAGTTTTGAGTCAGGTTATCAAGAATCATTAGAGGTATTCCAACGTATTGGAACTGCCGTATCTAAATCAAAAGAAGCGAAAGAACGCTTAGATAAACATCGTGAATTAATTAATGATTTTAATGAACAAATCTCAATAGATAAGAATAAAGAAACATTAGCAATAGTAGTTTCTGAACAAGGTTTAACTGCGCATTCACATAAAACTTATATAGGTGAATTTTTAAGTAAATTAGGCTTTAAAAATGCTCTTAATGATAAAATAGCAAAAAAATTACCTGCTTATAAAGAATCATACTATTTAGAACTCTCATACGAACAATTAGCAAATATTAACCCTGAAAGATTAATTGTGATGATAAATGACAACAATAATAATGATTTAAGTAAATTACAAAATAGTAATCAATGGGATGATTTGGATGCAGTTAAAAATGACCGGGTACATTTTGTGAATAGAGATGAATGGGCTAAATTACGTAGTCCAATTGCTTCCGAAGATATCGTTGAAACTTTAGCAAATCTTAAAGAATAACTAACACTTTCTTTTATATTCATAGTTCTCTTGCAAATAGCATAGCTGTTTTTATATGAACGCTAAATTTAATTTTGAAATAATTAAGAGACTCCTTATTAATAAGGAGTCTCTTAATCGTTTGAAAATCTTATATTCCCTTAATAACAAAAGTTTAAGAACTTTACTTAAATAATTCAGTTTCTAATGAACTCAACATTCATTTACAGAAGTGCTATACAAAATGAATTTTATCTAAACTTTGATTAGGATTTTCTGCGAATTCATTAACCATATTCAATATATTTCCATGCAATTCATTAATTTCTTCAGAACTAAAGACTTCATCTTGATAATCGTAATGCAATAAATAACCTTCTTCATTGTTCTTACTGAAAATTTGAATTATTAAAGGAATACCAATAGCATCAATTTCAAGTTTTCTTTCTGAAAATTCATTTTCTATAAATGCGGGACTATAACTTGCAGTTTGGAAAGAGATAAGACAATCTAGTATATTACCATTAATATTGAGTTCTGTTACTAAATTGTCAATTGGATATCTCCTATGTTTCAATACATTAAATGATTCTCTCTTCACCTTTTTTATATATTCATTTAATAATAAATCCCTATTTGAATCTAAGATGAGTGGCAAAGGTTTTGTATAATTGCCGGTTGTAAATTTATCATTTTTATTTATCCTATTATGAATTAATAAACCAAGCTTATTAATTTTATTTACTGCTTTTTTATCAATAAGGGCAAACATAATGCTAGCGAATAAATTACTAACACTAACTTCATTATTTAAACAAAAATAATTTATACGTTCTGTTAATATAGGGTCTAACTTAATGGTATGTCTTTTACAAAATGGATGTTCTAAGTGAAGCTTCTCAAATTTTGTTTGGAATTTATCATGCTTCAACTTATTTCTCCAATATAATTCGTCTTTTTCAAACTTTTTAGATTCTAAATATTTTTCTTCATCTTTAATGTTATCAATAAATGATAAGTTGGAAATAGCTTCTATGTCACCATTAGTCAAATACGTTATAAAGTAATTTATCGATAATGCCATACTCCAACCATCAGCTATGATGTGATTTTGTATTGTAAACAATCCCAAATGGCCATTAGGCATTTTTAATATATAAAATTTGTATAAATTTTCGTCATAAGCAAAGATGTTTATATTTGCTTGTTCATTTAACCAAGTATCAAAATTCACTTGATCTTGATAAAAATCTAAAAATGGATATGCTGTTTCTTCATATTCTTTAATATATTGTGAATGCTCTTCGTTTTTAATTGTTATTTGTATTCTATGGCTATCGTGATTAAATACTAATTGGTTTACAGCTTGATTTACCTGATCGTAATTAAACTTTGTACCTAATTTCAGTAAACCTGCAATATTATTAATGCTAGAGTTTTCATTAATTATTTCATTTTTTAGAAATTTCGTTTGTGCAATAGATAGCGGATGTGTATTCAAGTTGAGTTTCTCCTTAATTTATATATTGATATAGTTATTGTAGATTTCAAAAAAATTATTCTATGACATTAGAAGCAAATTGTTCACCTTTTCTTCTTTGCGTTTCAAGTTATCAATAATTTTTTATAATCTCTTATTCGCTAGAAATCATCTTTATTTAAAACTTTTGGGTCAATATCTGCACTTAATTTTTGTGCGAAATATCCATTTTATTCCTCCTAAAAAACGCGTAAACATCCTTAGTCTAAAAAGACGTTCACGCGCGGTACCCTCATTTTAATACCCTTAACTATTCAGTAATTTTCTAAACTACATTGACCATTTACTAATATCACTTGTCACAAAATATAAACTTTTTAATAATATTTGTCAAATTATATTTTCAAACTTTATTTTATATACTAAAAATATATTTTACCTATGAATAAGAAAGTGACATTCTTACTTTTATAGGTAAGAAGATTTGTGGCAAAATTAAACGTCTTGAAACTTACTTTTGTTTTTTAAAAGGCTCATTTACTTGAATTAATGTTTATAATATTAAGTTTATTACTTATATTGTTTTGATTCTTCCTTGGCTAAATAATAAGTCATCTTTATTAATGAATTTCAATTTGATACAAATAATCTTGTTTATCAAAATATACATTATAATAGCTATCATTTGTTTCATATCTAATAAAAGTACCTACATTACCCGGAGTAGTCCCTTCTGTCAAAATAACATTGCTTTCGTGCGCTTGTTTAAATGCTTTTTTAGAAATTGTATCGGGCTTAGTATCAAATCTTAACATTACAGCTTCATCTTTCTTATTAAAATTTATAGTCGTATCATACAACGTCTTCGAATGATCAAATTTAATATAAGCGTTTGGGTCTACTTTATAGCCATTGATTGATACATTGTCATATTTTAAAGCACGGACAAAGTTATAATCTTGTGTAAACGAGGGTTCGTATGTGGTATAACCTTCATAATTATACCATGGTGTTTCGGCTTTTAAATTCGTACGATTTTCACTAATAGCACTGCTGGCGGCTCCTTCACCATGTCCCCACTTTTGAATTTGCTCGGCTGCTTGTACGTCTGGACTACTACCCGTAATATATGCGGCTGAAGAACCTACAATAAGTGTTGATACAACGACAGTTGTTGAAATTAACTTTCCTACTTTACGCATAATAAATCCCCCCTATTTTTAATACTTATTGCCGAAGTGTAATTATTCACTTTAATCGTACATCAATTTCTTATAATTGCAAGAGGATATAAGTTATTCAACAAAATATATCTCACATTTCATATTTACAACTTTATCTAAACTGGTTATTTGAGAGAAAGTGACAAACCTACAGGTTTATGGTTAGGTGAGCTTGTTCATTTTTATGATTACATTGATATTAATGGCTATCAAATTGATTTATTCAATATTAAAGGTGGCAATACACCAATTGATCCAGTAAACTTAAACACATTTACGTTGGAAAACCACCTAAAAGAACATGGTGCAAATTATAGTAAATCAAAAATACCATTTAGACCTTATGTAAAAACTACTAATCGACTAGTTACAGGACAAAATCCCCAGTCACCAAAACAAGTAGCGCAAGCTGTATCAAATTTGTTGAGATAACATAATAATTGAAGACATATTAAAATAGACTCCTTTTAAAAAAGGAGTCTATTAATTGTTTCAAATACTAAAGTAATATCAATAATGAATTAGAATTTAAAGCAGCTATAAAAACATCGTATATAATATAGATAAGTATTTTTATATACGGAAAAAACTTTATTTTCTTCCTGATAATTTGGATTAGTTCCTTAAAAATAATTGCTTTTATATTCCTAACTCCTACAGGGTTATTGTATTATGTAGCAAAGAGAATTCTATAGTACTTTCATATAAGAAGGTTAAGACGTTTCCAATCCCCCTGCCTGTTAATGTATAAGCATCTACAGTTCTTAGAGGTGGAGATAAATTAAATAGAATATACAACTTCACTATTGCATATAGTCATTTCAATCAAACTGTCATTCAATACTACTTGGGTATCAAGTGGGTTTTGATTTAAAATTACAAAATCAGCTACATTGCCTTTTTTGATAGACCCTTCATAGGCATGAGTATTGTTCAATTTAGCAGCATCTATAGTCATTTTTTTATATGCTTCACTACGTGTTAAACGTTGATTTTCGCCTAAAACTTTCCCATTTTTTGTGATCCTATTAACTGCAATTTGAATTGATTCTAAAGGAGAAATAGGTGTAACAGGTGCATCTGTATGAATCGTAAACGTCATATGCGCATCTTCAGCCCATCTTAATGGATCTAAATTTTGTGCTTTCTCTTCACCTAAAAATACATCACGGTGTAAATCTCCAAAATAATATACATGGTTGATAAAGAAAGAACCACCAATGTTATTTTCAGTCATTTCTTTAATATCATCCTGTGTGACTGTTTGTAGATGTTCAATACGATTTAATAAAGGTGTTTTTTTATAATCAGCTGTAGCTTTATAAGCGTCAATAACTGACTTAGCAGCAAAGTCTCCATTAGCATGCGTCACGATATTAAAACCTAGCTTTTGAAAATGCTTAAATGTATCAATTAATTTGTTGTTATCCATTAATGGACTAGGTGCTTCACTGCCATCTAAATACTTATTACGGATTGATGCAGTTTGTAATTGTATAGAACCATCACTAAAACATTTAACGCCTCCTAAATGTCCCATACCATTACTTATATTATTTAACTTTTCTTCAATTTCGTTAGCATGAATATTTTTTAAATTGTGATTTTGCTCTAATAACTCATGACTTAACATCCAACGTGTGCGAATTCTCTGAGGAGACTCCAAAAATTTAAGCACTCCCTCATAATCTATATATCCTCTACTACCAATTAATAAATCAGATGTACTAGTTATACCACTTCTAACATAGTCATCTACAGCTAAATTCATTGTATAGATAGTATCTTCTGGTTTAGCCTCAGGTAAAGCACGTTGTAATTTTGCAGTTGCAGGTAATTCAATTAAAACGCCATTAACCTTGCCATGTTGGTCACGCTCATAGTAGCCACCCTCAGGATCTGGGTCATCCAAACTAACTCCCATATACTCTAAAGCTTTTGTATTAACAGTAGCCATATGCCCCGAATAGTGCATTACGCATATAGCAAAATCTTCTGAAATTTTATCTAAATCAAAGCGATTAGGATGTCTTTGTTCTTCTAATGATTTTTCATTATAACCGAATCCCATAACCCAACCTTTTTTGTACAAATTTTCTTTTTGTACTTTGAATTGCTGAATTAACTCATCTATATTCGAAATTTTATTTGCAGAACAATCTACCATTGTTTTTGTAGTACCATATGCTGTTGGATGACTATGTGTATCAATAAAACCAGGCGCAATCCATTTCTGTTCTAAATCAAGTGCTTCATTATCTTTTACAATTGAATCTTGAGTAACAATTTGGTCAATATATCCCTCTTTTAAATATAACGTAGCAAGATAAGGCTTATTATCTATCATATCTAAAATATTGGCGTTAATTATTTTTGAAATTTTCATTTTAAAAACCTCCTATTTTACTATTAGAAACCTATTGAACACCTTATTCCTAAAGTACTAAATTTTCAACGATTTATAATTTACTATTTACACCGATGTTTATTATAATAAATAAATTATTTTTATCGAATTATTCTTTTTTCATAGTTATTCATCTTTCATCAAAGAAATTATTATCTAGAAATTAACATAAAAGAAGATTATCAGAAGTGGAGATAATTATGTATTTACACGTGTAAAATAGTGCCGTTTCCATCTCTTAGGCGTTAATTGACATAGGAGAACTATGCTACTTATGTTAGTTAGCAATCCTTGTTCCTATTTTTGCACAAATGGTTCATGAAGGCGCATTACAATGAGTTAATAGTAATAGCACGATAGAGAAAGAATCATTAGCTAAGAAAATTGCATCATTTATAATTGGAAGATTTTAATTTTTAGGGATTATGAAGGCATTTGGTTTTAAATATAATAAAGGGCTAACCCGTTTTCATACGGATTAGCCCTTTTGATTTGAGGATGAAATTTATATCTCAGCTTCTTAGTGTATCACGCTTAGTAACTTGTAAAGTGAATTATAATATCATAGTGGACGAACATGCAAAATCATTGAGTTGATATACTAATATACTTTAAAATCATTCTTTACTTGATATCTTTGGACTCGCCTGCTAAATCTTTTAATTTTCTTCTTGCTTTTAACGGCGACATATTTTTAGACAACTTATAAGTAAAAACTTCATTATTATCAGTTTTCACTATATATTCAATTTTAAAAACGCCAACTTTATATCCAACTATTCTCATAAGCAGCCTCCTCACTTTATACATTAAGTTACCAATAATTGAGTTTTTAGTTTTTATTTTGTATTAGATGATAATAATTTATTGTATCTGTCTTTAGTTATATAAAAAAGCGTATGATCAATAAGATGATTAAACACTTTCTCTTTTTCTATTTTATGAGGAAGTTCGCAATTAACTTCAACCTTTTCTTCAGAATAATGGGAAACATATTTAATTTTATCTTTTTCTACTTCAAGATCTTTACGGCCAAAAATCAAAATAACATAAGAGCCTTTCTCTTTAATTTCTTTTATGTTTTCTACTTTATAGTCGTTGCATATAATTTTTTTATCAAAATGTTCTGATTTTCTAAGGGCTTTTCTGTTTTTATATTTTTCATTATAAAGTTTTTTTATAACGAAAAATATCACTATAATAATTAATAGAAATAAAATAAAAAGAAATGTGGACATAGAAATTCCTCCTCCCTATTCTCTTTAACACCTATAATATTTGCTTTTATTACTATTCCTCATTTATATTTTTTTAAACAGTTACATGATTACATCATTTGATCTATAGAAGTAACTTATAGAAATAATGATATCCAAATACTATTTAGATTCAATAAATTTTTTATAGTTTTGAAATTATTTTGCGTGGTATTGTTTAAATAAAATGATTTGTATTAAAGGGAGGATTTATTATGAAACCTGTCGTTAAGAAATATGTAAATGATGAAGAACTGGAAATAGAGATAAATACTTTAAAAGACCAAAGTATAAGTCCTAAAGATATTTACATTTTATCGCATGATTCTGATCGTACCAGTCGCATAGTAAGAAATACGGAAGTAACAGGGATTAACTATAATAGTTATGAAACTCAAGAAAATTATGAGAAGCAAGGTGATGAATTAAGATATAAATTGAAATCTCTAGGTATTACACAAGAAGAATCTGAAAAATATGAAGAAGAAATGGATCAAGGAAAGGTACTATTGATTGTTACAGACGAACGAGTAAAAGGTGAATTATAAATGACATTGTCACTTAAAAAGACCGATTTGTCTATATAAACAAGTTGGTCTTTTAAACGACGAAAAATTATAGAATTGGTTCGTTTAGTGTATAGCATCGTAAATAAAATTAACAAGATTTTTTGAAAGTTACTCGCATAACTTTAAACTCTAGCCATAGTAGCTTTTAATATAAATATTAAGAATTCCTTCTATTTTAAAAATGATATAGAGAAATAATACAAATTAAAAGAAACGTCTACAAGGATGGGGAAGTATTTGCTAGAAATTACATTAATAATAAGTTGTCTTTTATTATTAATCATGTCTTACACGCATATCATACAAATATTAATAGATGAGTGGCAAGCAGGGTTTAAAAAAGAAACATTTGTATGTTTAGCAATAATTGCAAGCTTCATTATTATTTTTTTAATTATAGTACTAATACTCTATTAGCTATTGAACCTCTTTCTTCTTTAATATCTTTATGCTAGTTATCCAAAAAATTATATTTTTAGCGCTTCACCATAAACTGTTTAAAGCTAACTTGATATGTTCCTAAATTAATCCAATCCTTCCACCTCATCTTTAACTAAAAACCCCCTTATAGCTTAAAAATTCCTTGAATTTTAACTATCCAAATCTTTCTCGATATAACTATTATTAATCAAACCCGTCAGCTTTTTAACATACAGTATTTGTCATACTCTGACTGAAATATTCATATATTTCTCTATATAAATGCTACTTGCCTATGTTTCAGCTATTGAATATTATGGTAAAAGTACATATCTCCTTAAGTAAACAAAGATGTAACAAAAGTGATAATCTCTATTGATAACAGTGAATGACCAAGTTTAATATATGCAACACTCTAGATTAATTTATTCCTTTAATTTACTTGAAAATAAACCCATATTCATTAAAGTTATTTAAAAGTCAGAAGTATACGGAGGTTTAAAATGAAGAACAAACAACGAATAGAACCTATTTTAACACTCAGCGACCTGTACGGAACTGATATTGTTTATACATCTAGACCATCATATGCTTCAAATCCTTGGTTAGCAATTGCAGAACATCAATGCAATTTTTCAACAGGTAGAGAACTAATTATCGCAGGTCAAATACCTGTCATAGTCCATAAAGCAAGTGTGACAAATAAATTGATTACTCTCTTTAACGCTGTCGGAATAGAAAAACCCACTAATATATTAAAATTTGAAGATCAGACTACTTATGAACAATTAATTAAAAAATTAGCGTATGAAAATGGTAAAAAAATTTATTTTCAGTTTGCTCATGAATCTGATTTTTTAGAAAATATACACTATGCTCTAGATAAAGAAGTCCTTATTGCTTTGAATAATAAATCACGCCTTCCCGAATGGACAGGGCATAAATATTTACCTAAAAGAGAAAGTGTCACAGTAGAGAATTTAGAGAGATCGCTTTCTAATTGGGAATTTCCATTTGTATTAAAACCAGGGGGCGATTTACCTACAGCTGGAGGGTATGGCGTGATGATTTGCCATAATAATAAAGAGTTGATAAAAGCAAAACAAGCCATTTCAAAGGCAAGCCATATGACTAACACACTAATTATTGAACAAAAAATAGAAGCAATAGCTAATTATTCTGTGCAATACGCATACTCCAAAAAAGAAGGCATACGTTATTTAGGCGCAACTGAACAATTGACAGACCAATATGGATATTATAAAGGTAACCATAATGCCCATGATGTTCCTGATAAAGTTATACAAGCAGGTAGAGAAATCATGGAAAACGGTGCAAAAAACGGCTATTTTGGTATCGCAGGATTTGATTTTCTCGTCGATACAAACCATGACATATATGCCATTGATTTAAATTTTAGACAAAACGGTTCAACAAGTATGTTGCTTTTAGATTCTTTTTTTCAAGATGGTTACCATAAGTTTTATAATTATATTTCGTCCGGTGATAATGAACGTTTTTTCAAAATAATTTTAAAATATGTTCAAAAAGGGGTGTTATTCCCAATCGCCTATTATGATGGCGATTGGTTTAGTAGCAAAACAGTTAAATCAAGATTCTGTGGCGTTTGGCACGGCAGTAATAAAAATGATATAGAACGTATAGAACAGGAATTTTCAAAAGATCTCCAGTCGAAATAATAACAAAACCGATAGTTGTTAGACATATAAGACGAAGTTATCCCAAGTAACTTTTTATTTAAGTCTCAAGAAAAATCTATCCCTATATAATTAAATAAAGCTATGACGAATGTTATTTTTTAACTTAAATGCTATAAATATTTGGAATATTTTTTATGCTAACATTTAAATCATTATTGAAAGAGACTCCTTTTTAAAAGGAGTCTCTTAATAGTTTCAAAATTAAATTTAGTATTAATCATGGTTATTTTATATCTCGAAAATAAGATGCACCTGTGTTTGATTCTCTATTTTTAACAATATCGTAAAATATACAATTCATTATTTTATAACTCTTGCTTTACTATCTATAGCTTCTTTCAAAACTTGAGCAATATCTCCTTGAATTGCTAATGATTGATGTTCTATTTCTGGAGGAACAATAGCATGTTTAGGATTAATTGTTATATATGTTGATTCAGGATTTTGAAGCGTTAAATTCATAAAGGGCTCTTTTATAAACATTGGTGTCATCATTCCTACACCTAACTCTAAAAAAACTGTTTTTTTACCAGTTGCTTGTTTTGCAAAATGTTGATATTTCGCATACTGCTTATGATAAAAGCTTCCTTCCAAAAACGTTCTACCTCTAATCCATCCTTCAAGTTCAGCGCCACACTTTGGACACCTTGGAATTAAATGATGTGGTATCTCTGTTCCTTGTAATTGTTTGTATAAGTCTTCAATAATTTTATGACTTTCATACACTTTATCGTGACATCTAGAACTACATTGCAAATAGTCCCATGAACCCTGGATTATTGCTATATCTTTTTCAGGGAACGCTCTAGTAAATTGTGTATCTTGATTAGTTGTGACAATATCATATACTTTATCTTCTATCAATTTTTTTAAATCATCATATGGTTCTAAAATGTCTACATTCTTTATCCAATGTATCAAAGAAACTAAAAATCCCCAATATGAGCTTCTTGATTCCCAAGTAGGATTATAAAATAAGTTCCAAAGACTCCCCGTATGATATTTTTCTTCAAATTCATTAAAATTAATTTGATAAGATTGATCGTTTTCATACCAATTTGCTCCACCGCCGGCCATCGACATACCAGCCGCTCCGCCTACCAAAATATAATCTGCTTCTTCGATTTTATTTACTAATTCTATTATTTGCTGTTGATTATAACCCGCTTGTTCTATTGTCATTTTAACAACTCCTTCAACGTTTTATTTATCTCTCCTTCTATAGCAATTGATTGGTTCTCAATGTTTTTATTGATATAAATTTCCTGTGGTAAATTAAAAGTAATATATCTATAGACCGCTTCGTTGTATACTAAATCCATTATTGGCGCTTTTATTAATGTATTTCGCTTCCCAATACCAAGTTCAAGTATCACTAATTTTTTATTGCGATACGTCTCCAAAAATTGCTTGAATAATAATTGCTGGTTTTCAATACTTTTAAAATCTCTATATAATCCGTTATAAAAATTCCCTTCAATTTCGAAAATTTTATCTTTATCAAATTTGTTAATTTGGAAATGTGTATCACCGTTAGAAGTTAATATAAAATAGTCTTTGGTTCCTATAATTTTCTTTAAATTATAGAATACAGAACTCCCACTATAATCGGTTATCATATATTTTATTAAAGTTTGAAAGAACAATATCCTCATGCCTTCGCTTGGATAATTATAAAATAATCCTTGTACAATATTTTGAATGCCCAATTGTTCATTGAATAATTTAAACTTTTCTTTAAAGTCATTGTTGTTAGCAAAAATATGATAGCCTTCAGATATCGACAATCCATTACTCGCAGTGATTAAAATAGCGTCTGCATGCTCAATCCATGCTTTAGCTCTCTCTATGTCATTTGTGTCATTCATTGGCTCCAATCACCTACCGACCTAGATTTTAAACATCAAGTTTGGCGTTAATATGTTGAAATACTCAGTTAAACTAAGTGATGCTGTACATATACTTTCATTTCTTAAACAAAGAAAAAGTATTTGTCACAGATACTGCATGTATTCTAAAAACAAATTCCTTCTATATATAAGATAATTCATTTACATTCTAAAATGTCATTATGATTAATTATCAAAGAAAAACTAATCCAACATGAATAAGATCTTCAGAAAACATAAATTTATTTTTGACAATTACAAACATCTTATTAACAACCTATAACGCTACAACAACTGTTATAGGCTTATTGTATAAGGTATATATTCTTCATTAAATATAATTTTGAAAAACATTTTAACAAAATACTTGGATTTTGAAAGTGAGTAAGATATGGAAAATTTAGACAGAAAAATAAAGGGGCGAATTAAAGAAGGGGTATTTAGCAGTAAAACAGAGCAATTTAATGATTTAGATTGCTCTGTTTTACTAAAGTAGAATGCAGAAGTATAGCTATTTTTCATTATATTTTTTAAATAACAAGACAGCATTATGTCCACCAAAACCAAGACTGTTACTCATTGCATACGTTACGTCTAAATTTTCATATTCATTAGCTATCAAGTTAAGATCACAATCTAGATCAGGATTTGTAGCATTAATAGTTGGAGGAACTTTACTATCTTTAATAGATAAAATAGAAAATATCGCTTCTATAGCTCCAGTCGCTCCAAATGAATGTCCCGTCATCGACTTAGTAGAACTTACTTTTAAAGATTTAAAAGCATCACCGAAAACTTTCTTTATCGCTTGCACTTCCGTAAAATCTCCTAATGGTGTACTTGTACCGTGCGCATTTAAGTATTGAATCTCTTTAGATTCTATTTGTGCATCTTCTATTGCTGCTTGTATTGCACGTGCCCCTCCTTCTCCTTCAATAGCTGGAGCAGTAATGTGATAACCATCGCCAGTTGAACCATAACCAACCACTTCTGCATAGACTTTAGCATTTCTTGATTGTGCTGATTTTAAAGATTCAAGAACTAAAATTCCTGATCCTTCTCCCATAATAAACCCGTCTCTTTCTTGCTGAAATGGACGGCATGCACTTTCAGCATCATTATTTATGGATAAAGCATGACTTGCACTAAAACCAGCAATGCCAATTTCGGTAATTGGTGCTTCTGCTCCACCTGTGATCATAGCTTCAGCATCACCACGTTGAATAATTTTAAATGCTTCACCTATAGAATTTGTACCTGTAGCACACGCAGTGATAGTAGCACCGTTTGGTCCTTTGGTACCTAAATCAATTGAAACTTGACCTGTTGCCATATCAGGTATAAGCATGGGTATAAAAAACGGACTCACACGCTTTACGCCTTTATACTTTAAAGTACTGTGTGCATTCTCAAAAGTTTCTACACCACCCATACCAGAACCAATCCATACGCCTATATTATTTGCAGTATCTTCATTAATATGTAACTTGGAATCTTTAACAGCTTCTCTAGCTGCTACCACTGCATATTGTGTAAAGCGATCCATACGCCTAGACTCTTTCTTAGATATATAATTTTCTATATTAAAATCTTTCAATTCACCAGCTATATGTACATTATACGGTTGGGTATTAAATCGAGTTATCTTATCAATACCATTAACTCCTTTTAATGCGTTTGTCCAAGAGGTCTCAGCATCATTACCTATAGGTGTAAGGGCACCAATACCTGTAACTACCACACGTTGTTTTTTATTCATAAAAATCCTCCTTACGAATTTTTAAAATATGTAATTCAATATATAAAAACTTCAATTACAACTAATCATTCCAATATCATTTTTTATTTAATATTACTTAATAATCATCACTGGAACAGGGCTTCTTTTAGCAATTTTATGTGTCACATCTCCTAAAATATGCTTAATATTTAAGTTAACTCTGTGATTACTCATAATTACTAAGTCAACATCGCCGTTATTAATTTTTTCTAATATTGTATCTTTAATAACTCCAAATTCTATTTCTACATTATATTGAATCTCTTTTTTATCCAATTCATGTAAAAATGGAGAGAGCATTTCTTCTTTCTCTCTGATAAGATTATTTTTATGTTCAATATAATCTTGTAAATTCATTGCGAAATTATTATCTGTAACAACATGATAAATAGTAACAGTTGAACCTTTACCTACTATTTTTTCTAAATAACTTGGAACAGAACTAAAATCATTTTCAAAATCATAAGGTAATAATATATTTTTAAACATATAAGCTAACCTCCTAATATAATAAATATATTTCACTTGTACTAAATGAAAATGCCACAAAACTAATCTAACTCTACGATGAATACTTCGTTGTATTTTTACACCTCTCTTTTTATATAATATAAATACATAGTTTTCCCACAATAAACATATACCCTGTTTTAAATTATTATATTAATATATAACTAAAAAATATATAATTAATTTCTTTAATTTTTTATTATTATCGAAAGTTTGAATCATTTTTAATTATTTCAAAAGCAAAATTTCCCTCTAATAAAAATCCGATTATTTATATAAAATATTGTAATAAAAAACAACATACAATAGAAATTGTATGTTGTTGCTTTCGATTATCAGATAAAATCACTTTCACATAACAAGTCAAACAAGCTCCAAAAGACAGTATATTTTTAATTCTAATTTTTTACCTTCATCTTTTTAAAACCTTTAATAATCAGTGGATAAAATAATGCTATAATTGTCATTAATGTTAAAACAATACTTAGTGGTGACCCTAAAAATATATCTACTACATTATTATTACTAACTATTAAGCTTTTACGAAAGTTTTGTTCCATATCTGAACCTATGATTGCTGCCAAAATCAAAGGTGCTAGTGGGAAATCCAATAACTTCATAATTAAACCAATAATACCAAAAACAATTAGAATATAGAAATCAGTAATACTATAACCTAATGTATATGTACCAATAAATGCCAATACCAATATAATTGGATATAACACTTTTGGTGGTGTTCGTAATATTTTCAATAGTAATCCTATTAAAGCAATATTCAAAATGACTAAAAATATATTACCGATAAACATACTGTTAACGAGTGTCCAAATCGTTTCAGGTTCATTTGCGAATAATAATGGACCAGGTTGTAAACCTAACATGACGACCGCACCTAAAATAACAGCTGTTGTTCCTGACCCTGGCACACCCATCGTTAATAATGGAATTAAAGCACCTACTGCAGCCGCATTATTAGAAGCTTCTGGTGCAGCTACCCCTTCTATTTCACCTTTTCCAAAATTCTTGCCATTTTTAGATATCTGTTTTTCCGTAGAATAGCTTAACATTGCCGCAATAGAACCACCTGCGCCTGGTAATACACCAATCAGAAAGCCAATAGGACTTTGCCTAAACATAGCTCCTCGTGTTTTTTTCCAATCTTCTTTAGATAGCTTCATCGAACCTACCTCCGCTTTAGGTGGTTTCAATGCGTGTAAGTGCAAATAGTTATATAGTACTTCTGCTACGGCATACACTCCAATAATAACGACTAAGAAATTAATACCTTCACTTAAGTGGGGTAAATCAAATGTAAAGCGATAAATACTCGTTTGTAGATCCACACCTACAGTACTAATAATTAAGCCAATACTTGTAGCAATAAAACCTTTTATCATCTTACCAGATGATAAAGTAACAATAGCTGAAAGTGTAAATAAGAATAATAAAAAATATTCTTGCGGGCCAAATTTCAAAGCAAAATCAGATAACGGTTTAGCTAAAATGATAAAACCGATAACAGCTACAATACCTCCAATTAATGAAGCAACCGCTGATATTGTTAGCGCTTTACCAGCCTCTCCTTTTTTAGTCATTGGATAACCATCGAATGTTGCCGCAATCGCTGATCCATCACCTGGTGTATTAAGTAAAATTGAACTTCTTGAACCACCATACATGGCACCATAATAAATTGAAACCATTAAAATTAACGCACTGACTGGCTCCATGCCAAATGTTACAGGTATGAGTACTGCCACCGCAGTCGCAGGCCCTAATCCAGGTAGCATACCTACCACAGTACCAAGGAAACCACCAATAAGAACCCATAAAAGGTTCATTGGATGAAACGCAGTGGTTAACCCTTCTAAAAAGCTGCCTGTATCAATTCCCATTTAAATCCCCCTCCTTAAGGTAAACTGACATTCAATAATTGTGCGAATGTATACCATGCAATGCCAGAAAAAATCACAGTAACTAAAATATTTTGTAGCCATCGCTTATATCCATTAATTAAAAACATAATAGCGCCTAAGAATATGATTGTTGAAATTAAAAAGCCGAGACTTTCAAATGTTAAAGCATAAATAATTGTAAGGACGATGGTTATTACAATTCGCATAAATGTTCTTCTTTCAAATAATTGTGAAAATGCTGTAAATGTTTCGTGGCGTTTCTTAAACTCTTGAAAGAAATAGATGATACTCATTATAAGAAGCAATAGACCAACTAACATTGGAAAATACATTGGACTATTAGGATCGCCAATGTTCGATTTGGGTATATTAAGAGTTAATACTAAATAAATTACACCAAATAATATTAATAATATTGGAAAGACAAGTCGTGACATATACACTCCCCCTTATTTCAGACCTGAATCTTTGACTAGTTTTTTATATTTCTTACGTTGTTCTTTTAAAAATTTTTCACTCTCTTCACTATCTTTATAAAAATTTTCCCAATCATTATTCTTTCTTATTTCTTGCCATCTATCTGATTTCACTACATCTTGCATCGTTTTATCCCAATAGGCAATTTGTTCTGGTGACATGTCTTTCGGTCCCATCACGCCGCGCCAATGTGGAAATACAACATCAACGCCCTGTTCTTTCCAAGTAGGTACATCTTTAATACCTTCAACAGGCTTATCAGAAGTAACTGCTAACATTTTCAATTTCCCAGTTTGGTGTTGTTCTTTTACTTCAGATACAGCAGTAGAAGCAACGTCAACATGTCCTCCTAATAAAGATGTTTGTAAATCTCCTCCACTTTTATATACCAGGAAATCTATCTTATCTACATCAACACCATATTCCTTTGCTGCTTGAACAAATGCAAGATGATCATTATTCCCTAAACCTGGTGCGACGCCTATCGTTAAAGATTCAGGATCGTCTTTTAATTTTTCCATTACTTCCTTACCAGAATTTAAATTTGAATGATTTGATGCTGTTAAACTAATCCACTCCGTTGCTAAGATAGCAATGGGCGTGAAATCATCAGTACTTAAATCACTTAATCCTAATTCATGGTTAGATAATAATAAACTTGAATTAATAGCAATAGTATTAGGCGAACGTGAATTTAAATATTGCCATCCTACTTCTCCACCACCTCCAGGTTTGTTTATTACATTGACGTTTTGCTTAGTTAAATGCTCATCAATCATAATTTTTTGAACTGCACGCGCTGTAGTATCCCAACCGCCTCCTGGAGAAGCTGGTGCAACAATTTCTACTGTTTCATTAGGAAATTGTTTATTTGACGCGCTCGAATCTTTTTCTTTACCACAGCTTGCTAGTACAATTGAAAAAATGATTATTAAAATCCCCCATCTTTTCATCTTATTCCCCCTATTTGAAATCGCTTACAAACTATTTTAATATTAACAGAATATTCTGATTAAATAAATCATAAATTATATTGCAAAAATGTTATATCAATAAGATATCTTATTATTGTAAGAAAATATGCTTACTAATGCGTAGATGTTCTAATAATGGATTCACCTTAAATTCAGGTATTATTCTCTACAGAACGGCACCTTACTCTCTTTATAACTTTCATCCACATCATGTCACCTCTACAGTTGCTTATTTTACTTAATGTCTTATTAGTAAATACAATAAAGTCATATCAAAAACCCCTCACTACCATAAATAATGAGGGGATTGATATAAATCTTATTCGTTTTTCATCTTGTCTTTCTTTGTCTTTTACACATAAATGAGATGAGAGTTGTCATGATAGCCACTGCGATTAAAATATATAAAGTAACCATACTAGGCCCTGTAACTTTAAAGCCCAATTCAGAACTTCCATTAGGCTCTATATTCATATAAAAATGAAGAGCCATTATGATTAGGATACCTATAGTAACAAAAATTCCTATCATATCATTTACTAATTTGACATAGCGTTTGGTTTTTTCACTTAACATATACGCACTCCTTGATTTAAATTCTCTTAACAATACAAACTATCATTAAAACTATAACGGACAATGTTAACATCACATAAATGAAGAATTCTAATTTATTAATTCAGTTTGCTTCATATTCCATACAACGTCTTTCGAGTAAAATACATTCATTGATTTACTTGTTTTCTTCCAAGGAGCTATAACTATCCCGCTTTTTCTTGTTTTTTACTTTAATCAAAATAGGATAAAAAAGTAATAAAAAAACTACTAATATTTTAGCTGACATATATAAACACCTCCGACTTTGTTTAGTTATTTTTTGTCCGTTTCATTATGCTTTTTAGGAGCGATAACATCTCTTACAATAAGTACTCCAAAAAACAAGACTGAATAAATCACTGATCCAAGCACATTAATATCAATAATCCATATGAGTGATATATAACAAAAAGAGATAATTGCTAATAAAATATTAAAAACAAGTCTTAATTTCGCTCTATTCATATGTTATCAACCTTTCTAAAAAACACTCTCTTAGTAGCATAAGAGAGCGTTTAGTTATACTAGATATTGTAATAAAACTTAGACATTTTTCTTTTTGAAAACAAAGATCACTAAAGCTAAGAAGATAATAATATAAACGATATTACCGATAAATAGCTCATGTAATTCTAGCTTAGTTAGTGCCTTAAATACTTCATTATCTGTAATTTGGGAACTCAAATTCAACATATTAATCGGTAACCATTTTAACCATTCCCATTGATCAATCAATGCGAACAAGATGCCTGAAACGATAGAAATTGCAAAATAGAAAATAATACCTATCGCTATAGAAACACCTGGACTCTTGAATATACAAGAGATAAGCAGCGTTAAACTTAATAATAACCACATACCGACATAATTACTTAATGCAGTTAACAACATATCTTGTAAAAGTGAAAGATGATCACCCGATTGTTTTAAAATATTTACATCAGAGAAGAATGTTAAGTTAAGAATTAAACTAATCACAATACTAATCACAAATATGATGAGTGAATAAATAACTAATGAGATAATCTTACTTATAATAATGCTTGTTCTAGAATAGTTTCTGTATAATAAATTTTTAATCGTTCCATAATGGAATTCCATCGTTATAATCGTACTAGCCTGAATAATCATAAGGAAGAAAATCCATGAAAATGCACTATAACCTTGTTTAAATAATGCTTTAGATCCCATGATATCAGGATATTTTTTACTTAATATCGCTAACCCAATCATTAAAATAAAAATAAGAATGGGAATAATAATAGACGATTTTTTCTTGAACATTTTGAATAATTCTTGTTTTATAAGTGTTGTCATTATTACGCTTCCTCCTTACCTTCAATAATATTAAGGAGTACATTCTCTAGGTCGCTTTCACCTGTTTGATGCAATTGCTCCATAGTTGTTTCTCTTACGATTTCGCCCTTATCAATAATGAGAAGTGAATCTGTTACTTTGACAAGCTCACTTAGTATATGACTAGATATAAGGAAGGTAACGCCTTGTTCACGCAAGCTAATGATGGCTTCCCTCACATCTTTAACTGCTCTTGGATCTAGACCATTCATCGGTTCATCTAAAATGACGAGTTTAGGATGATTTAAGAAAGCGAGCGCTATGCCTAATTTTTGTTTCATACCTAAAGAATAAGTTTTGGCCTTGCTATGTATAAAGTCTTCCATTTTTAATTGCTCAATAATAAGATCGATATGCTTATTATCTGCGTCTTCATCGATTAATTTCATGTTTTCATAACCAGTTAAAAAAGGATAAAGACCAGGCGCTTCAATTAATGCACCTATATCATTATGTGTTGTGCTAATATTTTTTTTGAAAGTACCCGATTGATAGTTAGAAAGTCCTAAAATAACTTTCATCAGCGTAGTTTTACCAGCACCATTGCCTCCAACTAAACCTATAATATGGCCTTCTTCAAGCGAAAACGTGATATCTTTCAAAACATGTTTCCGTTTAATTTTCTTATTAATATTTTCCATGGATAAAATTTCCAATTTGCATCCTCCTAATTTTCGACACAAAATTTAGTTTAACAAAATTATTATGTTATTGAAATACTATTGTGATAATAATAGTATTTTTTATGTTTTATTGTATTGACAGGTAATACATTATTGAATATATAATTAATATGCTATATGCTTGATAAAAATTATATTGTGGTGAGGATTTTGAACTATGAAATTGATAAAATACACATCAGTTATTGCGTTAGCTTTATTATTAACTGCCTGTAGTCATGGAGAATCTGAAAACAAAGGGTCAGACCAAAAAGCGAAAGCAACAGAAATTCCCAAAGAGGTGTTTTCTAGTCAAAAAAAGAATGAAAATATTAGTGCAAATGAAATGGACTCAAGCATTAAAAAGTATTTAAATACATTTGATGCACTAGATGATAATACTTCAAAAATTCGAAGTAACGCTGAATTAAATGAAACAGATCAAATGAAATTAAATAAGCTGACAAAACTGACAAATAAGAATGATGGCAATTTCAAACAGTTTATAGAAAGCAATAAACTGCCGAAGGAATATAAAAAGGGAAGTTTAAAAGTAAGTACATATGTAACTTCTGCGAATGAATTCATAAATCAGTTGAACGATAAAGTGGATGAAACAATGGAAGATTCTAATTCTGATAACAAAAAATTAAAAAATGTTAAAGCAATACATAAAATCAATGATAAATACAAAGCGCATGTGAACGGTAATAAACAGCAAGAAGTTGAACAATTTTTAGATAAGCATGAGATTAATACAACAGCATTTGAATAAACTAGAAAAAGAGGCACAATGACTTATTGTGCCTCTTTTTCTAGTTTATTCAATTAAGTTGCTATTTCCATGAAGGGATTACTTTTCATTATAAATTTTTCTGTTCAAATTCACTGTGTCTTCATGAGTGAAATCAAGGGAAAAGTTTTCTATAATTTTATCTCTTAGTGTTGGAGCCTTTGCCTTGTTAGCTTTTTCCAATGCGAGAGCTAATTCCGCTTTCGTTAATTCTGTACAATACGCAGGCGTGCCTGGTTGGTGTTTCCATGAATCTGTTAATTCCCCATTGTCTACTACATCAAAGCCTATTTCATTTATTAAAGTGGCTACTTTTTCTTTTGCTGAACTATGATTTCCTGAGATAGCCATTGCAATACGATTTTTAGATTCTTGAGAAGCACCTTTATTTTCTAACGTATATGCGAGTAAATTGTTAAATGCTTTAACTACTTCTCGACCTATTTGCTGTGATACCCAGACGCTTTCAGGAGTTCCATGTTCAATAGCTTCGATTTGATTATCTCGAAATGGATAATAATTAGCAGTATCGACCACAATAACATCTTTAGAAACAAGTGCTATGATGTTATTAATGTCTGGAATAATATTTGTAGGAATCGAAAGAATTAAAATGTCTATATCTGTTATCACGTTTTCTATATCTACTGCCTGTCCACTGAATGTTTTGTTATTTAAATGTTCTATGCTACGTACATCTGCAATTTTTACTGTATGTCCGTTATCAACAAATTTATTAGATAGTGTTGATCCTATTGGACCAGCTCCGATAATACCGATTTTCATATTTATATCATCCTTATAATTTAGACTTAATTAGATTTGTGTACTGCTTTGTTGGTAATGATATACCCTATATATTTATTTTAAAAGTAGGCAATAAAAATAGCACAAGTACTAAAATTAGTACTTATGCTACTTAACAATGTTCTACAATTATTTATAGAAAGTATTAAAGCTATTCTTTATTACTTTTAGGTTGTTCACCGTGATATTTTCCGAAGGTTTCCATCATATCAATAATAGGTAAAAGGTCATTGCCTTTTTCTGTTAACCCATAAATAACTTTAGGTGGTACTTCTGGATATACTGTTCGACTGATGATACCATCATATTCAACCTATGCTCAATGTTATAGCTGGAATTGGTGAACTATTGTGAACTTTTAAATGTATAAATCACTAATAGCGTATAGGACTACATTTCCAGATAATGTTACTTTACTATTTTCAAATGGAGTATATAATTTACCTCCACGCGAAGAAGCTTGATATGCTATGATACTATCTTTATTTAACTTTTCTGCCCAGTAAGGAACAATATGGCAATGACCTGATCCACATACAGGGTCTTCATCTACGTTTAATTTTGGAGCAAAAGTTCTTGAAACACAGTCTACATCAGAACCCTGTGCTGTTACTTGTAAAAGCAAACCGTCTAGTTCTTTTACTTTATCCATATCAGGATCCAAATCAATAACTTGTTGTTCACTTTCTAAAATACATAATAAATCTCTACCCAAATATACTTCTTTAGGCTTTATTCCTATAGCTTGAGTAAGCTTATTTTCAATTTCAACTGGTTTTAAATCATACGCTGGAAAAACCATTTCAAATAACCCATTCTTTTTAGTGACGATTAAGTCACCACTAAGTGTTGAAAAAGTAACATTTTCTTTTGTTGTATCAATGTAATTTATTAAAACAAAAGCGGTTGCCAATGTGGCATGTCCGCACAACTCAATTTCTCCACCAGGGGTAAACCAACGTAATTTTTTAAAACAATCTGCTTTAGAAATAAAAGCTGTTTCTGAAAGATTATTTTCTTTGGCAATATTTAATAATAGCAAGTCATCTGGCCACTTTTCTAAAATACATACCGCCGCAGGATTGCCTTCAAAATTTTTGTCTGCAAATGCATCCACAATATACTGTTTCATTTTCCCCAATCCTAAAATTTGTTATATTAATTCTTAATATTTCTAATGCCCTTTTTAATGTTTCTATACACTTCGTATCTACTAAAGTCTACATGTTTCACAATTGATTCATTCGTAAACTTTAGGCTGTTATTTGAATATTTAAGTTCCTTTTTCTTATTTTTTAATAATGAAAATTTCTACCTTTCTCATTACTAGTCCTTCAGTCTTCAGACATTTTTTATACCCTTCACTTCATAAGTTGTCTAAAAGATATAGGCTTTCCTACAATTCTACAACTATCATTACGTCACTAATTATCATCAAACATATTAAAAGAGACTCCTCATTAAAAGAAGAGTCTCTTAATCTTTTCAGCATAAATTCAAACATTATTATCATATTCTATTCGTCAAATATAATTCAAGCACGCAATATCTATCATCCCATCAAAAAGTTAAAAATATAAGTCATTATATTTCGTTATGACTCATTAATTTCTTTATATACTTCTCTAGCTCACTTGCACCTGCTTCATCATAAATCTTAGTGATTTCACTTCCTATACCTACTGCGTAACTACCAGCTGCCAGCCATTCCTCGCTATTATTTATACCAATGCCACCTGTTGGGATAAACTCCAATTGAGGTAATGGACCTTTAAAATCTTGAATTGCCTTTGAATTAAATTGATTAGCAGGAAATAGTTTAATAATATTGCATCCAAATCGACTTGCATGAATCATTTCGGTTACCGTCATACATCCTGGAATATAAGGTATATCATACGTATTAGCGAATTGGGCTGAGGCTTTATCAAACCCTGGACTCACTATAAACCTTGCACCCGCTTCTATAGATGCTTGCGCCGATGCTTTATCTAAGACTGTCCCAGCGCCAATGATTGCATCTTGATAGTGATGAGATAATTCTTTAATAATCTCAGTGGCATTTGGCGTTGTTAAGGTGACCTCAATCGTCTTTAGTCCATTATCCAATAGTACGTGTGCAATATTAATAAACTTTTGTTTATTATTTGTTCTAATAACAGCAATAAACCGATTGTCTTTCACTTCTGCTAATACATGTAACGATTTCACTTTAAATCACCTTCTTTTACTATATTCCACACTATTTAAATACTTCATTCTACATTTGTGTGCTGCGCATTGGCACTTTGATTTGACGTATTATCACGTTCGGCTAATTTTTGATTTAATACATCCAAGCTAATATGCACTGTTTGGTCAAATAACGAAGATAGCAATTGTGTCGACTCCACTCCCGTGTTCATTTTTGTGGCTCCGGGTACGATAATCGATTTATCAGCAACTTGTGCCAATTTAGAGTTAGCATCACTTGTTAACGCAATAACATGGACCCCTAATTTCTTTACCTTTTCTGTTTGTGTTACTATGCTTTCAGTGGTTCCTGACCCTGATATTGCAACCCAGACGTCATCTTTTTGAACTGAAGGGGTGATTGTCTCTCCAACTACATAACTTTGATAGCCAATGTGCATTAACCTCATTGCAAAACCTTTGCCTTGAAAGCCACTTCGTCCCGCTCCCACGACAAATATTCTTTTGTCTTTAGTTAAAACTGTTGCTACATCATCAATTTCTTGTTCATCTACTAAGTGCATCACTTCTTGAATTTCATTTAAAATGATTTCTATTGTATTCATACTTTTAGTACCTCCATAAATTTTTTAGCGGTGTCTATAGGACTTTCAGAATTCGTAATTTTAGAACCTACAACAACAGTTTCAACGATACCTTGAGCTGCTAACGCTTGCGTTGCATTGTAATCTACACCTCCAGCAATTGCCAGATGCTGTATATGTCCATATAATTGCTTAAAATCCATAATTTCACTAACTGCTTGATTACTTTGCTGTTTATCTACTGAACTGTGTAACAAGTATATTGCTTGTGGGAAATCAGTGATACTTGCTATATAAGTAGGATCTAAATTAAGCAAATCAATCATCATTGTGCTACCCTGTTGTTGTGTCACTTCATAACATGCTAACAGCGTTTCATAACTTGCCGCACCCATAACCGTTACAATATCCGCGCCATATTTAAAAGCTTGATTAAATTCATATGTCCCTTCATCAATTGTTTTACTATCTACGAGTATTTGACTACCTGTTACAACTTCTTTAATTTTTTCTATAGCAACATTGCCATAATCTTTAATCAATGATGTACCAATTTCAATAATGTCAACATGTCCATTAAGCGCTCTCGCAAGCCCTACTGCTTCTTCTAATGCGATCCGATCTATTGCCACTTGTAATTTCATTTTAAAGCTCCTTCAATACAAGATCTAAACCTTTTTTAGTGGGGTAACCATCATTATCACCTGCTGATTGGACAGCAAGCGCACCTATGATGTTTCCTCTTTGTACTGCTTCTTCTATACTAATTTTTTCCAACAATCCTGTAATAATTCCTACTGCAAAGCCGTCCCCTGCGCCCACAGTATCAATAACTTGTTCTACCTTCTGTCCTGCTATTTTCTTACCACTTTTTGTGCCTTTTTCTTTTAAATACGCCCCATCTTTTCCTAGTTTCACAATAACTGTACTTGTTTTGTCACTTTGGTTTAAATAAAAATCCGCAATGACTTCAGGGTCATCACTACCAATCAGTACCTTTCCTTCATTGATACCTGGCAAAATAATATCTGCATGCTTGGCTAAATCATTAATAGTCTCACACATTTGCTTTTCAGAGTCCCACAATTGAGGGCGTAAATTAGGATCAAATGTTGATGTTATTTTATTTTGATCTAAAAGTTCAATCAGCAGTCTAAACGTAGATAATGCTTCTGATGAAATAGCTGGAAAGATACCAGATAAATGTACGTGTTCTATATCTGTCCAATCGATGGTGTTTAATATTGCTTTATCAAAATGTGCTGCAGCAGATCCTTTTCTAAAGTAATGTATATCTGGATCTCCCTTACTCACACGATTTTTTAATTGGTACGCTGTCCAATAATCATCTGTACTTTCAATGTAATTCGTTCCAATGTTATTTTTTTTTAATGATTTAGCAATAAATTTACCGAAAGGGTCATTGCCAAGTCGTGTAATATATTGCGTACTATGTCCTAGACGTGATACGCCAACTGCAACGTTAACTTCTGCACCTGCCAAATATTTCGTGAATGTTGTAGCATCTTCTAAACTTTTATCCATATCATCTGCACCAAATAATGCGATGGGTTCACCAATTGTAATAAATTTGCTCATGTGTCATCTCTCCTCATAATATAAAGTACGCTAAGAACAAGTTAATTGCCGTTGCTATCCATATCCAAGGTAAACCTGTAATTAGAAACGTTTTCGTATCTAATTCATTGTATTGAACCGCCCAAAGATTCCACGATTGTGTAATACAAGCTGAAATACCGACCATGGAAGGTACAACGAGTAATCCATATAAAAAATACTGATCAAATAAACCCGTACTAACAAAAATACTTGCAGTAGCAGCACCCGCGCCATACAAGAATAGCGGCCCTCTAAAATATGCTAATGGTGCTAGGAAAATCATAATTATTGTTAACAATAATGTATTATTGGGAATGATTGATTTAAATACATCATTGAAATCTGCCATTGCATGAACCGCAGAGGCTTGGAACATATTTAACACAAATAGCATAATAATTAATCCTGCAATATCACTAATTGCGTTATATGCTGTATTGTTAATCATTTTAATTAAACCTGTATAAGTGCGCATGTTACCTGTAACTAACAAGGCAATTAATATTGAAATAAACAACGCGGGAATTGCGTCCCAACCTAAAGTAATATTTAAAGCTACTGGTAATATCGGAAGTAAGTATGTCCATGGTGACACTTCTTTCACTTCAGAGGATTCGTCTTCTGAAATAACTAACTTAGATTTACCATCTTGAATTTTCTTGCGATTAAATAAGATAAATATAATGGTAATAGCCATTTGTACAAGCATCGCTATAAAACCAAATTTTTGATATCTCCATCCCCATTCTATTTTTGGAAAAAAGACTTGGAATTGCACAAACAAAACATTGTTTATATACATCGCTGCACCAATCGACAAAGTAAACACTAAAACCGCTATATGTTTAGGTACGCCAATTGAATACATGATTGGAAAAATAATAACACCAATAGCTATAGCTGAACCAACACCATAAGAACTCGAAAAAATTAAAGCAAGTACACAGGATATAAGTATTGTCGCTACTACAGGATATCTATTACCAACTGTTTGTGTACGTCTACTAATACTCCCAGCTATACCTGTATCAACTAATACACGTCCAAACCATGACCCAAATATAATATTCACAATTGTACTCCCATATTTAAGAACAGGTTCTGTATATATTTCTTTTATAGCAACGTTTAATGGCACAAGGCCGATAATTGTCCAAAATATAGCCATAACCAAAAATCCTAAGGTTAAGTTCCCGCCACGCATAACAAAAATTACAAATAATACAAACGTTATTAATAATAATATGCCAGTGATTGCTGCACCCATATCCCCACCACCTAGTATTTATTTAACTCCCTTAATATTCTTTGATATGTTGATATATTTCTTTTTTTCTTTTCTTCATAAAAAAATGAATTTTCAAGATTGTTGAAATCTAACGCCACATAGTATGCAGTGAGATACGCTGCCAATGCTTCTTTTGCTGATTTTTCGATATCTTCAGAATTACTCACTTTTCTCTGAATAGATTCCATAAATTTATAAGCAAATTTTTCTGCATCTACGTTTGTTTTCTTAATTTCCATATCCAAACACCTCGATTAACTGTTTATCTGTTAAAATTTCTACTTTTTGGTTCGAAGGATATTCCAATGCAACCGGTACATCTTTAGATAAACGTGACAGTACTTGTTTCCAATCGATATCGCCCCGATCTAATGATGTTGCAACTAATTTATCATGCACTTGTGACACATTCTTTAAATGGATATAGCTAATATAAGGTTTCAAAACTTCTGCACCTGTGACTTCACTCTCACCAACATAGCGAAAATTCCCTAAATCGTATGTGTAACCAATATTGAGACCTATCGCAGTCGTATCATTTAAAAAAGATAAAATGTTGTTTATCTTTCCTGACTGTTGCGTTTGATCATTTTCAACCATAAAATTAAATGCTTGTTGATTAATCATCTTTAAATTCCGTAACTGTGATTTCTCTTGGTAATTACCAATCGTCATTTTTACATGTGTCGCTTTAAGCTTTTTTGCTTCATCAAAATATTGTGAAATAGCAGGATTCAATTTCCCACTGTCTAAAAAAATAGCATCTGGTACGCTATAAAAAATTGTAATTTTATTTCTCTCACAAAATTTAGTAATAGCTGTAATTTCGCTATCAATATCCTTAAAATACTCTCTCCTAAGTTCAATATTGTTAAAACCCATGTCGACAATATAGTCGAATAATTCAAGTTGTGTTAATCCAAAATTTATTTTCTCTTGAGCAACAAGCATGTTAAAAACTAAACCATTACTATTCATATCATCAGCCCTTTATCTCGAATTTGGTAAACCGGTTTTCTAAACTCAATTATCATAGTAAACCGGTTTACTATTAATGTCAACGCTTACATTTAGTCTTTTTCAAACAACAATGTTAAAATTTGATATGATTAATAGAGATTCCATTGGAAGGATTGAACGTATAATGGAGAAAAAAACAACTATTTCTGACGTGGCAAAATTTGTAGGCGTTTCGAAATCAACTGTGTCCCAATACATTAACGGCAACCATCAAAAGATGTCAGCAGACACGAGAGAGAAAATCAGAAAAGCAATTCGAACTTTAAATTATCGTCCGAGTAAGCAAGCACAATTTCTAACTACTAGAAAAAGCAACTTAATTGGCGTCGTCGTCGCTGATATTTCTAATATGTATTCATCATTACTGCTTAAGGGTATCAGCCAATATTTTGAACATACCAATTACCATTTAATTATTGTGGAAGCAGCAAATTCAGAGATAAAAGAACAGAAAATACTTCAAAAATTAGTGGATCAAAATGTGGAAGGTATTATTATTCAACCATCTAATGATAATTCTACAAATTACCAATTTATCGCTAATAATCAAATACCTATGGTCTTAGTAGATCGTGAAATAGAAGATAGTCCTTGGGCATCAATCACAACAGATAACGAGTCAATTGTTACAAAAGTCATGTCATCCATAGTTGAAAAACATTATAAAAATGTCATTGTCGTTTCCCAACCAATCCATCGCGTGAATACTAGGGAAAAACGCTACAACACTATAGTCGATGTCGCTAGGTTAAATCAACTCAACGTAAAGCTCATAGAAATAGACGAATCGCATTATTTAGATATCGACCAAATTACAAAAATATCTAAAACGGGTAAGACAGTAATCTTTGCACTAAATGGTACTGTGTTAATGGACACAATCAAACTACTGAATGACAATCATTTAACTATACCTGATGATATAGGCATGACTGGATTTGACGACTTTAATGTTACTGAAATCATTAGTCCAGGTATTACGAGTATCAATCAACCTTCTAAATTGATTGGGGAAACCGTAGCAAAATGTCTTGACCAAATATTGAATGGAACTCCACTTGTTGATTTAAAGGTTCAAACAGTTATTAAATCTGAAATTCATTGGAGAAATTCATTATAAAAACCTTCTCTGTGTTTATACTTCTTAATTACATAAATATCTTATACTTTTATTTATAGGCATACTTAAATCTTCTTCAGTTATGACTGAATGATTAACTTTATATTTCACAAACCAAGTTAATCATTCACTGCGTTTATTAATGTTATTCAATCCATTACAGACACGTGCGAGTAAAAGAAAACATAACTAAAGTTTTTTGTAATGCTCGGTTTTATACTATATAGTAGTTGAACATTAAAGTGGTAAATATAAATAAAACTATACTTATCGAAATATATAGTGTATAGTTAATCTAACGTAATAAAAGCTCGTGAATTTAATTGTAGTGTATTTTTTTCAGAATATCCTCTTTTTTAATTATGAATTTGTTACAAATATTATGTGCAAAAGCACGTGGAGGTATTCTATTATGAATAACGGTACAGTAAAATGGTTTAATGCAGAAAAAGGTTTTGGTTTCATCGAAAGAGAAAACGGAAGCGATCTTTTCGTTCATTTCTCAGGCATAGCTGCTGAAGGTTACAAATCTTTAGAAGAAGGTCAAAAAGTAGAATTTGACATCACTGAAGGACAACGTGGCGAACAAGCTACTAACGTTGTTACTGTTTAAATCACTATCATAAAAAGCACCAAACTACGCTTTGTAGTTTGGTGCTTTTTTTAATTATAATTCTCTTATAAAAATTATTATTTGTATAGCTGTGTCTACATGAATGTTTTAGTAAGTCCCTCTTATAAAATCTGCTACTTTTTCTTTATAAAAGTTTTCAATCTCTAATTTTTCGCTTTCTGTGAAGGATTTAGTGTCTAATGTAGCTAAGTTCTGTTTCACCTGCTTTATATTTCTAAATCCTGGATTAATGCAAGAGATTTCTTTATAGTCTAAAATCCATTTTAATGCCGCGCTTGCCATAGAAGGACGATCTTCTCCAATCCATTGTAACTGGTTAGCTAGTTCAACACCTTTTTGAAATCCTAACCCTGAGAATGTTTCACCTACATTAAAGGATTCACCATTTTCATTGAATTTACGATGATCATCCTCAGAAAATTTAGTTTCAGATGTAAACTTACCTGTTAATAAACCACTCGCAAGTGGTACTCTCGCAATGATACCTACCCCCTGTTGATAAGCTTTAGGAATTAACTTTTCCAATGGCTTTTGTCGGAACATATTAAAGATAATCTGTAAGCTTGCTACATTAGGATATTCTAAACAAATTAACCCTTCTTCAACTGACTCCACACTGACTCCATAATGTCGTATTAGCCCTTCTTCTGTTAATTGATCTAACACTTTAAAGACACTGCCATCTTTTAAAATGTCAGTAGCAGGACAATGGATTTGAAATAAATCAATTGAATCTCTATTTAATCGTTTTAGACTATCTTCACAGTATGCTTTTACTGTTTCGTAGCTGTAATTTTGTGGATCAGCAATATCTCCTTGCCTACAAAATTTAGTTGCAATATAGATTTCATCTTCTTTGCCTTCAGTAGCCTTAGCTAGTAATGCTTCGCTATGTCCATCGCCATATACGTCAGCGGTATCAAAGAAGTTAACGCCTTGATCAATTGCATATGATAAAGCTTTTAAAGCTTCTTCATCATTCGTTTCACCCCATGCGCCTCCAATTGCCCATGTACCAAAACTCACTTCACTAATCATCATGCCAGTATTGCCTAATTCACGATATTTCATAATGTACTCATCCCCTTATGTTATAGAAAATATATATTCTCTTTACCCTTTATTGATAAAATTATAAAATTTATTTTTAATTTTTATCCCTCAATCAAAAGAGCTATAATTACGCTAAAAAATAACTTTAAATTTAAATTGTGATATAAATTCTCATTAATAATGTGTATCTTTTTGCATTTATAAGAAATAGGCGTATGCTTAAGGTGAATAATTACACTTTTACTAATAAGGAACTACAAAAACGAGGAGTGGTCAGTCAAATACTACTAATCACATGACTCTCTTTTCTATAATTGTATTAACAAGCTTCATCAGCCCTTTTCACAGTTCACAATCTTCTAACAGGACATTTGTTTATAAATAATATGTAATACACTTGCGAATATGGATCATGTTGATAGTTATAAATATCAGTTTGAACTGTGTAAATCATTTATAATTACTTAGCCAAGAGGGACTCAAAAAATTGAGGAGTGATTTATTATGCGTAAAGTAGGGAAATTACTTTCAGCAACTGTCGTAGTATCAACGCTTGTCTTAGGCTCTTCTGCAGCATATCTTACGACTGGTAGCCCAGATGTACAAGCAGCTGAACAAGTTCAAAAATGGGGTCACGGTGAAGGTGGTGCCAGTGGCGCAAATAATGAAAGTGGTGCAAATTTAAAAGCTGAAACGCCATGGTACAACTATGAAGGGTACACAACATACGACCCTTCATTCACACAAGATTATAACTTCGTACGTGCTTTAAAATATGATAATGTCTCAATCAATGGATATAAAGTAGACACAAACAGTGACTATGATTATGATCATATGAAACAGGTTTATGATACAACTGTAGAGTTTAATAGTGATAATGAAGTGATTCTAATTTCTTTCGCAACTAAACCAGACTCAGTATCTAAAGCAACATTTAAAAAAGCACATATGTCTAATAAAATAATTGATGAAGGTGTCACTAACGGGGGCGAGCATGGTAATGGTACATTCGTAAAATACGCGACAAATGATGGTTCATACACAGCGTACTTTGACAAAGATAAAAAATTGATGCAAATAAACATTGGATAATAAATTTGAGCAACAAATATAAGTAGTTACCTTAAAAGTGTGGATTTAAGCCTCTATTATCGATATGGATAATAGAGGCTTTAAAATTATAAACAACCGTCTCTTCTTTAATACAAAGAGGAGATTTGTCATTTTTAAGTTTATTTATAAAAAATTTTGTACTTAAACCGGCAAAATGTTCTAATGTATTGTTGTGTTCATTTATATTCCTATATAAGGTTTGTCTTGTAATACCGCTACTTTAAATATTATAACAATTAATACACTTTTTATTTTACTACTTTAATTCCATAAGTTTGTCGACATTTACTTTCCCTTTCTGAAAATATTCAAAAATAATAATTGAAAAAGTGAATTTCATATTAGATTGATAACGATATTTTTCATATTGTTAGAACTAGTTATTTCATTTCTTTTTTACCTATTTACTTATCAAAAAATTATATCTATCATTTAAATTATATAGTTTTTTAAAATATAATTTGTATTCTAGGAGGACATATGAATAAATCATCAAATCTTATTAGCAGCTATTTTAATTTTTGGAAACGTTGCTTAGATATTAATGGGAGGTCCACTCGTTCTGAATTTTGGCATCCTTTTTGGATTAATTTTTTAATCACTTCTATTTTGGGAGTTTTTTCTGTAGGTACTTTAAGTAGTATCTTTGGTCTTATAACGCTTATACCATACTTTACTGTCATGACCAGACGTTTACACGATTCAAATCGTTCAATGATTTTTGCGATACTATACTATATTGGCGGTTTTATCACTAAAGCTGCAGCAGTAATATTTGTTTTAGGTATTATATTTGCGACTATTAGTTTTGAAGAATTTGGTCTACTAGGTACTACATTTATTGCTAGCATATTTGGTGTAGTTATTGCAGGTGTAGTTTCATTGTATATTTTATATTTATTAGTTAAGCCTGGTAATAAAAAAATGAATAGATATGGTTCTGGAGGCAGTTGCAGAACGCTAAGTGACTAGTAGGCGAATAGTGTTTTACAATTTCTAATAGAAGAGGTTTTTCAACATGTTCTGACAATATTAGAATGATGAAAATATCGAGTGAATCTAGGATGTATTAGAAGAAACACATATACATAAAGTAATTAAAGAGGATCTCTATAACTTCATACAAATAGATATTCTAAGAGAAGAGGCTAATAATGGAAACTATAAAACAATATTGGGAAAGTTTTAGAGAGAAATATAACTTATCAGATAATCTACCTGAAGCATGGATGTTTGGAGATGGATCAGAAGTAATGGGAAATGAATTAGTAGAATTGGTTATTCGAGGTGTGAAAAGAGCAACTTGTTCAGCAAAATGTCTACATGATATTGAAGGTGAAGATATACCTGTTGAAGGACAATATAACATTGTTTTAAATGGTAAAAATGAACCAGCATGTATTATACAATACACCCAAATTGATATTACGCCAATGAATGAAGTGACTGAAGCATTTGCAGCTTTAGAAGGTGAAGGAGATTTAAGTTATCAGTATTGGTATGATGAGCATGAGAGATTCTTTCGTAAGGAACTCAGTTCATTTAATTTAGATTTTTCAATTGATATAGATTTAGTTTGTCAGCAGTTTAAAGTAGTAGATGTAAACCAATAACTTAATCCGTACTCAAATGTTAAGAAATACATTACATATAACCATATTATAATTAACTACTCCTATTTAATCGTTATCATTGATTGGTGGGAGATTATATTAGAAAAGACTCCTTATTCAATAAGGAGTCTTTAAAATGTTTCAAAAGGTCATTTTGTACTAGTAACAAAGGGTTTAAGTATCCTCGTACTTTTCGGTAATTCTCGCTTTAGTTTTTCAATGTTATCAACAAACTATATTCTAATTTATCTTTTCCAAAGGATATTCATAATAATCACATAAAATTTCTAAATCTTGTTGTGGTATTCGCTTATGCCCGTTTTCCCAGTTAAAAATTTGATAATTTTGATAGCATTTTCCATATTTTTCATTCAATAAAATCACAAGTTTTGAAATACTTAGTTGTTTCTTTTCACGTAAGTCGGTTAATATCTTCATATTTATTCCTACTTTCATAATATATTTCAGTACAGGAAGTATTTTTTCGAAAGTAACATGATAATATTTTTAATACTAATTTACGTTAATTAACCTCACATCATTACAATGATTATCAGAAAATATATCAAAAGAGACCCCTTTTTCAAAAAGGAGTCTCTTAATTATTTAAAACTTTATCTTTACTTATCTAAACATAACCTTTTATATAGTCCATCTAATTAAAGTGGAAGCATAGGCCAAGCCTCCCCCAAATCCTACCATTAAAATTAAATCACCTTTTTTAAGTTTCTGTTCTTTTACTGCTAAATCTATAGATAGTGGAATAGTTGCAGAAGACGTATTCCCGTAATATTTAAGACTCATCAATGCTTTGTCTCTTTCTATACCTGATCTATCACATATGGATTCAATCATTCTAGCATTGGCACTATGAGGCGCAAACCAAGATAAAGCTTCTTTTTTATAGTTAGCTTTATTTAAAGTTGCTTCAATAATTTTTGGTACATTTCCAACAGCCCATTTGTATACGCCTCGACCATTTTGAACAATATAACCTGGATTTTCTAAATCCTCACCAAACATTGTTTCCGATAATTCCGAGCTATATAAGTTATGCCCTTTATCTCCATCTGACCCAGCACTACTGGCTATAAAGCTAGTCTCATCTTCACTATACTCTACTAAAAATGCACCTGCACCATCCCCAAATAAGATACAAGTACCTCGATCGGTGTAATCAGTAATTTTTGATAATGTTTCTGCTCCTATAACTAATACTTTCTTATTTTGTCCAGAAGTAATCAGTCCATTCGCTATATTCAGACCATATGTAAATCCAGCACAAGCAGCATTAATATCAAGGGCTCCTGCATTTTTCAAACCTAATTTAGCTTGTACGTATGATGCAACACTTGGCGTTTTATAATCTGGTGTTAACGTGGCATTGATAATCATATCTACATCACTTATATCTACTTGATACTTTTCTTGTAAATCAAGAACGGCTTTATAACTGATATCACTTGTATACTCATCTTCATTTGCAATTCTTCTTTCTTCAATACCGGTTCTTTGTTGTATCCATTCATCTGAAGTCTCTACAATTTTTTCAAAATCTTGATTATTCATAATTTTTTCTGGTACATATGAACCATGTGCAGTTATTTTGGCTAGCGAATTCATTTTATCAGTCCCCTTAATTAACTTGTTTACCTCATTCAATCATATTCTAGTATGTATATTACGCTTTTTATTTATCTAATTAAATCATAACACCCCGATTAGAGTATGCTTAATAAAAAATTAAATACTATTGTAAAATCAATGCTGTAAGTGTATGTTTAGAATGAGTAGAGAATCCATGAAAACAAGGCTTACTAACAAACCATCACTCTCCTATAAATTCATTTACACTTTTACAAAAATCTATTGGCTCTTGGAATAAAGAACCGTGTCCAGCGTTTTGATATATCTTTATCTCTGAATATGAAATGTCATCTGCCAACACAAAGCTATTTTGAGTAGGCACCATCTTATCATTGTCTCCGTTGACAATGAGCGTAGGCATATCAATATAATTTAAAGACTCTCTATTCGCATTACCCCATTTTTTTATCGCCTTTAATTGTTTGATGTATGAAGGTAACGTTATTTTTTTATCTCTGTTTATTTTTCTTTCTTTTAACCTTTTAAGATATTCAGTTGCTTTAGTTTTTCCAATATCATCTTGGTTGAAAAATAAATAATACTTAGGATCTTTAGCGTGAAGTATCGCTTTGAAGGTTAATTTATTAGCAATTGGAATGATTTTTTCTATACCTTCTCCACCTCTTGGTCCTGTCCCTACTAAGATGAGCTTATCTATCTTTTCAGAAGCAATTTTCACTAGTTCTTGAGCAACCATTCCACCCATCGAAAGTCCTAGAACATTAATGGCATTCAATTGCATTGCATCTATAAATTCTAAAACTTCTTCTGCCATTTCTTCTATCGTGTTAGGAACTTTTCCTTTAGATAACCCGATCCCTTTATTATCAAATACAATCACTCTATATTTTTCACTTAAAGTATTAATAAGCTTCGGATCCCAATTATCCATCGTCGCAGCTAGATGTGTCAGTAATAGTAGTGTTTTATTATTATCTTGTCCTAAAATTCTGTAGGCGAATTGTGTGTTTTTTTTAGATGTTACAAATTCATTAGGTACATTTTGATATATTAATGGTTTCATCATTAGATGTCTCCTTGTGTCTCATCAATTTTTAATAAAACTTTACCCTTTGTATGATGATTAAATGTGTAGTCTAATGCTTTGTTGATTTCGTTTACTGTAAATACTTGATCATCTACGTCTGGGATAATGTGATCACTTTCGATAATTTTACTTAGTGCTTTCAGTTGTTCACCATCAGAACGTACAAAAATGAAGCGATAATCTATAGATTTTTGTTTGGCTTTTTTATCAAATTTTTTACCTGCAATTGCAAATAACGTCTTCTTAAACATTGAGAAATCATTTTTTTCAGCAAAGTGCTTATTGGGCGCATTAATTAAACTGACTATTGTTCCTCCTGGTTTCATTACGGATAATTCTTTATCAAATTCGTTAGCACCTAGGGTATCAATCACATAATCCACATTCGATAAAGTGTCCCAATAATTTTCACTCTTATAATCTATACATTGATCTACACCTTTTGCGATAAATTGTTCTCTTAACCTTGGACTACCAGAAACAATTACTTTTAAACCTAAATTTTTCGCTATTGGAACAGCCATTTGACCAAAACTACCCGATCCACCTGGAATAAATAACGTCTTTCCAGATTCAGCCTGTAATTCTTCTGTAATTGCTTGATATGCTGTTAAACCTGTTAATGGCGCTGCTGCTCCTGTTTTAAGACTTAAATTGTTTGGTAATTTAGAAATTGCATTTGCATGCACTGCAACATATTCTGCAAATGCACCTATCTTATCGATTGGTAGTCGACTGTAAATCTCATCTCCTAGATGATAATCTTCTACTTCACTACCAATTTTAGTAACAACACCTGTCAATTCATTTCCTAAAGTTACAGGCATTTTATAATCTTGTATTAATTTTACACTTCCAGTTATAATCAACTTTTCTAAAGGATTAATAGCTGCATAAGCAACTTTCACTAATACTTCGTTAGGCTTAATGTCTGGAACCTCTATGTCTCTAACCTTTACTTCTAAATTTTTATTATATTTTTCAATTTGTACAGCTTTCATTTAGACACACCTCTCTATATTTTAATAATATGCGTTACTATAAAATAACTCACTGTTTCATCACTGATACTGTTCATTTACGCATTCAAGAAACTCGAATATTCGAAGTATCTCTTCTCTTTCTAAAATCACTTCATCATTAGCAAATTACTCATCCAGCAATTTATGAGCCTTAAAAAATAAACAAGCACTTGGGCTTAATGAATATTATCATTAGAAACAATAAAATAGACCATTTATATAAGACAGAAGGCGATTTTAAGCATTTTCGATGTTTATCGTTCCAATATTTAAAAAACATGGTGTCATCTAGGCTACAATTTATGCTTTGAAACCATTTCGGATAAAATAAAATACAATGGATAAAATAAAATACAATGGATAAAATAAGCGATGATTAATAATCATCGCTTATTTTATTATTCATTTAAAAATGTATTTACATGACTCGCAAATCTTACAGGGTGTTGAAATAGATGTCCGTGCCCTGCATTAGGATATATAATTAACTGCGCATCCGGTATATTTTGACTTAACATAAAACTATTTTCAGTAGGAACCATAATATCATTGTCTCCGTTAATCACTAACGTAGGATTTTCTATATTATGCAGTTGTATTTTAGCATGATCAAACTTGTCATTTGTCCATTGAGCAATTGCCGCTAACTGCGCATCTCTTACCTGTAACGTACTGTCCTTGGTTTTTTGAGAAAAAATTCTGTTTAGTGATTGTTTACCCAATTCACGTCCTTTTTCTGTTTGTGGATAAAAAAGAAATAAAAACGTTTCAATCGCATCTTCTTTAGACCCCTCTGATTTATACATCATTTCCTCCATTTTAGGATGTGATGGGCCAATTCCACCAGCAGGACCAGTACCTGATAATATTAACTTTCTTACTAAATCTGGATGATGAATGACTAGCGATTGCGCAACCATACCTCCAATTGAAAATCCTAATATATCAACTTGTTGATATCCAAGACCATTTATAAATTGATACGTATCTTCCGCCATCGTATCAATAGTGCTCGGCGTTTCTCCATTTGTATATCCTACGCCAACATTATCAAACAAAATCACTGGGCGTTCTTTAGCAATATTTTCTAACATTAAGGGATCCCAATTTTCCATCGTTCCTCTAAAGTGAATAATAAAAACAAGTGGTATGCCTTCTTCTGTTCCCAATTTTTTATATGCAAATTCAGTGCTTCCGACTTTTAAATATTCATTTTCAGGTAATTTAAACTGTGTCATCAAACTCCTCCTTTAGGTTACAAAATAGTTATTTTGTAACCTAAATATAAAAGATTCTTCTCCATATTTCAACTATTAAGACTAAATAATATGATTCATATCTTCTAACTATTAATTAATATTAACGTTTTCCCTTTTATAACATATACACAATCACCCAGAATAATCGTTGTAGAAATTATTTCTTAGTTAAAAAATAGAACCTCAACGATGATGTTGAGGTTCTATTTTGCATTGTCTAAACCATCATTCTCTATAAATTTATGGTTAGTTTTGAGTTGGTGCACAGAAATATTGAGCGAATAATTACCATAAGCTAAGAGTTTCTGTAATAAATCATTTAATTGTACTTTTGTTTTCACTCTGAACTTTAAATGATAGCATCCTTCACCTGAGATTCTATGTGCCTCTAAGATATCATGGCTCATATTTATGAAATCAATAAAATTCCCATGATGCGCTGAATTCATATACATAGTTAAAAAGCCTAATATATCATCATTCAATTTGTCCTCATCGATGTTCAATGTATAGGATTTAATAATCCCTTCTTCTTCCATTCGTCGAATCCGATTTCCTACAGCTTGTCCTGACATATGAATCGTTTCACCGATATCTTTCCATTGCATTCGTGCATTATCAGTCAAAAGATTTAAAATTTGAATGTCTATGTTATCTAATTTCATTTTAATATCCTTTCATGAATAAAGTTTTAAGCACTAAGTTGTTTCACGGCTATATTGATAATAGGTTGTTTTTACTCTAACATGACAACTGTACTATAAATTATAAGGTGGGTGTATAAATATGAATACAGCTTTAATTATTGTAGATATTCAAGAAGATTATTTTCCAAATGGGAAAAATTCGTTAAATAATCCTGAAAATGCAGCTAATAACGCGAAAAAAGTTTTAACATGGTTTAGATCAAATCATAGTGAAAATATTTTCCATATTCAACATATTGCTCCTGATGACTCATTTGGTTTCTTTGCTCCAAATACTAAAGGCATCGAAATTCATGAGGCAGTGAAACCTATTGATGGTGAAACAATCATTAATAAACAGTTACCGAATAGCTTCGTTAACACGGACTTACAAGAAAAATTGCAAGAGAAAAATATAGATCATGTTGTCGTTGTAGGTATGATGACACATATGTGTATTGATGCTACAGTCAGAGCTGCAGCAGATTTAGGTTATGGCGTCACATTAATTGAAGATGCATGTGCTTCAAGTGAACTCACACATAACGATCACATTATCAGTGCACAAGATGTACATTATTCATTTATAAGTGCGTTAGGCTTCGGGTATGCTGAAGTTACAACAGCAGAAGATTTTGTTAAGTAATATTAGAAAAATAAAAAAGCTGCCTCAATGGTAGCTTTTTTATTTTGCGTCTAGCTTTCTAAAATGCATTAAATTAAAGTATAACCGCTTCTCCTAATACACTATTTTGTAGTGTATTACTTTCCGTAATCCTAGATTTGACCATAATTTCACTATGTCGTTTTATTGCTTCACCTTGAGTAATATAAATATTGTCACCTTGTATATTAACTAAATCAAATAACTCTAAATATATACCTAACGCTGAAGCTGCAACACCTGTCGCTGGGTCTTCATTATAACCCGTGCTATTAGGAAACTGTCTTGCCGAAAAGGTATTTTTCTTATGCGTAGATTGAGTAAAGGGATAGAACCCTGTCGATTGATATTGATCACAGAGTTTCCAAAGTTTCTCAAAGTCAGGGCACAATGCTTGTAATACATCGTTAGACTTCAATTTCACTAACGTTTTATAACGTGAAGTTGAAATACTTTTAATTGGAAAATCATCAATATCTTCAATATTAATATTTAATACATTCGCTACTTCAGCTTTTGTTGGATTTACTGTCGCAATTTTAGGTAAAAGTTGTTCTACCTCTACCATTATTCTGCCATTGTTTTTATGTATCACTAACAGAATCTTTCCAGCCAAAGTTTCAATTAGCAATTTATTTTTATGAACCTTATGTTGTTGAACTAATACCGTCGCACACGCTATCGTAGCATGTACGCACATTTCCATTTCATTATTCGGCACAAAATATCTAAATTGAAAATCACAGTCATCATGTTCTGACGCTGTTATAAAACCAATTTCAACACCCTGTGCTTTTGCTATAGACTTCATTTGCTGAGCTGATAAGTCATCTGCATTTAAGACAACAGGACAAGGGTTACCCCCATTTTTAGTCAATGCGAATACCGTTGTTTCTACTATTGAGATATCCATAAATATCGCCTCTTTTATAATTATTATCTTTCTAGTTCATTAATGAGAATACTTTAATAATGTTACAAATGGTATTAATAATAATCACTTTATGAATCACTAGGCTTTGTTAAATGAAGTAATTTTATAGTAACTGAAAAACAGATTTTATTGAAATATAGAAATCTATTTCATCCCAATTGATTATACTTTTCCTATATCCAACAGGGCATATAAATGTTTAAATAATACATATAACTATAAAGTTTTTTGAATCATCAAATAACTCTATCAATTATATGTTATATCTCAAGACTACTAGCGTAAAATGTGTTCAAATAATGATATTTAGTGTGTGGTATGGACAATAATTTATATACGCTATCGTCTAAATGGACAAATGAATAAAATTAATATATAGGAGAGATAATAATGGATTTTTATTCCAGAGATTTAAAAGATACAGATATAAACGACATCAATGAATTACATTCACTTCCTGAAGTTACACAGTACCAAACCTGGGATGTTCAAAGTTATGAGGATACGGAAGGATTTATCAAAAAGGTTCTAGATAAGGATTCTCACTGGATTTATAATGTCATCGTCAATCCTGATACTGATAAAGTGATTGGAACTTTTCAGCTTTTAATCGATAAGGCGAATAATAGTGCTGAAATTGGCTATATTGTACATCCTAAATATTGGAATCATGGCATTGCTACAGATATGGTAGCAACAATCGTAAAATATGGTTTTAAAGTCTTAAAACTTAATAGAATATGGGGCGCTATGGACTCAAAAAATATTGCTGCACGTATTGTATTACAAAAAGCAGGCATGGAACATGAAGCTGTATTACGCCAAGATACATTATTGAAAGATGGTAGCTATAGAGATACATTAGTTTTTGGCATTTTAAAAAGTGAATATTAAATGTGTACACGTTTAATTTTAATCTTTTGTAATAGTGTGCCCTATCCATGTGTGGCAAATTCATCAATGCTCACAATTTAACGAAAACTTTTCAAAAGCAATGACAATATCCTCACCATGATAAATAAATTATAAGGAGCGTATTAATGGCAAAATATCTACATATTTTTCTGGTTTCTTTAAAATTAGGTTTAATGTCTTTTGGTGGCCCAACAGCTCACTTAGGTTACTTTTATGATGAGTACGTCAAAAAAAGACAATGGCTTGATGAAAAAGAGTACTCTGATTTAGTAGCTTTATGTCAATTTTTACCTGGTCCAGCAAGTAGCCAAGTTGGCATTGGTATAGGAACCGTGCGTGGCGGGATGATGGGTGGAATTATATCATTTATTGGATTTACTTTTCCTTCTATTATTATACTTATGCTATTTTCACTCATCTTTACAAATAGTGAGGCGGATTTTAGCTGGCTCCAAGGTTTAAAACTGGTAGCTGTAGCTATTGTTGCTCAAGCTATTCTCGGCATGGGTAAAAAATTAACAAACTCAAAACCTACAATTACATTAGCTATTTTTGTATTATTCATGTCTTTATTAATTGATCACATATTCATACAAGTTATTTCATTAGTCATCACAGGAATTTATGGCCTTCTATTCTTAAAGCCTAATTCTATTCAACCTGCTGGTCGTCGTGAAAAGTTATTTCATTTACCTAAACGACTTGGGGTAATTTCTATCACACTTTTCATAACACTTTTAATTATGTTACCAATAGCCAGTTCGCTGACTAACAATATTTGGATCAAAATGTTTGATAGCTTTTATCGCTCTGGTTCTTTAGTATTTGGCGGAGGACATGTCGTTTTACCACTTTTAGAAAAAGAATTTGTACCGCAAGCACTTATATCTCCAGATCATTTCATTGCTGGTTATGCTGCGGCACAAGCTGTTCCAGGTCCATTATTTACATTTGCCTCTTATATAGGGACATCTATTACAGGCATTTCAGGCGGTTTATTAGCTACCGTTGCTATATTTTTACCGGCATTTCTTTTATTATTTGGTATTTTGCCGTTTTGGGACACTATTAAATCTAATGTATATGCTGATGGATTTTTAAAAGGGATTAGTGCAGGCGTAGTCGGCATTTTAATTGCAGCATTCTATAATCCTATATGGACGTCAACAATTAATAAAGAATTGGATTTTGTATTAGCGACTGCATTGTTTGTGTTATTAATGTTTTTTAAATGCCCATCATGGGCTATTGTATTAATTGGATTGCTCTTAGGTATCGTCTTTTATTAAAACATATAAAAACAACCCACTATAATTTGATTGTAGTGGGTTGTACTTATGTGTAAAGCAATATAAATATGTCTCTATTATTCTAAATTAGCATGATTGTCTTGCATTGTAGTTTCATTTACTTTTAATATTTCTTGCATCGTTAGTACCATGCTATCTAAATAAATTTGACTACTTTGTTCAAACAAGCTTCCTAGTGGTTGTTGAGACCCTTTGACCTCATATTTCGTGCCAGCAGGCAATACAATTGTTAAATCTGCAATTGTAGCAATTGGAGATTTTGGTGTTGTTGACAATAATAAAACATATGCCTGCTTGTCTTTGGCTGTTTGAGCAAGTAATTTTAAATGCGCTGTAGAACCCGAACCTGATGCTATTACAAATACATCATTTGGTTGGATAGATGGCGTAGTCGTTTCACCAATGACATATGCTTGTTTACCTAATTGATTTAATCTCATGGCAAAGCTATTCATTACTAGACCTGAACGTCCTTTACCCGCTACAAAAATGGCTGAGTCATCCATCAGCACTTCCAAAAATTTATCTGTTTCTGATTCACTGATATTAGCTAATGTTTGTTTAATCTCATCTAATATTAAGTGAAAATGACTATGCATTTGCATCTACGATATCACGACATTGTTTAGCAGCAGCTTTTGGATCATCAGCGTTTGCGATACCGCCACCAACAATAATTAAATCTGGTTGTTCAGCTGCCACTGTTTCAATTGTATCTGGTTTAATTCCACCTGCTACAGCTACTTTTGAATTTGAAATAACTGATTTAACAGTACGTAAACTTTCTAAAGGTGATACACCTTCAGCTTGTAAATCATAACCAGTATGTACTGCAATATAGTCAGCACCCATTTTATCTAATTCAGCTGCGCGCTGTTCTAAATTTTGAACTGCGATCATATCAACTAACAATTCTTTACCACTGTTGTGCGCTTCTTCGATAGCACTTTTAATTGAAGCATCTTCAGAAACACCAAGAATTGTTACAATATCAGCTCCGAATTTTACAGCTTGGCTTACTTCATATCCGGCAGCATCCATAATTTTTAAATCTGCTAATACTTGTGTGTTATTAACTGACTTACTCATATGTTCAACGGCAGATAGCCCTTCATTTATAACAATTGGTGTTCCAATTTCTACGATATCAATAAATTCCTCTACTTCTTGAGCCAGCTTTGCTGCCTCTTTTTGGTCTAATAGATCGATTGCTAATTGTAATTTCATTAAAATTTCCCCTCTCTATCTTTTGTAACCCCATTATGGTATTATTTATAATTAATGACAATACTGACATTGTTGTCACTATATAAAAATGGAGGCATCGCTTTGTTAATTGAATATAATAATAAAGAATTTTATACATCGAAAGATTTAGCTTTGTCTGTAATTGGTGGAAGATGGAAAATCGCTATTATTTACCATCTGTTGCAAAGTAATCGTTTAAGATTAAGTGAATTACAAAATAAACTTCCTGATATCAATCAGCGCATGTTAATCAGACAACTTCGAGAATTGGAACAAGATAAAATCATTGAAAGAACCGTTTATCCAGTAGTACCACCAAAAGTGGATTACATATTAACTGACATTGGTCTAAGTCTTGATAAAGTCGTCTATGCGATTTGTGATTGGGGCGACGATTATTTGAAAGTAATTGAAAAATAAGCCTTGCTCATTCCAATACAAACCAACCCCCCTCCCTTAAAAAAGGAAGAGGGTTTTTTGACATTAATTTGGTTTAAATTAGAATGCTTTAAATTAAACATCTATTGTTACCTATGCATCTTCAATTACTTTATCCTTAGATGCACCATAACCAAAAATTAAGAAACATATTGGCATAATCAATAAAAATATTATACCTGCGTTCCAATTACCTGTAGCATCAAATAAGAATCCCATAAATATAGGACCAATGGCTCCTATTAAATAACCTACCGATTGACCAAAACCCGATAAAGAGATACTGCCATCACTTGTCCGTGCTCTAATAGAAAAAAATGTCATACATAAACTAAAACAAGCACCCATTGCTAGTCCTGCAATGATAATACCAATAATTAATAAAACAAGATTATGTGCAAACAAAAAACTAAATCCAATTAAGAATAAAGCTGTTATAATAACCACTAAAATACGTTGCTCTTTTAATCTAGCAGCAATGATTGGAAAGATAAATGTCATAGGTACTTGAGCAAACTGATTAATCATGAATAAATAACCCGCAGTAGTTGGATCTAAACCTCTATTAATTAATATGGCTGGTACCCAAGCCACCACCGAGTAAACCATCATAGATTGAAAGCCCATAGTCAGTGCAATCATCCAAGCCAGTTTAGAATTGAATACTTTTATTTTACAATGTGACTTTATTCGCGCATCACTCAAAGAAGATTTTTCGAGTTTTACACTTTTTTTCATTTTAGGTAGCCATAATAACATTGCTAAAGCCGCTAATATAATCCATATCGATAGGGATAGTCGGAAATTAAACAGTGTTAGTGTAGATAATGGAACACTTAACCCACCGCCTAATCCACCAGTAAAGTGCATCATTGCACTATACATACCTGTAGCTATACCAATTTGCGTAGGAAAATACCATTTAACATAACTGGGTAAAAGTACGTTACCGAAGGCAATCGCAACACCCAAAAGTATGGTGCCAATAAGAAAGATATTAAAATCACCTGCTACACGCACGATTAATGCAATACCTAGTAAAATGGTTAATAATAAGAGTGTTCGTGAAATAGTTAAATATGAAGTGACCTTTGAAACTAGGGGTGAAATAATAGCGAAAATAATTAATGGAATTGTTGTTAAGGAACCCGCAATGCTGTCGTTAATTTTTAATTCTTTTATAATCTCATTGACAACTGGTCCTACTGATGTAAGTGGCGCACGTAGCGTTGAAGCAATAAACATTATTGCAATCACCACGCTCCAATTTTCTTGTATCTTGTTTATACGATAGGGTTCACTCATCCGATGCAACCTTTCTTTTTATAGTTTAAAATAGGTTTTCGCTTTCTGTTTGAATGTGTGAATTCAAAACGACATTCAAGGTACCTTACATTTCTGACTTTTTATAAATTTTCTTTTTCAATATGACTCATCTTCATTAGTTCTGTTTACTTACTAAGTTTGAATCACCCCCCTAAAACTCAGAACCACGCTCCTCAACGACTCGTATCCTAAATATTATTTTTTTAAATCTACAATTAAAAAATTTGAATTTTCTGTAAAAAATTGTTATTTAAAACCTTACATCAAAAGAATTTAATTTACAACTGAAATTAGTTTGTCTTATCTTTTGATTTATTAATGATAAATCATTAAATTTTCTTTTGTTAAGTTTTTATATATTATATTTTCTTTTATTTGATGGTGTGTAAATTTTTTAAAGTTCAAACATGAAAAAACCTTCCAAGATGGTTATCTTGGAAGGCATTGAGGCTTCATATTTTTCATTTTAAAAAAGCGCTATTGTATGTTTCATAGATGACAATTCGATGTTATCTCATAGTCACAATCACAACTCATATCCACAAGAAAATAAATCACCACCCATTATTTTTCAAAAGAAATAGTGTTTAACAAAATAAAGCTGGGGTAATAAATATCTGAGGCGAAAAAACGTACTATGCTTTAAATCTATTTATAGATGAGATTATTATGTTAATTACGTAGTGAATGCTCTACTTGTTTTTTTTGGATACGGTTAAATAATTTTGTAGGAAGTATCGCATGCATCAATATAATTATTTTTGCTGAGAACCCCACAATATAACGTGGTTTTGCCTTAGGTCGCTCTATCGATTTAACAATCGTCTTTGCCACTGCAGATGGCGCAAGTAAAAAGTCAGATTTAAATTGTTTATCCATTAAGTTTGCCATATTTTGGGACTGTTCTTCATAAACACTACCTTGTGAAGAAGCTTGAAGATGATTAATTGCAATAGGGCCCCAATTTGTTTTTATGCCACCAGGCGCAATTACAATGACATCAATTCCAAAATCAGATAATTCTAAGCGCAAACTTTCACTATATCCTTCTAATGCATGCTTTGAGGCATGATACCATACGCCAAAACAACTTGGGACGCGTCCACTTATAGAAGATATATTGATAATTTTACCAAAATTTTGTTCACGCATTGAAGGTATAACTGCTTTAGTTAGCTCTGATAAGCCAAATAAGTTAACTTCAAATTGTTTTTTTGCTTCTTCAATTGATACATCTTCAACAGCACCAAATGACCCATAACCAGCGCTATTAACTAAAATATCTATATGGCCTTCCACTTCAATAATATGATTAACCACATTTTGAATTAACGAATGATTTGTAATATCCAGTTTAATTAATTTCACATTGTATGCACGCAAAGCGCTCATACTTTCTATGTTTCTTGCTGCTGCATACACATGATAATCTTTTTTAGCTAAGGCTTTTGCTGTTTCGTATCCTATGCCACTACTTGCTCCTGTAACTAAAGCCACTTTCATTTTCCCAATCTCCCTTGCACTATATTTTGTAAATGTAAGTATCGATTTATCTGCTTAATTAGTCACTAAATTTACCCACTGAATCAATGCCATGATCTATCTCTAAATTGATTTATAGGACATTCCATGAGCATCAGAATCCTTACTACGCTGACTGTTTGCATTTTGTTTTGCTAATATATCACATATCCCATTAATTTAAAAAAATAAGCATGATTATTTCCTAGGAAATGTAGGTAATACTTGTTCATATATCAATGAATACCTCGTAGTGTGTTTTTTTAAGCATGAAGAAAAACATTTTGAGTTTATTATTAGAATTTTATATGTAAACGTAATATAATTTTCACACTTACAAAAATAGGGGGGTGTTTCATGAATATAAAAAATAATACGATTCTTATTACTGGCGGTGCTTCAGGTATAGGGTTGCAATTTACCAAAAAGTTTTATGAAAACAATAATAAAATCATTATCTGTGGACGTAATACAGAAAAATTAGAGAACATCAAATCCCAATTTCCCGAAATCATCACTATGCAGTGTGACATCAGTAGTACTGAAGATCGCTTAAATTTATACCATTGGGTTATTAAAAATTATCCAGATATTAATATGTTGGTAAATAATGCTGGTATACAGAACCGCTTCAATATTTTAACTGCTAATGCTGAAAATCATTGGTCTGATCTCAATACTGAAATTCAATCTAACTTTGAAGCGACTGTTCAATTATCCATTTTATTTAGTCAGCATTTTGCAAATCACAACACAGATTCAAGTATCATCAATGTTTCTTCAGGATTAGCTTTTGCTCCAATGGCTATTGCACCGATATACTCTGCAACTAAAGCTGCTGTACACGCATTTACATCTAGTTTAAGACACCAATTATCCGAGACTCAGACAAATGTTTATGAAGTCATTCCACCTGCTGTAAATACAGATTTAGGTGGCAAAGGCATCCATACTTTTGGTGCTGATCCTACTGATTTTATAAATGAGATTTTTGAAGGCTTACTCAATGATAAAAAGGAAATCGGTTACGGTTCATCAAATGATCGTCTTAAAATGTCAAAAACTGAACTAGATCAATTTACTGAAGCTATGTATCATCAACAAAAAGATACTATTTAAGTATTTATCCTATGAAAAAAGACTTAGAACTTGTTCTAGGTCTTTTTTATTTATCTCATTATATGCTCTTAGCTTATTTTAATTTCTACATAAATTGGTATGCTGTCACACCATATTGATATTTAAAAATAAGCAAGGCTCAAAATAATTGAACCTCGCTTTTCATTTAAGCCTTATATTTTATTATTATTCCTAGCACAGTCAAAGATGCTAATAATACTATTAATATTGTGTATAGCTTACTGATTTTTTGTTGATTTTGTTCTAATTCAGCAATTCTTAGTTCTTGTATCTCTAATTCTTCCCTAGATTCACTATCGCTTTGTTTAATAATATTGAGTTGATCTTGCTTCTTCATAAATACATCCCCTTTAATACTTTGTATTTACATTATACAATTTAAATACATATATATCATATTTTATCAACTTTTATTAATAGATTTCTAAATAATTGATAATATCCTCCTCTCATAATTTATGAAAGAAGGATACTGATTAATGTGCCAACATGTAATTGCGGGCTTCTTGTTCTTCTAAAAGTGTTAATTGTGTTGTTGCATCTTTAAGTGCACTGAGTGATTTCTCAAAATATATAAAAGTTACTTGATAGTAACCATTTCCAGCATCTGTAAGTGTTGCTCTTGTATTTTCATCTCCAATAATTTCCTTTGTCTCTTTCGATGTTTTAAAAAAAGTAGTAAGATGCTCAAAAGACAATATTTCGCTTTGCTCTATGCAAAAATAAAATACTTGACTGCTTTGCTTCTCTAATCTTTTTAAATAATGTTTATCGACAGACTGCACTTCATATTTATCATTTACCGTGTTACTTTGTCTAGCTTTAATCATTTTTATACCTCTACTTTCGATTTAAGGTATTAAGTTTGATATAGTATGAGCAGTGCTTTGAATACATAAATTCAAATAAGTGTTAAAGGAATAACTTTTATTTTAATACATACAGAATGTCCCAGTTCGAATAAGACAATACTGTATTTTAATTAACGTTTGGCTTGAATAAAATACATATCTTAATTCAATCATGCTATCTAAAATTGCAATGCTTACAATACTTGGGCTATATCCTAATAAATATACGGCACCAATATTTATTCTTATTCCTTTAAACAATACTATTCTACTTAATCACTTACGATTTAACATCATACCAATAATTTTTGAAAAAATCACGAATTAATACTCAAAATAATGATATACAATGAAATTGTAATTGGTTAGAAATTTGAATGTAATACATTTGTAAAAAAATTTATTTATATATATATAAATTTACCCTTTACACATTAGCGTTTTAAAAATGATATCTTATTCATTTTTAAATTAATCTTCAATTTTTGGTATACGCACTTTAAAGTGCGTACTTTTTTTTTGAGCTGTTATATTTCATAATTGATTGCATAAACTTTATAAGGGTAATTAGCATTGAGAAAGTATTATTTTTAGAAATACGCTCCGCGCAATATTATATCAACGGTTATTATAATGTTTACGTTGTTCAGTTATTTGAACTTATAAGTTACAAGGAGGAAATTTAAATGAAAAAAATACTACAAAGTAATTTAGGTTTTGGTAGTGCTCCATTAGGCAATATGTATCGTGATATTCCGGAAGACGAGGCCATTGCAACAGTAAATACAGCATGGGATAGTGGGATACGTTATTTTGACACTGCACCAATATACGGAGCAGGGCTGTCTGAGAGCCGTCTTGGTGAAGCGTTGTCTACTAAGAACCGTGATGAATATATATTAAGTACAAAAGTAGGAAGAATCGTATCTAATGAAATAGATGAGTCATCTTCCCGCAATATTGAGGAAAAAGGCGGGATTTTCAAACATGGTCGTAAGAATAAAATAATTAATGACTATAGTGCAGATGCAACACTACAATCTATTGAAGACAGTTTAAAACGCTTAAAAACTGATCATATTGATTTTGTCTTTATCCATGATCTGGCACAAGACGTATATGGAGATGAATGGATTGGTCAATTTGAAATTGCACGTACGGGCGCATTTCGTGCGTTAACTCGTTTACGTGATGAAGGGGTCATTAAAGGCTGGGGTCTTGGTGTTAATAGAACTGAAGCTATTGAACTAATGCTAGGTTTAGACGAACCTAAGCCAGATGTTTCACTATTAGCCGGACGTTATACATTGTTAGATCATGAGCGTGCTTTACAAAACGTTATGCCAGCAGCGCAGCAACAGGGCATGGATATCATTGTAGGTGGTCCATATAGCTCCGGTGTACTTGTAGGCGGCAAAACTTTTGAATACCAAGAAGCTTCTCCCGAAATACTTGATAGAGTCGCAAAAATTAAATCTATTACAGATAGCTATCATATTAGTATTAAAGCTGCGGCGTTACAATTTTCGTTAGCTAACCCAGCAGTTGTAGCTGTGATACCAGGTGCTAGTAAGCCGAGTCGTATCGCTGAAGATAATGAAGCTCTAAATACCGAAATTCCAGCATCATTTTGGAAAGAAATGCGTGAACACAATCTAGTCTCTCCTCATGCACCACTGCCAATTGATTTTAAATCATAAATAAATCTTATGCCATGCTCTATTTAAGTGATTAGAGCATGGCATTTTTAATTTGTATTTGTCATTATTTCTATATTTACGTTAATAACATCATCTATAACTGCATCAAACAATCAACTTAATGTTAATAAGTGATGGGTATCCAGGTAGTTTCTATCAGTTTCTCAATGAGTAATTGTTTGTCGTGAAACAAGTAAACCTTCTAGAGAGTATTTCTTGCGTCATTTACACCATATAATTTGCATAGCTAAATTTAGTTGTCTCTCACCATCGATTAGAACATCATATAGGATATAAATTCATACGCTTAAACTTTATACATAATTACGTACTGCTTATATAAAATTACTTTAAAACTTATATTATATTTTTAGACCACCTTTAGACATATTAAAAGAGAACACATACAACTACATGCGTTCTCTCCTGTTACTTTATTATGAAATAGGTTGTTGTTGTTGAATGGGATGATCTAGTTCAAATTTAACGCCAGCTGTCATTTTCTTATATTGATAAGTAAAGTAACCTATCCATAAGATTGTAAGTATAAATGCTATACCATAACTTAAATTTAAATCTAAACCTAATCCAATCTTTTGGCTCAGTATATACGTGAAAATATTCCAAGTCATAAACACGGCTGGCACTGCTGCAACCCAAAAATTCTTTTTAGCAATTAAGAGATACATAGCTCCAACCCATAAAGCAATAACAGCAGTAGTTTGGTTAGCCCAAGAAAAATATCTCCACAATACCGTGAAATCAACCTGTGTCAAACCAAAGCTGATTACAAACAATGGGATTGCCACAATAATCCTTTTTACCATACTGCGTTGTCCATAATTTAAATAATCCGCTATAATCATTCTAGCGCTTCGGAATGAAGTGTCTCCACTTGTAATTGGTAGTACGATCACACCTAGAACTGCCATAGTACCAAATACTGAACCTAATAACAGGTGCGATGCTTGGCTAACAACTAATGCCGCTTCTCCACGTGCTAAAACTTCATTAAGTCCACTATAACCATTAAAGAGACTCATTCCTGCTGCTGCCCAAATCATAGCAATAATACCTTCTGCAATCATCATGCCATAAAAGATAAAACGACCATTCTTCTCTTTATTTGTCGTTCTAGAAATAATCGGTGTTTGCGTAGCATGAAAACCTGATAATGCTCCACATGTAATTGTAAAGAATAATAATGGGAATATCGGTGCCCCATCAGGGTGCATATTCTTTAAATTAATTTCAGGTATCGGTGCGCCAGTTTGAATAAGACGGAAACCTATACCGACCGCACTGATTAAAAGTAATGCCCCAAAAATTGGATAAATTCTCCCAATAATTTTATCGATAGGTAAAATTGTAGATAAGATATAATATACAAAAATCACAAAAATGATAATTCCCAATGCAATACGACCATCAACTAAATTATGTAACAATAGTGCCGGGCTCGTTACAAAAACTGTGCCAGTTAGAAGTAATAATAAAATAGAAAAGATATTTACAAAATGCTTCATAAACTGACCTAAAAATTTCCCAGCTAGTTCAGGTAAATGTGCCCCTTTATTACGTATTGAAATCATACCATTAAGATAATCGTGAACTGCCCCTGCAAAAATACATCCCACAACAATCCATATAAATGCAACCGGACCATATAATGCCCCCATAATCGGACCGAAAATAGGGCCAACCCCTGCAATATTCAATAATTGAATCATTGAATTGGATGATGTTTTCATTGGTAGATAATCGACATCATCTCTTTGATGATATGCTGGTGTTGGACGATCTGATTTTGTGCCAAACATTTTATCGATATACTTACCATAAGTAAAATAACCTACAACTAGTAAAATAATGGCTACGATAAACGTAATCATATTACTCCCCCTTAGTTAATATGTAAGCGTTTTCTTAATTTAACCATAGTTGGTATTATTACACAATAACCAATACGAATTTATTTATCTTTTATACTTTGGGATACAAATCTCCTTTGTATTCAAAAAAACTCTCATCTCAAAGGAGATTCCTCTCGGATTACAATAGCGCTTGCTATTGCATTAAGAAGCCCTAATCTCCTTTGTATTCAAAAAAAACTCTCATCTCAAAGGAGATTCCTCTCGGATTACAATAGCGCTTGCTATTGCATTAAGAAGCTCTATTCTCCTTTGTATTTAAAAAAAAACTCTCATCTCAAAGGAGATTCCTCTCGGATTACAATAGCGCTTGCTATTGCATTAAGAAGCTCTATTCTCCTTTGTATTCAAAAAAAACTCTCATCTCAAAGGAGATTCCTCTCGGATTACAATAGCGCTTGCTATTGCATTAAGAAGCTCTATTCTCCTTTGTATTCAAAAAAAACTCTCATCTCAAAGGAGATTCCTCTCGGATTACAATAGCGCTTGCTATTGCATTAAGAAGCTCTATTCTCCTTTGTATTCAAAAAAAACTCTCATCTCAAAGGAGATTCCTCTCGGATTACAATAGCGCTTGCTATTGCATTAAGAAGCTCTATTCTCCTTTGTATTCAAAAAAAACTCTCATCTCAAAGGAGATTCCTCTCGGATTACAATAGCGCTTGCTATTGCATTAAGAAGCTCTATTCTCCTTTGTATTCAAAAAAAACTCTCATCTCAAAGGAGATTCCTCTCGGATTACAATAGCGCTTGCTATTGCATTAAGAAGCTCTATTCTCCTTTGTATTCAAAAAAAACTCTCATCTCAAAGGAGATTCCTCTCGGATTACAATAGCGCTTGCTATTGCATTAAGAAGCTCTATTCTCCTTTGTATTCAAAAAAAACTCTCATCTCAAAGGAGATTCCTCTCGGATTACAATAGCGCTTGCTATTGCATTAAGAAGCTCTATTCTCCTTTGTATTCAAAAAAAACTCTCATCTCAAAGGAGATTCCTCTCGGATTACAATAGCGCTTGCTATTGCATTAAGAAGCTCTATTCTCCTTTGTATTCAAAAAAACTCTCATCTCAAAGGAGATAAGAGCTTCTATAACATTTAGCGTTTGTATAATTTTATCTTTATTTCATAATAATCATCATGGTCTTTAGTTTGATGTTCAACATAGACGCCACTTTTTTCGATTGTTTCTAAGCTTTTCCCAACTGTTTCTCTGGCATCAGTTAGATCTTTAGCAAATTCAAATCTTTGAGCCTTCACTTTTTCAGGACCAACTTTTTGTTTCACGCGTGCTTCTGTTTGTTTTACATTCAACTTTTGACTAATTACCGTCTCAACCAATATCTCTTGATCTTCTTCTGATAAACTTAACATAGCACGTGCATGACGTTCAGTAATTTTTCCTTCACGTAAACGTTCAATGACTTTTGGCGTTAATTTCAATAAACGTAATTTATTAGCAATGAAACTTTGACTTTTTCCTACACTTTTTGCTAAATCACTCTGTGTCGTATCTCCAATTTCCAATAACTTTTTATAGGCTTCCGCTTCTTCAATCACTGATAAATTTTCGCGTTGAATATTCTCAATCAATGCAACAACTGCGGTTTCTTCATCATCTAAAAATCTAATGATTACATCTGCATAAGTTTTACCTAAAGTCTGTAAAGCTCTGAATCTACGCTCACCAGCAATAATTTCAAACATATCTTCTTCGATTGGACGTACGACAATCGGTTGTAACAAACCATGCTCTTCTATTGATTCTGCGAGTTCTTTAATCTTATTTGGCTCAAATACTTGTCTTGGTTGATAACGGTTTGGCACAATGCGCTCAATATGAATAGATTCAACGTTATTATTATAATCTTCTTCAATATAACCAACAATGTCATCTTTATTTTTTAAACCAAATAATTTAGAAAAAGGTTTTTTCATACATTCCACGCGCTCCCTCTAAATTAATTGTATTGAATAACTTCTACTTTTCTAGTAATGGAGCCTTATTGGGCGTTCCAGGTTTTCTAGGATACTTTTTCGGTGTCTGACTTCTTTTTTCGATAATAATCATCTGTCTTTCACCTGCATCTTCTGGTAATTCATATGAAATAGTATCCTGTACTTTTCCACCGAATACTCCAATACCAAAGCCCGCTTCAGCTAATTCTTCCTCACCTTTAGATGATTTTAAAGCGATGAACTGTCCACCCTTTTTAACTAAAGGTAAGCACAATTCACTTAATACGGAAAGTCTCGCAACAGCACGTGCAGTAACAATATCATAAGACTCCCTGTAGGCTCCCTTTCCGTAAGTTTCGGCACGATCATGTACGAAACTTACATTTTCTAATCCCAACGCCTCGGCTAATTGGTTTAAAAAATGAATACGTTTATTTAAAGAATCTACAATTGTAACATGCAAATTTGGAAAAATAATCTTTAAAGGAATGCTAGGAAAACCAGCACCAGCACCTATGTCACAAATTGTTAATGGCTGAGTCAAATCCGTATAAAAACTTGGAGCAATTGAATCATAAAAATGTTTCAAATATACTTCATGTTCTTCAGTTATACTTGTTAAATTCATTTTTTCATTCCATTCAACAAGCATTTGATAATACGTTTGAAATTGTTGTAGTTGTTCATTAGATAATTCTATACCATGTGTACTGAGTTGCTTAGTTAACCATTCTACACTCATCTTAATTATTCACCCTTTGAATTTTACCTTGTTCTAGATACACAAGCAAAATTGAGATGTCCGCTGGATTTACGCCAGAAATACGAGAAGCTTGAGCAATGTTTAACGGCTTAACTTCTGTTAATTTTTCTCGTGCTTCAGTCGCTAAACTTTCTACTTTACTATAATCTAAGTCTTCTGGAATTTTTTTCTCTTCCATGCGTTTTACTTTTTCAACTTGTTGTAAAGACTTGTTGATGTATCCTTCATATTTTGTTTGAATTTCTACTTGTTCTTCCACATCTTCTGGTAGATGATGTGCTTCATCTAAAATGTCTATAATTAAATCATATGTCATTTCTGGACGACGTAATAACTCTAAAGCCAATATACCATCTTTTAAGCGGGAACCGCCTTGTGCTTCGATAATTTCTTGAACACGTTCTTGCGGTTTAATACGAATACTATTCAAACGTGCTTGTTCTGATTTTATCATTTCTCGTTTCTTATTAAAACGTTCATAACGCTCTTCTGAAATCATTCCTAATTCATAACCTAAGTCAGTTAGACGTAAATCTGCATTATCATGTCTTAATAATAAGCGATATTCTGCACGTGAAGTCAATAAACGATAAGGTTCGTTTGTACCTTTAGTAACAAGGTCATCGATTAATACGCCAATATATGCGTCAGAACGACTTAAGATGACTTCATCTTTGTCTTGTACTCTAGCTGCTGCATTAATTCCAGCCATAATACCTTGACCAGCCGCTTCTTCATAACCTGATGTGCCATTAATTTGACCCGCAGTATAAAGATTTTTAATTTTTTTAGTTTCTAATGTTGGCCATAATTGTGTAGGTACAATTGCATCATATTCAATAGCATAGCCCGCACGCATCATATCTGCTTTTTCTAAACCAGGGATCGTTTCTAACATTTGACGTTGTACATGTTCAGGAAGACTTGTAGATAGACCTTGTACATATACTTCATTTGTATTTCTTCCTTCTGGTTCTAAGAATAACTGATGACGTGGTTTATCATTAAATCTTACAAATTTATCTTCGATTGAAGGACAATATCTTGGACCTGTACCTTTAATCATTCCAGAATACATTGCAGATAGATGTAAATTATCGTCAATGACTTGATGCGTATCACCATTTGTATATGTTAGCCAACATGGTAATTGATCTAAGATATATTCAGTAGTTTCAAAACTGAATGCTCTACCAACGTCATCGCCAGGTTGAATTTCAGTTTTTGAATAGTCTATTGTTTTTGCATTTACACGTGGCGGTGTACCTGTCTTAAATCTCACAACATCAAAACCTAAACCTCGTAAGTTATCAGCAAGTGAAACAGATGGTAATTGATGATTAGGGCCACTTGAATATTTCATATTGCCTAAGATAATTTCTCCACGTAAAAACGTACCTGTTGTAATGATTACTGCCTCTGCCCAGTATTCTGTACCAATATTTGTACGCACGCCTTTAATGACATCATCTTCAATAATTAATTCGTCTACCATACCTTGCATGATATCGAGATTATCTTCATCTTCAATCACTTTTTTCATTTCTTGTTGATATAACACTTTGTCTGCTTGTGCACGTAATGCTCTTACAGCTGGGCCTTTACCAGTGTTCAACATACGCATTTGTATGTGCGTTTTATCAATTGTTTTCGCCATTTGACCGCCTAAGGCATCTATTTCACGTACAACAATACCTTTTGCCGGTCCACCAACGGACGGGTTACATGGCATAAATGCGATATTATCTAAGTTAATTGTTAACATTAACGTTTTCGCACCACGTCGAGCTGAAGCAAGTCCCGCTTCGACACCAGCATGCCCAGCTCCTATTACTACTACATCATATTCTTGAGCCATACTTTTTCCTCCTTATTATTTCCCTAAACAGAATTGACTAAATAATTGATCAATCAATTCATCACTTGCTGATTCTCCGATGATTTCGCCTAAAAGTTCCCAAGTTCTCGTCAAATCAATTTGAATCATATCCATCGGTATACCTGTTTCTGCAGCATCTATAGCATCTTGAATGGCATTTCTAGCTTGTTTTAACAGTGAAATATGTCTTGAATTAGAAACATATGTCATGTCCTGGCTTTGAACGTCGCCACCAAAGAATAAATCTCTTATTTGAATTTCTAGTTGATCAATACCTTCTTGTTTTAACATTGATGTTTGAATTAGTGGCATATCACCGACCATTGCTTTAACTTCATCTATATCTAATTGACGCTCTAAATCCATCTTATTAATGATGACGATAGCATCTTCATTTTTAATTACTTCATAAAGTTTACGGTCTTCTTCTGAAAGTGATTCGTTATAATTTAATACAAATAAAATTAAATCTGCCTCGCCCAACGCCTTTCTAGAACGTTCAACGCCTATACGTTCAACAATATCTTCAGTTTCACGTATACCAGCAGTATCTACTAACCTTAAAGGTACACCTCTAACATTGACATATTCTTCAAGCGTATCGCGTGTTGTACCTGCGACTTCAGTTACAATTGCTTTATTATCCTGGATAAGGTTGTTTAACATTGATGATTTCCCAACATTCGGCTTTCCTACAATAACGGTAGATAGTCCTTCTCTCATAATCTTACCTTGAGTTCCGGTGTCTAATAGTTGGTTAATTTCTGTTTTAATTTCATTTGACTTACCCAGTAAGAATTCTGTAGTTGCGTCTTCTACATCATCATATTCTGGATAATCTATATTTACTTCGACTTGAGCAAGAATTTCGAGAATGGACTGTCGCTGTCGCTTAATCATATCACTTAAACGACCTTCTATTTGATTCATTGCAACTTTAGATGCACGATCGGTTTTAGAACGAATAAAATCCATCACTGCTTCAGCTTGAGACAAATCAATACGCCCATTTAAGAATGCACGTTTCGTATACTCACCAGGATCTGCAATTCGAGCCCCATAAGTCATCGTCAATTCCAATACTCTATTAATTGTTAAAATACCACCGTGACAGTTAATTTCAACAATATCTTCACGGGTAAATGTCTTTGGTGCACGCAATACAGAAACCATTACTTCCTCTATAACTTCTTTTGATTCAGGATCAATAATATGACCATAGTTTATCGTATGTGATTTAACATGTTCGAGTTTGTCTTTACCCTTATATAATTTGTCTACGATATTTACTGCATCAACACCTGATAAACGCACGATACCTATAGCGCCCTCGCCCATTGGTGTGGATATACTCGTTATTGTATCTAAATCCATCATCACATCTCGCCTCCTTCTCGACTTAAAAATTATCATTATAATATTGTAAATAGTTTAACATTAAAAAGCGAACATCTTGATTGAAAACTAGGTAAGATAGTCTTAGGTTTGTCTGATGCAAGGCTAACGGTAGTCTTAATTCATTACTCCCCTACCCTGCTTACACACGTTTATTAAAAACTTTTGCTATTTTCAAAACATGTTCTAAACTTGCTTGTATTTGTAAAGTATCCATATCTTTAGCAGGATGTCTTGCAATAACAATAATATCAATTGGTATAATATCTTCTTTATGGATTTTGAAGTTTTCGCGAATCGCTCGTTTGATACGATTTCTTACAACAGCGTTACCTAATTTCTTAGAAACACTTATGCCTAAACGAAAATGTTTTAAATCTTTGTTAGGTTTTGTATATACTACAAATTGTCTATTAGCTACAGATTTTCCTTTTTTATAAATAAATTGGAAATCACTATTCTTTTTGATTCGGTATGCTTTCTCCAACAAACATCACTCGCTTATCTTCTTCATTACATATATTCTATCTTAATATATGCCTTAAACTCTAACTAAGCTACTATTATATAGTAAAAACTACTACTATGCTTAAGTCATTTTCCCTCATTAAAACCAAAAAAAAGACCACTGATGAGTCAGTGATCTTATGCTGATAAAACTTTACGGCCTTTACGACGACGGCGCGCCAACACTTTACGGCCATTTTTTGTGCTCATGCGTTTTCTGAAACCATGAACTTTACTATGTTTACGTTTATTTGGTTGATAAGTACGTTTTACCATGTAAAAACACCTCCATGTTTATTCGGTTATCTAACTATTATAATAGATAAATTAATATACGCTTCTGCTTTAAGTCTTGATTTAACTTAATTAATTTCTAGTCTTGATTCAAGCAACTATTTCAATATAACAAAATATATTTTATAAAGCAAGCACCAATTTAAGAGATCTTAGTAATATAGATTAAATTAATTATACCTTCAAAATCATCAAAAATCATCATTATAATGAAAGATTTATATTAAGAACTGCTTTAAACGCCTCTGCCACAACATTTAGAACTTTTCCAAATAATAACATTCCTCTTTATACATTTTTCATACAGTTTTATAAATTATTTCCCAAGACCCACAAATGTTTCTTTTTTTGGTATACTATTTATTCTTCAAAGTTATCCACTTATACACATATAGAACGTTCGATTTTGTGGATAATTTTCACACTATTCACAACTTCTCCTACGATTTAACAACATATGCACACCCATTTGACAGAGGTCTATGTTAAAAAGTATAATTGTGTGGATAAGTCATGTAATTGTTGATACATAAAGGGTTTGATTTATTAAATTATATACAAAAGTCCTGTGCATAATTCATAGTACTGTATGAGTTATCCACTGACTGTGTGTAACTTGTGGATAATTATCAACAGGCTGTGATTCTATTTATCCACTGCTGTTATTTTTGTGTATAACTATTAAAATTTACAAAATATGGAGTTTGTTAATATGTCTGAACAAGAAATTTGGGAAAAAGTCCTTACCTTGGCTCAAGAAAAAGTGAGTTATCCTAGCTATCAAACTTTTCTTAAAGATACAAAGCTACATTCATTACAAAATGATGAGGCAGTTATTGTTATCGATGATCCTTTTGTTGCCAATTGGTTAAAAACGCATTACGTTGAAATTATTCAAACCGCATTATACGAGGCAATTGGTCATGAAATCATGCCCGTTTTCTATTCTGAGGATCAATTAGAAAGTGTTACATCTGGAGAAGATCAAAATGCTAATCAAGCTAAAAAAGCTTATACTCCAGGCGTTGATGAAGCTGTTATTGGTGGCGAACAATTCAATACACATAATACTTTTGAAACATTTGTCATAGGACCTGGCAATAGGTTTCCTCATGCTGCAAGTCTTGCAGTAGCGGAAGCACCTGCACAAGCATACAATCCATTATTCATTTATGGTGGCGTAGGATTAGGTAAAACACATCTTATGCATGCAATTGGTCACTATGTATTAGCAAATAATCCTGATGCAAAAGTAATTTATACATCAAGTGAAAAGTTCACGAACGAATTTATTAAATCAATTCGTGACAACAAAACTGAAAAATTCAGAGAGAAGTATCGTAATATTGATGTGCTCCTTATTGATGATATTCAATTCATACAGAATAAAGAGCAAACACAAGAGGAATTCTTCCATACCTTTAATGAATTGCATCAAGCAAATAAACAAATTGTAATTTCTAGTGATAGACCTCCTAAAGAAATCGCAAAGTTAGAAGATCGTTTACGTTCTCGCTTTGAATGGGGACTAATCGTTGATATTACACCACCTGATTATGAAACAAGAATGGCAATTTTACAGAAGAAGATTGAAGAAGAGAACTTAAATATTCCAACTGAAGCGTTAACTTATATCGCCAATCAAATTCAATCAAATATCCGTGAACTTGAAGGCGCATTGACTCGTGTTTTAGCATTTTCAAAACTCCAAGGACAACCTATCACTACTGAATTGACGGCGGCTGCGCTCAAAGATATCATTCAAGCACCTAAGTCTAAAAAGATAACAATTCAAGATATCCAGAAAATTGTTGGTCAGTATTATAGTGTCCGCATTGAAGATTTTACTGCTAAAAAACGCACAAAATCGATTGCTTATCCAAGACAAATAGCAATGTATCTATCGCGTGAACTTACTGATTTCTCTTTACCAAAAATTGGTGAAGAGTTTGGTGGCCGTGACCATACTACAGTTATTCATGCACACGAAAAAATTATAAAAGATATTAAAAATGATCCAACGTTTAAACAAGAAGTTGAAAATCTAGAAAAAGAAATTAGAAATCAATAAAAATTCTGTACTACAACAGATTAATCGTCAGTAAATGAGGATATAATGATACAAGGGATATTTTCAATATTGTGGATAATGTGCAAAAGTAATACACACTACACACAAGTTATACACAGCCATTAAATATTGTGGTGCTTGAGCTTTTTTGAGTTATCCCCTAATCCACAAGCCCTACTACTATTACTACGATTTTAAAACCTATATAATTTATATATAAACGACTGGAAGGAGTTTAAAAATGATGGAATTCACAATAAGAAGAGATTATTTCATTAATCAATTAAATGACACACTTAAAGCCATCTCACCAAGAACAACATTACCCATATTAACAGGTATAAAAATTGATGTTAAAGATAGCGAAGTAATACTTACTGGATCAGACTCAGAAATCTCAATAGAAATAACAATACCTAAACAAGTTGATGGTGAAGAGATTATTGCAGTTGCAGAAACAGGTTCAGTTGTACTCCCTGGTCGTTTTTTCGTAGATATTATTAAAAAGTTACCAGGTAAAGAAGTTAAACTTTCTACAAATGAGCAATTTCAAACTTTAATAACTTCAGGTCATTCTGAATTTAATTTAAGTGGATTAGATCCTGATCAATATCCATTATTGCCACAAGTTTCTCGTGATGATGCAATTCAATTATCTGTAAAAGTACTTAAAAACGTGATAGCACAAACGAATTTCGCAGTGTCCACCTCAGAAACACGCCCAGTACTCACAGGTGTCAACTGGCTTATACAAGATAATGAATTAATATGCACTGCCACAGATTCGCATCGCTTGGCTGTAAGAAAAGTAGCTTTAGAAGATAATTCTGAGAATAAAAATGTCATCATTCCAGGTAAAGCATTATCAGAATTAAACAAAATCATGAGCGATAGTGAAGAAGATATTGATATTTTCTTTGCATCTAATCAAGTTTTATTTAAAGTTGGTAACGTAAACTTTATCTCACGTTTATTAGAAGGACATTATCCTGATACTTCACGTTTGTTCCCAGAGAATTATGAATTTAAATTAGGTATAGATAACGGAGAATTCTATCACGCAATTGATCGTGCATCATTATTAGCACGTGAAGGTGGCAATAACGTTATTAAACTAAGTACTGGTAATGAATTAGTAGAATTATCTTCGACGTCTCCAGAAATTGGTACTGTAAATGAGGAAGTTAGAGCAAGTAATGTTGAAGGCGGAAATTTAAAAATTTCTTTCAACTCAAAATATATGATGGACGCATTGAAAGCAATCGATAACGATGAAGTTGAGATTGAGTTCTTTGGCACAATGAAACCATTTATTTTAAAACCTAAAGACGATGATTCAGTGACACAATTAATTTTACCAATTAGAACATACTAAGCAATTGATGATTTGGGCCTAGACAATGTATTTTGTCTGGGCTTTTTTTTATGTGAAAAAATTTTAAAAAGTAATTGATTGTTTATAAACGTGTATAGAAATAAAGACCTTAAAGAAATCACTTCTAAATGTAAAAGTTATATAAATCACCTCATATCAATTTTAAGGCTACTCAGAGGCTATTCTTGATACGACAGTTTAAAATATAGGTAAAACACCACAAAATAGTTATATGTGCTTTAAAACATCTTAAAATGGCTTTCAAATTCAAAAGAATTGATAAGTTAACACGTTAGAAATAATAAATATTTAAATAAAATTCTAATTTAGGAATAAATGTTTGATATAATATTATTAGTAAAACAGTCACTAAAGACACGTTTGAAAATAATTATTGAAAATAAATCAAAATAAGTAGAAAGAAATCGCTTTCTAACTGTATTTTACATGAAATTTTCTGCTAAAAAAGGTATAATATATTAATGAGTTTATAAAGAAATGGAGTGATTGATTTGGTTGAAGAAGTAATTGTTGATGGAGACATCACACTAGGACAATTTCTTAAGACAGAAGGTATTATCGAATCTGGTGGACAAGCAAAATGGTTCTTACAAGACTTCGAAGTCATGATTAACGACGAACGCGAAACACGTCGTGGTAAAAAATTAAACCATCAAGATCGTATTGAAATACTAGAAGTCGGTTCATTTTTGATTTTACATCAAGGTGAAGAATGAAATTAAAGACACTCCAGCTAGAAAACTATCGTAACTATGAATCAATTACCTTAAATTGTCATCCAGAGGTAAATATATTGATTGGTGAAAATGCCCAAGGGAAGACGAATCTCCTTGAATCTATTTATACTTTAGCATTGGCTAAAAGCCACAGAACATCGAATGACAAGGAACTTATACGTTTCGATAGTGAATATGCTAAAATAGAGGGTGAACTTAGTTATAGATATGGTGAGATGCCTCTAACGATGTATGTAACCAAAAAAGGCAAGCAAGTAAAAATCAATCACTTAGAACAAAGTAGACTGACACAATATATCGGTCACTTGAATGTCGTATTGTTTGCGCCTGAGGATTTAAATATTGTCAAAGGCTCGCCACACATTAGACGTCGATTTATAGATATGGAACTTGGACAAATTTCTGCAGTTTACTTAAATGATTTGTCACAATACCAACGCATTTTAAAACAAAAAAATAATTATTTGAAGCAATTGCAATATGGTCAAAAGACAGACAGTACAATGCTGGAAGTCTTAAATCAACAATTTGCAGAGTATGCGCTCAAAGTTACGTTAAGACGTGAACATTTTATTAAAGAACTTGAATCACTAGCTAAACCTATTCACTCAGGTATCACAGATGAGCGAGAAGTATTGTCATTAAAGTATTTACCAAGCATTAAACGCTCTAAGGAAGAAAAGAATGAGACAGAACGCTTAGAGGAAGTCTTAACATTGCTTAACGACAATATGGAACGTGAAAAAGATAGGGGGATTTGTTTGTACGGTCCCCATAGAGATGATTTAGGTTTCGATGTAAATGGTATGGATGCCCAAACGTATGGCTCACAAGGCCAACAACGTACAACGGCTTTATCGATTAAACTCGCGGAAATAGAGTTGATGAATGTCGAAGTAGGGGAGTACCCAATATTACTGCTAGATGATGTATTGAGTGAATTAGATGATTCGCGTCAATCTCATTTATTAAGCACAATTCAACATAAAGTGCAGACTTTTGTCACTACAACATCGGTAGACGGAATAGATCATGAAATTATGAAGAATGCTAAACTTTATCGCATTAACAAAGGCGAAATTATAAAGTAACGGAAAGTGAAGGTGGAAGCATTGTCAGATGTGAATAACACGGAAGATTATGGTGCTGGACAGATTCAGGTATTAGAAGGTCTAGAAGCGGTGCGTAAAAGACCAGGTATGTATATAGGTTCAACTGCAGAAAGAGGTTTACATCACTTAGTTTGGGAAATTGTCGATAATAGTATTGATGAAGCACTCGCTGGATATGCTGACAAAATAGAAGTGATTATTGAAAAAGATAATTGGATTAAAGTTACAGATAACGGTCGTGGTATCCCTGTAGGCATACAAGAAAAAATGGGGCGTCCAGCTGTTGAGGTTATTTTAACTGTACTCCATGCTGGTGGTAAATTCGGCGGTGGCGGATATAAAGTTTCCGGTGGTTTACATGGTGTTGGATCATCTGTAGTTAATGCATTATCTGAAGATCTTGAAGTATACGTACACAAAGATGAAAAAATCTATCACCAAGCATATAAAAAAGGTGCGCCGCAATTTGACTTGAAAGTCATTGGCGAAACAGACGAAAACACTGGTACTGAGATTCGCTTTAAAGCTGACCCTGAAATCTTCACAGAAACAACAACATACAACTATGAAACATTACAACAACGTATTAGAGAGCTTGCCTTTTTAAATAAAGGTATCACGATTACGTTAAGAGATGAACGTGAAGAAGAAGTAAGGGAAGATTCATATCACTATGAAGGTGGTATTAAATCTTACGTTGAAATGTTAAATGAAAACAAAGAACCACTTCACGATGAACCGATTTATGTTCATGAATCAAAAGATGATGTAGAAGTTGAAATTGCATTGCAATACAACAAAGGTTATGCAACCAATTTATTAACCTATGCGAATAATATCCACACGTATGAGGGTGGTACACATGAAGAAGGCTTTAAACGTTCGTTATCTCGTGTATTAAATAGCTATGGACTTAATAGTAAAATTATCAAAGAAGATAAAGAGCGACTTTCAGGTGAAGATACGCGCGAAGGTTTGACTGCAATTGTGTCTATCAAACATGGTGATCCTCAATTTGAAGGACAAACTAAGACGAAATTAGGCAACTCAGAAGTACGTCAAGTTGTAGATAAATTATTCTCTGAGCTTTTTGAACGCTTTTTATATGAGAATCCACAAGTGGGTCGTATTGTCGTTGAAAAAGGTATTATGGCATCACGTGCGCGTATTGCTGCGAAAAAAGCGCGTGAAGTTACACGTCGTAAATCAGCCTTAGAAATTTCAAGTTTACCAGGTAAACTTGCCGATTGTTCTAGTAAAGATCCTTCACGTAGTGAGATCTTTATCGTCGAGGGTGACTCTGCCGGGGGGTCTACAAAATCAGGCCGTGACTCAGAAACACAGGCGATTTTACCATTACGTGGTAAGATTTTAAATGTTGAAAAAGCACGTTTAGACAGAATCTTAAATAACAATGAAATTCGCTCAATGATTACTGCATTCGGTACAGGTATCGGAGGAGAATTTGATTTAAGTAAGGCACGTTATCATAAAATTATTATTATGACGGATGCCGACGTTGATGGTGCCCATATTAGAACATTACTGCTAACATTCTTCTATCGTTTTATGAGACCTTTATTAGAAGCAGGCTATGTTTATATTGCACAACCACCATTGTTTAAATTGACACAAGGTAAACAAAAATACTATGTGTTCAATGAGCGTGAATTAGAGAAACTTAAAGCAGAGTTAGACCCTAGTCCTAAGTGGTCGCTCTCTCGTTATAAAGGTCTTGGTGAAATGAATGCGGATCAATTATGGGAAACAACAATGAATCCTGAAAACCGTGCAATGTTACAAGTATCACTAGAAGATGCTATAGAAGCTGACCAAACATTTGAAATGTTAATGGGAGATGTTGTTGAGAATCGTAGACAGTTTATTGAGGAAAACGCAGTCTATGCTAACTTAGATTTCTAAAACAATGAACTGAATTTTTGAAGGAGGATATCTTGATGGCTGAATTACCTGAATCAAGAATTAATGAACGGAATATAACGAGTGAGATGCGCGAATCGTTCTTAGATTATGCGATGAGTGTTATCGTCTCACGTGCTTTACCAGATGTTAGAGATGGTTTGAAACCAGTACATCGACGTATTTTATACGGAGTAAACGAACAAGGTATGACACCTGATAAACCATATAAGAAATCAGCACGTATTGTTGGGGATGTAATGGGTAAATACCATCCCCATGGTGACTCATCTATTTATGAAGCAATGGTAAGAATGGCACAAGACTTCAGCTATCGATATCCTTTAATAGATGGACAAGGAAACTTCGGTTCAATGGATGGTGATGGTGCGGCTGCCATGCGTTATACAGAAGCACGTATGACTAAAATAACGCTAGAAATGCTTAAAGATCTTAATAAAGATACGATTGACTTTATTGATAACTATGATGGTAATGAAAGAGAGCCGTCAGTCTTACCATCAAGATTCCCTAACTTACTTGTGAACGGGGCATCAGGTATTGCGGTTGGTATGGCTACTAATATTCCACCACATAACTTAACTGAAGTTATCAATGGTGTGTTGAGTTTAAGTCATAATCCAGATATTACAATTGCAGAATTAATGGAAGATATTCAAGGTCCTGATTTTCCAACGGCGGGCTTGATCTTAGGCAAGAGTGGTATCCGTCGTGCATATGAAACTGGTCGTGGATCAGTTCAAATGCGTGCGCGTGCAGAAATCGAAGAACGTGGCGGTGGTCGTCAACGTATCATAGTTACTGAAATTCCATATCAAGTCAATAAAGCACGTATGATTGAAAAAATTGCAGAATTGGCACGTGATAAAAAGATAGAAGGTATCACTGATTTACGTGATGAAACAAGTTTACGTACCGGCGTACGTGTCGTTATCGATATACGTAAAGATGCGAATGCGAGTGTCGTACTAAATAACTTATATAAACAAACGCCATTACAAACTTCATTCGGTGTTAATATGATTGCCTTAGTTAAAGGTAGACCGAAACTTATAAATCTAAAAGAAGCTTTGGTTGAATACTTAGAACATCAAAAGATTGTTGTTAGAAGACGTACGATATACAATCTAAAAAAAGCACAAGATCGTGCGCATATCTTAGAAGGATTAAGAATTGCATTAGATAATATCGATGAAATTATAAGAGTGATTCGTGACTCAGATACAGATAAAGTTGCGATGGCAAGCTTACAAGAAGACTTCAAATTGTCTGAACGTCAAGCACAAGCTATTCTGGATATGCGTTTAAGACGTTTAACTGGTCTAGAACGAGGCAAGATTGAAGAAGAATATAATAATTTAATTGAATATATTAAAGAGTTAGAAGCTATTCTTGCAGACGAGGAAAAGTTATTACAAATTGTGCGTGATGAACTTATGGATGTTCGTGAGCGTTTTGGTGATGATCGTCTGACTGAAATTCAACTCGGTGGTTTAGATAATATTGAAGATGAAGACCTAATTCCTGAAGAACAAATTGTAATTACATTAAGTCACAACAATTATATTAAACGTTTACCAGTTTCAACATATAGAGCACAACATCGTGGTGGACGTGGCGTACAAGGTATGAATACGTTAGAAGAAGACTTTGTCAGCCAACTTGTAACATTAAGTACCCATGATAATGTTTTATTCTTTACGAATAAAGGCCGTGTATACAAACTTAAAGGTTACGAAGTGCCAGAACTCTCACGTCAGTCTAAAGGTATCCCAGTTGTAAATGCGATTGAATTGGATAGCGATGAAGTGATTAGCACAATGATTGCCGTGAAAGATTTAGAAAGCGAAGAAGACTACTTAATATTTGCGACTCTTAAAGGTAGAGTGAAACGTTCAGCGTTAAGTAACTTTGCACATATTAATAGAAACGGTAAGATAGCGATTAGCTTTAAAAATGACGATGAATTGATAGCAGTTCGATTAACAGATGGTCAGCATGATATTCTGATTGGTACGTCACATGCATCACTTATACGTTTCCCAGAAGATTCATTACGTCCACTTGGTCGTACCGCAGCAGGTGTAAAAGGTATTACACTTAGAGATGGCGATAAAGTTGTAGGACTAGATGTTACGCAATCTGATAGTGACGATGAGATTTTAGTTGTGACAGAAAATGGTTACGGTAAACGTACACCAGTTAATGACTATAGATTATCTAACCGTGGCGGTAAAGGTATTAAGACGGCTACAATCACAGAGCGTAATGGTAACATCGTATGTATTACATCAGTGAATGGTCAAGAAGATTTAATGGTTGTGACCAATTCAGGTGTTATCATCCGTATTGATATCCAAGACATTTCTCAAAATGGACGTGCTGCACAAGGTGTAAGATTGATTAAACTTAGTGATGATCAATTTGTTTCAACTGTAGCGAAAGTTAGTGAGGAAGATAAGGCAGCTGAAGAAGCCGAAGATTTAGAAACTGATAACGAAGCGCTAGAAATAGCACAAACGGAACAACTTACTCAAGAAGAGTCGGTAAATGAAACAGTTATTGAAGATGATGTTCCAGGCAATGCTATACACACTGAAGACGACGCTGATGAAGATGGTCGTCAAGAGGTAAGACAAGACTTTATGGATCGTGTGAATGAAGATATTGATCATGCAGACGATGAAGAAGAATAAAGTGTTATTACAAAAATAGGCATAAATTAAGACCCACCTCTTAAGAGGTGGGTCTTTTTTAAGGTGGATGATTAATCCTCTAATGTTTTCATAATGTGTGGAATTTCGCTAATAAGTCTTGATGGTGGCACAACATACATTGTTTCTGCTAATTTCTCGCCGATGAAACTATGTGCATACACTGCGCTCGTTACCGCTTCTTGCATGTCATTAAACTGACCTACAAAGCTTGTAATCATGCCAGCTAAAGTATCGCCCATTCCACCTGTAGCCATTGCAGGCGTACCAATAGGTAATTTATACTCATTATCTTTGAAATAAATTTCTGTGCCATGTTTTTTTAATACAATTGTGGCACCAATACGGTCAGCTGCTTCACGATTACGCTCATCAGTTTGTTCTTCTATTGGAATATTACTTAAACGTTCCCACTCTTTTTGATGTGGTGTGAAAATCACTTTACATGTTGGTATGGCAGGTTTCAATTTGCTGAAAATGGTTATTGCATCTCCATCTACAATAAGCGTTTGGTGAGGTTGGATATTTTGTAGTAAGAAAGTAATTGCATTATTACCTTTAAAATCACAACCTAATCCAGGCCCGATAAGGATACAATCTGTATTTTCAATCATTTTAGTTAACATTTTTGTATCATTAATATCAATAACCATCGCTTCAGGGCAACGCGAGTGAAGTGCAGCGTGATTAGTTGGATGTGTTGCTACTGTGATTAATCCACTACCACTATATACACATGCACGTGCAGCAAGCATGATTGCGCCCCCTAAATTGACATTGCCTCCAATTAAAAGAATCTTACCATAATCACCTTTGTGCGTTTCATCTTTACGTTTTGGAATGCTGACTGATGACAAAATTTCCAATTTGAAACCTCCTTTTAAAGCTAATAATCTTCTATGTGTGTGCTTATAATTTTTATAATATGATTTATGATTGCTTGAAAAAAATAGAAGTAAATCACTTTAATATCATAAAGGAATTACTTAAGAGGTTGAGACAAATGTATTTTATACAATGGCAGACCGATTTGCGGCATCCGAAGTACGTTTTCACAAAATTTACCCGACTCATTCAAATTTAAGAAATAATTTATGTGTCGACCAATTTTGTTTAAAACATAAATACTTTTATCCCGACCTCTTTAAATGTCATATTTTTTATTAGTTTTTCAAATACAATAGAGTATATTATACCTGCTTTGCACTTTAGTCAATAGTTAAAGAGATGAAGACATTATTTATAGTTATAAAAATTTAAGTAAAGACTCCTTTATCCCATTAAAACAGTAATTTAATACCATGTTACGGATGTGCGTTATACTATTGTTCTATTAAATTTGTAAGCGTATACTCGGATTAATTGAAGAGAAATTATAAAACAAACAAGGAGATGGGTATATGACATTACAACTTAATGGAGACATATTAACAATTAATGATATAAAGAGATTTTTATATGAAGAAGACAGCGTAGCGATTACAGAAGATGCTTATGAACGTGTGAAGAAGAGTCGAGCAATAGTCGAAAATATTATTAAAAATAAAGAAACTATTTATGGTATTACTACGGGATTTGGATTATTTAGTGATGTCCGTATAGATAAAGGCGAATATAATCAGTTACAAGTTAATTTAATTCGCTCACATGCGTGTGGTATAGGTAAACCATTTTCAGAAGAAGTTTCATTAGTGATGATGGTATTAAGATTGAATACATTATTAAAAGGCCACTCTGGCGCCACTGTAGATTTAGTAGATCAATTAGTTTACTTCATCAACCAACGTATAATACCAGTTGTTCCGCAACAAGGTTCACTCGGTGCTTCTGGTGATTTAGCACCACTTTCACACTTAGCATTATCTTTAATCGGTGAAGGTAATGTATTTTACCAAGGCGAAGAGGTAGACAGTAGATATGTCTTAAAAAAATTAAATCATCAAGCATTAGAACTACAAGCTAAAGAAGGTTTGGCATTAATTAACGGTACACAAGCAATGACTGCACAAGGTGTTATAAACTATATTGAAGCAGAGAATTTAGGCTATCAAGCTGAATGGATTTCTGCACTTACACACCAAGCTTTAAATGGTATTACAGATGCTTATAATGAAAATGTACATAAAGTACGTAATTTCCAAGAACAAATAGATGTTGCAGCACGTATGTTGGATTGGTTGGCAGGATCTGAGTTAACGACAAAACAAGGAGAAGTACGCGTACAAGATGCTTATACATTGCGTTGTATTCCTCAAATACATGGCGCTAGTTTCCAAGTCTTCAATTATGTTAAAGAAAAGTTAGAGTGCGAAATGAATGCAGCTAATGATAATCCTTTAATATTTGATGAAGGTGATGAGAAACTTGTAATTTCTGGCGGTAACTTCCATGGCCAACCTATTGCCTTTGCCTTAGACTTCTTGAAACTTGGTGTGAGTGAGCTTGCAAATGTTTCAGAACGTCGTCTAGAACGCCTTGTGAATCCACAGTTGAATAATGGGCTACCTGCCTTCTTAAGCCCACAACCAGGTTTACAAAGTGGTGCAATGATAATGCAATATGCAGCAGCAAGTTTAGTATCAGAGAATAAAACACTTGCCCATCCAGCGAGTGTGGATTCTATTCCATCTTCAGCAAATCAAGAAGATCATGTTTCTATGGGGACTATTGGTGCACGCCATGGCTATCAAATGATTGAAAATGCACGCCGAGTTTTAGCAATAGAAACAATCATTGCATTACAAGCGGTAGAATATAAAGACATTGATAAACTATCACCTAAGACATATGAAAAATATCAATCCTTACGTCAACTTGTCCCTTCAATTACTGAAGATAGACAATTCCATAAAGACATTGAAGCAGTATCACAATATTTACAAGATATGGCATATAGTGATGAAATATAATTAGGACAATAGTATCTCTCTTGAAAATAGTGATGTTATTTGCTATATTTAAAGCAAGTAAATAAGTCATTGTTCGTAGGCTAAGTAATATTAATTGCTTGATTTCAGAGAGCTTGTGGTTAGTGAGAACAAGTAATCGGCATTAATATGAATCTACCTACTTTATAGAGAACAATCGGTTTTAGCCGTTATTTTAGTGAGAGAGCAGTCTGATTTGACTGTTAAATAGGGTGGCAACGCGTAGACCACGTCCCTTGTAAAGAGGGACGTGGTCTTTTCTATGCGTTTTTATCCAATAATTTAAAAAATGAAAGGATGGAAATAACATGTTAGATATAAAAGTTTTCCGTAATGAACCAGATTTCATTAAAGAAAAAGTCAAAAAACGTGGTATGGATGTAAAAGTTGTAGATGATGTATTGGAATTAGATGAGCAACGTCGTCAGTTAATTAGTAAAGCAGAAGAAATGAAAGCAGAGCGTAATAAAGTAAGTGGAGAAATTGCTCAAAAGAAACGTAATAAAGAAGATGCCGATGATGCAATTGCAGCAATGCGTAATCTTGGTGATGAAATTAAAGCATTAGATGATACTTTAAACCAAGTTGATCAAGAGCTTAATGACAAATTATCTCGCATTCCAAATATCATTCAAGATGAAGTGCCAGAAGGTGCTACAGAAGATGATAATGTAGAAGTTAAGCGTTGGGGCACGCCAAGATCATTTGACTTTGAAGCCCAAGCACATTGGGATTTAGTAGAAGCGTTAAAAATGGTCGATTTTGAACGTGCTGCTAAGGTTTCAGGTGCGCGATTCGTATTCTTAACAGGTGAAGGTGCACAATTAGAAAGAGCGTTAATGAATTACATGATTACAAAACATACAACACAACATGGTTATACTGAAATGATGGTGCCACAATTAGTAAATGCAGATTCAATGTACGGTACAGGTCAATTGCCTAAATTTGAAGAAGATTTATTTAAAGTTGAAAAGGAAGGCTTATATACAATTCCAACAGCTGAAGTACCACTTACGAACTACTATCGTAATGAAATTATTGATCCAGACGTGCTACCAGCTAAATTTACAGCACAATCAGCATGTTATCGCAGTGAAGCGGGTTCTGCTGGACGTGATACAAGAGGCCTTATTCGTTTACACCAATTCGATAAAGTAGAAATGGTGCGCGTAGAAAAACCTGAAGACTCTTGGCAAGCACTTGAAGAAATGACGGGACATGCAGAAGCAATATTAGAAGAACTTGGTTTACCTTATCGTCGTGTAAACTTATGCACAGGAGATATTGGATTTGGCGCAAGTAAAACTTATGATTTAGAAGTTTGGTTACCGAGCTATAATGATTACAAAGAAATAAGTTCTTGTTCAAATATTACTGATTTCCAAGCGCGTCGAGCTAATATTCGTTTCAAACGTGATAAAAATTCAAAACCAGAGTTAGTCCACACACTTAATGGTAGTGGTTTAGCAGTTGGACGTACATTTGCCGCTATAGTTGAAAATTATCAAAATGAAGATGGATCAGTAACAATTCCAGAAGTATTGGTTCCATTTATGGGTGGTAAAACAGTTATTCAATCAGTTCAATAAATATAATAAAGTAACACTAAGAATCGCATGACAACAAACTTTGTCATGTGGTTTTTTGTTTTATAAGGTAGGGTAGGGGAGGTGTAAATAAAGAAAAAATTATAAAAATATTAAAAACAAAGCGGCGAATCAGAAGAGAAATAGACGAAGTGCTAGAGAAAACGAGAGGGGTGTCTAAAGATTTAAAGAAAATTCTGAAATTATAAATAGTTTGATAAATCAACGCCTTTACACGACTGTTTGTCTTCCATCACACAAACGGTCGTGTAAAGGCGTTGAATGATGTTTATACTTTATATTAAAATACAGCTATTATTTTAGTTAGTATAAAGGAGTGAGACTGTGGAGGCACATGTAACGTTTAGACAAGGTGTTAAAGAATGCATACCTACGTTGTTAGGGTATGCAGGGGTGGGATTGTCATTTGGTATTGTGGCAATAGCCTCAGGTTTTAGTTTGTTGGAAATCGTTTTGCTCAGTCTTGTCATTTATGCTGGTGCAGCGCAGTTTATTATTTGTGCGTTAGTCATATCAGGAACACCTATTTCGGCGATTATTTTAACTACTTTTATTGTTAATTCTAGAATGTTTTTACTGAGTATGACGCTTGCACCAAGTTATAAAAACTATGGGTTATTTAACCGGCTAGGTCTTGGGACGTTAATTACAGATGAAACATTTGGTGTCGCGATTACACCACATCTAAAAGGGGAAAAAATTAATGACCGCTGGCTACATGGATTAAATATTACTGCATACTTATTTTGGACGCTTGCTTCGATTGCGGGCGCAGTTTTTGGTAAATACATACATAACCCAGATGCATTAGGTCTCGATTTCGCAATTACTGCTATGTTTATCTTTTTAGCAATTTCCCAGTTTGAAACCATTCAACGCTCACACATTAAGACTTATCTTGTATTAATCGTGTGCGTCATTATTATGATGCTTTTATTTAGTTTGATAATGCCGTCATATATAGCAATTATTCTTGCAGCTACACTAACGGCTACTTTAGGGGTGGTGATGGATCGATGACAACTACAATACATATGCTAATGATTATCTTATTGTGTGGTATTGTGACATGGCTTACACGTGTAATACCATTCGTTATGATATCCAAGATACGTTTATCTGAAAAGACAGTAAAATGGCTATCTTTTATTCCTATAACATTATTTACAGCGTTGGTTATTGATGGAGCAATAGAACAACATGAAGGTAGCATGGGCTATAATTTGAACGTGCCATTCTTAGTCACGATGATTCCAACCATTTTGATTGCACTATACACCAGAAGTCTAACGATTACGATCATTAGTGGAATTGTTATTACAGCAATTATACGATGGTTCTTTTAATTATTTCATTGATGTAAGTCGTAATATCCGTTAGAATGACAATAATTAGAAAATTATGAAATTTATTTCACGTATGTTTATTAGGCAATGACATTTAGTACACTGAGACATATACAATTAAAATCAAATCTTATTTCGAGAAGCTGAGGGATTTGGCCCCGTGAAGCTTCAGCAACCGGCTAGTTTAAGTACGGTGCTAAAACCAACGAGAGACTCGAATGATAAGTATTATTAACTTCTTACTTATAATGAGTGAGGAGTTTTTTATTAAGTGGGGGGTAAATCATGACGGATTATACGGTTGATACATTAGAATTAGGGCCATTTACAACAGAGTCAGGTGAGACAATCTCTAACCTAAAGTTACGATATGAGCATGTTGGATTAACAGGACAACCGCTTGTCGTAGTATGCCATGCGTTAACAGGAAACCATTTAACTTATGGAACAAGTGAAAATCCCGGTTGGTGGAGAGAAATTATTGACGGTGGTTATATGCCAATACATGATTATCAATTTTTAACATTTAATGTAATAGGTAGCCCGTATGGTTCAAGTTCAGCGCTAACTGATGAAGATTTTCCGCAACATCTTACGTTACGTGATATTGTACGCGCCATAGAATTGGGTATTGAAACATTAGGACATCAAAAAATTAATATTCTTATCGGTGGGTCTTTAGGCGGCATGCAAGCAGTGGAATTATTGTACAACCGTAAATTTGTTGTTGAAAAGGCTGTGATTCTTGCAGCTACAGATAGAACTTCCTCGTATAGCCGTGCCTTTAATCAAATTGCGAGACAGTCTATCCATTTGGATCGCAAGGAAGGCATGAGTATTGCAAGACAGCTGGGGTTCTTAACGTATCGTTCATCTAAAAGTTATGATAAGCGTTTTACACCAGACCAAGTCGTGGCTTATCAAAAACACCAAGGCGATAAATTCAAAAATTACTTTGATGCAGCTTGCTATTTAACACTACTGGATGTCTTGGACAGTCATGATGTAGATAGAGGGCGTGATGACGTGGACGCCGTGTTTAGGCAATTAGATACGAAAGTAATGACTATGGGATTTACAGATGACTTGCTTTATCCAGATGACCTTGTACGTGCAGTAGGGGAGCGCTTTAAATATCATAAACACTTTTTTGTGCCAGATAATGTGGGTCATGATGGTTTCTTACTTAATTTTAATGACTGGGCACCTAATTTATATCATTTCTTAAAAGTTTCTCAATTTAAAAGAAAATGATATGGCCTGAGTGAGCTAAATAAAATGACTTATAGGACGAGAAGTAGTAACTATACTAGGCATATTTCATGCATGGTTCTTACTTGTCGTCCTATTTTTATGTGAATGAACCATAAGCAACTACAGACTAATACAATTTATTTTAATCTTTAATTAATATGGGCGACAAAATTGTGAAAAAGTTTTAAAGAGGTTAAAATAGAAGTTATAGTCAAAAATAGTATGGGAGTGGCGAATTTGTTTTCAAAAATATATCCTAAGGCAGCTATCCTTGGTACATTAGCACTAATCATAGTCGCTTTAGCTTTACATATATTACCACCGCTTGGACTGGTATTAAGTCTCTTTGCAACAATACCGGGCATTATCTTATGGCATAAATCTTTAGAAACATTTGGTATAACAGCGGTTATTACAGTTATTTTAACAACTTTATTGGGTAATATTTTTGTATTAACTATCATGGTCCTCGTACTCGTCTTGAGTTTCGTTGTAGGCCAATTATTAAAAGAACGTACGTCTAAAGAGCGTATACTTTATATTACAACTACATATATCAGTATAGTCTCATTAGTTGCAGTTATGGTCTTACAAGTATCTGATAAATTACCAAAAGCAACAACAATTATGAAGCCAGTGAAACAACAATTGTATCATCTTATTTCAGAATCTGGAGCAAGCGCAGACTATAAACAAATGCTTGCAGAAGGCTTCCGTCAAGTTTCAGTGCAACTACCGAGTTATGTAATTTTTGCAGTATTTCTACTCGTATTAATCAATTTAATTATCACTTTTCCAATTTTACGTAAATTCAAGATTGCTACACCAATATTCAAACCATTATATGCATGGCAAATGAAGCGTTCATTATTATTTATTTATATAATTGTATTGCTTTGTGTTATGTTTGCTGCCCAACCGGGTACATTCCAAAGTACCGTATTAAATTTAGAAATTGTGTTATCATTATGTATGTATATTCAGGGATTAAGTGTTATTCACTTTTTTGGTAAAGCAAAATCCATGCCCCCTGCACTTACAATTGTATTGATGGTGATAGGGACAATATTGACGCCAGTCACACACATTGTAAGTTTGCTGGGTGTTATAGATTTATGTGTTAATCTAAAAAGTATCATTAAAAAATGATTTGAGGTGGAAGAATGAACCGTCAATCCACTAAAAAAGCTTTGGTTTTACCATTTATTATTATGGCACTAACAGCAATTGCACTTGTCGTTGTTTGGTTTATATTTAATCAATTGATTGCAGGTATTGCAACGGTTGTATTAGTGTTTGTAATTATCGGGACAGCGTTTATGGTAAGACAAGCTTTACAGAAATTAGACAACTATGTAAATAATCTAGGTGGGAAAATTTCAGCAGGCAATAACATAACGATTAAGAATTTACCTATTGGAATGATCATTCTAGATGAGAATGAAAACATAGAGTGGATGAACCAATTTATGTCGGAACGTTTAACTCGTAATGTGATTTCCGATCCAGTTAATGAAGTATATCCTAATATCTTAAAACAATTAGAAAAAACGCAAGAAATTGAAATTCAAGAAAATGATTACCATTATCGTGTGCGTTATTCAGAAAACGAACATGTATTGTATTTCTTCGATATAACAGAAGAAGTCCAAACACATGAATTGTATGAAGAATCTAAACCGATTATTGCAACACTTTTCTTAGATAATTATGATGAAATTACTCAAAATATGAATGATACACAGCGTTCAGAGATTAACTCTATGGTAACGCGTGTCATTAGTAGATGGGCCACAGAATATAATGTGTACTTTAAACGTTATAGTTCTGATCAATTTGTTGCTTATTTAAATCAGCGTATTTTAAATGAAATTGAGTCATCTAACTTTAGTATTTTGGGACAATTACGAGAAAAAAGTGTAGGTTACCGTGCGCAATTAACGTTAAGTATCGGTGTCGGAGAAGGTTCAGAGGACTTAATTGACCTTGGAGAACTTTCTCAATCAGGTCTAGATTTAGCACTCGGTCGCGGTGGTGACCAAGTTGCGATTAAGCATATGAATGGGAATGTCCGTTTCTACGGCGGTAAGACTGATCCTATGGAAAAACGTACCCGTGTAAGAGCACGAGTGATTTCACATGCTTTAAAAGATATCTTGATGGAAGGCGACAAAGTTATCATTATGGGCCATACACGTCCTGACTTAGATGCGATAGGTGCTGCAATTGGTGTATCACGTTTTGCAATGATGAATAATTTAGATGCTTACATCGTATTGAATGAATCAGACATAGATCCAACGTTACGCAGAGTCATGGAAGCGGTGAATGAAAAACCCGAGTTGAAAGATCGATTCATTACTTCAGATGAAGCGTGGGATATTATGACGTCTAAGACAACTTTAGTTATTGTCGATACGCATAAACCAGAAATGGTTATTGATGAAAATATTTTAAATAAAGCTAATCGTAAAGTCGTTATTGATCACCATAGACGTGGTGAAAGTTTCATTTCTAGTCCATTGTTAATTTATATGGAACCATACGCGAGTTCCACAGCAGAACTTGTAACAGAACTTTTAGAATATCAGCCAACAGAACAACGACTGACACGACTAGAATCGACTGTAATGTTTGCAGGTATTATTGTCGATACACGTAACTTTACTCTACGTACTGGTTCGAGAACGTTCGATGCTGCGAGTTATTTACGTGCGCATGGTGCAGATACTATTTTGACCCAACATTTCTTAAAAGATGATATCGATACTTACATTAATCGTACTGAGTTAATTCAAACCGTGAAATTGCAAGAGCATGGTGTTGCAATCGCTTATGGTTCAGACGAAAAAATCTATCATCCTGTTACAGTTGCACAGGCAGCTGATGAACTGTTAAGTTTAGATGGTGTAGAAGCATCATACGTAATTGCTAGACGTGAAGATAATGTCGTAGGTATGTCTGCACGATCACTGGGTGCTGTTAATGTACAATTAACAATGGAAGCGCTAGGTGGTGGTGGCCACTTGACTAACGCAGCCACACAACTAAAAGATGTGACTGTCGATGAAGCGATTGAGCAATTACAAGAAGCAATCACAGAACAAATGAGTAGGAGTGAAAATTCATGAAAGTAATATTTACACAAGATGTAAAAGGTAAAGGCAAAAAAGGCGAAGTTAAAGATGTACCAGTGGGTTATGCAAATAATTTCCTGTTAAAAAATAACTATGCTGTAGAAGCAACACCAGGCAATCTAAAACAATTAGAAAGAAAAAATAAAGCTGCAGAAGCAGAACGTCAACAAGAAATTGATGATGCCAAAAAATTAAAAGAACAACTCAGCAATATCGAAGTCGAAGTATCTGCTAAAACAGGTGAAGGCGGCAAATTATTTGGTTCAGTAAGTACAAAACAAATCGCACAAGCATTACAAGAGCAACACAATATTAAAATTGACAAACGTAAAATGGATTTACCAAACGGTATCCATGCATTGGGTTATACAAATGTACCAGTTAAACTAGACAAAGAAGTTGAAGGTACAATTCGTGTGCACACAGTGGAACAATAATAACGGATTGAGTATATGAGGTGTAATCGTAATGGATGGAATGTATGAACAAAATCAAATGCCACATAGCAATGAGGCTGAACAATCTGTCTTAGGTGCCATTATCATAGATCCAGAATTGATTAACACAACTCAGGAAGTCTTACTTCCTGAGTCCTTTTATAGAGGCGCACATCAACACATCTTTAGAGCTATGATGAATCTCAACGAAGACAATAAAGATATTGACGTGGTAACAATCATGGATCAGTTGTCACAAGAAGGACGATTGAATGAAGCGGGTGGACCACAATATCTTGCTGAGTTATCTAGCAATGTACCAACAACGCGTAATATCCAGTACTATACAGAGATTGTTTTTAAACACGCAACTAAGCGTCAATTAATTCAAACTGCTGATAGCATTGCAAATGATGGTTACAATGATGAACTGGAACTTGATACGATACTTAATGATGCAGAACGACGTATATTAGAATTATCATCGACACGTGAAAGTGACGGTTTTAAGGATATTCGTGATGTGCTTGGTGACGTATATGAAAACGCAGAGTTATTAGATCAAAATAGTGGTCAAACACCTGGAATACCTACTGGTTATAGAGATTTAGACCAGATGACAGCTGGGTTCAACCGTAATGATTTAATTATTTTAGCAGCCAGACCTTCTGTAGGTAAGACTGCCTTCGCACTTAATATTGCGCAAAAAGTAGCCACACATGAAGATCATTTCTCTGTAGGCATCTTCTCACTTGAGATGGGCGCCGATCAGTTAGCAACACGTATGATTTGTAGTTCGGGTAATGTCGATTCCAACCGTTTGAGAACGGGGATGATGACAGAAGAAGACTGGAACCGTTTTACAATAGCAGTAGGTAAATTATCACGAACAAAGATATTTATCGATGATACACCAGGTATTCGTATTACGGATATTCGTTCGAAATGTCGACGCTTAAAGCAAGAGCATGGGTTAGATATGATCGTAATTGACTATCTGCAGTTAATTTCTGGTAGTGGATCACGCTTTTCAGATAACCGTCAACAAGAAGTTTCTGAGATTTCTCGTACGTTAAAAGCGATAGCCAGAGAACTAGAATGTCCAGTTATTGCATTGAGTCAGCTATCTCGTGGCGTAGAACAACGTCAGGATAAACGACCAATGATGAGTGATATTCGTGAATCGGGTTCTATTGAGCAAGATGCGGATATCGTTGCCTTCTTATATCGTGATGATTATTATAATCGTGGCGAAGACGAAGAAGATGATGATTCAAATTATGAACCTCAAACAAATGACGATAATGGTGAGATTGAAATTATAATCGCCAAACAGCGTAACGGCCCAACCGGCACAGTGAAGTTACACTTTATGAAACAATACAATAAATTTACCGATATAGATTATGCTCATGCAGAGATGGGATAAAAAAAGATAAAAAATAATTTTACCGTACAATAATACTTAAATATGTTTTATTGTACGGTTTTTGTTTGCATTCAGTTCGTTTATTTCAATGGAAGTATGTATCGTAATCTTATGATAATTAAAGGTAAAAGGTTGGTATGACTAGGTCTATAGCGTGTTTGTGTAGTTTTTAAGAATTTCAAAAAGTTGTAAAATGATAAAAAATCAATGTTCGATTTTTGTTTGCATTATGCCTTTTGTATTGGTAGAATACGAAATGGTTAATTGAGAAAAACTTGGAGGTGCTCATATGTCATCAATCGTAGTCGTTGGGACACAATGGGGAGACGAAGGTAAAGGTAAAATTACGGATTTCTTAGCAGAACAAGCAGATGTTATTGCACGTTTTTCAGGCGGTAACAATGCAGGCCACACAATTAAATTTGGTGGAGAAACATATAAATTACACTTAGTACCATCTGGTATTTTCTATAAAGAAAAATTAGCAGTTATCGGAAATGGTGTAGTTGTAGATCCAGTCGCATTATTAAAAGAGTTAGACGGTTTAAATGAAAGAGGTATTTCAACAGATAATTTACGTATTTCTAATCGCGCTCAAGTTATTTTACCTTATCACTTAAAACAAGATGAATATGAAGAAGAACGCCGTGGAGATAATAAAATCGGTACAACGAAAAAAGGTATCGGTCCAGCTTATGTAGATAAAGCACAACGTATCGGTATTCGTATGGCTGATTTATTAGACAAAGAAACATTCGAAAAACTATTAAAACAAAATATTGAACATAAAGAAGCTTATTTCAAAGGTATGTTTGGTAAAACGTGCCCGTCATTTGATGAAATTTTTGAAACATATTATGCTGCAGGTCAACGTTTAGCATCATTCGTTACAGACACAGCTAAAGTATTAGATGATGCATTTGTTGCAGATGAAAAAGTATTATTCGAAGGCGCTCAAGGCGTTATGTTAGATATCGATCATGGTACATATCCTTTCGTTACATCAAGTAACCCAGTTGCAGGTAATGTTACTGTAGGTGGCGGTGTAGGTCCAACGTTCGTGTCAAAAGTGATTGGCGTATGTAAGGCATATACATCTCGTGTTGGTGATGGTCCATTCCCAACAGAACTATTTGACGAAGATGGTCATCATATCCGTGAAGTTGGTCGTGAATATGGTACAACTACAGGACGTCCACGCCGTGTAGGTTGGTTTGACTCAGTTGTATTACGTCACTCACGTCGTGCAAGTGGTATTACAGATTTATCTATCAATTCTATCGATGTATTAACAGGTCTTGAAAATGTGAAGATTTGTACTGCATATGAATTAGATGGTAAAGAAATCACTGAATACCCTGCAAACTTAAAAGACTTACAACGCTGTAAACCAATCTTTGAAACATTACCAGGTTGGACTGAGGATGTTACAAGTTGTCGCACTTTAGAAGAGTTACCTGATAATGCACGTAACTATTTAGAACGTATTTCTGAGTTATGTGATGTGAAGATTTCAATCTTCTCAGTAGGTCCAGACCGTAATCAAACAAACTTATTAGAAAATTTATGGGAAGTATAAATCACATAAATTTAGCATGTTAGGATACTCAAAAAAATACCTTGTAGCTGTTGCCAATATTGGCACATCTACAAGGTATTTTTGTTTATCTTAAATTGTATGAATTACTTACAATTTTGGTCGCGAAATGCGAGTATGCGATCTACGGCCAATTCATAACCTGGACGCTGATTTGTTTCAGTATCTCTAATTTGGTCTATATTGTGTTGGTAATATTCCAAATTGCCTAACATGTTTAATACAGTTTGCTTTAATATTTCAGGTGTCATCGTTTCTGCATTTAATTGTTGGCCTAAATTTAAGTCTTCAATTTGTTGAGCGACAACTGGTTGATCGGCACTCTGTGGAAATGCAAGCATCGGAACACCCATCATCATAGATTCATTTGTACTGTTCATCCCTGCGTGAGTTAAGAATAATGAAGTATATTGTAAGAGTTCGGTTTGAGGGACATATGCTTTAATTATAAAATTATCTGGAATGTCTTCAAAATCTTCTAAACGATTTTCATTTCCTATGGAAACAACTACAGTTACATTTAAATCTTTCAATGCTTTAAAACATTTATTGAAAAAGGCAATATTTTGATTAAAAATAGTTCCTAGAGAAATATAAATGATAGGACGAGAACGATCAATTTCATCCATAAAACCAGACGGTTGTGGTTGGATCACTGAAGGACCTGCAAAGTAATTGCGCTCTGAGTCAAAAGAAGCATAGTCTATTTGAAATTTTTCCATGACATAAGATAGGTTTAAATCACCTGGGTTATTCATAACTTCAAAGCGAGAAGGAACATCGACGTTATATGTATATTCAACGTGTTGCTTCAATTCATCAAACGCTGCATTTGCGTTATCAACTTCATCTTGAGTAAGCGTTGTTGCTAAATTTTTCGTAAAATCATCAAACATTTGTGTGGTTTGGTTAAACGATGTAACGGTCGATATAGTAGGGATATTTAATTTTTGTGACACTAAGTGGCCGCAACCAAACATAGAATCATGGATGAGATAATCATAATGTTCATGTTGTACGTCTTCTAATATTTGTGGCAATATAATGTCTGTTGTTTTTAAAAGGCCATTAATGACATTAAAGAGATGATTCATACCATATGTAGTAAAAGCCTCCACGATAGGTTCTGAAGGGATTATACGCAGTTCTACGCCTGTACCACTTAATTTTTCTTTATAATGATCGTTAGCATAAAACACAACATCTTCGCCACGTTCTACTAATGTCTTGCTGACTGCTACAGCTGGGTTGAGATGCCCTGATGGTCCTGGATTAATAAATAATACTTTTGCCAATTGTCTTCCTCCTAAAATGTGTTATTAGATAAGTTTATCAAATATCTTTGTAAACAAAAAAGATTTAAATATTAATAGTTTTTATTTGTATTATAAATTGTTTTGTATTAATTAAGGATTAAGATAAAGAAGAAAATGAGAAGCGTTTATTATAATTGCAAAAATAGATGTTTTTAAGAAGATTTAAAGTTCGAAAAGATGTTATTTTCTGCTATAAACCACCTTTTTCTCACTTTATACAATTTATAAGGAAAATTATACTAATAAAATTTAAAAAATAGCTTGTCATCCCTAGCGAGAGTTGATATAATTTATCTTGTGCTTAAGACAGGCTCCTTGGTCAAGCGGTTAAGACACCGCCCTTTCACGGCGGTAACACGGGTTCGAGTCCCGTAGGAGTCACCATTTTTTTAGGTCTCGTAGTGTAGCGGTTAACACGCCTGCCTGTCACGCAGGAGATCGCGGGTTCGATTCCCGTCGAGACCGTATTGCCCATCCAATAGGATGGGCATTTTTTTACGCCTAGTTTTGCAATGCTTGAAGGGCCTGATTGTGGAAATTATATGTGTGTAATGCTTTTTTTATGAAATTGAAATAAAAAGCGTTAAAATGATAGAAATGAAGTTAAGGAGTGTAACAATGTTTGAAAATGTGGACTTAAAAGCGTTAGATGTAATAGATACCTTAAGTGAGAGACATGGGACTATGAGAAACATAGTAGAGTCTAAAACCAATCAAATAAACGATATAAACGTGAATAGCTCTGAATGGTACATCATGGCGATGATATACAACCAAACTTTAACATTTTCAGAAATTGCACATAAGGTTAATTTAACAAGACAAGCTATTCATAAATCTGTTAAGCAACTTGAAAAAAAAGAGTTGGTTATCATTGATAGCATGACAAATAATAAAAAAGAAAAATGTGTAACGTTGACTTCTTATGGTAGCACGTGCTTTGACAGTTACATTTCATGCAAACAAACTTTGGAACAACACATTGAATCAATTATAGGTACAGAACAATTTCAAATATTTAAAACAATCTTACAACAAGATTGGCATCTGACTGAATTTAAGAATAAAAATGAAATATAGTGTTTCATTGATATAGAGCGTTGGTTTAATACTTATCTTTTTAGAGAGAAACAAACGCTCAAATTTTTCGCCCTAAATATTGTCAACCTAGTTGACAATATTTAGGGGTTTTTGCTAAAGTAAGTAAGTCGTCTTTTTAGTGCATATTATTTTAGACAGTTAGATAGTACCTAGTAAGTACTTTACTTAATGACTATATGAGTGCTACTGGCTTTTAATATTTACTGTTCTAACAATACAGATAGGTACGACAAAAAAGACAAATATGTGAATTGAAATACAGGAATAAGTGATAAATAATTTTAAAGATCATTGTAGTAAATGGCCTGCCAATAAACAGCAATTTATGAGTTATTAATATTTTATTTCAAGAATAACTTACTTAATATCTTTCAATTATACTTATACTTCATTTCGTCATTAACAAAGGAGTATAGCAAATGACACAACAAGTAATAGTAAAAAACCCAAAAATGTACGCATTTGTATTAATGATTAGTGGTTTTATGGGTCTATTTAGTGAAACAGCATTGAATATGGCGTTAACAGATATTATGCAGGACTTTCAAGTACCAGCGGCAACGGTGCAATGGTTAACAACAGGATATTTACTTGTGATGGCATGTTTAGTGCCTGCATCGTCTTATTTAATCAAATGGTTTAATACGAAGTCTCTCGTCATCACAGGAATATTGTTATCTTTAGCAGGTGTATTAATAGGTGCTGTTGCTCCAAACTTCGGCGTATTATTATTCGGACGTATTATTCAAGCATTAGGAACAGGTATGTTGTTACCTATTATGATGACAGTATTAATGTTCATCTTCCCAGTAGAAAAACGTGGCGCTATCATGGGCATTATGGGTCTCGTGATAACGGCCGGGCCGGCGCTTGGTCCCACTTTATCTGGAATTATTATTTCAGCATTAAGTTGGCATTTTATATTTTGGATTAGCGCAATGCTATATATTGTGGTATTAATCTTAGCTTTTTGGAGAGTTGAAAATGTAGGCGAAATTACAAGACCTAAAATTGATATTATCTCTATCTTTTTATCAACCATTGCTTTTGCAGGATTAGTGTTTGCATTAAGTACTATGGCAGAAGCAGCAGTGACAAATGTCATCGTTTGGTTGCCTTTAGCGATAGGTATTGTGAGTTTAGTAACATTTATTATACGTCAATTTAAATTAGAATCACCTATGCTTAATTTGAATGTATTTAAATATCCAATGTTTGTACTTGGTGCAGTCATGGTATTTGTTACTATTTTATGCGTTTTATCAACGGGTATTTTATTACCATTATATTTAAAAGGTGCATTACTTTATAGCGCCGTTATTGCTGGTTTGATATTATTACCAGGCAATGCAGTCAATTTAGTATTATCACCAGTGATAGGATCTTTATTTGATCGCTTTGGTGCAAGATACTTTGGAATCATAGGCTTCTTGTGTATCTTAGTAGCGGCTATCATATTTGCAGTCATTATTTCTGCTTCTACACCGGTGTGGGCAATCATCCTTACCTTCATGATTCTATTTGCAGGCATATCACTTGTTATGATGCCAGCACAAACGAATGCGTTAAATCAGCTACCACGTGCCCTATATGCTGACGGCTCAGCGACGATTACGACGTTAATCCAAGTTGGTGGCTCTGCAAGTACTGCGCTATCCATAACGCTTTACACGGCGAGTATGAACATGTTTATGAAAGGCCATGCACATACGACTAATGAAGTGGCAATCGCCCACAGTGTACAATATGTCTTTTATTTCATTATTGGTTTAGCAATAATTGGATTGATTTGTGCATGCTTTGTGAAAAAGCCTAAAGCAATATAATTTAAATCATTAAAAATAATATAGAAAAAGATACAGATAAGTATTCATTTTAAAGATAAATAATGAAACTTAAATGTATCTTTTTTTATTTTAAAAAAGTTACAAGCAATTATTTCGTAAATAGATTGAAAAATGTATACAATTAATACATATGTGAAACATCACTTTAGTTACGAAGTGTGTAAAGACATGGTATTATTATACAATCTACAAATATAACTTTTTATTTACAACAATAGAATTAGCACTGCATAAATGGTAAATTAGATAATAAGGAAATGTGTATGTAGATGCTTAAATAAAAAGTACTACAATAAAGAAATGAGGTTTATAAATATGGCTAGAAAAGTTGTTGTAGTCGATGATGAAAAACCAATTGCTGATATTTTAGAATTCAACTTAAAAAAAGAAGGTTATGAAGTATTCTGTGCTTATGATGGTAATGACGCAGTAGATTTAATATATGATGAAGAGCCAGACATCGTGTTACTAGACATCATGTTACCTGGCCGTGATGGCATGGAAGTATGTCGTGAAGTACGTAAAAAATATGAAATGCCAATTATCATGTTAACTGCGAAAGATTCAGAAATTGATAAAGTATTAGGCCTTGAACTTGGTGCAGATGACTATGTAACGAAACCGTTTAGCACACGCGAATTAATTGCACGTGTAAAGGCAAACTTACGTCGTCACTATTCACAACCTGCACAGGAAGTAAACGATGCTTCTAATGAAATTTCTATTAAAGATATCGTAATATATCCCGACGCTTATTCAATTAAAAAACGTGGTGATGACATAGAATTAACACACCGTGAATTCGAGTTGTTCCATTATTTGTCTAAACATATGGGCCAAGTAATGACACGTGAACACTTATTACAAACCGTTTGGGGTTATGACTATTTTGGTGATGTGCGTACTGTAGATGTAACAATTCGACGCTTACGTGAAAAAATTGAGGACGATCCATCTCATCCTGAATATATTGTGACACGTCGTGGTGTTGGATATTTCCTCCAACAACACGAATAAAGGGCAATGATAAATGAAATGGCTTAAGCATTTTCAATCCTTACACACGAAGCTTGTAATCGTCTATGTGTTGCTAATTATAATCGGTATGCAAATTATCGGTTTATACTTTACCAATAGTCTAGAAAAAGAATTAACACAAACATTTAAAAATAATATTTCGCAATATGCGAAACAAATAGAAATTAATATAGAAAAAGTCTATGACGAAGACAATTCGGTAAACGCTCAAAAAGAAGTTCAAAACTTATTAAATGAGTATGCCAATAGACAAGAAATTGAAGAAATACGTTTTATTGATAAAGACCAAATCATTATGGCAACATCGAAGCAGTCTACGCGTAGTCTAATTAATCAAAAAGCGAATGACAATTCCATTCAAAAAGCATTATCTTTAGGTGAAATCAATAGCCATACGGTGCTCAAAGATTACGGTAGCGGAAAACAACGTGTGTGGGTATACAATTTACCAGTTAAGACTTCAAATAACGGTACAATCGGTGACGTCTATATCGAAGCAGACATTAATGATGTGTATAACCAGTTAAGCAATATTAACCAAATCTTTATTGTCGGGACAGGGATCTCATTACTGATCACTGTTATTCTAGGGTTCTTTATTGCGCGTACGATTACAAAGCCAATCACAGATATGAGAAATCAAACTGTAGAGATGTCTAAAGGTAACTATACACAGCGCGTGAAAATCTATGGGAATGATGAAATTGGTGAGCTTGCGCTAGCCTTTAACAATTTGTCCAAACGTGTTCAAGAAGCACAAGCCAATACGGAAAGTGAGAAGCGCCGTCTTGACTCCGTGATTACCCACATGAGTGATGGTATTATTGCAACCGACCGTCGTGGGCGTGTACGTATTGTTAACGACATGGCATTGACGATGATGGGAATGATGAAGGAAGATATCATCGGAGACTACATGCTAAATGTGCTGAACTTGGAAGAAGATTTTTCACTAGATGAAATTCAAGAGAATAATGACAGCTTCTTGTTAGACATCAATGAGACAGAAGGTATTATTGCCCGGGTTAACTTTAGTACGATTGTGCAGGAAACAGGCTTTGTAACAGGTTATATTGCCGTGCTGCATGATGTCACAGAACAACAACAAGTTGAACGTGAACGCCGTGAATTCGTTGCTAACGTTTCACATGAACTACGTACACCGTTAACATCTATGAATAGTTACATTGAAGCCTTAGAAGAAGGTGCTTGGAAAGATGATGATTTAGCGCCACAATTCCTTTCGGTAACACGTGAAGAAACAGAACGAATGATTCGTCTTGTTAATGATTTACTTCAATTGTCTAAAATGGACAACGAGTCAGATCAAATTACGAAAGAAATTGTCGACTTCAATATGTTTATCAACAAAATTATTAATCGACATGAAATGGCAGCGAAAGATACTACATTTATTCGTGAAATTCCAAAACAAACCATTTTTACAGAAATCGATCCAGACAAGATGACACAAGTATTTGATAACGTTATTACCAATGCAATGAAATATTCCCGCGGTGACAAACGCGTAGAGTTTCACGTGAAACAGAATGCACTCTACAACCGTATGACGATTCGTGTGAAAGATAATGGTATTGGTATCCCAATCAATAAAGTAGATAAAATCTTTGATCGTTTCTATCGTGTAGATAAGGCACGTACAAGAAAGATGGGTGGCACAGGATTAGGTTTAGCGATTTCTAAAGAAATTGTTGAAGCACACAATGGTCGTATTTGGGCCAATAGTGTGGAAGGCCAAGGGACGTCAATCTTTATCACGCTTCCTTGTGAAGTTTTAGAAGATGGTGATTGGGATGCGGAGTAAAGAGTTAATCAAATCTATGATCCTATTCCTACTTGTATTAATGAGTGTCGTTTTAACCTATATGACATGGAATTTCTCGCCAGATTTAGCTGACGTTGATAAGCAAGAGCATAGTGATGAATCTAAGCCGAATACTATTGGCAAGCCGTTGAATCAAGGTATGAATCAAGTCATAACACCTTACCAAGTCATTTATTCAAAAGGTGAAGACACTAAAGGGATGGAAGCCACACGTAGTAATATCAATGAAATGACGAAACCATTGAAGAATCAACGTGTAATTCAGTCAGAACAAATGCACAGTAATCATAATTTGATTATTCCAGACTTGAGTGATGATTTTTTAGTACTTGATTTTACTTATGATATGCCATTAGCAACATATTTAGGTCAAGCGTTGAACATCAATGCTAAAGTACCAAACAACTTTAAATTTAATCGTTTATTAGTTGATAGAACGAAAGATGGCAAGGTCAAACTGTACGCGATTAGTAAAGATCGTCACAATGTCGTGCGCATGATGACAACAGCTAAACAAGACAAATTCACACAAAAACTAGAAGCGCTGCGTAAAAAAATGCAGCCTTATACAGAAATTATTACAAATAAAGATACGATTGATAAGGCTACACATATATTCGCACCAAGTGCACCGAAGAACTTGAAGTCATACCACACGATTTATAACCGAATCAGTGTAGATACGATGAACTCCATTTTATTTAATGATTCAGTCGTCGTGCGCAGTTCGAAGAGTGGTACGACAACCTATAATAACAATACAGGTGTCGCCAACTACAATGACGTTAGTGAAAAATATCGTTACACAAATCTTTCAGAAGATGAAAATCGTTCAACGAATATGCAAGACAGCATACCAAGCACGTATGATTATATTAATAATCATGGGGGCTTTACAGATGATTACAGACTATTTAGTACAGACAATAAAAAAGGCGAACTTACTTACCAAATGTTCTTAAACGGTCGTCCTACATTTAATGATGATGACCTGAATAATATTAAGGTCTCGTGGGGCAATAAAGGTGTCTTCAGTTATGCACGTGCACTATTGAAAGCCAATGTAACGATTGATAGTGGTGAAGATGAACAAGATTTACCTGGCGCCGAATCCGTTCGTTCAGAATTAGCGAATAATCCGAATATCGATTTTGAAAAAGTGACGAATATGACAATTGGTTACAAAATGGAAAATCAACCAGATAAAAGTGATATTGAAATTCAACGCAACAGTGAATTCAAACCACAATGGTATGTTGAGTATAATGGAAAATGGCTCACGTACAAAGATGGGGGGCTAGAATAAATGAACTGGAAACGCGCAAAGACATTATTTATTTTCGTATTTATTCTAGTTAATATTGGTCTGGTCATTATTTATATTGATAAAGTGAATAAATCACATATCAATGATAGTGAAGATGAAAATGCAGTGAATTTTAAACAAGAAGAAATTAAAATTCCAGACAATCTCCCGAGTGTGAAAAATCTAAAAATGCAATTATTGACGGCAAGATCTAATGATTTCTCAGACTATGCAAAAGGACATGACCATCTTTCGAGCGCGCAGTCAGGCTCTTTGTTAAAAGGTGACATTAGTAGCCCAATCGATGTGAGCAATGATCAATATACAGACTTAAAATCTTATGTAAAAGATAAAGTCTACAAAGGTTCAAATTATGAAATGAGTCAGATTAATAATAAAAACGTCACTTTTGAACAGACGTATAACAATTATCCGATTATGAATAATAATAAAGCTCGCTTGCAATTTAACGTGAATGATAACGGGAAAGCCTCAAGTTATAAACAAACCGCTATGAAATCTATCGAGCCTTCAGAGGGTGCAAATAACGATGAGAAACAAGTTATCACAGCAAGACGTGCTATTGAAGCACTTTACTACAATCAATATTTAAAACGAAATGATGAAGTAATGAATACACGTCTAGGTTATTACACTGTAGTAAAAGAACCGAATGTACAAGTGTTAGAAGCTAACTGGGAAATTAAAGTCAAACACCACAATAAAATTACAACATATTATGTAGAAGCAGTCTCCGATAGTCCAAAGATTATTGAAGAATAGCTTTAATCAAGAAACGCACATCTCTTAAGTAGATGTGCGTTTTTTTTGTATCAAAAACACATAAGCAAAGATAATTTCAAAACAAGAGCCCTTTACACATATAAGAAAGCGTTTACAAAAAGGAGTTATAATGGTAATATTTCACTTAAGTTGGTTGGTTAGTTAAATTAACAAACTAACAATAGAGTGTAAGGGGGGATTTAATGGATAAAATAACAAGTATGGAGAACCATTCTGCTATTGATGAACATCAAAGTATGAGTACTACTAAGTTACGCACTTCCGAAAAAGTAATATTTGGGGTAGGGGATTTTGGTGCTAATTATAGTTGGACCTTTATTGCCTCTTTCATCATTATTTATATGACTGATGTAGTAGGCATTGCTGGTTCAGTGATTGGGACTATTATACTTTTTTGTCGTTTTGCAGATGGATTTTCTGATGTTTTTATGGGGAGTATCATCGATAATACAAATAGTAAAATGGGTAAAGCCAAACCGTGGGTCTTTTGGACCGCACCTGTATTAGGAATTTTAACTTTTATGTTATTTAATGTTCCAGATTTTCTTAGTTATACAGGTAAAATTGCATATATTTTTATAGTATATTTTTTGATTTCAGTTATTTTTTACACAGCGAATAATGTCGCTTATTCATCATTAGTATCATTTATGACTAAAGATGAAAAAGATCGAGTTGCATTAGGCAGTATACGCTTTATATTTTCTAATCTAAGCGTGTTATGTATAACGACTTTTACCATATACTTTGTAACAAATTTTGGCGATAATCAGCAAGGTTGGACATACACCTCGGCTATATATGGGTTGTTATGCGCAATACCATTAATGATTACAGGTTATTTTGTAAAAGAAAGAAATGTAGCCGAAAAGCAATATCGTGAAGTTAAAAAAACACAGCGTATTCCATTTAGTTTAATTATTAAATCTTTAATAACTGAAAAATATTTTTTGATTACAATAGTCTTATATTTATTGTGGTATTTGAAACAAACGGATAATAGTATGAGAATCTATTACGCAACGTACATTTTTAATGACGCAAATGTAATGGCAATTATGAGTATAGCAACACTATTACCTACCATTTTAGGCTTATTAGTAGCACCTCAATTTGCCGAAAAAGTAGGTATCAAAAATAGTATTATCATCGGGTTAATTCTATCTATTATTTCGTATATTATGATGGGCATATTCTCAGAGAACTTAATACTTTTAGTCATTGGATTAATTATTCATGGCATAGGATTAGTACCTTTTACAGCAGCATTAAGCGGTATTGTAGCAGATGTTGGAGATATCATTTATTGGAAGACCGGCGTACCAGTGCAAGGTTCTATATTTAGTCTAGCTAGTGCTGGCATGAAGATTGGTTCAGGTTTACAATCAGCAATTGTTGGTTGGTCATTATCGATAGGTGGATACGTTGCAGGGGCATCCGTTCAATCAGAAGGTACTATTTTTGCTATCAAATCTATGCAGATTTATTTTCCGTTATTAGCAGTAGCAATCGTAACGATAATCACTTTATTTTTGAATTATGAAAAATTTATTAAACATATAAAAGCACAAATTAGAACAAATAACGTAGGTGAAATGAGAGACAAACAAATATATAAATAAAGAAGAGGGATTATTATGACTAATTATATTCATGTAGATAAAAAAGGTTCAGACTTTGGATTAGGTAATGGTGAATCACCATTCTTAACAATAGATAAAGCAGCTTCAGTTGCACAACCTGGAGACAGTATCATTGTGCATGAAGGCGTATATCGTGAAGAAATAACACATATAAACACAGGATTAAGTGAGTCTAGAAGAATTTCATTTGAAGCAGCCAAGGACGAACGGGTGATTATTAAAGGCTCGGAAGAAATAACAGAATGGCAACAAATCGATGACAGTATATGGAAAGTAGAAATAGATAACAAGATATTTAAAGATTTTAACCCATTTGCTACCAAATTATTTGGCGATTGGTTAGTGGTGGATAACGATAAGAGTTTAGGTCAAGTCTATTTAAATGATCAATCGCTTTTTGAGGTAAGCGAATATGAACAATTGATTGAACCAAAAAAGATTGAAGAAACATTAGATCATTGGACAAATAAACAAGTTACTTATGACTATAAAGATGAATCAATCTATGTGTGGTATGCCAAAGTAGATAAGGATATAACAACGATATATGCGAATTTTCATGAATTTAATCCAAATAATGAAGTAACGGAAATAAATGTTAGGCAAAACGCATTTCGTCCCTTCAAAATGCATACCAACTATATTACAATAAGAAATTTTGAAATTGCGAATGTTGCAACACAATGGTCCCCTCCAACTGCAGCACAGACAGGCATGATTGATACACATTGGAGTAAAGGTTGGATCATCGAAAATAACATACTTTATAATGCTATGTGTAGTGCAATTGCTATAGGTAAAGAAATTTCAACAGGTGATAATTTAAATACTTATAGAAAAGATAAGCCAGGTTATCAATATCAAATAGAAACCGTCTTTAAGGCAGTGAATAGTGATTGGAATAAAGAAACGATAGGCTCACATATTATTAGAAATAATGAGATACATGATTGTGGACAGAATGCAGTAGTAGGACACTTAGGAAGCGCATTTAGTAAAATATATAATAATCATATTTACAATATAGGCAATAAGAGAGAATTCTTTGGTCATGAAATTGCAGGTATAAAGTTGCATGCTGCAATAGATACACAAGTGTACAATAATTACGTTCATAATTGCTCCCTTGGTATGTGGTTTGATTGGCAGACACAAGGAACAAGAATAAGTAAGAATATATTTAACGATAATACTAGAGACTTGTTCGTGGAAGTAAGTAGCGGTCCTTATATTGTGGATAACAATGTATTAACTGCTGACTACGCTTTAGACAACCATGCCCAAGGCGGTGCATATGTTAATAATATTATTAATGGCGAAATAGTACATAGGTTAATGTTGGATAGAGCAACGCCATATCATGTACCACACAGTACATTAATAGCAGGATTTGCACCAGTTTATGGTGGTGATGATAGATTTTATAACAATATTTTTATTGGGAAAGCGAATATATCAAACATCGGTACAGATATATATAATGAATATACAACTTCATTATTAGAATATAAAGAAAAGGTCGCAAAGGAAGAAGGAGATCACGAAGCCTTTCATAAGATCAAGCAACCAGTATTTATTGATGATAATGCATATTTGAATCAAGCACATCCATTTAATAGAGAACATCATTATTTCAAAAATGATAGTTTCAATCCTAATTTATCAATAATTGAAGAAGGGAAAGACGTGTTTTTAAATATCGATGTGCCGGATCATTTTTTGGATTTTAAAGGTGAAATCCATGATACAGAAACATTACCTAAAGTACGTCTTGTCGATGCAAACTTTGAAGATGCTAATGGAAACCCACTAACTATTAACACAGATTTAAATGATGACATTAGACAAAATCAGTCTCTTATAGGGCCACTTCAAAGTTTAACTGCTGGAAGTAATAAGGTGAAAATTTGGACTAAAAAATAATTCACGATAATATCCTATTTTAGTGACCTACGATAAATTTAAATAGCATAAAGTAAAAGATAAAGATTTGTTTCCTGTTGTATTAGGAGATGAATCTTTATTTTGTGGTCAATATAAAGTCACTTAGAGATATTTCTCATATTTAATCAGATGAATTAGTTATGAAGTATGTTAAAATTAAATACTGTTAAACAGAGTAATTGAAGAAGTGAGAAATGATTCGATATAGTATAATATAAGTGATATTTTAAAACGTGCTTATAGAAATTTATGGAAGAGCAATCATTGCATAATATTGAAGCACAGACTTTATATAAAATAATAAATTAGACAGAGGGCATATTGAAGGCACATAAACCGAAGTCTGCCCCATAGCCATTTGGGCTAAACAGTGTTTATAGATTAGAAAGGGTGAATCGCTTGATACGAATGAGTGTATTGGCGAGTGGTAGTACTGGAAATGCCACTTATGTGGAAAGTGATAAAGGAAGTATACTTGTCGACGCAGGTTTGACAGGTAAGAAAATGGAAGAACTATTCGGACAGATTGATAAACAAATTAAAGATTTAAACGGTATATTAGTCACACATGAACATTCTGATCATATTAAAGGTTTAGGTGTGTTAGCACGTAAATACGGCTTACCGATTTATGCCAATGAGAAAACATGGACAGCTATTGAAAAGAAAGATAGTAAGATTCCAATGGATCAAAAGTTCATTTTCAATCCATATGATACGAAATCTATAGCTGGATTTGATATAGAATCATTTAATGTATCGCATGATGCGATTGATCCTCAATTCTATATTTTCCATAATAACTATAAGAAATTCACAATTATTACAGACACAGGCTACGTTTCAGATCGCATGAAAGGTATGATTCAAGGTAGTGATGCTTTTATATTTGAAAGTAATCACGATGTGGATATGTTACGCATGTGTGCTTATCCGTGGAAAACCAAACAACGTATCTTGAGTGATATGGGCCACGTTTCCAATGAAGATGCAGCACACGCAATGACAGACGTCATCACAGGTAGCACTAAACGCATTTACCTGTCGCATCTATCACAAGATAACAACATGAAAGATCTTGCTCGCATGAGTGTGGGACAAGTCCTAAACGAACACGATATCGATACAGAACGTGACATATTGCTGTGTGATACAGACAAAGCCAAAGCAACACCTATATATACTTTATAAAGACGCTTTACCTCTTTGAGGTACAGCGTCTTTTAATGTCATAACAGCAATATTATATCGAAAATTAACGTAGCACTTGGGCATGTGTGTGGGCGTTTAATGTATTACATTCAGCAGGCCAGAACCAGCGATAACTATAATACCAAGATTAGAGCTTTTGAAGGCGATGTTAGGCGGACTTATAAATATGTATTGGATCGTGTGTATTGTGCAAATGTAGTGAGCGGTTGTAAACATATAAATCATTTAATTTATCCAGTCTATAATTCATCATGAAGCATACGCTAGTGTATTTAAAGGTTGATTGTGAGCTACAAAAAAGAGAATAGTGGAAATTTTATTAGGTATACAAACCGAGGTCTTAATTTAGAAACGGAATATACAGTTAGTGGATAAATAATAAGCAGTGGATAACTTGAGGATTTTCAAGCGTTATAAGCATATAATTGTAAAAAGAATGTAAAATTTGTGAATAAGTATGTAAGACGACCTTCAAGTTATCCACGTTTTTGTGCACGGTTATCCAGAGATGTGCACAATTCACAGGTAAATACCCACATTATACACAGAGTTATCCACAAAAAGATGACATATTACTGAATTTTTGTGAATAAAGCGTAATTTATATTAATTTTTAGTATACAATCTTGTTATAATAAGAGGGAACAGTGTGAATAAGTTGATAACTTGTGGATAACTATAATAACTTATTACATTTATAAACATGGAGGCTCATAATGAAAATTACAATACTCACAGTAGGTAAATTAAAAGAAAAGTACTGGAAACAAGCAATTGCAGAATATGAAAAGAGACTAGGTGCATACTCCAAAATTGAAATAATTGAAGTACCAGATGAAAAGGCACCAGAAAATATGAGTGACAAAGAGGTTGAACAAGTTAAGGACAAAGAAGGACAACGTTTATTAGCAAAAGTAAAACCACAATCCACAGTCATTACTTTAGAAATTAAAGGGCATATGTTGACTTCAGAAGGATTAGCTAAAGAACTGGAAGGACGCATGACTAGAGGACAAAGTGACTTCACCTTTATTATCGGTGGATCCAACGGCTTACATAAAGATGTGCTAGACCGTAGCGATTATGCATTATCCTTCAGTAAAATGACCTTCCCACACCAAATGATGCGCGTCGTGTTGATAGAGCAGATCTACCGTGCATTTAAGATTATGCGAGGAGAAGCATATCATAAATGATGCGGTTTTTTTAGTTTATTTAAATGTATTAAAAAATGAGGTAATTGTTTAGCATATTTGTATTAGTCCTGTTAAGTTGACTCAACGGGACTAATTAAGTTGACTACTTAGTTTTTAGCCCGTTGATTAGTAAAGAAATTCCAAAATCAAAGACTTCTTCCTCACTTAACTTTTCAATAATATTATTCTTATAGTAGTAATTTAAATACGGAGCAATTGAATGATTCCAGCTTGATTCATTATGGCGATTATTTTTTGCTTGATCGTCGATTTGAATTTGACGGTCGATTTGAAATGTAAGAATGAAGTTAATAAAGATATTTATATAATACAATTTTTGTTCACGCTTGATATCCAGTCCATCTACAATCATTAATAAGTTATCTAGTAATTTTGTATAATTTACTTGGGTTGGTGGATAAACAAGGAGTAGCCATTCCAAGTTTGGATATTTTTTTAAAGTGCTTAAGATGTTGTAAGCATATTGCTTTAATTTATCATCAACACCATTGGCATTAACTGGAAAAACAACTTCAGCCAAGGCTTTATCCACCATTGCTTGAAATATGGACTCCTTATTTTTGTAATAATGATAGAGTGAAGAAATGGTAGTGTTTGAGGCTGCTGATAGTTTACGCATAGAAAATCCATCAATACCTTCTTTTTGCAATAAATCCCATGAAATATCAATAATTTGAGCTTTTTTAGATTCTTTGTTCATTATATAGCAACTCCTAAATACATATTATCTCTATTTTAACTGAAAGAAGAATATAAGTTAAATTGTAATTGATAAAGTTTGACAGTTTATTGTAACGGCGTTACATTATTTATGTTACGTTGTTACAAATAAAATCGGATAAATATTTTGGAGTGGTTATAATTATGGAAAATTTAGAAATTTCAATCATTGGCAGTGGATTAGGCGGTCTTGCCTTAGCACAAGGTTTAAAAAAACATAATATCGATGTTACAGTTTTTGAACGTCAAGAACGCAATAGTATGAAACAAACAGGTTATCGTATAAAAATTAATCAGCATGGTACGGAAGCTTTAAAATTCTGCTTACCAGAACATTTATATGAACTTTACATCAAAACATCAGTGAAAAGCCCACTACATCCATTCTTTTTGGATGCATATACATTAAAAAGTTCAAATAAAGATGATCAAGTTGAAGAAAATCAATCAGTAAATAGATTTACCTTTAGAGAAGTATTATTAGGTGAACTAGATGGACAAATAGAATATGGTTACACTTTTAAAAGTTACGAAAAACTTGAAAACGGAAAAATTAAAATATGGTTTGAAAATGGAGAAAGTCACATTACAGATATATTAATCGGAGCAGATGGAGCGAATTCTCGAGTAAGAAAACAGTATAAACCCGAAATATCAGTAATGGATACCGATGGGCGAGCACTTTATACTAAAGTGTATTTGGATGAACAGCGAAGAGAAAGTTTGAGTGCATTAACTGGAATAGGAATGCGTGGTATGTCAGATGAAAATGCACCGGCTATGCTTTTATTAGAAGATATGAAATTTAATCAACCGTTAGAACAACATTCGCAAAACATTGCACCAAATGTTCATATCACGCCCCAACAAGACTATTTATACGTAGTTTTCGCAGGACATAAAACATGGTTCGATAATTCAGATGAGACGTTATTTAATTTAAGTGGGTCTGAATTACTAGATTTAGCTAAAACAAAAACATCACATTGGCATCCACAAATAGCAAAAATGTTAGATTTTGCATCGGCAGAGTCTACAGGCATGTACCACATTAGAAATGTTGTTCCTTACAAATCTTGGAAAGAAACAACAAACATCTTACTGTTAGGAGACGCCTTACATCCAATGACACCAATTGGTATCGGAGGTAATGCTGCACTTTACGATGCATACAAATTAACCCAAGCATTTATTGACTACAAATTAGGAAATAAAAAACTAGAGGATGCTTTGAGATCATATGAAACAAATGCAATTACGAGAGGTATGTCAGATGTTAGAACATCTTCTAAAGGTGGAGAAAGTATGTTTAATCAAATAGAATTACCTGCAGAAGACATTGAGATAGATTAATAATAAAAAGCATATGAAACTAAGAATGTTGAGTTCATATGCTTTTGTATGGATTTGAATTGAATAAGCGGCTATTTTAAACTGCATCAAGTAGTGATATTATACAAGACATTCAAAAACTAAATTCAGTTAGGACAGTTGCTTTAGTAATTGTTAAAATCTATTGTTTATTGTAGTATCGTACCTTGTCACAGAGTTATAGAGATAGTTTATAAATGAAAAGAAATTGATTGAATATTAAAGATTGATCCTAGGTCCAATCTTTAATCAATAGTAATTCTTATTGCTAAGTATGTAAAAAATAAAAAAATAACTTAAAAATAGGACATTCTCACTATCTAGTGAGAATATCCTATCTATCATATGCTAACGTATCAACCGGTACACTTTATCTCATATCTTGCCCTGTACTATTATAAAATTCAACATCCCATTAGGCGTTACTTTAAATACATAATTCCCTCTACTACTTTTATTATTCGCCAAGATTTCCCATTTCTCAGTTGTTGGATTTTAATTTAAATATAGTAGTTAAGGTAACTGTACAGTTTATTGAGATGTATCATAATTAGACATTTTTAAGGCAGTTATTAATTTTTGCTTATAATTCTATTTTAGTTTAATGGTCGATAGATGTTTTAGGTCCGTTCCAAATTTGAACAGTTCCATCATCTTTAACTAAGATTGTGTTAGCGCCTGCTCCTGATTTATTATTTGCATTAATCGTCCATTCTGAACGATTGTATTCTGGTTCTTGAAATTTTAATAAATCAGCATCCCTAACTTCATTCACCGCAGCTATAGCGTAATCAAAAACATTATCTCTAGTTACTTGTTGTTCATCATTTGTATCTTCTTCTGTTGTAGATTGATCTTGACTATTATTTTGACTTTGATTCGATTGATTTTCATTATTAGATGTTTCACTAGTAGTTTGAGAATTACTTTCTTCGTTTTCTTTTTGTTGAGCTTGTAATTTATTTTTTTCTAACTCTACTTCCTGATATTTGTTGTATCCAAAAAAACCAACAGCTGCTAATATGCCTAAAATAGCAATTATTGTTATTGTGCTTAATAATTTTTTCATAATCTATTCATCCTTAAATTTAATAATTACCACCTTGACCATTTGCACGAGCTTCAACCTGTCCTCTTAAAAAACCAATATAATCACCAGATCCTTCTGCAGCTTCATCCACAGCAGAAGCTTCTTCCTCAGTCATACCTTCTTTATATGCGTCTAAAAATTCATCATCTGACATGTTTTTAGCATCTTCAGCTGTGTATTTGGGCTGCCCCTCTTCTTCAATGTCCTCTGGAGGAGTTGGACCTCCACCAGCTGGTTGGAATTTTCCTTCTTCTGCAAATTGCTGTAAAGCAGGGGTCATTTCTTTTGTTGTAACAACCCCATCTCCATCTGTATCAGCTTTATCAATTTCATCTGATAAAATTTGGGCTTCATCACTATTGACATCATAAGCATCCTCGAGGATTTTTGCTTTTTCATTACTTGCTTCACCTGCACCATTATCTTGTTGTATTTTTTCTGTTGATGCTTGATTTGTTTGGTTATTAATTTGGCTTTGATTTTCATTTTCTGAAGTTTTGCTATTATCAACTTTCTTATTCTTCTTATCCTCTAGCTTAGCTTCTTCTTTTTTTAGTTCTAAATCTTTATAACTACCGTATGCAAATAGAACTGCAACTCCCAAAATCGCGACAAGCGCAATAACAGCTATACTAGCTAAAATTTTCTTCAAATTCCTATCTCCATTCTATATTTAATTTATATTATTATATTGCCATACTTTTCTACTATTATTTTTAAAAAATAGTTTGAATTATTAATAAATATTATTTATATGTCCATTTCTTTCTTGCTTTCGGATTAAGTGGATGCATGATTTCATTGGTTGCTGGGTTCATGAGTTGTTTCACTTTCTTCTTATGTAGTTTCAACATTTCCAATACTTCATTGACGCGTGCTTCAACAACGGGTTTTTTAGCGTAAGCACCCCAAGCTAATATTACTACATCTGATTCTTTCACAGCTTTCATAATTTGAATATCTGTATGCTTATCATAGGCATTTTCTTCTAAATGTTTGAGATTTATAGGGGTTGTAATATTAGAGTATAGATTCACAAAATTGATTGACCCAAATTCATCCATTTCTGACACTTTGTTCATAATGAGTTGGGTTGTTAGGTCAATATTGAGAATGCCATCATAGTGCGGATACATCGTGATGATTGTAAGTGTTTGTTTTTCACTGTCCCATGTCTTTGTTAGTAAGTAGCGGTGAGTTCTCTTTTCGTCAAATATTGCAGTAGTGACAAGTGTATTTGTGATATTTTCCATTGATTTTATCTCCTTAATATTCATTTGGTAATAACATAATGTAATAAGAAAGGTCTACATCATCTTCACGGATAATGTAGACCTTATTGATATTGATAGGTTGATTGATATTTGCCTTTTGAGTTTTCACATACGCTGGTCGTTCTTGTTTGTGTTTGATATATAATTGATTGCGATGTGTATTGAACTGGAATATATGAAAATAATCTACTAAGGTATTATCTTTGGTTTGTTCTTGTTCTCGCTCAGATACGAGTTGCCATAATTGGTGTTGTAAGATATTAGGTAAGTTGTTGGCGATACCCCGGGTGATATATCTATTCATAAGAGACTTCCTTTCGTTCTGACTCTTTCATCCAAATGATGATTTCACTTAGTATTGTAATGACTAATTGTGTAATTTTGATGTATTTATGCATATTATTGTCCTCCTGTTAGTAAGTATCGTTGATCCAAAAGAGGCATGATAGTGTTGTGTAGGTATAAGAAATCCATATCGTGATTTTCGTCGATATAACCGATGGCTATGAGTTGTTTCTGATAGTAGAGAATGAAAGGATAGATATTACTTTCGTGAAGTGTGTCAGAGTAGTAGGTATTAGTTTGAAGTATTTTATTACTGAGTGGGCCAAGTCTTACATATTGATTGGGTAAGATATCATCAGCGATTTCCTCGATAGATTCGCAGTGCCACACTTCGTCCTTTGGCAGATTGAATAAGTTGGTTATATAGTGCTTGAGTTGTTGTTCTAGTGTCATTATTATGACCTCCTAATGTATTTGATGGATGTATGTATGTGATACATCTTATTGATAATATAAGTTTGAAATACCATTTGTTTCGCTTAGAAATCCCACCGAAATATAGAAAGTATCCCAATCGAAAGTCATCACAATTGTTGGTATGACAAGGAAATACCGTTATCCCGCTCATTTGTCGGGAAATATAGCTATATATTTATATATAGTTTGGATTTGTAGGTGTGGTTATGATTTACTTTTTCTTTTTATATTATTTATTTATAAATAATAACGGGATTTTGGGATTACGCTTGCGTAATCCTTCTCCTACATGAAGTTAGCCAATCCCGTTACTATCCCACTTACATTTTATTTTGGGATGTTCTTTCGTCATATCAATATAAGCTTCACATTGAGTTATGACTGCTTAGGTTGCTGAAGATGTTTATTAGATAGGTGTTATTGAATGACGAAAGGACAATACATAGATATTAGATTTGAAGAAAGATTGTTTGAGGCAAAAATAAAGACGAAGTGCTGAGGAGCACTTCGTCGAGTGGAGTATTATTGAAAAGTTGTTTAATAATCTCATTATTGAGCTTGAGTGTGACATAGAATTGCTTTTTATGATTCCCATCTTTACGAATATCGATACGATCAATGACCGTAAGGTATAATGCTTTGAGTTGTGATTTATCCATGGATTCTATGTTTTGAAATATTCGTTGTAATAGGAGAGCGATTTGTTTCGTATCATAAGATGGTTTCTCTTGATTTTGTTGCTGCTTGAGTTGATTCATTTGGTTTGTGATATCATTCAGTTGTGTTTCATATTGATGAATGGTTGGTTTGAGCGTAGATGCTAAGTCTGGATTGTCTTCGATGGTTTGAATTAGATTTTTAAGTTTAGTGTTAATTTCATCAAATTGTTGTTGTTTATAAGCAATATCATGGTTAAGTGCAGCTACATCGACTTGATTTTCTTGATTAACACGTTCGACAACTTGTTTGAGAACTTTATTACTTTTGACTATTTCAAGTATTTGGTCCATAACATATTTTTCAATGACATCGGCTCTAACACTATTCGCAGAACATACCTTTGAGCCTTTATTTCGAAAATTACTACACGAATAGTAACGAATACGTTTTTTAGTGCCATCTTTAAGTGTGTTTGTGGTGTTACTCGCAGCCATAGGTGCAGAACATTGGGGACACGAAATTAATCCAGTTAAAATATTGGTTCCTTTACCATGGACTTGTGGTTTTTCACTTACTTGTTTTTTACGTGCTTGGACTTTATCCCATAATGATTGGCTAATAATAGGGGTGTGTTTGCCTTCGGCGATTACTGGTTTATCATTCAAGCCTTTACGACGTTTATCATTCCAATCTTTGTATTTCGCGAATTGAATTTTACCAATATAGAATGGGTTTGAGAGAATATAAGTAACAGCTGAAATACTAAATGGATTACCCTTCTTAGTGACATAACCTTTATGATTGAGTGCATTGGCAATTTTACGATACCCATGACCTTTAGCGTAAGATTCAAAGATATACTTCACAATATTGGCTTCATGTTGATTAATCATGAGTTCATGTTTACTGTCAGGTATTTTATCATAAGCTAACGGTAAATTGCCCTGATAATAGCCTTCTTGGGATCTTCTCAATTGTCCCATATACGCTCCTTCTGCGATGTTATTCCTTTCGAATTCTGAGAAGGAAGCTAAAATCTGCAAGAGTAATTTTCCGCTATTTGAGTCGAATTTCATGTTTTCGGACAAGCTAAAGAATTCAACATTTTGCTTGTGTAATCCTTCAACAATCGTTAACAAGTCAGATGTGTTACGCGCTAAACGACTTGTTTTATAAATCATAACACAATCCAATTTACCTTCTTTAGCATCTTTTAACATGCGTTGTAACTCAGGGCGATTCATTGTTTTTCCTGAAACACCACGGTCAGCGTAAATATCAAAAACTTCATATCCGTGAAATTGGCAATATTCCTTTATTTGTGTAATTTGACCATTAATACTAAATTTATCAATGTCTTGAGAAATTGTTGAAACTCTAACATAACATCCTACAGATTTTCTTTTCATTTCTTTCATATTTTTTCATCCTTTCATTAATTAAGCAATCGATGATTGCGTAGCTTGGTTTACAATGTTTAGCGGTTCATTTTTGAAATAGATTCCCACAAGGCTTTTGTTTTTAGAAATATGAATTTCATCAATATATGGGTATAACATGTTTAACGTGAAGCGTTGTTGAATTACATTTTCAAATGATCTTTGAATTTGTTGCTCATTTATTGATAGTGTTGGTTTTGATTGTTGAAGTAACGATTGAGATTGTTTTCTGAACGTTTCTGCATCGATGGCTCCTTTAGCTAATTTATCTATCAATTGTTCTTGTGTAAGTGTGCTCCTAGTTTCTAGGGCCCTTTGTTTTTTGATCCGTTTTGGAATTACATCGTTGATTTTTAAATAAAGTTGTTGATTTTGAAAGAAGTCCTGACATGTAGTTAAGACTTGAGTTTCTAGTTTTGGCGCATTAATCCCTTTGAATTCACAGACAAAATGAGATGCATTCATATTTCGAGAACAGACATAGTAACGTAATGCATGGTTCTTTTTTCTAATTGTCATATTGGTAAGGGTTGACCCGCAATAAGGGCATTTGATTTTTTGTTTGAGTTGATTGTCTGAAGGTGTTCGTTTGATTTGTTTTTGCGATCGTAGAGCTTGCGCTTGTTCGTACATATTTGTAGAAACAATAGACGGAAACATGTTGTCATATTGTCCATATTTATTGATAACACGACCACAGTAATTGGGATTCATAATAATATTACGTACTTGATAAGGTTTCCGGTTGAGTAGTTTGTTATCTTCTTCTAAGAACTGTGTAATTTTTTTATAGCCATTACCTTGAAGATAGTAATTGAATACGGCAATTACCGTTGGTGATTCATTCTTATTTATCGTGAATGTACCACGTTTGTAGTGATAACCAAAGGGGGCGTGTGTAGTTATCAATTTACCCTGACGCGCTTTTTCTTTTATCCCGTTGCTTACTTGTTCGCCAATATTATCAGATTCTAATTCGGCCACGCTGATGAAAATATTAAGTTTAAGCCGATCGAATGCTTTATCCATATCAAAATAGCCATCATGAAAACTTAAGATATGAACATGATATTTTTGGCACAATTTCATGAGTTTTAATGCATTTTTTAGATTACGATGAAGTCGATTCAGACGATAGCAACATAGTACGTCACATTGTCCTTGTTGAATCAGTTCAGTAATTTGCTGGTAACCGTTTCGCTTATCAGTGCGTCCTGATTGCTTATCGCTATAAAATGTGATGTGTTGAATATTGTGTTTTTCAGCTAATGTCTTGATGGCTTGTTTCTGTGCCGGAAGTGATTGTTGTTTTGTTGTACTTTGACGTAAGTAACCCATTGCTTGTTTCATCCTGTTTCCTCCTTCCACAGTGATAATATATATTTATGAATGAATTTACACATAAGCCCAACACCAATCAGGTGTTGGGCGTTATTATTAGTCATCAGCGTGATTGATTTCTTCAATCACTAAATCAGCGAGTAATGTGATTAATTCGTCCATATTATTCCTCCCAATTAACTTTGATAGTAGTAAAAGTGTTATACCAATATTGGAAACGTTGGAATGAGTTCGATACCTCGTGTTGAGCAGAGTCTGACCAATTTAGGATAATCTTCATAAATGCCCCAAAAGACAATATGTTTAGGTTTGACGTGCTTCAGTTTAATATCATTTATTAATTGGTTATCGTCGTTATAATCTTTTGTGATTTTATAACCATGTTCTTTACAATATGCTCATACAGTATCAATAGGTTCGTCTAAGTAGGCTTCTCTTTCATCTGTAATATTATGTGCTAATACAATTACATTCATAGTTAATTCCTCCGGTTGATTTAATGAGCTACAAAGCATAGAGCGTTGTAGCGGTATAATATTTAAATTTATAGTTCTAACTCGTCACTTGCTTCTTTTTCTTTCGCTTGTTTAATAAAATTATTAAGCAAATCTGGATTTGTATTATCATCAAATTTAGGTGGTGTGAAAGTTTCTGTATTGGAACTTAAGCCAAAAATAGGGGCAAGTTCTTTATCCAATTTAAGATGATAGAATACTATCGTCTTGGATTTTCCTTGGGCATTTTTTACACTTCGCTTTGTTGTCTGACGACCTCGGTCGGATTGAATATGTCCTTTATCTCGTAGCGCATTGACGACATTTTGCACATCTTGGAACTGATACTCTTCCAGCATATGTTTAAAAACATCTTTAAGCATTTTGACTTGAATGTGGTCGTCTTTCAGCTCAATAAGGCCATAATTTTCAATCATTGTTGAGAGTTTTCCATTTTCAGCAAATTTCCCACGATTTCTCATGACGAACTGCACAATTACATCGATGGCCTTATCCCCCAGGGACCTTTCACTTACGGAATCAGCGTGATAATTAATTAGGTACTCTCTTACTGCATCCAAATCTATGGGTGTCGCAATTACACGTGCTAATATTCTTGCTGATGTCGTAATGGTGGCGTAGCGCTTAAACATACGTATGCCTACATTGTTTGTTTCATTGTTAAGCTGTGTTTTGAACCAATCGTGTTCACAATGAAACCACTTGATTACTTCAGATTCACGATTTAGAAGATATTCAGCTACTAATGGCATTACGTGTCCATAGTTTTTCGATGTTCCTTTTTTTATGGCGTCTGCATTGTCAGCACTTGTAGTAAAGACATCAGAAATTTCTATGCATCTTGCTCTGAGACCATCATTTGCACTAGCATCCCTGAAAATCGTGTGTTCTGCTGTACTAATCACACTAGATCCAAAATGGTGAGGATTTTTTACATTTCCCTCTCGATTAGCACGTAGACGACCTTGACCTTCTGCAAGCGAATAAAGCAAACCATTTGTATCTTTAAAGGTCGCTGCTGATAATTCGTCTAATACAATAGGAACACCAAAGTTGTTACTTAAGTATCCTTCAATTGCATTACGGGTGCCGTTCCAACCTCTGAACAATGTTTGGTCACCTTTAGATGAATTACCTGCTATTGAAACTGCTAATGCCGCTGCAGTCGATTTACCCGTACTAGAGTTCCCCATAAATGAAAATATCGTGCCAAAATATTCGACTTCATGCTTTGTTTTTAAGAACGCAGTCACTAATGAAGAAACACCAAATATCACAGCAAGCTCCAGTAACAAGTTTCCTTTTACTTCATCAAGATACATTTGCCACCAGCCTTCAAATGTACCTTTAGGTTGTAAGTCATACTTTGTTTCACAAATGATTTCATCAGCCTGAAACTGCTCGATGTCTTTTGAAAGATATGGTTCATCTAATGAAATGACAGTACCTTCATCAGTACTTAAGACACCTACACCTGTATACAATGTAGAAATGGGCTGTGATTGACGCATTAATTGTAGTGCATTACCTAGCGATTTAATGTACTTTTCATTGATGCTGAAACCAAACATAACCAGTCTAGGTAACTTTTGTGTCGTTAGAATATCTGACGTTTCAATACGTTCAATATTTTTGCCATCCGTGATAGTCAATTTCTCAACCCCTGTAGTAGGGTCGAGAAATTTGTTTTCTATGATGATGGGACTAGATAAACGAATTATCTTATCTTCGTCATTTTTGTTTTTTGCTCGAATAAGTTCATACCATGCAGTTGAATCTAACCAGTATGGATATTGCTCGAAGATATTGTTAGCCATTAGTTGTTACCACCTTTCACTTTTTTATATGTGATAGGATAAGTGTGATCGACTATAACAAATGGTACATCAGCATTTTTAACCCAGTATGCAAAACGTCTTGCAGCTTCTTGCTGATCAGCCGTATTGCACATATGATTCACGCTTTTACGCAAATCACTATAATGAAAACACTTATTCTCAGGAAATTGATAAGCAACTGCAATAGATGCTCTGTATAAAAAGTTTTGTGCATTACTTTTCATTTTAAATTCCTCCAATAACTTTTAAAGAGTCAATCTGATTAAACAAGTTAACACCTATTCAATCGATTGCTATAATAAGCTTAATTGAAAGAAATAGATTTGCCGCGGAACAAAAAATAGGAGGGAGGGGTATGTGAGTGATACCTACTTTGGAAGACGTAATTATTTATAGCGATGATTTTATCGATATAATTAACTACGATACGTCATATCTAGTATATGAAGATGTGTTGCTGATAAAAAGCTTAAACGATTTAAATAAGTATCAAATGGTGGATAGGGTATTATTCATGCAAAAATATTGTAAAGGTGATTTTGATTACTTGTTGGATGATGCAGAATTTAGATATATAAACAAAAATTATAACAATTTAAATTTATTTACATTTATTAACAGTGTAAATAACAACTTTAGCCTTAAACCGTTTTTAAATGAGGAACAGCTAAAATCAATATTAGCCATTAAGAAAGAAGATGCAGCTTGGAGCTATAATTCATCTATTACTTCAGATGAATTATCTAAATTAAATAAGACGCAAAAAAAATTAAGTACAAAGCTAGGTAGTATCTATACTATTTCAAAAAAAGACAAAGAATATGTGCGATTGGGACCAAAATTATCCTATATAAATTTACAACAGCACTGGAAATATTTACATAGTGAAATTAATTACTATAATTATCCTAATCAATTGATAAGTTATGTAGCATTAGAAATGGAGTATGCCTGGGCTTTTTTTAATGAACTATTTTATTTGATTGATTTATATCTGAAATCTCTAATTGCCCAAAAGAAATCTATTGCAAAATATAAGGCGAGAATAATTAAATTTATTCAAGATTATTTGATGATTTTACTTATAGATATACAATTACCAACTGTTAGGATTTGTTTGATTAGGAGTATAGTAGATGAGTGTGAGGACGAAACGGATTATAATAAAAAAAGAAAGTTGATAGAGCAAGCTGTCCAAAGGTATAAATATGTGAAGGGTCAAGTAGTTAGATTTCAAAGTGCCATGAAAGCATTAGTAAAAACACCAATATCTATTGAAAAAAATATGATGAGAACTAAAATTAATAATTATAAAAAATATTATTGTCCCAGACAAAAAACTAAATGTAGTAATATTGAATATAATGTGAGTTTGTTTTTTGAAGCTGTAGAAGGTTTTAAATAAATCATCTATAAAAAATGAATATAAATTGTATTTCTAGCAGTTACATGATTGATATTAATGAAGGAGTGATTTGATAAATAAAGTAGAGAAGTATAGATATGATAAGGAAAATACGCATTTTGATAGAAAGGAAGCACGTATTGAAAATAAAAAAATTATAGCACATGTTAATGGATTTGCTAATGCAGAGGGTGGAAAATTAGTTTTAGGAATTAGTGATAGTGGTAATATTACTGGATGTAAAGCGTATGAGGGAAAAAGAACTGAATAAATCAAAAGACTTATTAATAATAGTATTACTCCAACAATTGATTTTGAAGTTCATGAAATAGACATTGAAGATGATTATATAATAGAAATTGATGTACAGCCTAAAAATGATTCTGTAGTGTCCATTAGAGATAGTGGAGAGGTGTATTTAAGACAATCTGACAAAACCGACAAACTTAAACATGATAGAATTCTCGCTTTACAATACGATAAAGGTCAAAGGTCATATGAGGATGAAATTAATCAAAGGTTTGATACTGATGACTTTAATACTGACTTGTTTGATAAGTACAGAGAAGTAATGAATTCAGATATTTCAAATGAAGACATTTTAAATATTAGAACTGGATCTAATAAAAAAGGTTATACTAATTCAGCAATATTAATGTTTGCAAAAAATCCAGAAAAATATATACCTAATTCTAGAGTGCGTTTTATTAGGTATGAGGGTACTACACAAGAAACGGGTTCAAGATTGAATATTGTTAAAGAACAAAATTTTGAGTATCCTTTACCAATTCTAATAGATGAAGTTAGAAAACTAGTTCAAAGTCAATTAAGGGATTTTAACAGTTTAGACAAAAATGGGAAATTTATTTCAGTGCCTGAGTATCCGGAATTCGCTTGGCTTGAAGGAATAGTAAATGCAGTAGTTCATAGAGACTATTCAATAACAGGGGACTGTGTAAAAATTTTGATGTTTGATGATCGCTTAGAGATTTTGAGTCCAGGTAAATTACCTAGTATGGTTAATCTTGAAAATTTAAAATATACTCGTTTTTCTAGAAACCCTAGGATTGCTCGCTTGATGGCTGATTTTGGTTATGTAAAAGAATTAAATGAAGGTGTTAAGGGAATTTATGATGAAATGCAAGACTATTTTTTAAAAGAACCAGAGTATTCAGAGCCTGCTAATAAGTCTGTAAAGCTTAAATTGGAAAATAATATAGGTACTAGACGAACTAGAAAAAACGATAAAATTAGTGACTATATTACTGAAGAAGTGATGGATAGTTTATCTGATGATGAAATTAAAATCATTCAATATTTATATCCCTCAAATAAAATTAATATAAAGAAAGCAAATAGTGTAATGGGGAAAAAAGATGCATATTTTAGAAAAATATTAGGTGGTCTAGTTAAAAAAGGATTATTAATTTGGAACAGGAGTAGCAAGCAAGATCCTACTCAATATTATTCGTTAAAGGAATAATGAAGAGTAATGAAGAGTGACGAAAAGAAACCAATGCTCAATTGGTTTCTTTTTTTATAAGGTTCTTCTTATTAGTGAAATTGTTAAAAAACAAAATGCAATGAACTGACAAATTAAAATCGCTTTAAGTCGTATTCTCAAAGAATCTATAAATCACTGGTATATACACAGCTCCTTACTATCAGTTAAAGTGTCACTTTTCGGTTCTAATTTTTATTATTCATAAGATATGCAATATATGATACAATTCATTCAAATGTATATTTGAATGAGGTGCTCTATGGTTCAGACTATTATAGCTGCGGCAATACTTTATATTGCAACTGCGGTAGATTTATTAGTGATTTTATTAATATTTTTTGCTAGAGCAAAGACTAGAAAAGAATATAGGGATATTTATATAGGTCAATATTTAGGATCGATTATCCTCATATTAGTCAGTTTATTTTTAGCTTTTGTGTTAAATTATGTTCCAGAGAAATGGATATTAGGTTTATTAGGTTTGATCCCCATCTACTTAGGTATAAAAGTTGCTATTTATGATGATTGTGAAGGTGAAAAAAGAGCAAAAAAAGAATTAAACGAAAAAGGTTTGTCCAAATTAGTAGGGACTGTTTCTTTAGTGACAATTGCAAGTTGTGGTGCAGATAATATTGGTTTATTTGTCCCTTATTTTGTAGCATTGGATATTATTGAATTACTGACTACCTTAATTGTATTTTTAGTTTTAATTTTCTTTTTAGTATTCACAGCACAAAAACTAGCTAGAATTCCTGGTGTGGGTGAAATTGTTGAGAAATTCAGTCGTTGGATTATGGCTGTTATTTACATAGCATTGGGCTTATTTATTATTATTGAAAATGAAACCATACAAACGATATTAGGATTTATATTATAAATTAAGGTGTGACTTAATATGAGTAACAATAAAATTTGTGACGTCATTTGTGTTCATGAGGAAAAAGTGAATTATGCTTTAAGATTTTTAAAAGAAGAAAAAACTCAACGGCTTATCAATACATTATTAAAGATAAGTGATGAGAATAAGCTGAAAATTATATTAGCTCTAATTAAAGAGAAAGAATTATGTGTTTGTGACTTATCTATAACATTAGGTTTGAGTATAGCTTCAACATCACATCATTTGAGAGCGCTGTATAAAAGAGACGTGCTGGATTTTTACAAGGATGGGAAAATGGTATACTATTATATCAAAGATATAGAAATGAAATCATTATTAATAAAATGTATGACTTAAATATAAAGAAACGCTCACATTAAACGAGCGTTTCTTTGAATTCTTGTATTCTTTTTCCAATTTCATCTCTAACACGTTGAAATTCTGGCCATTCTTTTCCTGCTGGATCATCAAAGCCCCAGTGTTCTTTTTTAACATTAGGTGGTAATATAGGGCAATTATCGTCTGCATCACTACATAATGTTACGACCAAATCTGACTGTTCTAAGATATCACTATCAATCAAATCTGATGTATGGTTTGAGATATCAATATCCACTTCTTTCATAGCTTCTATTGCTTTAGGATTAACACCATGCGTTTCTATACCAGCAGAATAGACATTCCAATCTTCACCCAATATTTCCTTTCCCCAACCTTCAGCCATTTGGCTACGACAAGAGTTACCAGTACATATAAAATAAATTGTTTTCTTATCCATAATTAAAGCCTCTTTTCTTAAAATATGATTAGTGTAAGGTATAAACCTAAGAGTGTTACAAATAGGACTGGAATAGTAATGATAATTCCAGTTTTAAAGTATGTTCCCCACGAAATCTTCACACCTTTTTGTGTTAAGACATGTAGCCACAATAATGTTGCTAAAGAACCAATTGGCGTAATTTTAGGTCCTAAATCAGAACCTATGACATTCGCATAAATCATACCTTCTTTTAATATACCTGTAGCACTAGATTGACCAATCGCTATTGCGTCTATTAAAACAGTAGGCATATTATTCATAATTGATGATAAAAAAGCTGAAATAAAGCCCATGCCCATAATACTGCTGAATAATCCATGGCTTGAAATATTGGATAATACAGCAGCTAAAATTGTTGTGATTCCTACGTTTTTTAAACCAAATACAACTAAGTACATACCAATAGAAAATAGAACGATATTCCATGGCGCACCTTTAATCACTTGTTTTGTATGAACTGCTTTTGATTTATGAGCTAATATTACAAAGATAAAAGCAATAATACCAGCAATAATTGATACAGGAATTTGGATAAACTCGCTAACAAGATATCCAACGAGTAGTACTGCTAATACTATCCATGAAAGCTTAAATAACTTAGAATCTTTAATTACACTTTTAGGATCTGATAGATTTTCTGTATCGAACGTTTTAGGTATGGATTTTCTGAAATATAGCCATAATACAACAATACTTGCAAGTAAAGAGAATAGATTGGGAATCATCATGCGACTTATATATTCAATAAATCCAATATGGAAGTAGTCAGCAGAAACGATATTAACCAAATTACTTACAATTAGTGGAAGAGACGTAGTATCTGCAATGAATCCACTTGCAATGATAAAAGGAAAAATGACTTTTTGATTAAACCCTAAATTTCTTACCATAGCGAGCACGATTGGAGTGAGAATTAATGCAGCTCCATCGTTCGCAAAGAAAGCTGCTACAATAGCGCCTAACAACATAATGTAGACAAACATTTTAAACCCATGACCATTTGAAGCTCTGACCATATGTATAGCTGCCCATTCGAAAAATCCAATTTCATCTAAAATTAATGAAATGAGTATAACAGCGACAAAGGTTAACGTCGCATTCCAAACAATCCCTGTAACTTCAATAACATCCGAGAGACTGACAACGCCTGTAATAATAGCGATGATAGCACCAAACAATGCTGTAATACCAATATCTAACCCCTTAGGTTGCCAAATAACAAACATGAGAGTTAAAAGAAAAATAATAATCGCTAGAATAGTCATTATGTACATTCACCTGTCTTTATCTTTTTACACATACATTGTTGAGTAGGAGAGCTAATATAAGTTAATTCATTGTTGATTGAATCTAAGGACTTATGATTAAGTCGGTACATGCGCTTAGTACCGTCTTTTCGTGTAGATACTAATTCATTATCTACTAGAATTTTCATATGATGACTTAATGTAGGTTGTGAAAATTGAAAATACGCTAATAAATCACAAGCACATAATTCACCGCAAGATAATAAGTCTAATATTTCTAATCGACTTGGATCCGATAAAATTTTTAATTGTAATGATAGTTCCTTATAAGACATATGGATGTCATCCCTCCTTTATTATAGATTATCATCTATATAGACAATTATCTATATAGATAATACTTTTTGCAATAATACATTTAATTAAAACCTTGTTTTAAACATCGATGACAAGGTCTAATGTAGGACGTGGAGACATCATTTTCGGAATGATATAAATAAATCCATAAATGGAGATAAATCGAAAACATTTATACCTCTAGGGGGTATGTGTTATAGTATAAGTATAGCTAATATAATATTTTCATAAATAGGAGGGGTTAATTTGAATAATAATGGTGAAGAGCATAATCATCAAAATCACATGAATCATTCCAATCACATGCATCATGATAACCATGCCTCACATCATCATGGAAATTTTAAAGTTAAGTTTTTTGTTTCATTAATTTTTGCAATACCTATCATTCTTTTATCGCCAATGATGGGTGTTAACTTACCTTTTCAATTCACATTTCCAGGTTCTGAATGGGTAGTGTTAATATTAAGTACAATTTTATTCTTTTATGGTGGTAAACCGTTCTTGTCTGGTGGTAAAGATGAAATTGCTACAAAAAAACCAGGCATGATGACCTTAGTTGCCCTAGGTATTTCAGTAGCTTATATTTATAGCTTGTATGCTTTTTATATGAATAACTTTAGTAGTGCAACTGGTCATACAATGGACTTTTTTTGGGAATTAGCAACCTTAATTTTAATTATGCTATTAGGACATTGGATAGAAATGAATGCTGTCGGAAATGCTGGAGATGCTTTAAAGAAAATGGCAGAACTGTTACCTAATAGTGCTATTAAAGTTATGGATAATGGCCAACGCGAAGAAGTTAAAATATCAGACATCATGACTGATGATATCGTCGAAGTAAAAGCCGGAGAAAGCATTCCAACAGATGGTATTATCGTTCAAGGACAAACATCTATAGATGAATCCCTAGTCACTGGAGAATCTAAAAAAGTACAAAAAAATCAAAATGACAACGTCATCGGGGGTTCTATTAATGGGTCTGGAACAATACAAGTCAAGGTTACAGCTGTGGGAGAAGATGGATATCTTTCTCAAGTTATGGGACTTGTTAATCAAGCACAAAATGATAAATCTAGTGCTGAATTGTTATCTGATAAAGTGGCGGGTTATTTATTCTACTTTGCTGTAAGTGTTGGCGTGATTTCTTTTATTGTCTGGATGCTCATTCAAAATGATGTTGATTTTGCACTCGAACGTCTTGTAACTGTGTTAGTCATTGCTTGTCCACATGCTTTAGGCTTGGCAATACCTTTAGTCACTGCACGTTCTACTTCAATTGGTGCACATAATGGTTTAATTATTAAAAATAGAGAGTCTGTAGAAATAGCTCAACATATCGATTATGTAATGATGGACAAAACTGGTACTTTAACTGAGGGTAACTTTTCTGTGAATCATTATGAGAGCTTTAAAAATGATTTGAGTAATGATACAATATTAAGCCTTTTCGCCTCATTAGAAAGTCAATCTAATCACCCATTAGCTATAAGTATTGTTGATTTTGCGAAAAGTAAAAATGTTTCATTTACTAACCCACAAGACGTTAATAATATTCCAGGTGTCGGATTAGAAGGTCTAATTGATAATAAAACATATAAAATAACAAATGTCTCTTATCTTGATAAACATAAACTTAATTATGACGATGACTTGTTTACTAAATTAGCTCAACAAGGTAATTCAATCAGTTATTTAATTGAGGATCAACAAGTCATTGGCATGATTGCTCAAGGAGATCAAATTAAAGAAAGCTCAAAACAAATGGTAGCTGATTTACTATCAAGAAATATTACACCAGTCATGCTTACAGGTGACAATAATGAAGTGGCACACGCTGTCGCAAAAGAATTAGGTATTAGTGATGTCCACGCACAACTCATGCCAGAAGATAAGGAAAGCATTATAAAAGATTATCAAAGTGACGGTAATAAAGTCATGATGGTCGGAGACGGTATCAACGATGCGCCGAGTCTTATAAGAGCGGATATTGGTATAGCAATTGGTGCAGGTACAGATGTAGCAGTTGAGTCAGCTGATATTATACTCGTTAAAAGTAATCCATCAGATATTATCCATTTCTTGACCCTCTCAAATAATACTATGAGAAAAATGGTGCAAAACTTATGGTGGGGTGCAGGTTATAATATTGTTGCTGTACCTTTAGCAGCTGGTATTTTAGCATTTATCGGCTTGATTTTATCACCTGCAATAGGTGCTATTTTAATGTCGCTAAGTACGGTTATTGTTGCAATTAATGCCTTTACATTAAAATTAAAATAAAAGATAGGAGTTTTATTATGATTAAAAAATTATTTTTTATGATATTAGGATCATTACTAATATTATCAGCTTGCTCCAATAATGATGAAAAAGATAAAGACACTAATGACCAAAAAAGTGAGAGCCATATGAAGCATAATGATGAAAGTAAAGTTCCTGAAGGTATGAAATCGACTAATGAGGGTGAATTTAAAGTAGGAGATAAAGTAACGATTACAGCAGGGCATATGCCAGGTATGAAAGGTGCAGAAGCTACTGTAAAAGGTGCGTATAAAACATATGCTTATGTTGTAAGTTATAAACCCACAAATGGAAATGAAAAAGTAAACAATCATAAATGGGTCGTAAACGAAGAGATCAAAGATGCACCTAAAGATGGATTTAGTAAGGGCGATACTGTTAAATTAGAAGCAAGTCATATGTCTGGTATGAAAGGTGCTACAGCCAATATAGATAACGTGAAAAAGACTACTGTTTACGTAGTTGATTACAAATCCAAAGATAATGGTAAAATCATTAAAAATCATAAATGGATGACAGGAAATGAACTGAAAGCACGATAAAAATCTAGTTCTAGATTGAGAAATAAATAGATATAAAGATATCCTCCTTAATCAATAATTTAAATAACTTATTATTGTTAAGGAGGATATTTTTTAGTGTGTAAATTAAAAAGAATTTTAGAAGAATAACATTTATCAAAAAACTGTTCATTACCTTATTAAATGAAATTATATAATTAAAAACCGCATCATTAACCGATACGCAGAAGCATATCATAAGTGATGCAGTTTTTAAACTGTATAAAAATAAAACTAGTGTATATAAGGGGGACTTATGGTAACTAAGAAACAACATTATTATCCAAGATGTTTACTAAAACATTTTTCAAATAATCAAGGTAAAGTAAATGTATACATTCATCAAGCTAATAAACTATCTAAAATGAGCTATGAAAAAATTTGTGCAGCAAACTATACGTATGAGAGTGGAGATACTAATGATAATATTCTAGAACGAAAATTAGGAGTTTATGAATCCAAGGCGTGTTTAATAGTTAACTATATATTAAAAAATATAGATTCAGAGCAATTTACTATTACAAAAGAACAACAACAAATTTTATTTCAATATATGTTTTTACAATCTTTAAGAACTGATGCGGGGAGAATTAATTTTATTAATTTAATTGAAAATCTTTTTTCATATGAACCAAGAAGTACTCCTATTGAATTAGATGAAATAAAGGATAGTGGAGAAAAGATAAAAAAATTTAATTGGATATTTAAACAGGCAAATATGTTAGAAGAAATTTTAAATAAATTAGAAAAATCAGATGATATGAATTTTCGTATAGCTATAAGCCAAGATAATTTATTAACAAGCGACAATCCTATAATTGGAACTGATGAAGGGAGACAAATCATTTTACCAATTTCACCACATATGTGTATCGAATTTCAGCATGATTCAATTAATTCTTCAGAAGAATTAATTGTGATATTAACACCAGAAAAAACACGTTATATTAACGAAGCAACTATTAATACATCCAATTACTATATTATTTCACGAGAACCTTTTAATCTTATACAAAATAATTATATATATAATAGATTTTTAAATGAAAATTGGACTATTGGATTTCCTCATATTTCTTAGAAATCTAATAATGAATTAATAATTTTTTGATAATAAAAACTAATACTATATTCATGATTAAATTTGAATATAATATTAGTTTTTATTTTCTTAAAACCAGAATTAGCCATATGCAAAATTTGTTTAAGTTTGTTTCAACTTTATTGATTTATATCAAAGTCTTGGAATATATCTTTGTAATAGCTTCCGTGCTCATAAAAATACTTAAATACATAATTAATAAATAATGCTATTAACTGTAAAGGTATTGTAAATATATATAATAATATAACTAATATTGTTATGTTTAAAATAAATCCCAATAATTGAAATAAAAAGTTATTACTATCAAGGTAATTAATCATAAAAGTTGATATATAGTTTAAGGAAGTATTTATATCATTAATACTTATATTTATAGGAATGTTTAAGGAGCTAATAATTCCTATAAATGTTATTGCGAAAGTAAGAGGAATAAATGATAAGTTTAAAAATTGCCTATGAACACTTAAATTTTCTAAAAATATACTTTTACTTTCTATATTATTTTTATCTACCTTAAACCTTCTATACATACCAAAATAAAATGCTAATAAGTAAACATTTGATGATTTTGAAAATAATGAAACAAAAAAGAATTTAAAATTAGATTATCATATAACAAATTCAATAAAGTTGATATCTACTTTAGACGATATACTTATAAAAATACGTTGTTTCACATTAATGACTGATATTAATGAAAACATAGATAAAGTAGGTAGATTATATAATGGAGAAGATAAAGATTCTAAGGGTTTAACACAGGACTCTAGAGAATATTTTGAGCAAAATAAAAATGAAAGTAGTAATAAAAAGGATTATCCTAATTTACCAGATAAAAATAATCGTTATACCAGGGACTACAGACATAAAATAACACATGAAGGATTGAGTTTTTACCAGACTAGTCACATTGAAATCGATGGTTTAATAATAGGCGGCCCACAAGAATTTATGATATCACAAAATAAAAGGAAAATAACTGAGATAAGAGGTTTAATAAAAGAAGATACAGATATATTAGATAAAGAACAAGAACAACTAGATAGCATTATCAAAAAGCATCTCAAGTTAAAAAAGAATTACTGAAAAAATAGAATGAACTCATTATTAGAGTTCATTCTATTTTTTTAGCAATATCGCTAATAAGCAGAAGCGTATTATAACTGAAACCAAGTAATGAATTTATAACATTTAAAAAATTTTAGATGTTTTAGTTACTTATCTCACTCAATTTTCTCAACGCTTGTTTGATTAATATACTTATTTGTAAAAGTTTTTGATATGCTAAAATTATATTTGAATAGATAGATTGAAAAGTTAATAAAACTTTTGTGAATGGGGATAATTAATAATGACACTTTCAACATTAATTAAAGAGATAGGTAATACATATGTTAAAGAAAAAGTATCTGGTGAATTTACGGGGGCGCCAGTTGGAGACTTAGTAAAAAATCAGATGGTCGATGAACTAAAAAATATAGAGCGGCTGAGGAGTTTTAAACTCAAAGGTAGTATTGGAAATGGGAATTTTGCAGAAGTACCATGGGTTGCTATTATGGATGGAAATATCACAAAAAGTACTACTGAAGGTATCTATATTGTTTTCTTATTTAGTGGAGATGGAGAGAAAGTATTTCTTACTTTAAATCAAGGTGTTACGTATTTTAAAAATAAAAAATTTAAAAAACATGACATAGTAAGAGCATCAAACACGATCTATGAAATATTAGATTCTCCTGAAAGCGGGCCTATTGATATTGATTTAAAAGCTAAGACATCATTAGGAAAAGGTTATGAAAAAACCACGATTAGTGGCTTCGAATATTATATAAATGATTTGCCAGATTCTTCAATAATTGAAAATGATATGAATAAATTATTGAATGATTATGAGCAGTTAATTGCTAAATATAGAGAAAATGGGCAAAATCTTGATAAATTTTATCAATGTATTTTAAATGCAAAAGATAAAAAATATCAATTATTCAAAAATCTATTTAGAAATTTTGTAGAACAAAGTCAAATTAATATTACGAGTAATGACAAAAGTACTGAAATAAAACATGAAGGTCTTGATGAGGTGAAAATTACTAAAATTAAAGACTTTAACTCTGTGTTAATTAATGATGTCGAATTTCATATTCATTTATTTAATAGTGGACAATATGGTAGAAAAAACGGTAGTGGAAGCGGTAAAATTCCGTATATGTGTTATAAAAATTTGAATTCAAGATGGGTAACCATTAGAACAACTTTTGAAAATTATAACATGACTGCCGTTCGATTTACTTTATGGGATGAAGAAGCACAAAAAGAGCAAGAAACGGAACAAACTTATAGCATTGCAAAAATGGATCTTTTTTCTGGTAATTCTCCCAATGAATATTTCAAGCAATTTTATGATGATTATATGACTTACAAAATTGAGGTGGCACCAATGATAGAAAGTGGAATAGTGAAAGAGTTAACAGATAAATTATTAAAATCCAAAAACCTCATATTAAGGGGTGCTCCTGGAACAGGTAAGAGTTATCTAGCGAAAGCAATAGCTTGTAATATGATAGGGACTTCTAATGAAGGTCTAGAGTCTTCAGAACAATTTGAGTTTGTTCAATTTCATCCCAATTATGATTATACTGATTTTGTTGAAGGCATTAGACCTGTTATATCTCATGATGGAACTATGGGGTTTGATTTGAAATCAGGAATATTCAAAATGTTTTGTGAGCAAGCTTTAGAGACACAAAGTAGTAATTCTTCAGATAAAACGATGGAAAAACATGAAAATCACATTAAATATAGTGAAAATCATAAAAAGTATATCTTTGTAATTGATGAAATAAATAGAGGAGAAATTTCAAAGATATTTGGAGAATTGTTTTTTTCAATAGATCCTAGTTATAGAGGAATAGCTGGAGCAGTAAAAACACAGTATTCAAATATGGAGTCTGAAAAAGACAAATTCTATATTCCTGAGAACGTTTATATTATAGGAACTATGAATGATATAGATCGCTCTGTAGATACTTTTGATTTTGCAATGAGACGTAGATTTAGATTTGTCGAGATTAAGGCCAATGAAAACCTTGAAATGTTAGAGTCTCTCGGAGATGACAAAGATGAAGCAATTAATAGAATGATTAGCCTTAACGACGCAATATCTCAAGTTGATGAGTTGGATAGAAATTACCACATTGGGGCTGCGTATTTCTTGAAATTAAAAGATATAAGTTTTGAAGAACTATGGGAAGACTTTTTAGAACCGCTATTATCTGATTATATAAGAGGCATGTTTAATGAAGAAGAGATTATGGAATTATTTAAATCGGTTTATGATAACCCACAACTAAGTTCAGAATTAGGTTCAGAAAATGAAGATAATTAAAGTTAAGGATAACTCTACACGAGCATCCGATGAGTTTAGAGCAATTCCAAATATAACTTCTTCAATATTAGATAAAAATGTATCAAAACTTGAGGAGACGGGGATATTTGTGTTTCCTAATAGTTTAAAAGAGCAAGAAAGTATAACAGCAGATCAATTTATTCTTAACAAAGTTGGGCAAGAGTATCGTACCAGTAATATTATGGGGTTTCTAGGATACAATGAGGAAAATTTAATAATTGAATCACGTTTTTCGGAAGGACAACAAGATTATTTTTTTCAATATTTAATAGAAAATGTTTTGAAAATACCTTATGTTATTGATCTAAATACAATAATTGACCAAGACAATAAAATTATTGATTTGTTTATATTTATTTTTCCATATTATTTAAAGAAAGCTATGCGCAAAGGTCTGTTCAAGCAATATACAAGAAATGAATATAACAATAATAATATAAAGGGCACTATAGATATTCAAAGACATATTAAGAATAACACACCTTTTATAGGTAATATTGCTTATTCCCAGAGAGAATTTTCATATGATAACTATATGCTTCAGTTAATTAGACATACAATAGAATTTATTAAAAAAAGAAAAGAAGGCGCAGGCGTGTTAAATAGTGTCAGGAACGAAGTGAAGGAAATTCGTGAAGTTACTACAAGTTATAATCATATGAATAGAAATAAAATAATAGTGTTTAATAATAAGCGACCTATAAGACATGCCTATTATAAGGAATATAGAGAGTTGCAGAAACTTTGTTTAACAATTTTACAGCGTCATAAGCATTATATTGGTAATGGTAAAGAGAAAATTCATGGTATTTTATTTGATGGAGCATGGTTGTGGGAAGAATATATTGATACATTAGTTAGTACAGATTTTTATCACCCAAAAAATAAGGATGGTAGTGGATCTCAAAGATTGTTTAGTAGACATTTAGGAACGAAAATTGGATTAGTTTATCCAGACTTTATTGGACGTAATCAAGAAAATAGAATAATTGCCGATGCAAAATATAAACCAATTCAAAATATAGCAAATAGAGACTATTTGCAAGTTCTAGCTTATATGTTCAGATTTGATTCTAAAATAGGCTATTATTTCTATCCAAACCATAAAGAAACTAGGGATGAAGTATTATATTTAAATCAAGGGATTAGCTATGAGAGAAATGTGCAAATGCGAGAGGATATAAAAGTAACTAAACTTGGTCTTGCTATTCCTAAAGAAGTTGAAAATTATAAAGATTTTTCAAAGAAAATGAAAAAAGCTGAAAAAGCATTTTTAGCTAAAATATGACTTATCTGGGAATTTGGAAGATTAGTTGGTGAAATTAAATTACTTTATCATAAATTAGAAAATTATATTTCTATTAATAATTGAAACAATTAATTTTGTTCGTCTTCTTTTCGTATTGGTGGTAGATGACTGAAAGTCTGATTCAAATTCATATTTATAAAGTTTATCCGTAAAAATGCACCCCAGAAATTAGGTTTTTAGTCCAACTTTTGGGGTGCACATCATTTTAAATCTTTTTACTATGCTAAGTACCATTAAGGAGTTTTTCTAAACAGAGCTAATGTAGAGTTACCAAAGGATTCTGTATCTGTTTCAAAAGTTTCTACTACTTCGAATCCAAAGCATGTAATTTCTTTTATTAGATCTGTCTTTGACTTTTCTAAATAAGGAATAATTTTTAATGGTATTTTTATTTTTTCTCCATTTACTCGGACTATTCTATCTATATAGTTTTCTTTATGAAAATCTTTTAATTGTTCTTTAACTTGTTCATAATCTTCTATTGTATGAAATCCTTTTCCCTATTCTGATTTACAATGATCAACTAAGAAGTAGCCGCCGGTTTTTAAAATTCTTGAAACATTTTGTAGATGACATAATCTATCTGAATTTTTATTAATCATGTGCAGGCAACCCATATTTATAGCTAAGTCGAAAGTTTTGTCTTCATATCTATTTAAATAAAGAACATTTCCAGTGCTAAATATAGACTTTTCTTCATTAAGGTTTTCAATTTTTTCTTTTGCTTTTTCAATCGCACTGCGAGAAATAAACATTGTTATAAATATCTTTACTTTCAATTAAATAATTTTTCATTCGTAGTGGTCCTTTCGTGATGGTCAATTTTCAACAAAAGCATTAAGACAATTAATAAAATAAATGATGGTAACCAAACAAAGTTTAAATTTAATATACTTAGATAAATACAGAGTGCAAGAACTGGAAGGCCTAGAGCATTTCCCAGGGAATAAATGTGTTTTACAGTATGACTCGAGTATGCTGTAACAATGGTTTTCCTGAAAATAATTCTAGCACCGCCGAAAGTGAAACCGAATAATAACATTAATAGCAATTTAACTACAAACGCGTCTTCAGCCAAATACCACAAGACAGTGATAGAAATACTTACAATAAAGAATAAGTGCAACCAATTATTGGATAGAAATTTACTGAGTATCATCCCAATCAAAGCCATTCCTAGACCTAAAGCACAGTCCAATAGTGCGACTTCATGAACTTCTCCACGCTTAAAATTTATAAAGGTAGGCAACATGAAGTTGATAGTCCCTAATATTGGCCACATAAGCATACTTATGAAGTAATGTGTGAATTTTACAGATTCTTTATTATGTACTTCATCACCTTTGGAAAGAAGCTTATTACCCTTATTTTGTTTCCTAATGACAAAGTAAAGAAGTAGATAGATTAAGGCATACATTAAAAATATCCAACGAAGCACAATAAATTTAATGATTACTGAAGCAAATAAAGGACCTATCATTAATGCAACTTGATTTATTGTCATTGAAAGGGAACTATACTGGTTGATAAATAGTTCACTTTTCTTTTCGACTAATTGTGAAAACCAAAATTCTAAACTTGTTTCCAACAGAAAAAATACAATCCATAAAGCAAAATTTAGAATAATTAATGGCAGTGCATTTTGATAGCATATCGTTATGACAATGACTATATAAAATAGTATTAAGAAAGATAATTTTGTAAGGCTATCACCTGAATAATTTTTAAAGAATAACTTTATTAGAAATGGAGTGAATATTGCTGGAACAAATGAAAGAATTGTAGCAATTGCTAACTCACTGGTAGATTCAGGGTTTGCTAGTTCCCAATTTATAATGAGGATTAAACCACCACAGATAAATCGGTATAGTGCAGTAATGGTTAAATAGTTAGTCATTGTGAGCATCACTGCAATCAAAAATTTTATTTGCTAATTCATTGGCTTTGTGAATATGTTTGTATGTTTTGGTAGTTGGTAACTCAGACCAGTTAAATTGAATAAGCCCCTCACGATTGCTCCAATTTTCAGGATCAGTTACGGTGTCCCCAACATTTTTAAATACATTTATTTTTTTGATTTCGGTATCTTTTGATACATCTGGATAATTAATCTGCATTATCTTACCTTTTTGTGCTTTCATAAATGCTATGGCAGATGCTTTTTTTGGCGTAAATGCATGTGTAGGCTTTACTTCATTATTTATATACATGGATATATGAAGTCTGTAGGGGTTAATGTCATAAGAAGATTCGACTAAATCCATAATAGCATCGCCACCAGGTCTAGCTGCAACTTCTATAACATAGAGGTTGTTGTCTTTTATTTTTATTTCAACATGAGCGACTCCACGCGTAATACCTAAAGATTTACACGCTTGTATTGCAAGATCTTTAATATTTTTATCTTTATACCTGAAACTGGGAACTAAATGTCCCATTTCTGTAAACCACGGTCGAGGTGATAAATATTTCTCTGTAACAGTAATAACTTCATAGAAATTGTGGCCGCACAATACTTCAACTGAAACTTCGTCATCACTATCAATAAATTCTTCGATTAGGAATTCATTTTTAGATACTTGAAAGTCATCTGCATAAATCTCCATCGTTTGTTTCGATTTAGTATAGGCGTCCATACATTCTTGTTTATTATTAGCTAAGTAAACACCGCCACTACCTCCAAAATCAACTGGCTTTATAATTACTGGAAAATTGAATTTATTCATTAGCTGTTTTAATTGTAAAGCATTATCAAAATACATAGACTTTGGTGTGGGAATATTAACTTTTTTAAATATTGATTTCATGATGCTTTTATTTCTACATGCATCGATAACTTGTTCCTCAAGGTAAGGCAAACCGTAGTCTTGATTTAGTCTGTTGGCTACTTTTAGCGTCCAATCATTTAAAGGAACGATAGCTTTTGGTTCGTAACCTTGAGATTTATGATAAGCTAGTTCATTTTTTAAATCTTCATAGCTTAAAGGATTGGCATTTATACAATAATCAAAATATGAATTATATTGATATTTCGCATTTTTAATAGCTGTCCAAATTTGAAAATCTCCGATTGCTTTACCCCCTGCATAAGACCGTTCTCTAAGAAATTGATCTGCACCTAACAACAATAGATATGCTTTCATATTAGCCTCCTCATTTTATGAAATGTTTATTATATAAAAATAATACCATATAAATTTAAGTTATAAAATACTAGAGAAATGAATTGTAGAGTATCTATATAGATATTTCTTAGAAGATGTTAGCTTTAAAAATATAGTGAATTAATTTCAGAAAGGATTACATATTAGAGAAATTTATATTCAAATATAATTATCTATAATTCTTGGTGTGACAATGAAATTCCGTTTTTACATAATTTCAGTTAAAATAGAAATAATAAAAACATTAAATTAGTAATAGAGATAAATATTAATTTTTAAAAAAGTAATAATTAGGATATGTTTTAATATGTGTTCCTATAAAAGGGAGAATATATGGCTATTTTTTATGTGTTTCAAGGTTTAACGTATGATATAGAAAGAAAGGGTGGCTATGTGTGGTCACATCGATTAACTAAGAATGGGAAAAAGAATGCTGGATATAGTAACATGACAAAAATTAAAAAAGGTGATTTTATCCTCCATAATCAAAATGGTAAAGTAGTTGCCATAAGCGTTGCTAAAGACGACTGTAAGGAAGCAAATCAACCTAGTGAGCTTATGCAAGATGAATCATCAAGTTTATGGAATAACGAAGGATATCTTGTTCAATTAATCTATTATCCTTTTGACGTAAATATAAGTACTGCTGATTTTAGACAGTGGCTTATAGACAATTATAAGAAAAATAGTGCTTTTGGGGTGGATGGTAAAGGAAAGCAGCAATACATGTGTAATTTAGCTGAAGAGCATGCGGTATTTATTCTAGAAAAAGCGATTGAAATTCAAGAGAATCCTGAAGTATTACTGCATTTAAAAGGAGCATTGAGTGAAATTGTAGATGAAAAAAATCCAGAATATGATCAAGTGGAAAAAGATTTAATCAATATAGACTTAGAGAATAAAATAAATGAAGTTCAAATCGATACAGAGACATCGAAATTTGAACCGCAAACAACAACGATTTCTAATTCAACGGGAAGAGAAATCCCTAAAAGAAATCCTAAAAAGGCAGTGGCAGCTCTGATATTAGCTGATTATAAGTGTGAATATAATCCAGAAGATAGAACGTTTACTAGAAAAAATGGTAAGGAATATACTGAGCCTCACCATCTGATTCCAATAAGTAAGTATCGAGAGTTCGATAGAAGCCTAGACGTTAAAGAAAATATTGTTTCCTTGTGTAGCCATTGCCATAACCTGATTCATTATGGAAGGTTAGAGGAGAAAAAAGAAATATTAGAAAAATTATTACTTGATAGACAAGATCAGTTAAGTAAATATGGTATTTCAATAGATTTAGAACAATTATATATTTATTATAAATAAAGCAAATAATAATATTTAATGATGAATCGCAGCAAGGTTTGTAATTTTTAGCTGGATTAGGAACCCATATGAACTGAATTATAGAAGTTCAGCCATATGATCTAGTAATATAATCGATGAATTAGAGACTATTAACAAGTCATGCTACTTGTTGCATATGCTATTTTGTTATCAACATTATAAATATCATCATTTGTAGGTGGTGTAAGCATTCATCCCTGTCTTAAACCCATCAGTATTATAAACAGTCCTATTGTTAACCAATAATAATTTGATGAATGAATTAATATTAATTATCCTACTACTAATACGCCACTTTTTTATAAAAAAACCCCTCCGAATCAATTCATATTAATATGAATTGATTCGGAGGGGTCTTTATTTTACTACCAATAATTGAGTTTAGTACCATTAATGCAAATGATCAAGATGAAACGGCACGCCTTATGATTTTATGTCAACCATTTGGGCTTCGAAGGCATCGAGCAATGCGAGCGCTTCGTCTGTCGTATTTGTATGCATCAATTGATGGCGGAGTTCACTAGCACCTCTCATGCCACGTACGTAAATTTTAAAGAATCTACGTAGGGGCTTGAATAGTCGAGGTTCATCTTTGGAATATTTTTTGAACAATGCTAGATGTAATCTCAATAGGCCTAATAGTTCTTTATTCGTATGTTCGCGTGGTTCTTTTTCAAAGGCATAGGGATTATGAAAAATACCTCTGCCAATCATTACACCATCAATGCCATATTTTTCTGCAAGTTCAAGGCCAGTTTTTCTGTCTGGAATATCACCGTTAATAGTTAACAATGTATTTGGAGCAATGTCGTCGCGCAATTTTTTGACTGCTTCGATTAATTCCCAATGTGCATCTACTTTACTCATCTCTTTACGCGTACGAAGATGGATAGATAAGTTTGCAATGTCTTGTTCGAAGACGTGTTTTAACCAATCTTTCCACTCGTCTATTTCATAATAACCGAGACGTGTTTTAACACTTACCGGTAGACCGCCTGCTTTAGCTGCTTGAATAATTTCGGCTGCGGTTTCAGGTCGTAGAATCAGGCCAGAACCTTTACCTTTGCTTGCAACATTAGCTACTGGACAGCCCATATTTAAATCAATGCCTTTAAAGCCCATCTCTGCCATACCGATACTCATTTCTCGGAAATGCTCTGGCTTGTCCCCCCATATATGAGCGACCATAGGCTGTTCATCTTCACTGAATGTTAAGCGTCCACGAACACTGTGTATACCTTCAGGGTGACAAAAGCTTTCAGTGTTTGTAAATTCAGTGAAAAACACATCAGGTCTACCTGCTTCACTAACAACATGGCGAAAGACGATATCGGTAACGTCTTCCATAGGCGCCAAAATAAAAAATGGACGTGGTAAGTCACGCCAAAAATTTTCTTTCATAATATATTTAAACCTTCTTTTCTATTAATATATCGACTTTTTATCCATGATGATATTACCATAAATTGACAACTTACACAAAAGGATATTGACTCGTCACTGCCTTAATGGAGGGATGTCTCTCAGTAGTCTAAAAGGAGAATTAGGACTATGGCGACGCTACCAATGGAGACTAAAATAAATAATTGCCTTTAATTATTTACAGTTATTAAAAGATTGCTTCAAAAAATCATGAGTAATTGTAGCAGCATAGATAGAAAATACTGTAGGAACCAATTAGGTATATCACAACAGCTCATATTTAAAAAACGCTAAATAATATTTGAATAGATCAATTACGCACTCAAATGTCTTAATTTATATTTTAAAAAATAATCAATTTACTAAAGAAAACGAGAGGGTTTATATATTTTTAAATATATAAAGTAGTAGAAGTTATTGAAATGTCTAATGGAGAAATCAAAGACTTAATCTTGAATGACAAATCTAAAGTGATGCTTGATATTAGTCTTATTGCAAAGGATCAAGTATAACAAAAGATATTTGAGGCATAATGTTTCATGTGGAACAGTCTTTTGATTTTAGTCAATTTGAAACTACACTTCCAAACTCACAATCAACAAAAATATTGTTTTAGATGCTGGTGAAGAAGTATTAAATGCATAAATAAAGAGAGTGAATCATATATGATTCACTCTCTTTATTTATAGTTTATTAAGAAATGTTTGAGCGTACACGTTGTAAATCGATAAATAGAATTTTACGCCCTACACTCATGCCATATATTAACACTATTTAATTGTCGTCTCTTAAAATAAAATTAATCGCTTTTTTAGAATGTAGCAGGCTTAAGCTTTCAGTTGCTTCTTTAAGTCCACTAAGCGAATCATCAAAATAAATAATTGTTACTTGATAGATGCCATTCCCTGTATCTAAAAATGTAGCTCTTACATTTTCTTTACCTAATCGAGCCATAACCATTTTAGAAGATTTAACATACTCTGCTAATGCTTCTATCATTAATGGATAGCTTTGTGCTATACAAAAATAACGTTCTACGCCATTATCTTTTTGAGTTCGCTTCAAATAATGAGTGTCTATGGGCTGCACTTCATATTTATCATTTTCTATAATACTTGTTTTAGTTTTAAACATATTTCAACCTCTGCTTTCATAATCAAGGTATTAAGTGGGCAGTACTTTGAATCATTTATTCAAGTATTTTAAAGGAATTACTGATATACCGACGTGCATATGTTACCAACACTACACGTTATTTGAGTGAATTTTATGATTAATTTTTATATAAAAAAGTATATGTATATTTAATTTAAATTATTCCTTTAATGTTTACTGTTTCTACTTAATCACTTACGATTCAACATCATAACAATTTTTATAATAATAATCACGGTTTATTATCCATAAAAATGCATAGAAATGAAATTGTAAATTTTCAGTAATTTTTATGTAATATACTACATCAGAATTTAATGAATGTTTTAAATAAAGGTATGGATTAAAGGAATTCACTTGATCAAAGTACTGTGTAAGACTCTTATATATTAGAAAAAAATGATGTACAATAAAGTATAGTTGTTTATAGAAAAATGAATATATATAAATAATTGAATCAATTATACAGCCATTCTCGACAAGAGAAGAATTTGAAAATATACTTCAGGATAATCAAGAATTTTAATAATTTAATATCAAAAAAAGCTGGGACATTATAAATAATAGTATCCCAGTCTTTTTATGTTTATTGAAGATATAGCTTTTTTGATTTGAGTATAATCAATATATAACGATCATTTTGCTAATTTTTCTTTTGTTTCTTTTAGACCATGTATCAAAAAATATACTATACCAGTTAAAAGTATAATAATAGCCATTAGTCCAAACATATGAGCATAACCGGTGATTGGCGTGATATAACCTAATAAATAGGGGGAGAGCCCTAGACCTGCATCGAAACATATAAAGTATGTCGATGTCGCTACGCTGATACGTGATTTAGATGCAGATTTAACTGCGATGACTTGCGTAGCAGATTGTAAATTACCAAATCCGAGCCCCATAATGCCACCGATAAGCAATAGTACGAAGCCATAGTTAACCGTACTCAGCATAAACATACTTAAAGCGTAAAAAATAAAAGCTGGATACATAACAATATTATGTCCTCTATAATCCATTAGTTTTCCGGTTAAAGGTCGTGATAAAAATACCATAATCGAATACATGATGAAGAAGAAACTAGCAATATGAATTAAATTGATTTGAGATGCATATAAATTAAGGTACGTAAGCACGCCAGAATAGGCAAAACTTAATAATAGAATGATAATCCCAATAGGAATCGTATTAATTTCTATAGAATTCTTGATAATATCCTTGAACTTAAGCGCTTTGGTATGAATAGCTTGGGATTGATTGTCTGAAATGACTTTAACAGAAAAACTAATCATTAAAGATAATCCCATTAAAATTAAGCAAACTAGAAATAATACAGAGAATGTTGTATGTTGAGTCATAAAAATCCCTAAGAATGGACCAAAGGCAGTGGCTAAAGTAGTACTCATACTATAATAATTGATGCCTTCAGATTTTCTGGATTCAGGAATATTTTGAGCAACAATCGAACTTATTGCAGTTAATGCCATTCCATGAGGCACCCCATGTAAAAATCGTAGCAAAACTAAAAAAACAATACCGAAATCCATAAAGTAAAGTCCAATCAAGATAATACATATGCTAATCGTTATTATCAGTAAACGATTAGCCCCTAATTTATGAATTAAAGCACCGCTGATTAAGCGACCGGTTAAGCCTCCGATAACGAACAAACCACTAACTAGACCAGATGTACTGATAGAAGCATGATATTGTTCGATGGCATAAGTAGCCATCGTAACTATCAGTAAATAAAAGACTAAAGTTAGGAAAAAATTTATAAACGAGGCTCCTATAAAGTCCTTCGTCCAAAGTTTATGAGATTGCATGAAATTCCTCTTTTCTAAATTATGAATGCATAAAAAAATAGACAACTTGGAGACCAAGTTGTCTATATATCTAATCTGTGAACGAACGCTAATAAAGATATGACTTATTTATTAGAGTATGAGCTAAGATAAAAGATTTGGTCGCTGTAATGAATATAAATGGATTAAAAATAGATAGATTTCTCCCGTGGCAACGTATCTTTTCATGTCTTAAATAATTTTTTAATCGAATTGGCATAATATATACAACGTCCATAGCTTTTACCTCCTTCTTTTTTTGCAACATGCTTCATCATACGCTGTAGCTATTGAAAAGACAATAGGATACAACCAAATTGCTAATTTTAAAATAGCTAAGAGACGCCTTATTATTAAGGCGTCTCTTTTGCTATAACTTATGATGATGAAAGGTTATGGCATCTAGCTATTTGCTTCATCATAAATGGATGTAGCGTGATTTTTTAATGATTATTAACGATTTATAAAAGAATTTGTTAAAAAACAATCAATAACTTGACTCATTTCGATATATCGTTTAAATTAACGATATATCGAAAAAGGAAAGGTGATTATAATGTTTAATAGACTATTTCACAATCAAAGGTTTGCAATGATGCAGCAAGAAGGTAGTGGTGGCCGTGATTTTGATGGATTTGAAAGAATGTTTTCTGCTATGAATGGAAGAGACCGCTTCTTTAAAAAAGGGAATTTACAATTTAGTATATTAAAGTTATTAGAAGAAGAGCCTCAACATGGCTATCAAATCATTAAAGGTCTAGAAGCACGATTTAAAGGATTTTATTCACCAAGTCCAGGTAGTGTTTATCCGATTCTACAAATGTTAGAAGATCGTGGATTTGTTTCAGTTTCAAAAGAAGGTAAAAAGAAAATCTACACAGTGACAAAAGAAGGATCACAATTTTTAAAAGAAAATGGTAGTAACGACGCATTTACAAAACGTATGGAACAATTCGAAAATATGGACATGGATAAAATGCAAGAATCAAGAGATAAATTACAAGCATTGTTCAAATCATTTATGTTAGCGGGTCAAAGCGCAATGCAAGACGAGCAAACATATGAAGCATTTCAGCAACTTATTAAAGAAACTAATGACAAACTATTACAATTCCGTAAAGAGAAATAAATTTGAAAAAGAAGGTTTAATGATGAAAAAACAAGATTTAAAACATATAGCAATTATTGGCGGAGGGCCAGGTGGACTGATGTTAGGTTTACTCTTACAACGCCAAGGGTTACCCTTTACCATCTATGAACGCGGATATAAAACCACGAACAGTGATCGAGGCGGTTCCCTAGATATTCATGAGGAAAGTGGCCAGTTACCATTGAAAGAAGCAGGTATATATGATGATTTCCGTAAATACGCGCGCTATGAAGGGGAAGATACGCGCATTGTACGTAAAGATGGAACAATATTATACGATGAAGATGCAGAAGATGAGGGTGAAAGACCTGAAATCGATCGAGGAAAATTATGTGATATTATTATTGAACAAATTCACCCAGAACATATGAAATATGGTTATCAATATGAAAAGATGATACCACAAAAGAATGGCCAAGTTGAACTCATATTTGAATCAGGTGCCACAGTAATGACAGATTTAGTTGTTGGTGCAGATGGCGCATTTTCAAAAATCCGTCCATATTTAACAACTGCTGAGCCCGAGTATACAGGCATTTCTATGATAGAGGTGAATTCAAATGAAAATGAACATCCAGATCTTCTGAAGTTCAATAAAAATGGGAAAGTCATGGGACTAGGTGGCGATCAAGCAATATTAGGTCAACGTAATGGAGATGGACGTATTATGGCATACATCAGCTCTAAAATGAGCTATGAAAGACTTGATGATTACCGCAACCTTTCGTTAGACGAATTAAAAGCCACGCTGTTAAATGAGTTTGCTGAGTGGGGCACAGAGCTAAAAAAATATATTGCATATAGCTATGACGATATTAAGTTTCGCCGTATTTACAAACTCCCTATAGGATTAACGTGGAAAACACAACCCAATATTACAATTATTGGAGATGCTGCTCATCTTATGAGTCCATTTGCAGGTGAAGGAGTAAATATGGCTTTATATGATGCATACCTTTTAGCAGAGTCATTCAAAACTTACGATAATCTGTCTGAAATATTGAAAGCTTATGAGCAACAAATGTTTGAAATTACAGAAGTTCACGCGAAAGAATCGCAAGATAATTTAGAAATATTCTTCTCAGAAAATGGTGCAGAAACCATGACGGAATTCTTTACGGGTATGGAATAAGTGCTACTAAGAAAATAAAAATATGAATGATCTATGGGTGGTTATATTATTTGTTGTAATACTTTCTAAAAGCTTTGTTATTAAAGTGAAACCTAATTATTTAAACTTTAGTAATGATTTCAAAACAAGAAAGGTGAGCGCGAATGATGATAAGTGCAGGGGTTATCGAATGTAGGAGATACAGCAAAGATGGAATTGTTGTATCTCCTATTCACTAAATGTAAAAAATCCTCAAAACCGTTTAGTGTGACTGGCAGATTGTGGAACAATTAGAAAAGGATATGAAATAGTAAAATAGCTAAAAAGTAAAAATCATAAGAAAAGCTATTTATAGAATTAAAAATAATAGTTAAAAATAATGATAATTTTAAAAAATAGAAAACTACCTAAAAATAAATATCGTCTCCTATATACTTAAAACTACATTTATAATAAAATAATTAAAGTGAACAATTATTAAATGACATATATGATTAGGAGACTAGTAACATGAATTTATTAATATTAATTGGCATTGCTGCTATAGTCGGGATTTTGCTACTTGCCGCTATAGTTTGGTATCTTTACATGAAAGCCAGATTTAAGACGGTTCCATCAAATGAAGCTTTAATTATTACAGGCCCAAATATTGGTGATCCAAAAACTGAGTCGAATGTTTATCAAGACGATGAAGGTCGTCATATGAGAGTAGTACGTGGCGGCGGTTATAGAATGAAAATGTTCCAATCTTCAACACGGGTTTCATTAAAATCATTTCAATTAGAAATCAAAACACCTGTGGTTTGGACGAAAGCTGGCGTTGGCATTGAAGCTGAGGCAGTCGCTACGGTTAAGGTTGCGGATCAATTACAAGGTATCGTTAAATATGCTGAACAATTCTTAGGTAAGTCAAAAGACGAAGTATCAGATGAGATATCCCAAGTCTTAAATACAAACTTACGAGCTATTCTATCTAAGATGACAGTTGAGGAAATCAACTCAGATAGAGAAGCATTTAACAATAAAGTAACTGAGGTTGCGCAAGAACAACTGAATAATATGGGCTTTAGCATCACTTCATTAGGTTTATCTGACATTAGCGATAACGAAGGCTATTTAGAAAATCTAGGTAAGCCAGAGATTGCTAAAATTAAGAAAAAAGCTGATATTGCTGAAAGTGATGCTTTACGAGAAACTGAAATGAAAGTAGCAGAAAACACTGAATTAACTGAGAAAGAAAAGATTTCTCGTCAAATGAATGTAGCCGATTCTCGTAGAGAGAAAGACCTAAAAGAACAATCCATATTGAGTGAAACAAATAAAGCACAAGCTCAGGCCGAAGCTTCTGGTCAATTAGAGAAAGAGTCTAGAGCTTTAGAAATTAAAGAAAAACAATTGAATGTTGAACGTACTGAGAAAGAAAATGAGTTGCATTTAATCCAGATGGAACGTGAGAATGATGTACGTATCCAACGTCAAAAAGATGATGTGCGTCGTCAACAATCAGAAACAGATGCAGCAATCAAGATTAAACAAGCTGAAGCATCATATGAAGCACGTATCAAAGAAGGTAAGGCTGAAGCTGAAGTTATTAGAGAACAAGAAAAGGCAAAAGCTGATGGCTTAAGAGAAAGAGCTAATGCGCTTGCTGAAAATAAAGACGTTATGTTAGCTGAATTGATGATTAAAACATTACCTGAATTCGCTAAAGCAATTGCCGAACCATTATCTAATGTTGAGAATATCCGTATTCTTGATGGTGGGAATGGCGAAGGTATAAACAGTTTATCAAATGGCATTATATCTCAAATGGCTAATGCTGAAGAAGGTTTAAACCAAATGACGGGCTTTAATCTAACTCAGATGCTTGAAAACGTCTCAAATCAAAAGAAAACGTATGCCTTTGAACAAAATGCATCATCTGATGAGGAAGTAGAAGTTCCAATTGAAAATGATGCGCCTCATGATGAAGATATAAGTGAAGACGAGAAATAATTTAATCGTATAAATATTACATTGTAATCTCAAAAGTAAAATAATGAGCTATTAAATGTGTTATTGGTAGCAATAGTTGAAAAGTGAAAATGAAATAGTAGCTCACACTAAAAGAGAAGATATTGTAGAACATTTTGAGTTTAAAATAATTAAGAGACGCCTTATTAATAAGGCGTCTCTTTTAATATGTCTATGTGTCTAATATCCATCAATGATGTAACTTAGAAGACATCCCAATCAACGAGGAACATTTATTATTTCCTTAATTCAGATAAAATAACATGATTTAGTGTCGAAGATACTCTACACATTACTGTCTTTATATTACCTTATTCATATACAAATTGTAGGTTATATATAAATTAATTTTTGTTTAATTAAAATATAAGGTTGTGTTGAAATTAATTTTCGGAGTGATATAATAAGTTGTGTAATACATAATGTGAGGGGTGAAAATAATGGACCTTATATTGAAATTATTCGGGCTTAATGAAGTGAATTTAGGTATTGTGAAATACAAATACAAAGGCAAAAAGCACCGTTGGTAATAAGGTGAAGGCTGGCTCCAAGAGTCAGTCTTCACTCTTATAAAGTGAGGAAGCACATATACATGAATATTTTAAAGATGAATATTTACTTTAAAATAGAAAGTATTTTTCTTTGTTTAGCACTTACAATACTTGCGGTATTTATTCTGAATGTAGGAAGCTTGTTTATGATTTTACTTCCAATTGCTAATGGTAATAAGCTTCAACTCATTGGGGCGGGTGTAAGTATGATATTGGGATTTATATTAATTCCAATATTAGTTTTAAAATCTTTGATAGGTTTTAATTACAGTATTTTAAATATTTTTAATTTAAAGAGATTTTTAATATATACAATCATTATTTTCATAGTATTATCATTGTGTTCTATAAACATAGAAGAAATAATCCATCCTTTCATTGTGGCTACTTGTGAAGAATTTCTTTTTAGAGGGCTAATGTTTAGCTTGTTGTTAAATAAATTTACTAAATTCAAATCTATAGTTATTGGATCATTGATTTTTTCTTTACTACTACACTTGAATGGAAATTTCGTAGGTAATTTTCTAACTAAGTTTCCTTCAAGCATAATTCTATATTTAGTAAGAGATAAATTTGGATTACCAGAAGCTATCATAACGCATTGGCTATACAATTTGTTCATAACAAAATTATTATATTAGGAGGCAAAACATGTTCTTAAAATATTTTTTGATAGCACTTAGTAATATTTTCTATTGGAATATTATGGAATACACGTATGTCGTTGTTAGCATTTATTTTAATAGCATATTTATTGCCTATAATTCTCAATAATATTATTAATCTTTCTATAGAAAGTACACGTAATGTAAAAATTTATGTAATAACTTCTGGAATCACTACATTTTGCTATTTTATTTTCAGTATTTATTTCATTTCACGTCCTGGTTTCGATTATTTTATTTCTGAAAATCAAATAGACACAGGAAATGTTTCTATAGAGATTAATACAGGTTTGGCAAATATAGAACAATTAATCTTTGTATTTTTATTAAATTTTATAGCTTTATTTTTAATAAGCCTATTTATTAGAAAGAAGGATTTAAATGTTAGAAATAAAAAATTTAAGTAAAAAATTTAAAAAAAGCGACAGGTATTCACTTAAAGATGTAAGCTTCAAAGTGGAACAAGGAGAAATAGTTGGATTAATAGGAAAAAATGGTGCTGGTAAAACCACACTAATGAAACTTATAGCTAAAGCAATCAAACCAACTAGCGGGGATGTACTAATTAACGAAAAGAGTATATTAACTACGTCAAATGGACTTAAGGACTTTGGGTTTATGATTGAGAGTGCATTATTTAATCATCTGAATGCGCTAGATCATTTAAAATATTTCATTAGTTTAAATGGAAAAGAAACACATTATCAAAACATTGAAGAAGTATTAAAACTTGTTGATTTGTGGGAGAAACGAAAAGTAAATCCTAACAATTTTTCATTTGGTATGAAACAAAGGCTTTCATTAGCAGTTTGTTTAGTAACAGAACCCAAGATACTCATATTAGATGAACCATTTGTAGGTTTAGACCCTAATGGTGTAGAAAAATTAATTTCTACATTACAACAATGGGTGCAAAAGCAAGATACAGCTATAATTATTTCTAGTCATCAACTAAGTGAATTAGAAGCAATTTGCAATCGTTATTTATTTATAGATAACGGAGAGCTAAAAGAAGATTTTAATTCCGAAAAAAATGACGGAACCATAATAGAATTGAACAAAGATTTTGTTCTAACTTCTGTTTTTAAAGAGAAATATAAAGATTACATCGCGATAACTTCTACAAATAATGTTATTGAAGTAACGACTAAAAGAGATATTTTAAATGAGTTACTTTCAGATTTAATACAAGAATATAAAATATTAAGCATAAAAGATAAAAAAGACTACATACATCAAAAATTCAAAGGAGAAAATAGATAGTATGGTAAAATTTAAACCTATTTTTTTAAATTTACTTAAAATGAAGGCTTCATGGCTTTATCTAGCGTTCGGTATGTTTCCATTAATACTTTTTATCGTAGCTTTCTTTAATACTAATTTTATGCAGTTAAGTGGAGAGAAGCATTCTTTAAGTTTCTTAGAGTTCTTTTCATCTGTATTTGTGATACAAAACAATGCTGTTATTCCTTTAGTTATATTAACTTATATTATTGGACTTAATTTTTACTCTGAAAAGATTAAAGGACAACTGTATTTCTACAAAGATCTTCATAGAGCAAAATTATTTAATAGTAAATTACTTTCTCTAATATATTTATACTTAATTTTTATATTAATACTTTTGATTAGTTCTTTAATACTATACTATTTCCACATCAATAACATGGAATTATCTGCACATAGAGTCTTTCCATCTAATATGAGTGATTTACAGTACGTTATCATAGAGTTTTTAGGTACGTTTTGTATACAAATATTATGTATTATGTTAGCAGTCTTACTTTCTATTAATTTACCTAATGGTTACACGATATTAGGGGTCTTAGCTTTCTTTATCATAAGTTCTATTGCTCCATTTTTAAAATCATTAAAATTCATATTTCCAAATGGGTATCAAGAACAGTATACAAACTCTAATTTTGGCAGTGTATTTATTTTAATTATAGGTATATTTTTGGCATACACTTTAATATTTTATGCGATTAGTGTATACAAATATAAAAAACTTGAATTTTAAGGAGAGGTTACTTATGAAAATTAGAGATTATATTTCACAAGTAAAAGAAAATGTACTGAACATGGAAGTTAAGTCTAAGAGCTTTGTTATAATGATAGTTTCTATAATTATTTTAAGTATTGTTTTCACACCGTTTATCGGTGTGCCAGCAGGATTCATTATTGGCTCATATTCATACTCAAAACATTGATAACTTATTTATAACAATACTTCTATAATAAAAAACTGATTGATATTGTGAAATAAATGCATCAATCAGTTTTTTATGTTGAATATAGACAACAATAAAAGAAGCGTAGCTAATATAATTAAATAAGATTAAAATATTTTGTTTTATATAAAAGTAGTACGCTAAAATGACATTTTTAGCGTACTACTTAAAAGCGTTATTAAATTATTATTTAAGTGAATTTATAATTGCTTCGTTAAACGCATTAAGGTCATCTGGTGTTCTACTAGTTATTATGTTGCCATCAATAACAACAGGTTGTTCTAATATTTGTGCACCAGCATTTTTCAAATCTTTTCTAACAGAAATGAAACTTGTAAGTTGTTTGCCTTGAATAAGGTCCGTATCTATTAATAACTGAGGTCCGTGACAGATAGCAAAAGAAGGTTTATCTTCTTCTAAAAAGTGTTTAGTAAATAAACCAAATCTTCCTTTTTCATCACCACGTAGCAAATCTGGAGAAAATCCACCAGGTAAAAGTAAGCCATCAAAGTTTGATGGAATTGCATCCTCAATACCTTGATCAACTTTGTATTCTGTACCATGCTTGCCTATTACAACTTGCTTATTGTCTTCACTAATAATTGTTAAAGTATGTCCTTCATTTTTTAAAGATTCTTCAGGACTAGTTAATTCAATATCCTCGAATTGATCGGTAACTAATACAGCTATATTTGCCATAATATCTCTCCTTTATTTTGCTTATATATATTACTCTACAAGAAATAAGACATAAAAAAAATAACGCACAATTTTGTGCGTTATCTTCAATCATCAGAAATATTATATTTAGGAGTTAACTTTAACGCGTCAATTCTTTGCTCTCCCCAGTCATACATGGCATCAATAATAGGTATTAAACTCTCTCCAATTGATGTCAAAACATAAAATGTATATTTACGATGATTGATTGTTTCATTATATCTATAAATCACTCCATCTTCTTCTAATTCTCTTAACTGTTTAGTTAAGATACGATGTGTAATCTTAGGCAATAAACGCATTAACTCATTAAAGTGATAAGCACCTTCATGGCCTAAATGGTATAAAATAACAATCTTCCATTTTCCACTAATAATTGAAAGTGTATACTCTTTAGAACAACTATAATCTCCATTTAGTAATCTTTTTTTAACATCTTCTCTAATATTTAGTTTTTCCATTTTAATCTCCTATTTTTTTATAATTATATACATGAATGCCCCATTTATATAACTCTTCAGCTAAAGGTTTTAAAGATTCTCCTAGTTCGGTTAATGTATATTCAACTTTAGGAGGCATGACCGGATAAATCGTACGTGTGACAAGCGCATCTTTTTCTAATTCTTTTAATTGATTAATTAATACACGTTGATGTGCGTTAGGAATAGCTTTTTCAATTTGATTTAAACGTAATGGTGCGCCACGTAATAACTCCCATACAATCATAAGTTTCCATTTTCCGCCAATGATACTTAGTGCAAGCTCTTTTTCGCAATTAAAGCTTTGATTTTTAAACTCTATCAATTTGTTCAATCCTTTCATAATCTATACTGTTAAAATAATCAGTATATCTATTTTTACACTGTATTTACTATATAGTACATAGGCATTATATTATAACAAAAAGGAGGTCGTTATTATGAATAAATTATTTATTAACGGGCAATTTGTAGAAAGTGATTCTACGAATCAATTATCAGTTATTAATCCTGTTACAGAAGAAATTATTGATACAGTCACTTTAGCTAATGAAAAAGATACGAAAAAAGCAATCAATGGCGCCAAAGAGGCACAATTGAAATGGGAAAAAGTTAATATTGTTAAAAGAGCTAAAATTGTTCAAGATTTAGCTGAGGAATTGGAAAAATATAAACATGAATTGGCTGAAATTTATGTTGAAGAACAAGGTAAACCACTATATGCAGCAATAGGTGAAATAGAGAAATCTATTGAGTATATTAATTACATGTGTAGTTTAGCTAGAAAAAATAATGGTGAAGTTTTACAAAGTGAAGTTGAAAACGAGACAATTATATTAACTAAAAAGCCTGTAGGTAATACTGCTGGTATCATTCCTTGGAATGCGCCTATCTTTGTTTTAATACGGAAACTTATTCCTGCTTTAGTTACTGGTTGTTCTATTGTTATAAAACCAAGCGAAGAGACACCCTTTGGCGCGTTTAAAATTGCTGAATATATTCAAAAGACTGACATTCCAAATGGCTTAGTCCAAATTATAACAGGGACAGGTTCAGAAGTTGGTAACTTATTATCACAAAGCGAAGACATTGACTTGATTTCAATTACAGGTAGTACTGGTGCCGGTAAATCAGTTATGGCAAGCGCAGCAAATAATGTGAAAGGCGTGAACTTGGAACTAGGCGGTAAAGCCCCTGCAATTGTTACGAAGAATGCCGATATTGAAAAAGCAGCTAGTTATATTGTACAGGCAAGAATTAATAACAGCGGTCAGGTATGTACATGTCCTGAACGTATCTATGTAGCCAAAGATATATTTGCTGAATTTATAACACTCGTTAAAGACAAAATGAATAAAGTTCGTCCTGGAGATCCCTATGATAAGGATACGACAATGGGTCCTATTATTAATCACAAACAATTAGACGCTATAAACGAAAAAGTACAAACTGCAGTAGCTGAAGGTGCCACGATAGAATTAGGCGGTCATATCATAGATAGGAAAGGTTTCTTCTACGCACCAACAATTTTAACCAACCTTTCCAAAGATTCTATAGTTATGAAAGAAGAAATTTTTGGACCTGTACTTCCGATTGTAAGTTTTGAAAACTTTGAAGAAGTATTAGATGAAGCAAATAATTCTGATTATGGCCTTTCTTCTTATGTTTTTACAGAAAACCTAAAAGAAGCTATGGTAGCTAGTGAAAGACTAAAATTCGGTGAAGTTTATGTTAACTGTGAAGCTGAAGAAGCTATTGTTGGCTATCATGCGGGATGGCGTCAATCAGGTCTTGGTGGTGCAGATGGTGTAAATGGTTTTGACGAATATTTAAATACAACTGTAACTTATATTCGATATGAGTAAATCAATATTAAAGTTATGCACATACCTTATCTAAAATAAAATATACAAGACGTTTGTTAAATTGATTAGCTGATCTCGTTGGTGTTAAGTATAAAGCATAAGTATATAGAACTATAAAAAGTATGCAGACTAGCAAAAACACAGTTTGACAATGTAGTTAAAGATAAATAAAAAATGATGCCCATATGATATGGGCATCATTTTCTATAATATTACATTGTACTTATATCAATTACAAAACGATATTTAACATCTGAAGATAAGACTCTCTCATATGCTTCATCAATTTGATCAGCTGAAATGACTTCAATTTGAGGTTCAATATTGTGTTTTGAACAAAAGTCTAGCATTTCCTGAGTCTCTCTAATACCACCAATAGCTGAACCAGCAAATGATCTACGATGACCAATTAAATTGGCAACACGTAATGATATAGGTTCTGCTGGCGCTCCAACATTAACAATTGTGCCATCTAACGCTAATAATTTAAGATAATCATCTAATTTTAGGTTAGCACTTACTGTATTAATAATTAAGTCAAATGAGCTTGCAAGTTGTTCGAACGTTGCTTCATCACTTGTTGCATAATAATGTGATGCGCCTAATTTCAAACCGTCTTCTTTTTTATTTAATGTTCTTGATAATACCGTTACATCAGCACCCATAGCATGTGCAATTTGAACAGCCATGTGTCCAAGTCCACCCATACCTATTACCGCTACCTTTTTACCTTCATATGCTTTCCAATGATTTAAAGGCGAATAAGTCGTAATACCAGCACAGAGTAAAGGTGCAGCAGCATCTAAACCAATATTGTCAGGAATACGTAGTACAAAGTCTTCATGTACGACGATATGAGTTGAGTATCCACCTTGCGTTGGTTCACCATATCTATCTGTACCTGCATATGTACCGACATTTCCTTTTAAACAGTATTGTTCTTCACCGTTTTGGCAATGTTCACATTCTCCACAAGAATCTACCATGCAACCAACACCGACACGGTCATCTATTTGATATTTACTTACTTCAGAACCGACTTCTTTAACAATACCAGCGATTTCATGACCTGGGACTAATGGATAATGAACAGGTCCCCATTCTCCATGTGCAGTGTGAATATCAGAATGGCAGATTCCTGCGTATTTAATTTCTATCAAAATATCGTGTGTATCAAGGTCACGTCTTTTAATTTCTGTAGCGTAAAAATCAGAATCTGGACTATTTACAGCTCTAGCTTTGGCATTTATCATAAATTAATTCCTCCATTATTTTACAATAGAATATTTTCATTAATATTCTTCATTGCTTATCATAGACCCTGGAGTGGACTCTAGGTCAATAGAAATGACTTTTCGTATTAATTTAATGTATGCACTTAGATAACAAATAATTAAAAGTGCGAGCATTATAAAACAATACTGTTTATTTAGACGATGATTATATTGATATTCATTCTATCGATATGGCAAAATGTATGTATTACCATAAGGGGTGTTATATGAAAATAAATAAAATCATAAATAACAACGTGATTAGTGTCAATCAAAATGACCAAGAACGTGTCGTGATGGGTAAAGGGATTGGGTTTCAAAAGCAAGAAGGTGACATAGTAGAAGAATCAAAGATTGATAAGATTTTTGATTTAAGTAACCAAGAAATATCAGAACGCTTCAAAACGTTATTAATTGAAGTTCCTATTGAGGTAGTTCAAGCAGTTGAGAAAATTATTGAGGTTACCAAGAAGGAATATCATAAAGAGTTAAGTGATACGATTTATGTTGCACTTACGGATCATATTAACTTTGCAATTGAGCGTCAACAAACAGGTATGGCAATAAAAAATGGCTTGTTATGGGAAATTAAAAAATTCTATCCGACTGAGTATGAGATTGGGATACGTGCTTTAGGATGGATTGAAGAAAGTGTTGGGATTAAATTACCTGTTGATGAAGCGGCATTTATCGCGATTCATTTGTTAAATGCAGAGCATAATAACTTAGCAGATTACAATCAGGTGACTGAAATGGTACAGAATATTTTAAGTTTAGTAAAATATCATTTTAGGTTAGAGTTTGATGAAGAAAGCCTAACTTATTTCAGGTTTGTGACACACTTAAAGTTTCTTGCGCAACGTATTTATGCTAAGCAGCCACTCAATACAAGTGAAATGGAACTTTATGATATTGTGAAAGAGAAGTATCAAGGTGCATTTAAGTGTGTGAAGAAGATTGAAACTTTTTTACAGAAAAAATATCATTATGAAATGACACATGACGAAGCGTTATATTTAACTATTCATGTGCAAAGATTAATTTCTAGAAATGAAAGCGTTGACAATTTGTGATTATGTGGTAGATTTATGTTAAGAAAACAAAATAAACAATTAATCGTTTAGGATTGTAACTGTTCGGCAGGCGAGACCTAGACCATTAATAGATGATTTTATCTTAGGATAAGTGTGTCTATTTATGGTTTAGGTCTCTTTTTATTGTTCTAAATCACATGGGAGTGAGAAAAATGGGAAATGATCAAAGAATGGCTGATGAAATTTTAAAAAATATCGGGGGTATTGATAATGTAAAAAATTTAACACATTGTATGACACGTTTAAGATTTGTATTAAAAGATGACAGTAAAGCAAATGATGAGAACATAAAAGATATAGATGGAGTAATGGGTTTACGTAAACAAGGGGGACAATACCAAGTTATTGTCGGTAATAACGTTTCGAAGACGTATGCTGAATTAATGAAATTAGGTGTGAGCGGTGGTGCTAAAAGTAATGAACCAGTTAAAAAGAAAAAATTAACACTCAAACAAATTGGTATTAACATTTTGGATGCCATCATTGGTACGATGTCACCGTTAATTCCAGCCATTATCGGTGGATCAATGATTAAATTATTGGTAATGATTTTGAATATGACGGGGGTATTATCGGAAGAAAGTTCCACATATAATATATTAAATACCATAGGAGATGCGCCGTTCTTCTTCTTACCGATGCTTGTCGCAGTATCGGCAGCTAAGAAATTTAACAGCAATGTGTTCCTAGCTCTAGCAGTCGCAGGAGTCATGGTTCATCCAGTATTTATGGAAATTATGGAAAAGGCATCTGAAGGTCAAGCAGCAACATTTGCATATATTCCAGTTATGTCTGTGAAGTACACGTATACAATTATACCTGCAATTGTCATGACTTGGTTACTAAAATACATTGAAGATTTAGTAGATTATATTACGCCAATTGTTATGAAAAACTTTTTGAAACCGATGTTAATCTTATTAATCGCAGCGCCCATTGCGATTGTTATTGTAGGACCGACTGGTATTTTAATTGGTACAGGATTATCTCAAATTGTATTTTTTGTACATGGTCAATTAGGATTTCTAGCAGTAGCAATTGTTGGTGCGTTATGGCCATTATTAGTTATGACAGGCATGCACCGTGTGTTTACACCAACGATTGTGCAAACTATTGCAGAAACAGGAAAAGAAGGCATGGTGATGCCATCAGAGATTGGTGCAAATTTATCTCTTGGCGGTGTTTCGCTGGCAGTAGCATTGAAAACTAAAAATAGAGAATTACGTCAAACCGCATTGGCAGCAGCATCATCAGCCATTATTGCCGGTATTACTGAACCCGCACTATATGGCGTAGCAATCCGATTAAAGCGTCCAATGATTGCAGCAATGATTACGGGATTTGTTGCGGGAGCGGTTGCGGGGCTTGCAGGGCTTGCAAGTCGATCTATGGCAGCCCCTGGATTGTTTACGAGTGTGCAATTTATAGATCAAGATAATCCCATGAGTATCATATGGATTATAGTCGTTATGGTCTTATCCATTGTGCTGTCGTTTATTTTAACGTTAGTGCTTGGCTTTGAAGATATTCCTGAATCAGAAGATGATGCATTAGATATAGGGACGAGAGGAAATATGATTGTTGAATCTCCAGTTAAAGGTAAAGTGAAACCAATTGAAAGTGTTGAAGATGATGTATTCAGTAGAGAGGTGATTGGAAAGAGTGTTGCGATTGAACCCATCGGTCATAACATTTATGCGCCTGTCACAGGTACAGTGACTTCCGTCTTCCCAACAAAACATGCAGTTGGTATTACAAGTGACGATGGTGTTGAAGTGTTAATTCACGTAGGTATCGATACAGTGAAGTTAGGTGGAGCGCCATTCACTTCTGCAATTGCACAAGGTGATCACGTAAAAAGTGGTGACGTCATTGGTACTTTTGATTTATCCCAAATTATTGAAGCGGGTTATGACCCTACAACAATCGTAGTAATTACAAATACAGATGATTATGACGCTATTACAGCATTCGACAGCACTGATGTTGAGGCGCATACATCAATATTAGGAGTGGTTAAAAAATGACTATAAATTATTTCCCAGAAAATTTTCTTTGGGGTGGCGCTATTGCAGCAAATCAGACTGAAGGTGCGTGGGACATAGATGGTAGAGGATTAAGTAATATAGACTTAATCCCTCATGGCCCTGACCGTCAATCCATTAAATTAGGATATAAAAAAGCTAAGATGAGTGATAACGAATATTATCCGAGTCACACAGGAATAGATTTTTATCATCGTTATAAAGAAGATATTGCTTTACTTGCTGAAATGGGATTGAAAGTGTTTAGAACCTCTATTTCTTGGAGTAGAATTTATCCAAATGGCGATGAAGCTACACCAAACCAAGCAGGTATCGATTATTACACTGATTTATTTAAAACATGTAAAGCCCATAATATGGAGTTACTCGTGACACTTGCGCACTTTGATATTCCAATGGGTATTGTAGAGCAATATAATGGTTGGAAGCACCGAGCAACCATCGATTTATATGTTAAGTTTGCAGAAACGTGTTTTGAATGTTTTGGGGATTATGTTAATTACTGGATTCCATTTAATGAAATTAACGTAGTGTTACATAGTCCATTTTCAGGCGGTGGATTATACTTTGATGATACTGAGAATAGAGAAGAGATGTTATATCAAGCAGCGCATTATATGTTAGTCGCAAGTGCAAGCGCTGTTGAAAGTTGTCATCGTATTACACCAAAAGCTAAAATTGGGTGTATGATCGCTGGTGGCAGTTTCTATCCTTATAGCTGTAATCCGGAAGATGTTTGGCAGTCTATGAACGATGAGAGAACAAATACATTCTTTGTAGATGTCCAAGCGAAAGGGAAATACCCTTATTATATGGATGCATTCTTTAAATCTAAAGGTATTCATGTTGATATCAGTGAAAATGATAAAGACATATTGAAACAAACTGTAGACTTTGTAGCCTTCAGTTATTATGCATCTAGAACTTCCATTGCTGATATTTCAAGAGTGGAAAAGAATGAAGGAAATATTATTGTATCTGCCAAGAACCCTTACTTGAAAATGAGTGACTGGGGATGGGTCATTGATCCACTTGGTTTAAGAATTACGATGAACCAAATATATGAAAGATTTGAGAAACCACTTTTTGTCGTAGAAAATGGTTTAGGTGCAAAAGATATCATAGAAGCAGATGGAACCATTCAAGATGATTATCGTATTGATTACATGAACCAACATTTTCAAGCAATGTATGATGGCATCCAAGATGGCGTGCCACTATTAGGCTATATTAGTTGGGGCGTTATTGATTTAGTATCCGCATCAACAGGAGAAATGAGTAAACGCTACGGAATGATTTTTGTAGATAAAGACGATGCTGGTGACGGAACTTTAGCGCGTAAAAAGAAAAAATCCTTTGATTGGTATAAACAAGTCATACAACAAAATGGAGTAGAAATATAAATAGAGAGAGCATCAAGTGTTTACACTTGATGCTCTCTCTATTTATGAAGCCTTATTGGGTTTGAACTTTTGCCTAGTAATTCTGTAACTTCACTAGAGACATCACTTTAGAGGATTGAGTTCATTAATTACTGATACCATATCTTCATGAAGCACTAAGCTGGCACGACTGTCATAAGGTGTAGCATCTCTATTGATAATAATAAGATTTTGACCTTTGAAATTTGAAATAAGCCCTGCTGCTGGTTGAACTACGAGCGATGACCCTAGGACGACTAATGTATCTGCTTCTTTAATTTTATGTAAGGCATTAAATATAGTGCTTTGATTTAATATTTCTCCATACAGCACAATGTCGGGTCTGATCGCGTTGCCACATGACTCACAAGTACGTAAATCATTGTCAATGACATCACATTTCGAATAATGATTATGGCACTGCACACAATAAAAGTGATTTAAGGTACCATGTAATTCGTCTACGTTCACACTGCCTGCATCTGTATGTAGACCGTCAATATTTTGGGTAATCACACCTAAGGATTGATGGTTTTTTTCAAGTTGTGCTATCCATTGATGAACAATATTAGGCTGTTTATTAGCAAAAAGTAAGTATTTATGACAAAAATTAATAAATCCTGTTGGGTCACTTTGTAAATAATCTGCACTTAATAAGTATTCCGGTAAGTAGCCATCTTTCGAAACTTTGTCATATAAACCACCTATAGAACGAAAATCAGGAATGCCACTTGCCACAGAAATCCCTGCACCTGTAAAAAATGTAATTTTATCGGAAGTATCAATAATGTCTTTGAACAGTTCAATATTACGATTCATAGCAAACAACTCCACTTAAAGATTAAAATTCATATGAAATTATCTCAATATATCTCATACAATTAAAATAATTTTCAATTTCAAAACTTATTTTAGCAAATATAGAAAAATAAAGAAATGCGATGAACAAAGTAATAAGATGCTAGATACGTATTTAGTCATACAGCTAACAAGTAGGGTATATTATTATAAATTAAAAAAAAGGGAGCATTTTATTTAAAATGCTCCCTTAAACTTCTTATATTTATGTTTGTTCTTCAATTTCTTTTATTTTTAGTTCGGGATCTTTTGTAACGCTATCCAGTATATCAATAAATGTATTTAGCATTTGTTCGATTGTTGTTGCATCAAACAATTCACTGGCATATTTTAATGATAATTGATAATCCTCATGACCTTCGATCATCATGTGTAAATCAAATTTAACATTGGTGCCGGAAACTTCTTTTTCTTCAATTTCCCAATCGTCTATTTCCAATATTGTATTATTGATATTTTGAAATGCGAATGTTACATCATGCAATGTAGAGCGTTTTAAACCATGTTTTTCGGTTACTTCATCTTTCAATTTTTCAATAGGATAATCTTGATTGTCTAAAGCTTTTAATGATAAGTCTGTAATTTCTGATAGTAATTGATTGAATGATTTATGACTTTCTGGGTATCCACGCATAGCAATCCTGTTAAAAAAGGCGCCTATGACTTTTTCAGTGTTTTTGTGGGTACGTCCGGAAACAGGACTACCAATGACAATATCTTCTTGATGTGTATATTTACGTAATAAAATAAATAATGAAGTTAATAAAATCGTGTAGTCGGTGCTACCAGTTGTTTGCGCTAAACTTTGCATTGCATCTTTCAGTGCACTCGGCATATTTACAGTAACGGTTTTACCTTCAAAAGTCTGTTGCTTAGGTCTCGGACGGTCTAAAGGTAAGTCTAAAATAGGTAATGTATCTTCAAATTGTGATAACCAGAATGTGCGTTGTTTACTAAAATCAGTATTATTAATCCATTCACTGTAATCTTTATACTGTAATTTGACTTCTCCTAACTTGTGCCCTTGATACAATTGTGAAAATTCTCTAATGACATTGTAGATGGATGCACCATCTGAAATAATGTGATGGATATCAAATAGTAAAATATAACGTTGATCATCACGTTTCACTATCTTAACTTTGAATAAAGGCGCTATTTGTAAGTTAAATGGTTTTACAAAATCTTCTAAAAGTTCGTCAATATCAGCGTTTGGTTCTTCTTCATAGTCTATCTTAATCTGTGTATGTGGTTCGATGACTTGTACAAGAGATCCATCAATTGTTTCAAAGCGTGTTCTTAATGCTTCATGTCGATGAATTAAAGATTGAAAAGCGTATTGTACGCGTTCAATATCTACGTTACCTGTAATATTAAATATGCCCGGCATATTATAGGCTGTCGTTTGTTTACCTGCTATTTCGTTCAATATATAAATATGCTGTTGTATTGGAGAAATAGTATAATATGGCTTATCTGTAGCTTTTGGAATATCTTGAATATGTTTCATGTCGCTGCTATTTTTTATAAATTTAGCCAATTGTTCAATCGTTGGTCTTTCAAAAATAATTTTTACCGGTATACGTATACCGGTCTCATTTTCGATTTCGTTTATGATACCTAATGCTTTAAGCGAATGGCCCCCAATATCAAAGAAATTATCCTCTATACCTACACGTTCAATATTCAAGATGTTTTCAAATACTTGAGTCAGCATGATTTCTGTATTATTTGTGGGCGCGACATAACTTTTACTTTCAATTTTAATATCAGGTAATTGTTGTTTATCTAACTTACCGTTAGCTGTGACTGGTATTTGTTCAATTTGTTCTATATATGTTGGAACCATATAATTTGGTAATTGTTTGCTTAATTCTGTTTTAATAGCATCAAACGCAATTACTTTATCTGATACTAAGTAAGCGCATATTGCTAATTCTTCATCTGCCATTGCTTTGGCAATGACTGCAACATCTATAATATCTTCAATTTGACGCAAGATACTTTCAATTTCACCAAGTTCAATGCGATAGCCACGTATTTTTACTTGATCGTCGATACGTCCTAAATATGCAATATTTCCATCATCTTGCCACTTTGCTAAATCACCCGTACGATATAATTTACCTTCACCGAATGGATTGTCGATGAATTTTTCTTGAGTTAATTCTGGACGATTTAAGTAACCATCAGTTACGCCTACACCACCAATACAAAGTTCTCCAGGCATATTAATGCCCATAAGATTATTGTCTTCGTTCATAATATACGCTTGCGTATTGGCAATAGGCTGACCAATGGGTATAGCCTCATAGGTAACATGGCTTTCACAATCAAAATTGGTAACATCAATCGTAGTTTCAGTGGGCCCATACACATTAATTAATTGTGTATTGTTTGTTTGGCCAATCCATTTGTTAAATTCATTCACTAATTCTGCTGTCACTGCCTCACCGCCAACTAAGACATAGTTTAAACTAGAAAGTAAGTGTGCTTGTTTTGTCGACTTAATGTAAGTGATAAACGGATTAAACATAGAAGGCACAAAGACAGCTAGTGTTACTTTAGAATTTTGAATTAATGAAGTAATGCGTTCTGGGTTACCTTCTTCACCTGAAGGTAATATTGTTGCCTGTGCACCCACCATTGCCCATCCAAATAATTCCCATATAGACGGATCAAAGGTAAAAGGCATTTTAAACAGAATGTTGTCATCACTACTGATATTAAATCGATGAATTCTTCTATTAAGATTATTCATCACGCTTCTGTAAGACATCATGACACCTTTAGGCTTTCCAGTTGTTCCAGAAGTATAAATAACACACATTAAATGAGTTACATCTGTGACATGCGGCAAGTTTTCTACAGGTTCTGTTGATGCGTTAGCATGGTCCTTCAAATCTATAATTGTTTGATTAAATTCAATAGCATTGTCTATAGCGCAATCGGTTAGTAATACTGTCGCTCGACTATCTTCTAGGATATAGTCGATACGGTCATTGGGATAATTTGGATCAATTGGAACGTATGCGGCGCCAGCTTTTAGAATGGCATAAATACCAATAACCATTTCTAAATGACGGTGTGTCATTATGCCTACAAGACGATTAGGTTTAACGCCATTATTACGTAACTGATGCGCTAATTGATTCGCACGAGCATTTAATGCTTGATAGCTTAGACTTTCACCTTCATATGTGATTGCTGTTTTCTCTGGTGTTTTAGCTACTTGATTTTCAAAACGTTCTATAAATGTCGCTGAATTATTAAGTGATAGTTGTGTATCGTTAAAATCATTTAAAACGAGTGACCTTTCTTCTTTTGCAATAATCTCAATTTCACTGATTTTTTGCATTGGGTTTTCTAATATTGCATTTAAAATTTCTATAATATTAGTGTGTAAGCGCATAACTTCTTTTTTAATAACAATATCTATTTGGTAATCATAATCTATATCTAAATTATCTTCGCCATGCCTATTACTTATATTAAGATTTAATGGGACATTAGTAGTTCCGGAGTCTAACCACTCCTCTGAATATCCTCTTTTTATAAAGTCAGCATTATGTTGTGTATTTTGGAATGAAAGGACGAAATCTAGTAAGCCTTTAGCATTGCCACTATCTTCTAATATATAACTATTTGCATACTTTCGGTGTTTTAATACGTTGAAAGTTTCCTTTTTTATTGTTCGTAAAAAAGTATCGATAGATGAGTGTTTATCAATTTCAACGATGATAGGTAACACTCTTGAATAAACGCCCGTTACTTTCTTTTCAAATTGCGTATTCCTATTGTGTAATACTAATCCAATCGAGTTTTTGTTTGATGAAGTTTTTTTATGTTTTAAAATCTGCATAACTGCAGAAAATAAATTACTAATACTTAATGTGTTTCTTTCACAAAAATTTATAATTTTTTGTGTGAAGTCGTCTGATAATTGATAATTTAGTCTATCTTCTTGAGCGCTATGCATCCAGTTATTCTCGAATAACTCATTATCTTCTAAATTTTCTGTTTTTTTGAGCCAAAATTGTTTATCTTTTACGAACCTTCCAGAATTTTTATAATTTATTTCATCTTCAATACAATTTAAATACGTATACTCAAAATTCTCATTTTTGTTCCCGTAAATTAAAGATTCACATAAGGTGTTTCCAGCTATGGTCATACTCCATCCATCTGAAATAATATGATGCTGCAGTAATAATATACCGGTATCTCCTTGGGGAAGTGTTAAAATCACAAATTTAAATAAGTCACTATTCAAATTGAATATATTTGATTTTACCTGTGTATGAATCCATTGATCAAAGCCTTTTTGATTGGCATTAAAATCGATATAATCAAACGTTTTACTTTGAAATGCATCAATATATTGCTTATACTCGGTGTTCACTTTTTTGATTTTAATTCTATAACTATCATGTATTTGTATTAAATGATTTAGAGATTTCTCAATATCTGATGTTTTAACTTTATCTTTGATAGTCACAAGCGCTGCAATATTATTAATACTTGTATTTTCATAATATTCCTCTAACTGAATAATTTCACGTTGTGCTTCAGATAATATATAGTCTTTCATTGAATTTATCCTCCATGTTTTCAATTTATATAATATTTAATTATATAAATTATATATGTTCGAAGTGTTTTGAATAGTGACTTGTGGTTACATGTCACTACACTATGATGTTATAACATAATTAGCAGAGATAGGCACCTATTTGTCTGTTTTTTTATTTACTTAAGTTACTATAAAAATAAAATGACACCTTTGGAAGTGACTATAATTGTGAGTTAACAAAGTAAGTATTACAATTAAAATCTCGTAAAATACATGGATAGTATTAGGTGCATTTTATTAGTGGTAAAAATGATTAGATGTCTGTGAAGCAAATAAATTAAGAAGAAGCTAAGCAAATACTTGCTTAGCTTCGTTAAAACACTACTTGTCTAAAGGCAATACTCAAAATAAAATAGATATGCTTTTTGACCATAGGTATCAATGTTAATTAACATATAAACGATTGGGACATCAATTTAATATTAAAAGTCAAATACCGTAATTTGGTAATAGGCTTTTTATAACGCTAGAGTCAGGGTGTTATAGTTCCGGGTAGAACATCACTTTATCGAAGTGTTTCTTTTTATGAACAATTGCATCAAAAGTTTCAGGCCCTTTTTTTAATTCTAATCGGTCTGAAATCATAGGGGCGACTTTGATGTCACCTGTAGACATGTAATGGAGTGTTGCAGACCATTCTTCTCCAGGGAAAGGCGCAGACAGACCATTCCAAGATCCAATCACATTAAGCTCGTTTCGTAATATTTTTTCGAAGTGTATGCGTTCCATTTCGATATCGGAGTAGGGAATACCGAGTAGTAATACTTCTCCACCTTTGGTTGGCAGTGTTAGGACTTGGCCAATCGTAAATGGTGAACCTGCAGACTCCACCGCCACATCTATATTAAAAGGGATGCGAGCTATAGCTGCATCTAAATTTTCATTTTTAGAGTTGATGACATAATCAGCGCCAAAGGTTTGGGCAATCTCTAATTTATGGGAGTCAATATCAATAGCAATGATATTCGCAGCACCAAATATTTTAGACCACTGGATGGCTAACAATCCAATACTACCACAACCCATGATAGCTACTGTCGCACCCGGTTTCATACTTGTTCTATAGAAACCATGTGCGACAACTGCAGAAGGTTCCACCATAGCAGCTGTATCAAAGTCTACATTTTCTGGTAATTTTAAAACGTTAGAAGCAGAGAGTTTAACGTATTCTGCAAAACAGCCCGGTTGATAGGAACCTATGACAAATAGCTGTGCACATCTTGAATAATTTCCTTTTTCGCATTGCTCACAAGCATGACAAACAATAGCTGGACATCCAGTGACTGCATCGCCAATTTGGACATGTGTAACTTGACTCCCGATACTTTCGACAATACCTGAAAATTCATGTCCAAATGTCATGCCTGTTTGATAAGGGCCTAATTTTTTATAACGAGAGATATCTGACCCACATATACCTGTGGCTACGACTTTGATAATCACATCGTCTGCTGCCATAATTTGGGGCGAGGAAGTGTCTTCATATCTCAAATCTTCAGTATGATAAAGGTTTAAAGCTTTCAAAGAGATTCACCTCTTTATTTTCTATAATTTAAAGTTCTAGTTTTATTCGGAAACAACTTTTCTTTTTTTAAATAATTTAGCGCCAAAATAGCCTAAAAATACAACTGCATTACAATAAAGCAAATGATCCATATAAAAGTCAGTAATTCCTCTCATTGGCCCAAGCATAAAATCTAACATCATTTCTACCATAATGACTATCTCCTTATCATTTGAATTTTAAAATGAAATGTAATGAACCAGATTAATTAACGGGGCGGAGTAGTACTTTAATGCCTGCACCATCCTTAATATGCTTGTAACCTTCATCCCATTGTGAAATATCAAGTTCATTGGTGATCAGTGCTTCAGCGTCAACATCTCCATTACTTAATAACTGAAGTGATGGTTCCCAATCAGCGGGCTTTTGGCTTCTACTTCCTACTACACGTATTTCTTTTTGCACGATTTTTTCTAAACTGAAAGGAATTTCAGGTTCTTTAAAAATGCCAACTTGCACATATAACCCTTTTTTACGTAAGATATCAAGCCCTTGTTTGGCTGCAGGTACAGCGCCAGAACATTCTAAGACAATATCGGCACCGTTGCCATCAGTAAGCTCATTTACATACGCTTTTAAATCTGTTTTTTGAATGTTTACAACATGGTCTAAATTAAGCTCAGTAGCTTTATCTAATCTTGCTTTATCAGCATCTAATCCTGTGATAATTACTTTAGCCCCTTTACTTTTAACGACTTGAGCTACAAGTAATCCGATAGGCCCAGGACCCATAATTACAGCGACATCATCGGGTTTTATTTCTATTTTAGAGACAGCGTGATGCGCACATGCTAAAGGTTCTGTCATTGCTGCTGCCTTATAAGAAACGTTATCGGGTAGATGGTGAACACTCGCTGCACGTGCTACTAAGTATTGCGTAAATCCACCATTTTGCTGAGTGCCTAAGCCTTTTCGATAGTTACATAAATTATAATCTCCACTTTGACAGTACTGGCATTCACCACATATATAATATGTCGTTTCAGATGTAACGCGATCACCAATTTTGAAGTTTGTGACATTTGCCCCTATGTCTACAACTTCTCCTGAAAATTCATGGCCCAGTGTAACAGGAACATTTACTTTATAATGTCCTTCGTAAGTATGAATATCAGTACCACAAATACCGGCATAATGAACTTTGATTTTGACTTCATCTGCAGTAGGAGAGGGGATTTCTCTATCTAATAATGCTAAGTTTCCGAATCCTAATTCAGTTTTTACAAGTGCTTTCATGTAAAGTCAGCTCCTATATATTAATTAAATAAACTAAAGAATTTGAAAATAATATAATTCAAGATGTTACCACCTTGGTCAAGACTTGAAATTTGAGCGGCTCCAGAAGGCATTTTGACTTTCGTACCATCTGCCATACTTGTGAAAATTGGTGCTACATCTGTTGCAATATATAAGGAAATCGCAATCATGATGGTACCGACAATAACAGAGTGTATGATATTACCACGCGCAGCACCAACGATGAACGCTATAATAAATGGAATCGTGGCTAAATCACCAAACGGTAATACTTGGTTACCAGGTAAAATCACTGCTAATAATACAGTAATAGGTACTAAAATTAGTGCAGTAGCGATTACTGCAGGATGTCCTAATGCTACTGCAGCATCTAGACCAATATAAATCTCACGATCTCCAAAGCGTTTGTTTAACCATGTACGGGCAGATTCTGAGACAGGCATAAGTCCTTCCATAAGAATCTTAACCATACGAGGCATTAATACCATTACTGCAGCCATCGACATACCCAGATTAATAACGTCTCCTACGTTATAGCCTGCTAATATACCAATTGCTAAACCAAGTACTAAGCCAACAAAGATAGACTCTCCAAATGCACCAAAACGTTTTTGAATTGTTTCTGGATCTGCATTCAATTTATTGATACCAGGAATTTTTTGTAATCCCTGAACTAGAAAGATACCAGGGACATAAGAAATTGTACTACCAGTAGCAATAGAAACACCTGGCAAATCATAGAATTTGCTCATCATTGGTGCAGTCCAATCTGCTACTTTTAAACAGACGATTTGGAATATAACTGCAGCAACTAAAGATTGCCACAGGCTGCCAGATACAGCGTAGACCATCGCACCACAAAACGTATAATGCCAAAAGTTCCATATATCTACGTTCATCGTGCGGGTCGTCTTCGTTAATAGCATAGCAATATTAATAATGATACCTAAGGGGATAATAAAGGCTGCAATGACTGAAGCCCATGCAATAGAAGAAGTTGCTGGCCAACCGACATCAATCACATTTAGACTTACCCCTAAGTTTTTAACCATGGCTTGTGCAGCGGGACCTAAATTATTTACTAATAAATCAATAACTAAGAAAATACCTACAAATGCGACACCAATCGTCAAACCAGATCTAAAGGCAGAACCTATTTTTTGTCTGAAAAATAATCCAAGTATAAATATGACGATTGGAAGAATAACGGTTGCCCCTAAATCTAGAAATGCTTGTATAAAATCTACAAATCTACCCATCCCTTACACCATCCTCTTTAATATAAAGTGATGTTGGAATAAATAAAGATGCCATTTTCTAATGAATGAACTTCTTTTATGATATTTATCCCAACTGTTGATTTCATTTAAATTAGCTTTTTAATACATCTAGAATTTCTTTTTTAGTATCTTCAACGCCGATGCCTGTTAAGAAATTACGAGCGTTAATGACAGGGAAATCATATTCTTTTTGTGTCATAGCTGTTGTGACTAATAAATCTGCAGTATCTACGTAAGCACTGACTTCCGATATTTTGATTTGCTTTAAATCTACTTTAATATTATGTTCTTTTGCCATTTCTTCGATTGCGCTATTAACTACCGTTGACGTTGCAATACCTGCACCACATGCGACTAATACTTGTTTCATAATAAATTCCTCCTAATTTTGAGCATTCCATCTTTGAATTGCTCATCCTGTTAAATGTTTAGTGAATAAATATTTACGTTTCAGCTAACTCTTGTTCTATAACTTGTGCGATTTCATTGCGTGTTTTGGCATTTACGATTGTTTTGAGTAATTGATCGTTTTGAAAAATGCCCATTAATTTTTGTAATAATGATAATTGCGCATCTTCTTTATCCATCGCAAGCATAAATATCAATTTGACGTCAGTTGTCTCTTTAACTTCTCCCATAATGACGAATGGGACAGTATCTTTAAGTACGGCGACACCTATGGATTTAGCTTCTACATGCTCAATATCTGTGTGTGGAATAGCCACAGAACAATACACAGTGGGTAACCCAGTAGCAAATGACTTTTCTCTTGCGATAACTGCATCTTTATAAGATGCCTTTACATAGCCATTGCTATACATTAATTCAGCTAATTCACTCAATGCTGCATCGCTTGTTCTAGCCTCTAAATTAAGAATGATATTTGAGGCATCTATCTTTAAACCTTGCATATGACATAACCCCTTTGCTTTAATCTATATTTGAGAACGTCTTAATCGTCTCAAAAATTTGTGATTTCGATTCAGATTGTATGATACTTTGAATGCTTTTATGGTCTTGTGCTAAATCTCGTAATTGTAATAGGGGTCTTAAATGTTTGAATTTATCTGTTGCTGCGATAACTACAAAGATATGAACGTCAAACCCAGTACTGAGTGTTAAGGGTTCTTCTAATACCAACATACTCATAGCTGTTCTATTTACATTTTGTTCATTCTCAGCATGAGGTATAGCAATATTTTGGTGAATAACCATATAAGTTTCGTCAAAGGATTTAATCATTGAATCAATGTAGTTAGCATCTATATATTGTTGTGTCAAAAGTGGTTCGGCTGCTAAACGTATTGCTACTTCCATATCTGAAATGCACTGCGCAAACTGGATATGGTGTATTGGCAATAAATCTTGTAAATTCAAATTACCATTTAACGAAATAGATGATGATGTTATTGAAGCATATGCATGAATATCATCAAATTGATTTTTAATTTCTCGTAACAATACTTGTTCGTTATGAATGTGAGCATGCTCACGTATGATAGCTAGCATTTTTTCAGCGTATATGTCTGTTTCGAAAGTATGATTGAGTTGACCCAACACGTGTTGTCGGAGATCTTGTTTTTCTTGTGCGGTTAATATTGCTTTAGTAATATACAGCCTTTTATGTGTCATGACTTGCATGGGCGAGAACACAACATCAAAATCTAGTGTATAGTGATTAAACTCACGTAGTGAAAGTGCATCTAAAAATATAAATTCTGGAAACACATTTCGTAGTTCTTGTAACATTAATTGAGAAATGGAGGTTCCTTGTGTGCATACGACTACTGCTTTTACTTTTTTATCGATATCTTCGTTTTGTCTTCTTAAAGTGCCACCGATAAGTATTGTTAAATAAGCAATTTCATTATCGGGTAAAGGACGTTGAAAGAACTGTTCCATAGGTTTAGAAGATAATTTAACTAAATGAAATAGTTCTTTGTAATCATCTTTCAGAGTATTCTGTAAACTTTCGATATCAGATAAGTCATATTTGATCCTGTAAAAAGCTGGCTTCATATGAAACATTAGTTGATTGATTAAAGTGTGCCGGTCTTCAAATGTAATAAAAGTGAGTTTCTCGAATTGATTAATCATAGCTTCCAACGCTAATTGTAATGATGGTAAATACTTAGCATCATTTAATTCTGACCATTGCACACTTGTAGATAAAAGTTGCAAGGTAATAAATAATTTCTCTTGTCGAGGTATATCAGGATAGTTTGATGTTAAAATTTCAGTCGCTTGATATTCCTCAGTGTCAGATAGATCATCGTAACCAATTGAAAAAGGTGAAATGATTTTGCCATGTTGAATTCTTCTTATAATGAAATACAGTTTATAGCGCAATGTTTCTGTACTTTGATCAATAAACTTATTCTCTAAATATTGTTCAATTTTGTTAATTTGATCATCAATGATATGAAGTTTTTTTTCTTTTAATTTTAAATTTCGCAAAATATCATCTTGAGTGATATTTAAAGTAAAGATTCTATCAATTAAATTGGTTAAAAGTTTTCTGATTTCAAATTCATTACCCTTGAGATAATATCCCTCCTGTCGTGAATATTTCAGGCTAATTTCATAAGGTGTCAGTAATGATTTTAGTTTTTTCAAATCATTTAATATGGTATTCTTACTCACTTTTAAATCTATTGCAAAATGATTTAATGATAACATTTCATCTTCCCTTAACAACATCAGCAAAATGAGGTGCGCGCGTTGGTAAGCAGTATATACCTGCTCATTTTCCTGTTGGAGAGATGTTGTGGATACATTAAGAAAATTTTTAATCATATCATCAACTATGAAGAAACCTTGACTCGTACGTTCGATTGGCGGGCAATTTTGTTCTACTAACCAATCATTAATTTTTTGGATACGATAGCCAAGCTGTCTTCGCGAAATCTTGAACATCGTTTCTAAGTCTTTCCCTTTAACATTGGGGTTTTTAATCATTTCAGTAATGATATTAAAGTTTTCTGTTTGTATATTAACTCCCTCCTTTGTTGTTGAATCTAATTTAGCACAGGTCATCAAAGAGTTGTACAACTGTTAGACACAAATGTTTTTGTATATAATGTACAACGCTGTGATGATGATGAAAGAAACGCTAACCTACGCATTTAGGCTAATACTTGTACAATGACTTTTTATTTAAGCATTCTAGTGATATATGATTGACTATAATTATTTTTAAATTCAAGTTGATAGTATTTAGACATAAAAATATCCCCAAAAGTTAGATTGTTAAGTCCAAATTTGGGGGAACCTCAGAATATGCGTGTGTGTATTAGATATCTTGATTTTAAGATGCAACATTCAAGTGTTTATTTATATTCATAAATATGATACATAATCTTGATAAAAAGTCATAGAATTTCTTAAGTTTATTTAAAAAATCAAAAGACTCAATGGTATGGTAATTAATAATGTGAGCACTACTCTTAAGAACCAAATTACGATTAGCTTCCAAACTGGTATCTTGATTTCTGTAGCTAAGATACACGGGACTAATGCTGAAAAGAAAATGATGGCAGAGACGCTGACAACGCCAACGATGAATTTTGTACTTAGCGCTGCTTTTGCAACGAGTAATGATGGTAAGAACATTTCGATAATTGATATTGCGGATGCCTTGGCAAGTAATGCTTGGTCTGGTGTTGGGAATATATAAATAAATGGATAGAATATATAGCTCATCCAGTCTATTATGGGTGTAAAGTTTGCTAATAGTAACCCCAAGAAACCAATAGATAGAATAGAAGGTAAGATTGCGATAGTCATTTCTAAGCCATCTTTTAAATTTCCCCACACATTTTTAGCTAAAGAAGGTGTAGTGGCATTCTTTTTTAAAGCTTCGGCATATGCTGTTTTTAATCGGCTACCCACAATTTCTACATCGGCTTCACCTTTTTGATTATTATAATAGTCTGTTGACTCATTTACAATGGGCGGCAACCATGCTGTAATAGCAGTTACGACAAATGTAATCACTAACGTACCCCAGAAATATAAATTCCAATGTGGCATTAAGCCAAGTGTATTTGCAACGATAATCATAAATGTGGCTGAAACCGTAGAGAAACCAGTGGCAATGATAGTAGCCTCTCTTTTGTTATAAAGACCTTCTTTATATACTCTATTTGTAATTAATAGCCCCAAAGAATAACTACCCACAAATGAGGCGACGGCATCTACCGCAGATTTTCCTGGTGTCTTAAATATGGGACGCATTACTGGTTCCATGAATACACCGACAAATTCAAGTAGACCATAGCTAATAAGTAAAGATAGTGCTATGGCACCAACAGGAATAAGTACACTTAATGGCAACATTAATTGATCAAATAGAAACGGACCGTAGTCCTTTTTAAATAACAGTGTAGGACCTATTTTAAAGACATACATGATACCAATCACTGCACCAAGTACTTTAAATACAATGATGACAAAATCAGCAATTGACTTTTTATAACTTTGTCTTATCAAAGGTAAAATAGCACCTGCTAAAATCATAGCTAGCGCGATATATTGCATGAATCCACCGAATAGAGCGCGAATGGCTAGGTGAACGTGATCTACTATAATAGAACTTGTGCCATTAATTTGAATTGGTACGAAAAAGCATAAAATACCGATAAAACTAAAAACAAAAAATCTCCATTTAATATTGCGATGTTGTGATTGAACATACCCCTTATTCATAATATCACCCTAAATTTTTGAATTAAGAAATCTTATTTTAGCGTCTTCAAAGCATGTTTGTATCATCCCTTATACAAAAACATGTAAGACTTTGCCTTCATAAATGAATTTTTCAGATAACTTATTATTATTTATTGTATAGGGGTAAAATGTAAACAACCAATATAAAAAAGTTAATTATTTATAGTTTTAAACTATAAGGGTGAAAATTTTTATGGGATGTCCATTTATTTTTAGCTAAATTAGTGATCATATGTAAATAAAAACCCAACGGTGAATATGTTCACCGTTGGGTTTGTTGATTTTATATCTTAAAATTTATCTTTTAAATCTTTCGCTTTATCTTGCGCTTGATCTTTTAGCTCATCTTTTTTTTCATCGTCATTTTTAATTTCGTTGGCTTTATCTTCTGCTTGATCTTTGAATTCATCAAATTTACTCATAATAAATGCCTCCTTTTAAAAGTTATATTAATGTCATTCCACTGATAGCAAAAGTTAAACATATTTTATTTACTGAGTAATATTAAAGGAGAGTAACGAATTCAATTTCCATATGTTTTTCTTTTATTTTTGTCTCTAAATATTAATGATATGTAATGAATTTTACATTTGGGTGTGTTCGCACTTTGTTTCAAAAATTCAAAAATTAGTTTTATTTTTAATTTATATAATAAATTGACTAAATTTTAACACAGTGATAACATAATCCTTACTAAAACAATCGGAATAAATTGATGTTGGAGGGATTAGGTTGAAGCGAATGACATTAGGCTATTTTTTAACTGGTTATGGGCATCATATAGCAAGTTATAGACATCCAAATACACAAAAAAATGGAGGAATGAATTTCAAAGAAATTATCGAACAAGCAAAAATTGCGGAAAAAGCTAAATTTGATTTTTTATTTATTTCAGATAATTTGTATCTTGATAAAAAAACACATCCAGATGCAGTAACACGTTTTGAACCGTTTACTTTAATGCCAATTATTGCTATGGAAACACAACATTTAGGATTGGTGGTTACAGCATCTACTTCCTTTTCAGAACCGTTTCATCTAGCTAGAAGTTTGTCCTCATTAGATCATTTGAGTAATGGAAGGGCAGGATGGAATATTGTTACATCTGGTGTTAGTGATGCTGCTAAAAACTTTAGCAAAACAACTACTATGGAACATGATTTAAGGTATCATCAAGCAGATGAATTTCTAGATGTAACAGTGAAATTGTGGGATTCTTGGAAAAATATAAGCCAATCAAACGCAGAATTCATTAACACTCAAAGGCCTGAACCAATTAACTATGTAGGCCAATTTTATAGTGTTAAAGGACCTCTAAATATAGAGCAATCACCACAAATACGACCGTTACTTGTTCAAGCGGGTTCTTCTAAAAAAGGAATCGAATTTGCTTCAAAACATGCAGAAGTTGTTTTTACTGCTCAAAACGATATTGATGATGCAGTTACATTTGCAAAAGATTTAAAAAAACAAGTGAAACAAAAAAGAGCTTCGCAACAAGACGTTTTAATCATGCCAGGTATTTTTCCAGTGATTGGGGAAACTCGAGCAAAGGCAAATGCTAATTATCAAGAATTACAAGATTTGATAGTACCAGAAATAGGGTTAGAATTATTATCTCACTATTTAGGGGATATTGATTTGAGTCACTATGATTTAACTACACCCTTTGACAATATAGTGCTCGAAGGCAGTAATAGTATACAAAGCCGAGTAGATCTTATTAAAGAAACAGCACAAAAGCATCACTTAACTTTAGAAGATGTAATGAAATATGTTGCTGGTGGAAGAGGGCACCATATAGTCATTGGAACAGCTCAAGATGTAGCAGATAGAATGGAGGAATGGTTTATAAAAGGTGCTGCAGATGGATTTAATATTATGCCACCGTTAAACCCAACGCAATTCGAATTGTTTGTTAAAGAAGTCATTCCGATTTTGCAGGATAAAGGATTGGTTCAAAACAAATATAACAATGGAACATTACGTGAAAAATTAGGCTTAATATAGCGCATAGCGCGATAAATCAATGTTCATTATTTATAGTTCATTTGCATAAGGGGATTTCATATAATAATTTGTCAGAATTTTCTTTCATTTTTTCGAGCGATAGATTTAATTAAATATAGCAATATCATCTTAATAATTTCAAAAGGGGTTGGAAATTATAATGTATATAGCGTTCACGTTAATATCATGTGCATTTTTTATGGGTTTAGTAGCTTGGTATTCTTATTATAAAACTAAAAATACAATAAGTAGTTCAGGTGGATTTTTTTTAGGAGGAAGAGGGTTAAACGGTAGTTTTATTGCGGGAGCTCTAATTTTAACTAATTTATCTGCTGAACAATTAATTGGTTTAAATGGTCAAGGTTATAAGAATAATCTATCGAGTATGGGGTGGGAAGTAACTGCTGGTATTTCTATTATTATTCTAGCAACTATTTTACTTCCTAAATATTTGGGCGGTGCGTTTACAACACTTCCAGAATTTATTAATCATCGTTTTGATCAGCAGACACGATTTTTAGTCGTTTTATTATTCATGGTAGGTTATGGACTAATAACGATACCTTCTGTACTCTATTCAGGCTCTATAGCTGTGTTACAAATATTTGATATACCTAAAATGTTTGGAATAACGTTTGAACAATCTATATGGATTATCGTTTGGGTTATTGGAATAGTTGGAACTTTGTATGCAATTTTAGGTGGTTTGAAAGCTATAGCAATATCAGACACTTTAAATGGTATTGGTTTACTAATAGTTGGTATTTTAGTACCCATACTTGGATTTATTACGCTTGGTCATGGGAGTTTGCTTGAAGGTATGAAGACAATTGCGACAGTACACCCAGAAAAACTGAATGCCATCGGTTCTAGTAAAGATGATGTGCCATTTGGAACAATTTTTACTGGTATTATATTTGCAAATTTGTTTTATTGGGGAACAAATCAATATGTTATACAAAGAACGTTAGGTGCTAAAAGTTTGGCTGAAGGTCAAAAAGGAGCGTTATTTACAGGTTTTCTTAAAGTACTCGTACCGTTTTTAATGATGATTCCTGGCGTCATTGCATTTCATTTATATGGCGCAGGGTTGAAAAATATGGATTTAGCCTATCCTACATTAATCAAAGATATTTTCCCTACATTCTTAAACGGTTTTTTTCTTGCAGTATTATTAGGAGCAGTGTTTTCTAGTTTTAATGCATTGTTAAATAGTGCTTCAACGTTGTTTGTATATGATATTTATAAAGTTATGATAAATAAAAATGCAAGCGATAGACAAATGATACATGTAAGCCAATGGTTTGGAGTTATTTTAGCTTTAGTGACATTTTTTATTTCACCAATGTTAATCAATGCACCTAAAGGTTTATGGACTATTATCCGTGAATTTACGGGATTTTTTAATATACCTATTATAGCAATTGTATTAATTGGTATTTTTTCAAAAAAAGTTCCTGCAATAGCTCCCAAAATCATCATTATTTCACATGTAGTTGTGTATTATTTAATGATTTGGGGATTGCCGATGTTGTTTCATATTGAATTTTCTATAAATTTTATTTACATTCAAGGATTAATGTTTGTAGTAGAAATTTTAGTGATGCTGATAATTGGATGGATAAATCCATTAAAGAGTCCATTTACTTTTAAATCCAATCCTAAAGTCGATATGACGCCTTGGAAATATACTCTGCCTGTCACAGTGATTTTACTCGGCACAATAGTATTCACATACATTTTATTTTCTCCAATTGGCCTAGCTTCACAACATAATATTGTATCTTTCTGGTTCTGGCCAGTAACTTTCTTGTTAATTGTGATAGTCACAATCTGTTATTATTTTGCTTTAAAACATTGGAGTGAAAAATATAATTTACTTATAAAACAGCAGTATAAAAGAAGTATTAATGAAGAAATATATACTAATGAAAAGATAGAAAAACAGCTTGTTTAAATATTTTTGATAATCTACTCACTTCCTACAATAATAAGTGAGTGGATTTTTTATGATATTACAAATGAATATCTAAATGTTTATTATAGTTATTAAGTTGGATAGATTTCATAAAGTAACACCGCTTTATATTTTAGTAATATATGATAATATGATTATTATGGAAAAAAAGAAAATAACTCGACGTTTAATTATTGATACAGCACATACATTGATTCAGGAAACGCAAAAATCCGAAATTTCTCTCTCAAAAATTGCTACATCATTGCATATTACACACGCAGCAATATATAAACATTTTGAAAATAAAAAGGACTTATGGATTGCTGTTTGTGCGGACTGGTTTGAAACATATATTATTAATCATATTGATATCAATGATGATGATTATGAAGATAAACAGCAATGGTTACATGATTATCTTTGGGCATTCGTTAATGCTAAAAAGGCGGCATATCAAACAAATCGTTTAATGTTTGATTTAAACACTCGGTATGTTGAAAAAGATCCTTTTATATTACAAGAAATTTTAAAACCGTGTTTTATACGTATACAACAAAAAATGGGTTATGATGACAGTAATTTATATAAACCAGAAGTGATTCTTTCGGCCTTTTCGACATTTACTCTGCCTATGTTTAAAGACACTTGGAACCAGCCAGACTATGACTTGAGATTTGAGATGACTTGGGATTTAATCAAATTCAATGTATAGCATAAGCGATGATTTATCATCGCTTATTTTTATTGTAATGTTTACAATTTTAACACCATGTAATGATGAATTACGAGAAGCGTAGGTATCAATATAGCCAAGCTAAAGGTTTGAATCCCGTTAGCTTGGCTTTTAACTTGAAAGGATAATAAAGGCGAAAATACTGATTTGATACAAAGTCAGCCTTCGGGTTGTCTGACGTTATTGTTCGCGTAGTCTAATAACGAGTAGGAATTACAGCCCAAAACGTTTTTCATTTTTGAATGATATTAACTATGACGTTTTAACATAAATTCAAATAACTCTATTTTTGAGAGCTAGTTACTTAAATAGTTGAATATAGGTTTTGGTCGATCTAAGTATAAATCGGTAATGATGTGTTGTCCATCTACGATTTTATGAACGGGAAAGTCTGCTAATGGTGCCATAACGTGTTCAAATAATTGGAGTCTTGCGGGTGAACGGTAGGCTTCTTTGATTTCTAGATTTGTGATTTGACTACGTGTTAGTTCACTTTTTTCGAGATTTCCATCATAATCGCGTACTTGTTTTAACATAAATTGAGGTTTAGATATAATATGTTGAGCCTCTTGTTTGTCTATGGGGAAGTATTTATAACCCATGGTCATCTGAGCCACACGTAATGATCCATAATCTAGAGTACCAACAACGACATCGTTATCGGTGTATAGGTTAGGTTGACCGGCTTTTTTAGGATAGGCAGCAATTTCACGACCTGAAGTAATGGCTGCTTGGTTATTGACGTACATACTTAAATAGAATTCTCCCTCTTCACCATTATATTCAACTGGGATGACTTGACCTGCCTCAAGATAAGCCCCTAGTCCTGTGCTATCAGGCATATTAATTACTTCAAATTTAATTAAATTACTTATTACTTTTAACGGTTCAGGAACAACTGCCTTTAAAGCATCTATGTCAGTTTCATATAACACTTGTACAAATTCTCTGTTTTTAAAAAAAGGATTGATTGGTGGAAATGCTGGTGCATTTATTGGTGTAGTAATGATATTATTTACATCTTCTTTTCTCAAAGTGATTCACCTCTATACATTTTGTAATAAACTCTTTAAAGATTTTTCAAATTCGGGAAGTTGATTGGTTTGAGATGCTGTGGTTACAATATCAACGATTTTCTGATTAAAAGGTGTAGGTATTTTTACTTTTTCCCCAATTTCTACAATTAATCCATTGATATTATTAATTTCAGTCTGTCGCTGTTTTCTTAAATCTTGTAACATACTTGCTTCTAAATTTTTACTAGGTTGCATGAAGGAATTTAGCTTTTCAGGGGCATTATGATTTTCGAAATTATCTATGGGATGGTTAGCCATATGTGCAAATTTTATATGATTGGCATGTCCTACTTTAATGCCCTCATCTAGAATAATCATTGCAATTTTAAATGCTAAAGGGTGTTTTAATACATCTCCATATGTGCAATTTAAAGCAGCGGAGAGACCGCTGAAAGCACTATTTATCAATAATTTAGACCATTTCGTTCCCAGTAAATTGTCGGATAAATGTGTGTTTCCGATACTATCTAATATAGTTTTTATTGTTTTTAGCCTAAGCGTTATTTCACCATTCAACTCACCAATTTGTAGGGCGTAATTTTTAAAGGCTGTGAAGTCAGTTGTTAACGCTGACACACCAGGACTTTTGAAAGTGGCGCCAAATTCAACTGCTCCTGCAATGATATTTTTTTTAGGTATATGCTGCTGAATCAATTCTTCAGGTACACCATTTTGTAACGATAATAGGACACCGTCTGTTTTTAATATATTTTTTATCATTGGTAATACAGTTGAATTATAAGTTTGTTTTGTTAATAAAAGAATTAAATCATAGGTCTTCGTAATTTCTTCTGGTTTTAACGCGTGAACGTTTATGTGGAAATCTGTTGTGCCTTCTACAGTTGCACCTTCTTTATTTAGTGTGTCGATATGTGCATCATATGTATCAATAAGATCTACGCTATGTTCCGTTGTTGATAAATAAGCACCTATTATTGTGCCTAATGAACCACATCCATAAACTGCTATATTCATTAAATATCACCTCGATGACTACTATATAATCAACGATACATATATACTAATACATATTATTGATAGTTATATAAATAGAAACTTATATAAAGGTAGGGGATTTTTTGGAATTATTGCATTTAAAGTACTTTAAATATGTAGCGGAACATTTGAATTATACTAAAGCTGCCCACGAACTTAATATTAGTCAGCCTGCATTGAGTATGATGATAAAAAAATTAGAGCAAGAATTGAATACTAAATTATTCTATAAAAAAGGAAGAAATATATTTTTAACTGACAATGGATACATTTTATTAAAATCAGTAGATAATATTATGTATGAATTAAGCAAAGCAGGGGATTTAATTTATAAAAATGAGCACAGTAAACAGAATACGATAAATTTTGCATCTTCGCATAGTAGATTGATTTCTTATATATTTGATGATTATATAGTCCGTAATCCACAATATATGTTTAATTGTGGAATTGAAACGATGGGACAAATAATTGAAAAGTTACTAAACTATAATATTCAATTTGCACTGAGTATGATGCGAATCCAACATCCAGATATTGAATGTAGAGCTATTATCGATGAAGATATTGTCATTACTTATCCTAAGCAGTTTGATAGTGAACAAACAATTGATTTTTTATATAATGATAATGTATATAAAACATTTGTCTTTCCTTCTCATAATGAGGATTATAATAATTTAGCGAAAAATAAGGTTCTGGAAATGAATCTTACAATTAATAATGTCAATTATATAGATGATGCATTTATCACTTCTATAGCAAAACAAAGACAATACTTTGCATTTATGCCAGTTAGTATGTGTAAAAAACTTAACTTACCATATATTAATGATGATGAATTAATTATCCAGACTTCAATCTACTTATCTTCGATAAAAAACGTAGAGTTAGGTAAGGCAAATTTTGATATGTATCAATTTATTGAAACTTATTTTAAACAAAACCAAGCATTTTATCTTGCTGATTGATGGATTGAGTATACATAATTTTAGGTATGTAATTGTATTTTAATTTTTATATAATATATAAGAACAAGGTGAATTTTATGAAATATTTAAAAATAATTGGAATGTTTATGCTATCTTTAGTGATTATGGGAATTGCGCAGGGCATAGCTCAGCTATTTGATAGTCTAATTCCTTTTTTGAGAGGTACTATCTTTTTTGCCTTTATGTACGTTATCTTCGCATACGTTGCAGTGAAGTTTGTTGTAACTAGAGTATTAAGCGGTGTGTTAGAATCATATCGTATTACTTTACCTCGTTTTAATAAAATATATGTGATATTAGGATTCATGTTACCAATTGTGGTCTATAGTACTTATGTCATTTTTGTACCAGGAGAATTTTTAATACAAAGATTGGAGTTTTCACAGGATTATTTAAGGAATATCTTTTGGGCTATATTTGTGAACGGTTTTGCGGCAGCAATCGTTGAGGAAATGGTGTGTAGGGGGTTACTTATGGGATATGTTGAAAAGAAAACTAACATATACATAGCTGTGGTTTCTTCTGCACTATTTTTTGCTCTTATTCATCTACTTAATGGTGGATTAAATACAATTAGTTTTTGTATGCTATTGATAAGTGGTACGTTAGTAGGTCTAATGTTTGGCATGGCGACATATATATTTAACACTATTTGGGCGAGTATTACTTTGCATTTCCTGTGGAACATAAGTCAGCTTCTATTCATTAGTGGGAAGGCAAGTAACGACCAACCCTTCCAGTATATTTTACATAATCAAAGTATCCTATTAACAGGTGGAGAATTTGGCATAGAGTCTTCTATTATATCAACCGTTGGATACAGTATGGTTATTTTAATATTACTGATTATACATAGAAGAAAAGCTATTTAATAAATCAAAATTCTAAAATAATAAAAAGTGAAGCAACTTTATAGCCACTTCACTTTTTATTTATTATTATTTTTTGTTCTTAGCATTTTGATTGGCTTGTTTCAAATCTATTGTTGCAACTAAAGGATCATGGTCACTTGCACGACCGGACATATCAGTAAAATCACTGTTTACATGCACGGCGTCTAATTTTGTAAATTCAGCTAGATTATTTGATACGAGTACATGATCTAGTGTTTGAGCATTACCTTGATAGTTGTATGAATAACGCGATTTTAGGGGCACACTGTTAATCATATTTGTCATATTATAACTTTCTAATGTTTTCAGTGGTTTTGACCAAGGGAAATCGTTATAGTCACCTACAGATATGATATTCGCATCAGGGTTGTCTTTATGAACTTGCTCGATGAAATGGCCCACTGCTTTAGCAATTTCAACACGTTGGTTCTCACTTTTTAACACTGGTGGTTGTTGACTACCGAACATCGGCGTATCGCCATTTTTAGAATTCCAATGATTAGCTAACATAATAACTTGTTCTCCATGAAATTTAAATTGAGCTGCTAAAGGTTTTCTAGAATCATCAAAAGCAGGGTTGTTCGGATCGATACGTCCAGGATTTAATGTCAAGTTGCCATCTTCATAAGATACAGCAGTATCGGCATCTCCAGATTTAATAGATTTATCAAATTGGACTCGCTTCGGATTGTATAGATAACCAACACGAATATTTGCGTTGGGCTGCCCACCATCTTCATTCATGTCAGGGTCGATATTGGCGTATTTATACTTTGGACCACCAGATTCTTCAATTTTATGAATTAAACGTTCATAAGATTCATTCGCTTTAGGGCCACCTTCTTTAGGGCCGTCGTTATCTTGTACTTCTGTAACGCCAATAATATCAGGATTCTTCATATTTTCTGTAATACCTTTTGCTATTTTTTGTGCTTTATCGTCTGTGGTAGAAGTAGCATTATTTGAGAAATTTTCTAGATTATATGAAGCGACATTGAGTTTTTGTTGGCTTGGCTCTAGAGAAGTTGCTTTTGGTTTAGTATCACCTTTAATATGAGCTTTCTTTATTGCATCAAAATCCACATTCAATTTATAGTTTTGATATCCATAATTTACATAACCAATGATTGGGCCTTTAAATTTATCACCAGTAGCTACATCAAAATCACGTGCTGCTTTATTGTCATATATTTTGAGTGGGATACGTTCGCCATGTTGATTGTTCTCTTTTAATCGGATACCGCCATTATTTGTTTCATGCGGTTGGTCATCGCTCACAGTAAAGACTTCCCCGTGTTCCTGAGGTGCAACACTTCTGACATCACCAATTTGGACACGCATACCTTCTAAAGATTCCCAAAAGTCAATGGCGTAGTGATTACGGTCAAATGTTTGGAATTGATCATTTGCTGAAATTTTATTTGGTACTTTATCAATGACATAAGGTTTTGGCAGCTTTTGGTTGTGGGATTCAATTGAAATATTACCGCCTTTATCATCGCGTGCGTTGATTTGAGTTACAGGTAAGTCAGTCTTACTTTTGTCGCTATAACCATCGATATGATATTCATCTACGGTGCCAGTAACTTTTATAGCATCACCAACTTTAGCATTATAGTCTTGGTTCCCCATATAGACAATTAGCCCTTCTGAGGTATTCAGATTATCATCCTTTTTACTATCAGGTGTTTGGATATGTAAATAATTAGCTCCATTTAATTTATATTTATAAGTCACTATTCCCTCTATATTATTGACCTTCTTATTGTCGTAAGGTGATTGATATCCTTCTCCTTGAATATCATGAATAGATACATTTTTCATTCCGGCTTCCTTTGTCGTAGTCGAACTATGATTAGCTTTTGCGTGCATTGTATTCGGTACCAATAACATCAAAGCTATAGATGCAATAATCGAGCATGTAAGTTTTTTCAAAATAACTCCCCCTTAAAATTTAAACTTTAATATATTGTACCAAAGGTAATTAGATGGGAATATTAAGATAAGGTAAATTTATATGAAATTTAAAACAATGTTATGACGATAATAGAAAATAAAGGTTATTATGGTCTTTAGTTTATTATAATTAAATTTTATGGTTGATAGATATATAATTAGAATAAGTTATTAAGATGAAAAAATACTTCCTTTCAGGGTCTACTGATGGAGGTGATTCTTTAGTATATCATAATATTTCCTCGGAAATATTAAACGATGTTTTAATCAATGCATAGGCTGAATTAAGCACAATATGAAGGTGCACTTTTATGAATTATAAATAAAACATCTAGTCTTTTATTATAAAAAGAAAAAACACCTCCTCGTTGAATACATGTTTCCAAGTGAGCCACGAAATCAGTGGGATATAAGATGGAAAATATTCAAAAAGGAAGGTGTTTTTAGTTTTTACTTATTGATATTCTACCCATTGGGAACCTTGATCTGCTGAGGCCACGCAATTTTCAATCCAACGTACGCCTTCAATACCCGAATTAATATCAGGATAGATGAGTTGAGACAGTGTTTCTTCATCACCGCGGTTTTTAGCATCAATTGCTAATGCTATATTTAAGTAAATATTGCCCCACGCTTCTGTTAATCCTTCTTGATGGAGGATGCCGAGACGTTCATTTTGTTTAGCTAAGTCATCTAAATATTCTGCTCCTCTATATAAAGTTTGATTCGGCGCACCTTGCGGTTGGTAAAGGAGTTCATTCGGTGCGCTATCCCACCATTCTAAACTGCCAGTTGAGCCTACAATACGGATGCGTTGGCCATCCATTTGGCCTGAATCTACAGCTGATGTCCACATGCGTCCAACTGCGCCATTATCATAATGCATCAATACATATGCGTTGTCTTCAAGTGGGTAACGTGAACCCACAAAACTTTGTCTATCACACAATAATTTCTTGATTGATAAATGAGGGAGTACAAGTTTAGAAATATAATACGTATGAATAGATAAGTCACCAATGACGAATGTAGGACCAGCTATTTTAGGGTCGACACGCCATTTTTGTGCAGCGTTGTCTTTATCTCCTTGTGAATTACCTGCGTATCCATGCGTATATTGCATTTCAACTAAATGGATGTCGCCGATTTTATTTTGTTCAATCATAGATCTCATTTGTAAAATGATTGAATTTCCGGAATAACCGTAAGTGACACCTACAATAAGGCCTTGTTGTTCAGCAAATGCTTTTATCTCTTCAGCTTCTTTAGTTGTGAAAACTAAAGGCTTTTCACAAATTACATGTAGACCAGCTTCTAGTGCTGCCATCGTAATTTCATAATGAGTGCCATTTGGTGTGGCAATAGATACAACTTCTACACCGTCCGTGCGTTTAGCTTCTTCTTCAATTAGCGTTTGATAATCATCATAACAGCGATTTTTATCTACACCCAAATTAACACCGAAGGACTTGCCACGTTCACTATCAATATCGAATGCACCAGCAACTAATTCATAAGTTCTATCACGTAAAGCGCCACTGCGGTGTTTATATCCTACTTGACTAGTTCTACCGCCACCAATCATACCCCAACGCAAAGATCTTTCCATTTTCTTTTCACCGTTATTCATATAAAAAACTCCCTTCATTTAATAGCATAATTTTATTACACAATGACTTGTTGCAAAGCTTCTATAGACACGTCAACACCGTCTTCAGCAGACATTGTAAAGTCTTCCATTTCTAGAGATACATAACCATCGTAGCCGACTATCCTAACAACAGAGAAGAAAGTCTTCCACCACTGTAGATCATGTCCATGGCCTACAGCGACATAATTCCACGCTCTATTTTTAGTATCCTTGATATCTTTTGTTTCTAGCACAGTATTTAAACCAACGGGTCCAGATTCAATTCTTAAGTCTTTACCATGCATGTGGTGTATGGCGCCTTCAAGCTTTCGCGCACATTGAATGGGGTCACCACCCATCCAAAATAAATGGCTCGGATCTAGGTTCATGCCAATCATAGGATCAACAGCCTGTCTTAATTTAAATAAAGTTTCTGGATTATAGACGAGCTGTGTTCCGTGGTTTTCTAAAGCTATTTTTTCAATGCCATATTGCTTGGCAATAGGAACAAGTTGTTTCCAATAGGGTATAGCAACTTCATACCATTGGTAATCCAGTGCTACCTTTAACTCTGGTGGCCAACTCACAGTTGTTGTAATCCAATTCGGCGTTTCATCGTTTGGTGAAGCGGGAGGTAATCCACTCATCATAACAATCGTCTTTACGTCGAGAAGTTTGGCTAATTTAAATGTGTTTAGTGTAACTTCGCGATGTTGCTTACCAGTTTCTCTTGGATCCAAAGGGTTGCCTGAGCAGTTTAAAGCAACGATTTTCACAGCATACTTAGCGAGTAGTGATTGTAAGTCAGCGCGTGCTGTATCATTGGATAGAAGTTCGTTAAGATTTAAGTGAGGCGCAGGGGACCAACCTCCTGTCGCGAGTTCTATATGATAGACACCTTGTTGCGTAATCTTTTTTAATACTGTTTCAAGTGACATATGAGGAAGACTATCTGTGTAATATGCAAGTTTCATTATTCATACCTCCGCTTATCATTTATATTGTTTAACGATGCTTTGCGCATTTTGTTTTTTAGTTTTCATTTGTGATTTGAAATAATCTTCAATATCTTCAAGTGATTTGCCTTTTGTTTCAGGTAAGAACTTTTTAACGAAAATAATTGAAATGACATTAAGCACTGCAAATATGATGAACGTGTTAGATAAACCGATATTGCCTAGAAGGATAGGGAATATTAAGCTAACTAAAAAATTAGCAATCCATAAGAAAAATACACTAGCCCCCATGCCAAAACCTCTAACCTTTAACGGGAATATTTCAGAGAGCATCAACCACGTTACTGGAGCGATAGCGCCTTGCATAAACCCTAAAAAGGTCACCGTTAAAGCAAGTACAATATATGGAAATATGGGGCTATCCCCTAATATAATTGGGAAAATACCTAGCAAAGTGAGTGTAGAAATAACCCCTAATTGACCAACCATTAACATAGGTTTCCGTCCAACTTTGCCTAATAACCAAATGCCCACAAATACAGCTAATACTGACACAATACCGTTAGCTATGTTACCAATGAGTGCTGCTTTGGTAGCAAGCCCTGCATCTCTTAATATCTCCGTCCCATAATACATAATTGAATTAACACCAGTAACTTGTTGAACGACGCCAATTCCGATACCAATATAAAGGATACGTCGAACCCATGGTTGTTTAAATGAGATTCTAGATTCTAATTTTAAACGTTGTTCATTATCAATATGTGTCTTAATTTCACGGACTTCAGTTTCCGCGGTTTTTTCATCTCTTAATGATCGTAAAATGTTGTAAGCTGGCCAGTATTTATGTTTACTTGCATACCACCTAGGACTTTCTGGCACAGTGAGCATGCCAAACCATAGGAAGATTGCAGGCACAGTTGCGACTAATAGCATAACACGCCAAATACCTTCATTATCGACGACATTACCTAAAACAGCATTAACTATATAAGCGGTGAGCTGACCAGTAACAATCATGAGTTCATTTTGTGTAACCATTCGACCACGCTGTTCTTTAGAAGCCATTTCAGATAAGAATGTAGGGACGATTACTGAAGCACCACCAACAGCTAACCCTAAAATGATTCGAAATAAGACCATCGAAAAGACGTTAGGTGATAATCCACAGCCAATTGTTGCGAAGAAGAAAATGATAGCTAGACACATAATCATTTTCTTTCTGCCAAATGTATCTGAAAGTGTACCTCCTGATATTGCACCAAAAGCTGCACCGAAAATGAGCGAACTCGATACTAAGCCTTCTGTGGCTGGTGTTAAATCCAGTTGACTTGAAAGTGACATATACGGTAGTGCACCATTAATAACCCCTGTATCAAAACCAAAAAGTAAACCACCTAATGTAGAAATAATTGTAATTTTGAGCATCTTTCTGTTTTTTATATCATTTGATGAGTGTTTTATGATTAAAACCTCCGTTCTTTATAAGAAAAACCAATAAATTACTAAAATATAATCAACAGTTGTTATTAAAAATACTATAATTGTAAACGCTTTCCTAGTCAAATATTTTTTTGCTTATAAAGGTTTTAATATTTAGTGAAAATGCTAGAGCGTTCGTAAATAGTGGGATTGAGAGGATTAATAAAATTTTATTTAAAAAGTAATATTACAAGTTTGAGTTGCGAGATAATTCGAAAAAATGTACAAAAATATAGTTATATAAAATGTTTCACGAAAAACAATTTTTAATCAAAGAAGTTTAATTATTTGAATGTGTAAGAGGGGATAGGTTGCTTGTTATAACATAAAGTGTAGAAAATTTAAGAAATGCATTAGTAAAATAAAAAACACGCAATAATGTAAATAGGTCTCGTGTGATGTCGATATAACACGGGGCACTAAATCAAAAATGCGTGTTCGTTATAAACTAATTTTGATAAATATACTTTTTATTCAGAAGGCTTTATTTTTTGACCTTCTTGAAGATTGGATTTAGGATGCTTAATTAGTTTTTCTCCAAATTTCAAGCCTTGTTTAACGATAACTTTATCATCTGTATGACCAGTTATGATAGCACGTTTGTGAACTCTGTTGTGCTTGTCGACTACAAATACGTTGTTATCTTTGGTTAGGACAGTTGTTGGCAATTGAATTGTATTTACACGAATATTCATGTCTACAGTAAAGCCATCTTTAATAGGAGTATTTAAGTTGCCAACTGTTACCGCATATTTAGAAGGCTTACTTACATCTTGAATGGGTGTTGATTTATCTTTAGAAGCATGATCGACACTTTTTTGTGATTCTGTCGACAAATCTGCAATTTGTATCACTTTACCTTGTAGTTTTTTATCACCTTTATTGACCGAAATATCTACTTTATCGCCTTCTTTTACTTTATCTATATCATATTCTGAAATAGTCGTTTTAATTTGAGGTTGATTAGAGATAAGTTGGAGAATATTTCCATTTTTATCAATATCTTTATTAATATAATTTACTTTGCCATCAAATGTGGCGTAGATATCTTTACTTGATTTGTTGTCATGTAACGTTAAGTTTTGTTGAGCTTGACTTAATTTATCCTGATCTTTACTCAATCGTTGTTGATACGTTTGATTATTAGGATGTTTATTAATTAAATCATAATCTCTCTCAATATAGTTTTGCATTTTTTTAACATCTTCAACTAACTTCGGTCGAATACTATGATTAGTATCGTAATACACAAGCGGTGTTCCTTTGCGTACTGTTTGGTTATTTTGAATTTGTGGACGTATGTATTCTCCAATTTCTCGATTTTCTTGGTAAGTTTTAATTGTTTGTGGAGAGGACTTGCCTTTTAATTTTAAAGCATTTGATTTTTTTACCGTATAAGTTTGGTAAGAACTATGTTGTTTTTGATCTATTACATGCGTTTGTTTTAATACAAAATAGGACACTACAATAATTAATACAATAAGCATGATAATAAATATCCATAATTTTTTATTTTTCATTATATATCACCTGCCAACTTGATAAGTACCCATAGAAAAAAAGTTGAAACGTTGTTCACAACTGTATTGAAGGTCGTTGAACTGAGTGGGAAAACTTTAAGGGCATTTTATTTGTACATAATACTTTTTAACAAAATAAATTTTTAAAACTTTGAAATCAATTGTCCTACATATATAATTAGAGTTAATATATTAAACATAGATGTTTATTAATAGGGGTGAGTGTATGTACTTAGCATGGAATGAAATACGTAGAAATAAGCTGAAATTCGGATTAATTATTGGGATTTTAGTTATGGTTAGTTACCTTTTATTCTTTTTATCCGGGTTGGCGAACGGGTTAATTAATATGAACCGAGAAGGTATAGATAAGTGGCATGCAGATGCCATTATTTTAAATAAAGATGCCAATAAGACAGTAGCACAGTCAGTGATTGATAAAAAAGAAGTAGATGGAAATTTTAAAAAAGAAGCATATTTAACACAAACAGGAGTTATTGTTTCCAATGGTAAGGAAAAAGAAAATGCACTGTTGTTTGGCGTTGCATCTAAATCCTTTTTAATGCCTAAATTAATTTCTGGTCATGCTTTTAAGGAAAATAATGAAGTCGTTGCAGACAAAACTTTAAAGGAAAAAGGATTCAAATTAGGTGATAAGTTAACGTTGTCTCAGTCAGATGAATCCTTGACCATCGTTGGCTTTAGTGAAAGTGCTAAGTATAATGCTTCTCCGGTGCTGTTTTCTAATGCTCAAACAATGGAGAAGATAAATCCTATGTTTAATGAGGATAAGACAAATGCAGTAGTAATTAAAGATGAAAATTGGAAAGAGCAAGATTTAAGTAATAATTTAGAAGCAGTTGCCATTTCAGATTTTGTGGAATCATTACCAGGGTACCAAGCACAGAATACGACGTTGAATTTTATGATTGTCTTCTTGTTTATTATTTCTGCAGCTGTAATAGGTATTTTCTTGTATGTAATTACGCTACAAAAAACGAGTTTATTTGGTGTACTTAAGGCACAAGGTTTTACTAATGGCTATTTAGCTAGAGTCGTTTTAGCACAAACGTTTATTATCGCCCTTATAGGCACTGTTATAGGTTTAGTACTTACATTAATTACAGGTGCTTTTATACCAGCAGCTGTTCCTGTCGCGTTTAATGCACTAACATTGATTCTTTTTGGAATAGGATTGATTTTAGTATCTATTGTTGGCAGTTTATTTTCAATATTGACAGTTCGAAAAGTAGATCCATTGAAAGCTATAGGCTAAAGGAGTGATTAAAATGTTAGAGTTTAAAAAGGTTACAAAATCTTTTAAAGACGGTGATAGGACCATTGAAGCTGTAAAATCTACAGATTTAACTTTTCATAAAGGGGAAGTGGTAGGTATTGTTGGCCCTTCTGGTTCAGGGAAGAGTACTTTCCTTACTATGGCAGGCGCTTTACAGACACCGACTTCCGGTAGAATCATTATAAATAGCAAAGATATTACTGAAATGAATCAAAAACAATTGTCTCAATCGAGAATGGCGGAAATTGGTTTCATTTTACAAGCAACCAATTTAGTACCATTTTTAACGGTAAAACAACAATTTGTATTATTAAAAAAACATAGCAACCAAGTATTAAAAGATAATACATTACGTGAACTCATGGACAAGCTTGGCTTATCAACTATCAAAAATAAATTACCCAATGAAATTTCTGGGGGACAAAAGCAACGTGTAGCGATTGTCAAAGCGCTTTATACAAATCCAAGTATCATCCTAGCAGACGAACCCACGGCTTCTTTGGATACTGATAATGCTTTAGAAGTAATGAATATCTTAAAACAACAAACAAAAGATTTAAATAAAGTGTGTCTCGTTGTGACACATGATGAAAGATTAAAAAGTTATTGCGATAAAGTTTATACTATGGAAGATGGCAAACTGAGTTTAGAAACTGTTGAAAGATAATCCACAAAATCACCTTATTAACGATTTATAAGTTAGTGAGGTGGTTTTATTTTGTATGAGGTTCTAATAAACAGAAGTGAATAAACCGATATAGGTCACTGTGCCGGGAGTGTTAATAGATAAATAATAGTATCTGTATAATGATAATTAATTCAAATAGTTTTCTAATATTAACCTAGTGTTAACTCTAGAGTGTACACTTTTTTGCATCGGGTAATATTAACTAGAGTTAAATGACATATAGTTAACATTTTTGATCTTCATATAAAATATAAAGGTGGAATGCTGATATGTGTGAAAAATGCCAAACACGTGTGATACAAGCCGTAACTTCAGATTATGAATCATTTGAAACAAATATAATTACAAGAAGAGAATTAAGAGAAGACGATATAGCAATTGATATTAAATATTGTGGGATTTGTCATTCAGATATTCACGTGGTAGATAATGATTTTGGTAGTGCAAATTTCCCGATAGTACCAGGACATGAAATTACTGGTGTTGTGTCAGCAGTAGGTAGTGATGTAACCAAATTTAAAGTTGGAGATCGTGTTGGCGTAGGTTGTTTTGTCGATTCATGTGGGGTGTGTGAACATTGCCAAAATGGTGATGAACAATTCTGTATAGAAGGTGTAGTTGTCGTCTTTAACGGTAAAGGTTACGATGGCGAACTTACTTATGGTGGTTACGCTAATGATATTGTTGTTAAAGATCATTTTGTAATTGGTATTCCAGATACATTGGACTTGGATGTGGCTAGTCCACTTCTATGTGCGGGCGTGACTACTTATAATCCTATGAAAAAATGGAATGTAGGTCCTGGAAAGAAAGTTGGCATTATTGGAATGGGTGGACTTGGTCATTTAGCAGTCCAATTTGCACATAAAATGGGAGCCGAAGTAACAGTACTGGGTCATTCTAAAGGTAAGAATGAAGAAGCCAAAAGATTTGGTGCGGATGCCTATGAATTAACAACTGAAGTTGAAACTTTTAATAAATTAAAAGGTAAATTTGATTTTATATTAAATACAGTAGCGGTGAGTTTAGATGTTGATGCCTATGTTAGTTTATTAAAAGTAAATGGTGCGATGGTTTATGTTGGACTCGCTGGCGAACCGCAAACATTCCATGTAGGCAGTTTATTTGGAAAACAAGCTATATTAACAGCGTCAAATGTAGGTGGTATAGCGATTACTGAAGAAATGATACAATTTGCAGCCGATAATCAAGTTCTACCGATGATAGAAACAATTCAAGCCAATCCTAAAGCAGTTCAAGAGGCATATAACCGTATATTAGCAAGTGATGTAAGATATCGTTTTGTTATAGATATGGAAACATTATAAAAATATAAGATAAAAGCGCCTACTTCTAATGATAGAAGTGGGTGTTTTTTATATTAAAAAACAACTGAAATATATATTATAAAATTTCGAATAGAAAATTTACATAATATTAATAAAACGACTTATTATATTAACTAATTATTAACATTTTATTTATATAATAAAATATAAGAAGGTAAAGGAGGGGCTAATGTGAAGAAAAGTAAATTGAAATTTTTAACAACAGGGGCAGCGAGTTTATTGCTCATGTTATCATTCGGAATGCCAACAAATAGTGTAGAAGCGAGTGCACCAGCTGGCGAGCCAAATACACAAACTGAAAGTACACAGCAAGAAAATAAGGGAATCAAAATTTTAAAAAATAAACCAGAGGTAGCACCAGTACCTGAAAAGAACAACCCTAATCGAATTATTACTAATTTTAATGGTGACACTAAGAATAAGATGGGATTCAATTGGTATACTACGGATAAATTTAAAGATGCAAAAGTATGGGTCTCGGAAACGGGTGATTTTAGTGACGCAAAATCATTTGATGCAAAAGCTAAGAAAGTAAAGTCGAAGTACATAGAAAGAGATAAGAATGGGAACTTTATATTTGCTGACATAGAAAAAGATGATGAAGGTAAGGCAATTAAAGATGAAAATGGGAAAGAAAAAGTGAACGGCTATTATACTGATAAAAACGCTAGTGGCCCTGAATGGACACGTGGTGACATGCAAGGTAAATCAGAAATGACAAATGTTGAAGAGTATAATTATAAAGCTAAAGCTAAAAATTTGAAACCGAACACCAAGTATTACTATAAAGTCGGTAGTGAAAATGGTCCTCAAAGTGAAGTAGGCCAATTTCAAACATCTGGAGATAAAGGCGATCCATTTAAGTTTGTCCAATACACAGATACTCAAAATGCCTATTGGAACGAACATGTAAGAAATGAAGCGCAGTTTGGTGCAGATACTTTGAACCAAGCCATCAACACTGCAGGAAATCCTAATTTTGCTTTACATACAGGAGATTATGTAGAAACAGCGCAAGTCGAAGATGAATGGTTAGATTTATATGAACAATCAAGACCATCATTTATGTCTTTACCTATAGCTACTGCAGCAGGTAACCATGATGAATACGCATTAAATGAAGAAGATGATAAATTATTAAATGCATATAATAACCATGTCAATGTACCAAAAGAAAATAACGCTGTAAATGGAGGATCGTATTATTCATTTGATTACAATGGTGCACATATGGTTGTAGCGAATACGAATGATAATAAAAAATCAAAAGATAATCCAGATGAAAAAGCAATTGGTAAAGAACAAATGAAATGGATTAAAGAAGATATCAAGAAGGCTAAAGCAAATGGAGCGAACTGGGTTGTCTTGAATCTTCACAAACCAATGTATTCTAAATCTTATCATGCACTATCAGATGAAGATGTCCGTAAGATAAGAAAAGAATTAACGAAACAAATTGATGAATTAGATGTAGATTTAGTACTACAAGGTCATGACCATGTGTTATCTCGTACACATCCTTTAGAACACACATCTACTAAGAATAGTTTTGTTAATGCGAAACGAGAAGATGCGTCTCAAGTTCTAGGTAAAGATAATGTAGAATACTATGATAATCCTAAAGGTTCAGTTTATGTATTACCTAATACAGGTGGCACAAAAGCTTATGATAATTTATATGACAGATCCTTAGAACATATTAAAAAAGTACGTCCAGAGTTGAGTAATTTAACGCAAAAACAACTGGATCACTATAACAGTTTGTTTGCATTAGGTAATCAACCACATAAATCTAAAGCATTTAAAGACAGTCATGAAAATAACCGTGATGCTTCAGAGCAAAACTTCTCTGTATATGAAGTAGAAGGCGATAAACTTAAAGTTAAAATTTATCAGCTATATGGAGATATCAGTAAAGGTGAACAACGCGAAGTTAAATTAGTAGACGAATTCGGAATTTTAAAAGATAAAGCACCTCAAAAATAGTCATATGTGTTAAATCATATACGAGATTGGTTTGGTATGACATTACCATGCTAATCTCGTATATTCATATATTATAATATTATAAGGAGTTTTGACATGAAAAGCGTAATTTATAGTTTGCTATCATTGGGTATCATACTTTCTGCTACGGGTTGTCAGAGTCAACAACATCATGAAAAATCAGAAAAAGATACACAAGCAGCACATCAGAAAAAAGAAACTAAATCATTCACAAAGGAACAAAGACAGCAGCTTAAAAAAGACGTATTAAATATATCTGATCAAGTAGCTAAAAAGCAAGGTTTAGCTGTGTCGAATCGTTATTTAAGCAACGGAAGTTATACTAATAGTGATTTTTACGGTTTAACGAATGACGGAGAAATTCAAGTCATTGATAATAAAAAACCCGGTGCCAAGCATTTTAAAATACATAACCTAGTGGGAGTTTCAATGTACACATCAAATAATAAAACTAAAGGATATGATGAAGCGGCAAAGCAGCTCTCAAATATTGAGGGATACCAATCTGTTGCAAACATGGAACAACCCATTAAAAAGTATTTGTTCGCAGACAACGGTAAAGTATATTATTATGCTTTTCAATCGGACGAATCTGTGACGCTATCTAGTGGTTTTTCATATAAAGACTATAATGACAAAGATCCAAACTTAAAGCCGAATGTCATTTTCAAAGAAACGAAAAATAAAACGTTGAAGAAAGAATGGAAAAAAATATTGGAGAAATCTAAAGATTGATAAGACCAGTCTAAAACAATGAAGTGCTCATCAAAACGTTACGTTTGATGAGTTTTTTTGTCGTTCATAGCAAAATATATCACCACTTGTATTAAAATTCTTACCGTTAATCTATGCTATATTTAAAAAAAGCATCGCATTTGATTTAATATTAGTTAGGGAGGGTAACTTGATGAAATTGAAAGTAAACATCGATTCCAATTTAACAGAAAATGCTGTCTACATTGATGCCATTGAGATGTCTAGTGATATTAATTGTTTAATACAGTATGTTCAATCAATTGATGCTACAAAGGTATTAATTGGTAAATTAGGCGACCATATTTATCGCGTGAATTTATCTGAAGTTTATAGGTTTTTTACTGAAAACAAAGTTGTAAAAATGGAGACAGAGACAAAAAAATTTGTGCTTAATAAAAGACTTTATGAAATTGAAGCAATCATCAATCATCATTTCATAAAGATATCTAAATCAGAAATTATTAATATACACTATCTTGATCACCTTTCAATGACTACCACAGGTCAAATTAAAATTTTTTTCAAAAATGATATTGTCACTTATTCATCTAGACGTTACCTAAAATCTATAAAAGAGAGGTTGGAATTATGATAAGAATTTTTAAGGGTGTTTCAGTAGGGTGGTTTATAGGTATAGTGATTTCTATTTTCTTTTCGTTCTTGGCGAAAGATGGATGTTATCATCCAGTTAGCAGTTCTTCATACATGGGTGAAATTTATGAAAAGCATTTAAATGCTCTACAAGTTTTTGTTATTGCGTTGTTAATATGGGCAGCAATAGGAATTATATTTGCTTTTGCTAGCATGATTTTTTCTCACACTGACATGAATATTACTCAGGCAACAATAACGCATTTTTTAGTGATTTTATTTTTATTTTTTCCAATGGCTATACTGGCAGGCTGGTTTCCTTTGAAAATATATAGTCTTCTTAGTTTTGTAATTATATTTCTCACTCTTTATTTTATTATATGGTTTATTGCTCGATCAAAAAATCAAAAAACTATCGATAATATTAATAATAAATTGCATAATCTTAAATAAAAGGACATGCATGTACAATGAAAACTAATTGTACGTCCATGTCTTTTTTTTATCCAATTATTCAACGAAACGACAATAAGCGCTTAATATAAACTCAGTAAAATTATTCTTCCACAATAAATTGATGTTCTGATAAATCACGGACTGCGTTGTCTAATATTTTTTCAGTATGGGCAGAGATCGTATGTAAGTGCATACCATCAGTTAAGTTTGCGATCATTTTACCTTTATATTTGTCCATACGTTCTAAAAATTGTTGTAAATCTTTATGCGTTTCTATCATTAAGTCGGCTTTTAATGTGCCATATACGGGATGTTCAATGGATACATCATCAATCATTGCCCCATTATCGAGTATGATTTGCAGTTCTTCAGCCATAGATTCTTGAGCATGTTGGCAAACGATGATGCGTTTGTAGCCTTTACCTTGGGGTGCTATATCGATATGATAACCCTTGCTCGTAGCATTGATATTATAGTGATGCGACTTCAGTATTGAAATATCTTTAACGATAATTTGACGAGAAACATCAAATTGTTCACTTAATTGTTTACCGCTAATAGGTTGTTGTGAAGCGGTAAGTAATTGTACGATTTGGCTTCTACGTTGATCAGGTGTTTCCATAACAATCTCTCCTTAAATAATCATTGCTAAATGGTTAAAGCAACTATCAATGTCTGCAATCGTATTGTTTTTAGAAAATGACAGACGCATATATTGGTCTAACGCATCATGAGCTATTGTATTTATTTTAACCTGTAAACCCTCACTTAACAACATACCATGCCCACAAGCAGTTCCTGTAGAGATACAAATATTTTTACTCGAAAGTGACTGCATGATATATTGCGCCTCAAATTTAGGAGATAATAATGCCAGTATATGAGAGGATTCCTTATTGAATCGAATAGGAGAAAAATTCAAAGCTTGTGCGCGTTTAAGTGCATGCGTCTTTAATTGAACCATATGTTTCAAGTCAGTTGTCATAGATAAAGCTTTAGTCATTGCCACAATACTTGGAGTATCTAGTGTGCCATTTTGTGTGAACTGTTCATGAAAATAATGACTATTTAATGGTTTTACATATTCATGGCTAATTAATAAAGTCCCCACGCCTTTCGTACCATGAAATTTATGACTTGAAAATGCATAAGAGGTAAACATAGATATATCTATGTCAGGTAACTTGTTTACAGCTTGGACACCGTCAACATGAATAGGTATACAATATTGTTGCGCGTATTTAGCAATAGTATCTACTGGTAAAATATATCCGGTTTCGGAATTAACATGCTGCATAATAATCAAAGCAATGTCACCGTTCAATAAAGCTTGTGTTTGATTAATATCAATTTCTCCCTCGTCATTAAGTGGAGTAAATATGATGGTAAATTGATCTTTAAAAGACTCTAGTGCTGAGAAAATAGAAGGATGTTCAAATGGTGACACTAATATTTTGGATCTTGTGCTATAAGTTAAATAGCTATGTATGGCAATTTCATTACCATGGGAACCACTACGTGTAAAAATGACTTCTTTTTCAGTATTGAAATAAGATTTTAAATAGTTTCTACAATCTCTCAAGAGATAATCTACATGATTTCCCCCAGTATGTAAGCTTTCACTATTATAAAATGCATTGTGCTGTGTTTGCTGATAGATATCGAGTACTACCTTATCAGGTTGAGTTGTCGCTGCATTGTCTAAATAAATCAATGTTTTTTACCCCCACTTGTAATATACAGTAATTTGTGTAAATATAGTTGTAAACTAAATGTTAACATATATGTAAAGTTAGGTGTAAATTTGAAGAAAATTATTGTAATTGGTTCAGGTATTGCCGCATTGTCATTTGTAAATGCACTTCATAAAGACATTCAAATTATATGTATCACAAAAGACAATTTGAAACAAAATAATAGTCATTTGGCACAAGGGGGCGTTTGTTTTTCCAATCAAGAAAAGGATTTAGCTAGATTACATGTCGAAGATACATTTATGTCTGGTCACAAATTAGGTGATGAGTATATTATTCAAGAAATGATACGGCATAGTCATGCGTGTATCCAACAACTAATAGATGAAGGTATGAATTTTGATAAACGGAATGATGGAGAAACCTTGGCATTAGCAATGGAAGGGGCACATTCAAAGCCGCGTATTGTACATGCTGGTGGAGATCAAACAGGGCAATATATCATGAAACATTTAATACAAGCAGTTAAAGATAAGGCTGTCACATTTTATGAAGAAACTGAAGTTGTGGATTTATTACGAGATGATGATGGTGAAGTTGCAGGTGTGTTAGCCATTGATAAAAATAATCATCAAATAGTAGTTCAAGGTGATGAAATTGTTTTAGCATCAGGAGGTTATAGTAATTTATTCCAAACACATTCGAGTGCTTCAAACACTTTAAGTACAGGGCATTTAATAGCGCTACATCACGGTATCCCACTAAGACATATGGAAATGATTCAATTTCATCCAACCTTATTAGGTACATCCACGCAAACATTTGGTTTAGTATCTGAAGCAGTACGGGGTGATGGAGGTAAGTTAGTTAATGAATATGGAAAGCAATTTATGGATGAAGTACATCCATTGGCGAGTCTAGCGCCAAGAGATATTACCAGTAGAATCATATTTCACCAACAACGTTTGGGTCATACATGTATGATTGATATTAAACCTATTGAAGACTTCCCAGAAAAATTTCCCGGGATATACCGCAATGTTATAACATACTTTCCGGATGAATATAAATCGCAACGAATTCCTGTTTCGTGCGGAGCGCATTATACGATGGGAGGAATTAAGGCGAATATTGATGGTACAACGTCACTGCCTCATGTATATGCCATTGGTGAAGTCAGTAATACAAATTTTCATGGTGCGAATCGTTTAGCAAGTAACTCATTATTGGAAGGTCTAGTGATGGGACAACGGTGTGCGGCCATCGTAAATAACTTGCCGATACGTCAAAAATCAAGATGTCAGCCGTCTCAACTTCGAATTCCAAAAATTGAGCAAAGACAGTATGAACAATTAATCTCACAGAGCTTTGACAAATTAGGTATAGAAAGAGATGGGCAATCTATGAAGCGTTATTTGAAAGAGCTTCAGCAATGCCTAATAGAACATCCAATAGTAGAAGACTTCACACGAGAGGATTGGCAAAAATATGCCAGACTAAAAACTTTGGAAATTGTATGTATGTCAGCTGTAAATAGAACAGAATCAAGAGGAGCACATTATCGTATAGATTATCCAAAGCGCAATAAAAATTTTCAAAATATTGATATTGAAATAGAAATGGGGGCAGCATTACGTGTTAAACAAATTAAACGTTCAAGAGAAACTCAAGCAATTTTACATAGAGGATAATCATTATGGAGATCTCGCTACAAGTATTTTTGATGTACAGCAATGTGGAACGTTAACGATTGTATCTAAAGCAGAAGGTATATTTTGTGGAACTATCATTATTAATGAAAGTTTTAAATTAATTGAACCTAGTATTCATATTGATCTATTAGTGGAAGATGGTGATACAATTCAGCAAGGTCAAACGCTAGCGATAGTACAAGGGCATGTACAAACGTTACTTACAATGGAACGTATCACTTTAAATTTAATTCAACGTATGTCTGGTATTGCTACGATGACAAATGAAATTGTCAGCAAGGTTAGACACACGGGCGTCCAAATTGTAGATACTAGAAAGACTACACCAGGGTTAGGCATGTTTGAAAAGTATGCTGTACAAGTTGGTGGTGGGTATAATCATCGACGTACATTAAATGACGGCATTATGTTGAAAGATAACCATATTGCCTATAGTGAATCATTATCACAAGCGGTGCTTAAAGCAAAGACAATGATGGGGCCTATGGATAAGATAGAAGTAGAAATTGAGACGCTTGAAGCACTGGATGAAGCGATTCAAGTAGGAGTAGATATCATCATGTTTGATAATAGATCTCCTTCTTGGATTCAGCAATACATCACCCGCGTGCCTTCTAATATTAAGACAGAAGCTTCTGGCAATATTAATATTAATAATGTCATAGATTATGCAAATACAGGTGTCAATTATATTTCGATTGGTGCCATTTTTTATACACAACGTGCATTAGATATATCAGCAAAGGTGGTCATGTAATGTTTAATCCTATATTAGAAGATGCTCAAGCTTTACCAGAAAAATATGTTAATATGTCAGAAACTGAATTAATCGACAAAATAAAGGCGATTAAAGAAACGTTAGGGTCTAGGTTGTTTATGCCAACGCATCATTATCAAAAGGATGAAGTTGCACAATTTGCAGACGTAATGGGCGACTCATTGGAATTGGCTAGAATATGTAAGGAAAACACTGAAGCGGAGTATTTCATATTTAATGGTGTGCATTTTATGGCCGAAACTGCAGATATATTAACCAATGACAATCAACATATTTATTTACCTGATTTATCTGCGGGTTGTTCCATGGCAGATATGGCAAATATTGAACAAGCTTTATACGGGTACAAAGTCCTTACCGAGCGATTAGGTGATGATATATTACCATTAACATACGTCAACTCTACAGCTGCTATTAAAAAGTTTGTTGGTGAAAATGGGGGGTCATGTGTTACTAGTGGTAATGCTGATAGTGTGATTCAGTGGGCACTTGATCAAGGATCCAAAATTTTATTTTTACCTGATCAACATTTAGGTAGAAATACCGCTTATAAATTGGGGATCGATTTAGATGCAATGGCTGTTTGGAACCCTATTACTAAAGAACTAGAACATGACGGCGATGAAGAGAACATTAGTATTATCTTATGGAAAGGGCACTGCTCTGTACATGAAAAATTTTATCCTGCGCATATTGATCATGCCCGAGAGCGTGATCCAGAAGTAAATGTTATCGTTCATCCAGAATGCACCTTTGAGGTTGTTGAAAAAGCCGATTATGCAGGGTCAACAAAATATATTATTGATACCATTAAGCATGCTCCCAAAGGAAGTAAATGGGTGATTGGTACAGAGATGAACTTGGTTCATCGATTGAAGCAAACCTATACAGACATTGAGATCCAGTCATTGAATCCGTTGATGTGTTCATGTTTGACTATGAATCGGATAGACTTACCCCACCTTGCGTGGTGTCTAGATAAAATACAACAGGGTAATCACGATAATATTATTAAAGTAGATGCAGCTACAACATATTATGCTAAACAATCTTTAGAGCGCATGTTAGCTATAACATAAGTAATGAATATATAAAGATAGAATAAAGACCCTTAAACAACATTCAAACTTGTTTAAGGGCTTTATTTATTTTGCAACACTTTTAATATGAATAAGATGTAGTTTTGTCAGGTTGTGTAATTTCTAAATCTGTTAATGGCGTGTTATAACTAGCGTAAAATTGTTCCAAAATATGCATTAAACTCTCATGCATGCGTTCAATTTGTGTTTCATTGAGAAAAGCTGTTTTAAAGTCATAATCAACGTCTAATACATCTGAATTGATTCTGTTATGAAGGTGTACTTTTAAAGTGTTACCCATTGCGTTGTTGGATAACCATTCATGACTGAATCCTTTATTATCTAGTGATTTATCACGTTGTTGGTTTTGATATGAAACGAAACAGGAACTTAACCCTTTGGCATGTTTATTGTCAGCAAGAATTTTAAGGAATGGGTATCTTTTATGTTTCATTAACCTGAAATTTTCCTGACGAATCATTTCGAGGTATATGCCCACTGACGCGTTGTAGTCTATATCTATGACGAAAGGCAACAATCTGGCAAATTGACCACAAATTGATTTTTCTTGATAAGTATTTCTATTATGAAATAACAAACTGATAGCATTATTGTTTGTATTCGTCGTATATCCCATATATAAATGTAGTAAAGATGAGAATAATGTACTCACACCGATAGAAAAATCATCACAAATTTTATAAAGCATGCTTGCTCTATCTTTATTTAATTGATGTGATGAGCGAGATGCTGTGATGGGCGTCTCAGCTGTCGGAATCGGAAAGGCACTTTGTTCATAGTTTGATAATTTATTTAACCAATAGGCACGGTCACGTTCAAAGCGTGGTGACAATTGATATTGTTCATCTATTTTTACTGTTTCAAGGTAACTGTGATAATTGATTTGTGTTTCATAGCCGGTAAGCTGTTTCATTATAAAATGATTTGTAATAGCCATGCTCCAACCATCTGAAATTAAATGATGGTGAAGTAGCATTATAGTAAATTGATTGTTTGCGTTTTTAATAATTTTAAAGTCATAAAGTGGTTGATTATAATCAAACACACATCTGTGTCTTTGTTCGTTTAAATAGTTTTCATAGTGTGTATAATCACTAAATTCAATTAATGGAAATTCTTGAAATTGAAATGCTGTTATATACTGTTTTGTGATTTGATGAGAATTATCAATACGTAATCTATAAGCGTCATAATTTTCAATAAGTTGATTTAAACTTTCATTAATAGCATTGTACGTATAGTCGCCATCAATGTGAAGTAAAGTTAAAATATTATTGATGTTAGTGTTTGGAACCAATAAATCCATGATAATGTTCTCTTCTTGTGCATAAGTAAGTCCTTCTAAAGACATTTAAGCCCTCCTGTAAAAATCATTTAAAAGAATCTACTTAGTATATTATATTTTCTTAAAAAAATAAACACACTTTTATAATACCCTTTTATAAAAAGAGTAAAACAAGAAAATAATAATTTTATTAAAGTTTATTGAATGTTTTATTAAGAATTTTAATTTTTTGTGTAGTTACGTTCGAATGGTGGTGGGTGGCACGTTGCGTCATTTATTTAGAGCGATTTTAAAGGGGATAGGTTTAAACTATACATTTTAGACAAGAAGTAAATCGTACATAGTTGTTATAATTATTAGATTTGACTATAGAAAAGAGGGTAAACAACTAGAAATATTAATTGTAAGCGCTTACTGTGGTGGCGTCTTTTAAATATAGCTTCAAAGGAGAATGCTTAATGAAGGATAAAGTGATTTTGGTAACAGGCGGTAGTAGTGGTATGGGGAAAGCAATGGCTCAACGATTTGCGAAAGAAGGTGCCAAGGTAGTAATAACGGGACGTACTTTAGAACGGTTAGAGATGACAAAAAAAGAGATTGAACAGTATGAGGGACAAGTACTATGCATTGATATGGACGTACGCGATTCTGAAAGAGTGCAGTATACTATAGAAGAAACGATTAAAAAATTTGGCAAGATTGATGGTTTAGTTAATAACGCGGCTGGTAATTTTATTTGTCCTGCAGAGGATTTATCTATTAATGGATGGAATTCTGTAATTGATATTGTATTGAATGGCACTTGGAATTGTACACAAGCAGTGGGTAAGCTATGGATTAAAAATGGTCAAAAAGGGCGTATCCTCAATATGGTAGCAACATATGCGTGGAGAGCTGGTCCTGGTGTTGTTCATTCAGCGAGTGCCAAAGCAGGTGTATTAGCTATGACAAGAACACTTGCTGTGGAATGGGGATCAAAATATGGTATTTGTGTGAATGCTATTGCACCAGGTCCGATTGAAAACACTGGTGGCGCCCAGAAACTAACGTTATCAGAAACAGCCCGTCAACAAACACTTGAAAGTATACCAATAGGAAGAATGGGACGAACTGAAGAAATAGCAGGTCTAGCACGGTTTCTATTTTCTGATGATGCAGACTTTATTAATGGTGAATGTATTACGATGGATGGCGGACAGTGGCTAAACCAGAATGCATTTTAAATAAAAAGATATTTCCTTTACTTCCTATAAGAGAAGTTGCAATAGGCAAAGTTAATTATAAAAAAGCATCTTTGGTACTATTAATATATTACAAAGGTGCGATTTGTCGTGCCTTTATTACAAAGAATTACATATAATTTTGTGCGTTTACCGAATTATAGACCTCCATAGCAGTTTTTTTGATTATTACAGACTGAGCTATTAAGTTATAACATGTCATTTGAGTGTAATGAAGTGGCTGTTATTTTCACCTCACTGTAACCTGCTAGGGTTTTATAGGTGTTATAGTGAATCTAGCAAATTAATCATAAAACTAATTACCTTATAGGAGGATTTTTTAATAATGAAAAAAACAGTAATCGCGTCAACGTTAGCAGTAGGTCTAGGAGTAACAGGAGCAGCATCAGCAGGAAATACAGCAGACGCTTCAGAACAAGGTGTAGATAAAGCACAATTAGCACAACAAGCACAATCAAATTCAAGCCAATTAAATGAATCAGCTATCCAAGATGGTTCATATAACTATAATTTTAGTCAAGATGGTGTAAACTATAACTTCAAATCAGATGGTGAAAACTTTAGCTGGAGTTACGGTGAAGGTTCAAATACTTCATCTAACCAATCTACAGATAATAGTTCACAACAAGCTTCAGGGGAACAAGCACAACAATCAGCTCCACAACAAACAGAACAAGCACAACAACCACAACAAGAAGCGGCACCACAAACAGAACAAACTGAACAGCCACAACAAGCATCAACTTCAACACAGTCATCAAATGAATCAAGTGAAGCTTCGGAAGGTTCATCAGTAAATGTTAACTCTCATTTAAAACAAATTGCAGAACGTGAATCTGGTGGCGATCTTAAAGCAGTTAATCCATCATCAGGTGCAGCAGGTAAATACCAATTCTTACAAAGCACTTGGGATTCAGTAGCACCTGACGAATATAAAGGTCAATCACCAACTGAAGCACCAGAATCAGTACAAGACCAAGCAGCAGTAGATTTATATAACTCAGCAGGTGCATCGCAATGGGTTACTGCATAATCTAAAAAATGAATTATTATAAAATAAAGTGTTTCATCCCCGCCTCGATATAGAGGCGGGTTTTTTATAGCGTATAAAAAATAAGTTATGGTATAGATTTCCGAGGAAATAAAGTAGCATTAAATGTTGTAGCTATAATCTATCATAAATAAACGTATTAAGAGTTAAGCGTTTATTTAAATCTAAAAAAGTGAATATTAAATGAGGATAGATATGTTTTTAAATATTTAATTATAGAGAAAAGGTGATTGAAATGGATGTGAAATTCCCTATTGGACCTTTAGAAGTTCCAGAGGTAGTAACTTTAGACAATGTTCAATATTGGTTAGGAGAAATAAATACATATACTGACCAATTAAGAGAGACAGTAGATACCTTGAATGATGTAGACTTGACTAAAACATATCGTGAAGGTAGCTGGACAGTTCGTCAACTTGTACACCATATTGCAGATTCGCAATTAAATATGTATCAGCGTTTAAAGCTAGCTTTAACGGAGAATAATCCGACAATAACTACGTTTGATCAAGAAAAGTGGGCAATTCAACCTGACACTGCCTTGCCTGTAGAAAGTTCGATTAAATTGTTAGAAGGTTTAAATAATCGAATTGTAGCGTTAGGAAATAGTTTGAATGAATCAGATTTACATCGAATATTTACGCTTGAGGGTAGTGGTGAAATTTCAGTTGCTAAAAAAATAGCCAAATTAGCTTGGCATGAAGCACACCATCTAGCACATATTAAAATAGCATTATCAAAATAAAAGTAAGCTGCCTAAGATAAAGCGTTTTAGGCGGCTTACTTTGTTGTAAAACAATAATAATTACTTGTAAAATACATATTCAAAAAATAGTTTGCATCAAATGTTTTTAAAAAATGAAATATCTATTTAAAAAAGTATAAATACGGATTTTTCGTAACTTGTTACACTTGTGTTACAGTGGAATACAACGTAATTTATGTAATTAAAGCTTACATGAAAGTATTTGAATCGCTTTTTGCCAAGAAAAGCATTATTTTTCTTGTCATTAGGATGTAAAGAAAGACTTGTTTTTTTCACCTGCCTGTAACCTACAACTCATTTTTAGGTGTTATAGTAAATCTAGCAAATTAATCGAACGACTAATTATCTTATTTGGGAGGACTTTTTAATAATGAAAAAAGCAGTAATCGTATCAACGTTAGCAGTAGGACTTGGGGTAACAGCAGGAGCAGCAGGAAATTCAGCGGATGCTTCAGAAACAGGGATTAATGAGGCACAATTAGCGCAACAAGCACAAACAAATTCAAGCCAATTAAATGCATCACCTATTCAAGAAGGTGCATATAACTATAACTTTAATGTAGATGGTGTTAATTATCACTTTGAATCAGACGGTCAAAACTTTAGCTGGGGCTTTGGTGGAGATGCTAATGGTTCAGTAGAACAATCTACAGATAACAGTGAACAAGCTCAACAAACAGAACAACCACAACAAGAAGCGGCACCACAACAAGAAGCGGCACCACAACAAGAAGCGGCACCACAAACAGCAGAAACACAACAACCACAACAAGAAGCGACTACAACTCAATCAAGTCAAGCTTCAGAAGGTTCATCAGTAAATGTTAACGCTCATTTACAACAAATCGCTCAACGTGAATCAGGTGGCGATCTTAAAGCTGTAAACCCTTCATCAGGTGCAGCAGGTAAATACCAATTCTTACAAAGTACATGGGATTCAGTAGCACCTGCAGAATATAAAGGTGTATCACCAACTGAAGCACCAGAATCAGTACAAGACCAAGCAGCAGTAGATTTATACAACTCAGCTGGTGCATCACAATGGGTTACTGCATAATTTAAAAAGCAGTATTTACTTAATATAAAAGACATAAGATACCCCTATTTCTATTTTAGAGATAGGGGGTTTTTTGTGTTAACTTAGTTAAATAAATATATATCACTTTGGATTCGTTTACTCAATTTTTTACTACCCATAAATAACATTGATAAATAAAAATGTTGCTATTGATAAGCATATAGATGTAATAATGACAGCGACTAATGGTTTGAACGCACGATTTTTTAAATCTTTAAATGATACATTTAAGCCTAAAGCTACCATAGCCATAAGTAAGCTCAGCGTAGTGATGATATTGATTACTTGCATCAATACTGCGGGTATATCAACATAAGTATGAATAAAAGCCATTACCACAAATCCTATTAAGAAATAGGGGATATCAATTCGTTGTGGTCTTGTAGACGTTTTTGATTTTAAATTCATTACAATAATCAAAATAATACTTAATGGTATTAATAAGAACACACGACCAAGTTTGCCTAATAAACCGAGCTCTAATGCTGTTTGACCTGAGTAGTCTGCGGCAAGAATAACGTGGGCTATTTCATGTAAGCTAATACCTGACCATATACCGTAAACTTGTGGGGAAATTGTAAAAATAGAATATATCAGTGTATAAGCCAGTGAAAATACAGTGCCAATTAGAGCAATAATACCAATACTTATTGCGGAATCTTTTTCACGAGATTTCAAGATAGGCGAAACAGCTGCAACGGCAGCAGCACCGCACACAGCAGTACCTATACCTAAAAGTAACACTAAGTGTTTGTCACCTTTTAAAAATATGTTAATTACAAATATAAATGCAATGGTCAAAATGATGACGCCAATATCTATAAATAGTAAGCCGCTACCTTGGCCAATAACATCATAAATATTTAATTTTAGACCGTATAAAATAATAGCGAATTTCAATAATCGTTTAGAAGAGAAAGTAATACCCTGACGGTACTTTTCTGGATAACCTTTAAAATGTCTATATATAATCGCAATTAATATTGCTATAGATAAGGCGCCAACTTTATCTAATATTGGTAACTTTGTAACTAATAAACTAATGATCGCAATCATAAATGTAAATAATAGGCCAATGACGAATGATTTATTTTTAAAAGTTATCACGGTTATCTCCTCCTTATATTGAAAGTCTAGCACCATATTTCTATAACGAGAAATAAATATTTGGTATGTAACCCATAACAAAATTGTTATAATATGAGAGATAATAATGAGGAGGTATGACTTGTGGATCCATTTAAAGTGTTAACTGAAGTAGTAAAGGCGCAAAGTTTCACTAAAGCTGCTGAGAATTTATACACATCTCAACCATCTATCAGTCGAGATATTAAACGACTTGAAACACAATATGATGTAAAAATATTCGAGTTTAAACATGCACAATTAACATTAACAAATGATGGTAAAAAGTTATTTCAATATGCATTGCAACGTGCACATTTAGAAGAAGCACTATGGCATGATTTAAAAATGAAGCCAAATACAATTTCAGGCGAGATTACAATAGGAAGTAGTTTCACCTATGGAGAATATCGATTATCTCAACACCTTACAGATTTAGCAGAGAGATATCCCGAACTATACATCCATGTACACTTAGATAATTCAGAATCAATGATACAAAATATTAAAAACAACATTATTGATTTAGGGATTATTGAAAAAGAAATTCATGATCATATGATACACAGTACACGTATTGCGAAAGATGAAATGGTGTTAATTCATAAAAAAACAAAATCAGTGCTTACAGATACGTGTTTTATTCGTGAAAGAGGTTCCGGTACGCGTGTCTATCAAGAAATTGGCTTATCACAGTTACAATTACATCCGAACTTAGTAGAAATTAATAATACGAGTTTAATTAAGCATATGGTTCATTCAGGGAATGGGTTCGCTATTGTTTCAAAAACAACGCTTACACCATACGATTTTGAAAAGTTAGATGTTCAACCATTAAACATAGAACGTTATTTTTATTTACTGACACATAAAAATAAATATATAGATACAAATTTAAAAATTTTAATTGAAAATTTGAAGAAGGATTATTAACTCTAGAGTCAACGATAGGAGAGATTGCTAGTTATTACTATAAATTGATAAGAACTATAAATCAGCTATACAAAGAAAACGGATTTGGAATTTTAAATATAGGGAATCAATATAGGGCAAATAAAATTAAAATGCATTACTGTTGACTCGGTCTGAACTCGAGGGTGTATGATAAAACGAGATAAAGGAAGTGAGAATTTGCTTATATCAGAAGTAAGTAAAAAAATGGAAATAAGTATAGATACACTTCGTTATTATGAAAAAATTGGCATCATTCCACAAATTTCTAGAACAAATGGTGGTGTCAGAAATTATACTGAAGATGATTTGAATTGGATTAATTTAGCGAAATGTATGAGACAGTCTGGACTTTCAATCGAGGCATTGGCACATTACTTAGAGCTCTTTCAGCAAGGTGAAGATACTCAAGCGGAGCGACTGGCCATATTATCAGAGCAAAGAGAAACGGTATTAAATACAATACAACAAATGAATGATACTTTAGAGCTTCTCAATAAAAAGATAGATAATTATGAAACAGTTTTAAAGCCAAGGGAAGAAGCGCTTAGACAATGATTGATACATCGCGTATCATAGTATTTAAAATAGATACAAGAATATTTTAAATAGAAATCACCTGAAATCTAGGTAGTAAAATTATATTAGATAACAAATTAATATTAAAAAAAGCCAAATGCATTTTAGCATTTGACTTGTCTGTGTGCTAAACCAACATATTATTATGTTGGTTTTATTTAGCTATAAGCGCGGTTAATTCACCTTTAAAGACAATATCATCGTCTTGATTAAATGTCGATAAACGCACAGTTAATAGACCACTGTCTGGTTTGATAGAATGTTTATCTATGACTTTAATAACAACATGTAAAGAATCATTGGGAAAGACGGGTTTAATAAATTTAATATTATTCATTTGTGTTCCAGCAATGATGTCTTCACCATATTTTTTGGTTTCAACCCATAATTTAAAAGAAAGTGAAAGGGTATGTATACCAGAAGCAATAATCCCTTTAAAGCGACCTTGCTCAGCTTTTTCTTTATCTATATGTATATATTGTGGATCAAATTCGCTGGCAAATTCATGAATATCTTTATCTGTCACTTTATAATCGTTGGTTGTAAATGTATCTCCAATTGAGAATTCATCAAATTTCATAATAAGTACCTCACTTGTTAATATTTAAAAAATTATACTATAAATATTTTCGCACTACATAAGAAGTAGATAGGAAAGAGAACAAGCTTTATAGCACTAATAATCATATCATTTATAATAAAAGCTATCCATTAAACTGCTAGGCTTTACGCAAGATTCTCAATAAATAATATGACATTGGAAAATGTTAGTCGTGTGATACAAATTTAAGGTCTAATGTATCAATATTTGCGATGACCTTTTCAAAGTTTAAAGGTTGGGGTTCATTAGGGAACGTCGTGAAATCATAGGGTTCACCTAATGTTCGGAAGAAAGGTTCAAATAATCCAGGTACTAATAAACCAATCATTTTACTATAGTGTGCATCGAAACGATAAGAGTGTATTGTCCCTGCTGGTGCATGTAAAAAATCACCAGGATATAAAACAATTTCCTGACTTTGTTCTCCTACCCACATTGTGACTTTGCCATCAAAGCAGTAAAACGTTTCTGTATGTTTTTCATGATAATGAGATACAATCGCATCTCCAATTGGTCCTTCTGTAGACACGACAATATAGTTGTCTTCTGTGTCTTTTTGAGTTGTTATTAATGAATGTAACTGATCACCTGTTAAGACATTGTCTCCCTCGCCTGAAGGCCAATATAAAATTTTAGAATCAGTGGAATTTTTATCAGTAAATTTTATATCAAATTGAGTTTCTAAGTCTAATTTCGCTAAAGTTTCAGCCCGACTAATATAAGCAGGGTGTTTGGAATGACTATACTGTTGACCTATAAATTGATACATCTCCGTTATGTTGCCGTCAATCGTATAAGTTAGTATTTTTGTACGGTGGGCTTGCATACTATAGCCATGACTTAAACCAGGTGGGATAAGTACATAATCACCTCTGTTTAATGTTAATGTTTTGTTTTCTAAATGAATATCAAGTACACCTTCCGTTACTAATATGGACTCATACATTTTTTCATGTAGATGCGCAGGAAAACATTCATTTTTTTCACCTGTAATAGTGACAACTTCAAACATATTTCCTGTACTTTTGTTTGTTGATAAAAAGGTGAATACTTGTCTATTCCATATAAAATGTTCGCCAGAACCATTTTCGATAATATAAGGTATCTTTGTAGTAGGTAACTCATTTCTTAATATATCCAAATTGAATCTCCTCATTTTCTTCTATATTATAAGTAAAGTGAACGTATATAAATTAACACCATCCTTTTATTTTATATAAATTATAACTCTTTCATAAGTGACAATTTTAAGAACAATATAAACGCTGCTAGTTGAAAGTTTACATTATTTCTCAAATTTGTTTAGTTTATCTATTTGAAATGAAGGGGATTATGTACTAGTATAGTAGCTTGTGTGATTATAACGAATGTCATAAAAATATGTTTAAAACTTTTTAGTAGCGAACTAGAGAGTTTCTTTTTTATGTTTATAGATACGTTGTTAAATGATTGGAAAACGGGTTTTGATTTAAAAAATAGCCTGAGAAAGAGAGGGAGCAATATGTTATATAGAATTCATTTTAAAAATATATGCTATTGTATTTTAGGGACTTTTATCATTGCTATTGGAATCAATGCATTTATCATTGCTTCTAATTTAGGTGAGGGCGGTACTGTCGGTGTTTCATTAAACTTAAAATATACACTTGGGTTATCACCAGCACTCACTTCACTGATTATAAATTTGATTCTGATTGTTGTCGGTTGGAAATATTTAAGTAAAACGACAGCGATTTATACTTTAATTACAGTTATTTCAAGTTCTTTTTTTATTGGTATCACAGAACCATTTAATTTACACATAGAATCTGATTTTATAAATACTGTCTTTTCTGGTGTATTAATAGGGATAGGTTCAGGACTAGTTATCGCAGCACGCAGTACACTTGGGGGAACATCTGTTATTGCGAAGATTATCAATAAGTATTCTGAAATTAAGACTTCCCAAGCGTTGTTTGTCTTGGACTCATTGATTGTATTATCATTCTTAATTGTCTTACCTATAGAAAAAGTGTTGTATACCATCGTAATGTTATTCATTGTGGAAAAAAGTATGTCATTTGTCATCGAAGGGTTTAACCCTAAAAAGGCAATTACCATTATTTCTGAAGCTAATACGAAGATTAGTAATCAAATTAATCGGGAGACGGGTCGTGGATCAACATTATTAAATGGCGTAGGCGGTTTTGGGCAAAAAGAGAGACAAGTACTGTATGTGGTCGTGCCTCAAAACCAACTTTCGCATATAAAGAAAATCGTAAATTCACACGATGAACATGCATTTCTTGTTATTCATGATGTGAGAGATGTGTTGGGTAATGGCTTTATGAATCTACAATAATTAAATAGTATTAAAAATCCTGCCATGGCTAAAGCATGGCAGGATTTTTAATACTATTGATGTACAAGGTCTTTAAAGTTTTCTAAGCGTTGTGTTTTTTCTTCATCACTGATGTTATGCGTTTTTACATAACGATTGCTTTCTTGTGCAGCACAATCATGTGAGCAAGCACCTAAATAACGTGCTTCGTTTTCTTCTGAAACTAGAATTTGACGATTACATTCAGGGTTACTACAGTTGATATAACGCTCGCAAGGTGTACCATCGAACCATTCTTTGCCTACAACATTTTTATCTACTTGGTTGATTTCTACACTAATACGTTCATCGAAGACGTACATTTTACCGTCCCATAATTCGCCTTGAGTTTCAGGGTCTTTACCATAAGTAGCGATACCACCTTCAAGTTGGCTAACATCTTCAAAGCCTTCTTTTAATAAGAAGCCAGAGAATTTTTCACAACGAATACCGCCAGTACAATAAGTGACAATTTTCTTGTCCATAAATTGTTCTTTGTTTTCTTTAATCCAGTCAGGTAAGTCTCTAAATCTAGTAATATTTGGACGAACAGCACCACGGAAATGACCTAAGTCATATTCATAGTCATTACGCGCATCGATGACTACAGTATCATCTGATTGTAATGCTTCTTTAAATTCTTTTGGAGATAAGTATGCTCCTGTTAATTCTCTAGGATTAACGTCATCTTCTAAGTCTAAAGCAACAATTTCCTCACGCGCACGCACGTGCATCTTCTTGAATGCATGACCTTCAGATTCATCAATTTTAAAAGTAATTCCTTTAAATCTTTCGTCTGATTGTAATGCTTCCATATATTGGTCAGTTGCTTCAACAGTACCAGATACAGTACCATTAATTCCTTCTATTGATACTAAAATACGACCTTTAAGATCTAATGATTTACAAAAATCTAAGTGCTCAGTAGCAAATGTTTCGGGCTCATCAAGTGATGTATATTTATAATACAATAATACTCTATAATCCATAATTCAATTCTCCTCTAGTATAGTCTTTTCATTATTTGTTTATATAAAATTTAAGTTTGAACGGTTGTTATATATAATCTATAGCTGTTATCTTCAACTTTAAAAGTTTTAATCACACCGATTAAGTCACTTTGAATAAAAGAACAAAATTCTCCTCACTATATTGTAACAAAAAAGGTATATTATTCAATTCAAAAATTCCGATAAAAGAAGTAATTTTTGAATTGAATGAAAATAGCAAATAACGGCAAAGATAACCAACAAAAATATATGAATTTTAATTGTTAATGATACATTAAGTAAGATATCAAAGGCATATTGGTTTAACCTTTCATGATATAAGAATAAACATTATAATGATTGCGTTTACAAACATTATAATGTTATAATCTTTTTCGAGAGGTGAGACATTGTGGAAAGTACAGGACTTATCAAAAATATTGCAACTATAGAAGGAAAACGGATAGATATTTTACTTGAAAAGGGTATCATCAAGAAAATAAGCGAGGGCGATACATTAGAAGGGAACATTTTATTTGATGGCTCTGATTCGTTTGTGTCAACTGGGTGGATTGATATGCACGTTCATGCGTTCTCTGATTTTAGCCCATATGGTGATGAAATAGACGCTATAGGAGTAAAACAAGGTGTGACCACAATAGTGGATGCTGGTAGCTGTGGAGCAAATAGAATAAATGAGTTATATCAAAGAGCGCAACAGAGTCAAACGAATGTTTTAGCATTTATAAATATATCTAATATTGGCCTTGAAAGAATTGATGAACTATCCAACTTAGATTGGATTAATCAACATCAATGCATAGCAGCTTGTAAGTTATACGAGGATATGATTATTGGATTAAAAACACGTATCAGTAGCAGTGTTGTTAAAGGGAATGGCGTTATCCCATTAGAAAAAGCGATAGAGATTAGTAATGAAATAAGCTTGCCTATCATGACACATATTGGCTCGGCGCCGCCAAAAATTGAAGATGTTATTCCATTGCTTAGAAAAGGGGATATCATTACACATTATTTAAATGGTAAGGAGAATAATTTGTTTGATGAAAACGGCGAACCGTTGACTGTATTGAAAGACGCAGTTGATAGAGGTGTTTATTTAGACGTCGGGCATGGTAATGCGAGTTTTTCATTTAAAGTGGCTCAACAAGCTCGAAAGGCGCATGTAAAATTCAATACGATTAGTACTGATATTTATAAAAAAAATAGGGTCGAAGGGCCAGTGTTTAGTTTAGCTAACGTATTAACTAAGTTTTTATGTTTGGGTTATACGTTAGAAGATATTATTAGTGCAGTAACTACTATGCCAGCAAAAATAATCGATAGACCTGAACTAGCAGAATTGAAAGAAGGTATTAAAGCTAATTTAACGATATTTGATGTGTCGGACAACAACCAAAAACTGATAGATTCAGATAATCAAATCATGAATAGTTCTAAAATAATTAAAGAAAGAGGCGTGGTTTCAAATGGTAGATTCATTAAACTCTAAATATGGGTTAAAACAAGTAATTAATGCGAGCGGCAGAATGAGTATCCTCGGCGTTTCATCACCAACTGATACTGTAATGAATGCAATGAAATTTGGCGGTCAAAATTATGTTGAAATTTCAGACTTAGTTAATAAATCAGGGCGCTATATTGCAGAAAAAATAAATGCTGAAGATGCAGTAGTTGTGAACTCAGCCTCTAGTGGTATCGCGTTATCAGTTGCTGGAGTAATTACAGGCGGAAATAAACGTATGAGTCAGCGCTTGCACAATGACCACATAGATAAAAAAGAAATAATTATATTTAAGGGACACAATGTACAATATGGTGCCCCGATAGAGACTATGATTTATTTAGGTGGAGGCTCAGTAGTTGAAGTTGGTTATGCCAATGAAGGGAATGCCACTCACGTACAAGAGGCTATTAATAATAATACTGCTGCCATTTTATATGTCAAATCACACCACGCAGTTCAAAAAAATATGGCATCTGTAGAAGACATTTATGCAATAGCGCAAGAATATCATATCCCATTAATTGTAGATGCAGCTGCGGAAGAAGACTTGGAAAAATATGTAAAATATTCAGATTTAGCGATATACAGTGGATCAAAAGCAATTCAAGGTCCTACGACTGGTATTGTAGCTGGAAAAAGATTACTCATTGAATCAGTAAAAGTACAATTAAACTTTATTGGAAGAAGTATGAAAGTAGGCAAGGAGTCAACCTTTGGTCTGCTGCAAGCTTTAGACGAATATTTTGAGAAAAAGGATAACTCACAATATGAAAGAAATGAGTTAAAAAAACTAGAGCCACTAAATGATTATGACGGTGTGAATTTAGAGATGATACAAGATGAAGCCGGAAGAGCAATTTATAGAACACGTGTGCATGTAGCCCCTAAAATATTGAATCTAACTGCAGAAGTATTTACAGAAAAATTAAAGCAAGCTGAAATTGCAATCTATACGCGTGATTATGGCGTGAAACAAGGGTATTTTGATATTGACCCTAGACCATTAAAGCAAGGTGAAATTGAAGTGATTTTTAAAACGATGACTCAAATTATAGAGGGGGAAATATAAATGAAAATTTCAAACAGATTTTATAAAGATAGAGTCTCGCTTAATGTATTGGCAAAAGGTGAGAAAAACATTATAGATATTTATCAAGCAGCAGAAAAAAATGTAGTGATAGGGGTTTTATCGAAGGATTATGAAAGTGTAGCTGAAGCTGTGGACGGGATGCGTGCGTATGGTGTGCATGTAGATGATGCAATTTCAATAGGACTAGGTGCTGGAGATAATAGACAAGCGAAAGTTGTATCAGATATTGCACGCTCATACCAAGGATCTCATATTAACCAAGTATTCACGAGTGTCGGTCAAACGGCAGCCAATAGTGGAGAAGATACCTGGGTGAATGCATTAGTATCTCCTTCTGGCAAGACTGGATATGTCAATATTTCAACTGGGCCTTTTAGTAGTGCATGTTCTGAAAAAGCGATTATACCTGTTGAAGCTGCAATTCAATTAATTAAAGATATGGGTGGAGCTTCAATTAAATTTTTCCCAATGAACGGTTTAGAAACAATTGAAGAGTATAAATATGTCGCACAAGCATGTGGTGCTGCAGGTTTTGGATTAGAACCAACCGGGGGCATTACCAAGGAGAATTTTGAAGAAATTTTACAAATTGCATTAGAATCTAATGTGCCTAAAATTATTCCTCATGTTTATTCTTCGATTATTGATAAAGATACTGGATTAACGAATATCGATGATGTGGCATGGCTTACGCATAAAATAAAAAGCTTAGTTGATCATTATGAATAAAAAACATGTTGCAGCATACGGAGAAATAATGATGCGCTTAGAAGCACCAAACCATTTACTACTAAGACAATCTGAGAATTTGAATTTTTCGTTTACTGGCACAGGTGTTAATGTAACAGGCTTACTCGCACAATTTGGATATGATTCAAGTTTGATTAGTGCTGTACCGAATAATTCTATTGGGATGGCAGCTATTGGTGCGATACGCAAGCTAGGTATTCGTAGTGAATTTATTATTAAAAATAATGATAATTTAGGAATGTATTTTTTAGAAAAAGGATTTGGTCCTAGGGCTAGTATAGTAACTTATGCCAATAGACAACAGAGTAGTTTTAACACGACTGATATTTCGCAATACAATCTTTTACAGAAGCTCGAAAATGTCGATGTACTACATATTTGTGGTATTACTTTAGCGATGAATTCACTTACCAGAGAAAACGTATTAAGTTTAGTGAAATTAGCGAAAACACAAGGAATAAAAATTGTGTTTGATTGTAATTTTAGACCCTCATTATGGGGGGATAATGGAAATATCAATGCTAAACCATTCTATGAAAAGATTTTAGCAGAAGCGGATATAGTTATCATGAGTGAAAAAGACGCTATGCTCACGCTGGGTTTACAAACAACTGAACTAACTCGAGAGGGACAACTAGAGTCATTGTTACCTGTAGTGGCTGATAAATATAATATTAATACAATTGCTGGAACAATACGTACGATTCGTGGTAGCAATCATAATGTCATTAAAGGTTACTTATATAGTGGGAATGAGATGTACTATTCGAAATCATTTAATGTAGACATTTTAGATAGAATTGGTACAGGCGATGCATACACTTGTGGCGTCATTCATGGCACACTTTCCAACATGAATCACCAAGATACAGTTAACTTTTCAGCTGCATCATGTATTCTTGCACATACTATTTCGGGAGATACACCATTGTTTGATACTGATGATATAATTAAAATCATAAATGAGGAAAAAAATGATATAGAGAGGTAATTGATTTATGACTAAATTATCATCAGATAAAGGCCCGTTATATTTACAAATAAAGCAAATTATTGAAGATAGAATTATTCACGGTATATATACTGTAGGTAATCTTATCCCTACTGAAATTGAATTTGAAAAAGAATTCAATGTAAGTAAAGTAACAGTGAGAGCCGCCATCAAAGAGTTAGTAGCTTTAGGTTATTTAGAGAAAAAAAGCGGCAAAGGAACGACGGTTATCAATCACAAAGTACAAAATAGTGTTACACACAATAAAAACTTTACAGAAAAACTCGTAGAGCAAGGGAATAAAATTCAGAAGATTATTAAAGATATTACGGTAGTTACACACGAAAAAGAAAGTAAACTATTTCAAATGTTTGGTGTGAAATCCTATAAGATTACAAGAGTCTATCTATTAAATGATACGCCCTATATTCTATTTAATCATTATTTACCGTATTCGATCAATCGTTTAAATGAGTCTGCGGAGCTCAAACAAAATAATGATTTATCTGTGTATAAAATTCTAGAAGAAGATGGGATAGAAATTGAAGCAATAGAAGATCATTTCTCTGTAGGGTTTGATGAGCAAGCGACAACAGAATTAAATCTTGACTCATCAGAACCAGTATTAATTAGAGAAAGAGAATCTTATTCAACGCAAGGTGATATTGTTGAATATAGTATCGGTTATTATAATAGTAAATTTAAAAAATATAGTATTAGTTTAAAAGACTAATGTAAAACTTTTGTAACTTGTTGGTAGCGCTAGCATTATTGGGGGAAAAGGGATGGATACTAATATTTATTTATTAATTATTACGCTACTTTCAATTGTTATTGTCATATTAGGAGTTGCATGGTGGAAATGGCATGCATTTATTAGTTTAACTGTTGCTGGATTATTTTTAGCAATTATGGCTGGTTTATCACCAGAAAAGATAGTGACTGCATACGAGACAGGTGTCGGCGATGTATTAGGTCATTTAGTTGGCATTTTAGCTTTAGGAACGATACTAGGAAAATTAATGTCTGATTCAGGGGCAGGCATGCAAATATCTGATTATCTTATTAAGTCTTTAGGTTATAAAAAATTACCTTGGGCGATGATGTTATCAGGTTTTATAATTGGTATTCCTGTATTTTTCGAAGTTGGTATCGTTATTTTATTACCACTTGTAATTTCTATTCATAAAACGACGAAAACAAATATATTACTTATAGCGATTCCCTTATTAGCTGGATTATCTATTGTACATGGTATTGTGCCACCACATCCTGGCGCGATGACAGCTATTGGTATTTATGATGCTAATTTAGGAAAAGTATTATTATACTCATTAATCATAGCCTTACCGACTGCCATATTAGCTGGTCCAGTCTTTGGGAAGTTTATAAGTAAACGACTCATTCCAGAAAATCCGCCAAATATTATTAAAGTTAGTAATAAAACCAATGGATTTCCAAGCGTACCAGTATCATTTCTAGTTATTGTACTACCTGTATTATTGATGTTGTTATCTATCGTTACACCCTACTTAGGTGAGATACCAACCATACTAAAAAATGCGTTATTATTTATAGGTAGTCCAGTCATAGCTTTATTAATTTCATGTTTTGTTGCTTTTTATTTATTAGGATTCAAGCAAGGGATGACTAAAAATGTAATTAAAGATTTAGTTGAGGAATGTATTATACCAGTGGGCTCTATTATATTAATTATAGGTGCTGGTGGCGGTTTTAAACAAATTTTAATTGAAACTGGCGTAGGTAACACGATTGCACAAATGACAGAACATCTTTCGCTTTCACCCTTATTATTAGCTTTTTTAGTAGCTGGATTAATACGTGTGGCTACAGGTTCTGCTACTGTAGCATTAACAACAGCAGCGGGTATTGTATCGCCAATTATTCAACATATGTCTGGCGTAAATTTAGAATTACTCGTTATTGCTACTGGTGCAGGTTCGCTGATGTTATCACATGTAAATGATGCTGGATTTTGGATGGTCAAAGAATACTTAGGGTTAAATGTCATAGAAACCTTTAAAACATGGACGGTAATGGAAACATTATTAGCTGTAATCGCATTTACTTTTGCATTTATTATTGATGCCTTGGTGTAGTGCAGCATATATAAAATATTAAAAAAATATAAAAGTTTCACTTAGGAGATATGTATCGGCATATCTCCTTTTATTTGGTTTCTCGTTGACTTTTTTTAAGCAAAATTTCATAATAGGTTAAGAATAAAATTTTCTAAAAATTCACAACATTATATTGTTTGGAATGATGCATGATTAATAAGACGAGAAAAATATGTAAGAAGCATACAAGTTTAACGGAATTAGAAATTTTAAAAATAGAGCAACTTGCGAATCATTTACAAGAAATTGCAGATTTGAATAATGCTGATGTATTTATAGATTGTCCTACAGTTGGATTTAATCAAATTATCGTTGTAGCAGAAGCGGCACCTAAGCACGTGAAAACACTGTATCAAAATTCTGTCTTAGAACAAAATGTCTATGAAAAATTTGAACCAGCTGTCTTTCGAACATTAAAGACAGGTCAATCAGAACACCAGCACAGAGCAGTATCCCAAGAAGGGAAAGTCGTAGAACAAAATGTAACGCCTGTGACCTTAAACAATCACACTATTGGTGCATTAATTATGGAAAAAGATGTGAGTAATAAAGTTTTGGAAGAAGATAAGATGAAGGCACTCACGCATGCTACTGACACATTAAGTCGTATTGTTTCCCAATCCAATGAAAGCCAAATATTTTTTCCAGACATGATAGAAGAGAGTTTGTTCAACATTGATCGGGATTTGAATATAAGATATTTTAATCTGACCGCTGAAGAGCTTGTACAAGATTTGTTAAATGTGACTTGTGAAACTGGAAAGTCGTTTATAGACTTATTTCCAAGCATTGAAGATATGTTAACGGACGGCCAAATTATTACTATAGAAGAACGCGAAATGGAACAATACTACTTCCAAGTTAAATGTATTAGGCTTTTTGAACATAACTGTGTGACAGGTCATCTTATTATGTTAAAAGATATTACAGATTTAAAAGAAAAAGAAAAAGAATTGATTTCCAAATCTGTAGCCATTAGAGAAGTACATCATCGTGTTAAAAATAACTTACAAACTGTAGCGAGTTTATTAAGATTACAAATGCGACGAGGCTTACCAGACGATAGTAAACCATATTTTCAAGAAAGTCTGAATCGTACATTAAGTATTGCTTCTGTATATGAAGTGATACTAGACGAATCTTATACAGATAGAGTTAATATAGGAAAATTAATAAAGAAAATAGGGAACATGCTCGTTTATAATGAATCAACTACTGATACAACGATACATATGACTTACAACTTGAGTGATTCCATATTTTTACCTTCTAATGTGGCAGTGTCGTTAGCTCTAATCGCAAATGAATTGATTACTAATTGCGTGAAACACGCATTTAACCAGCAGAGCGTGGGGAGAATATGTGTAGCTTTAACTTATGAAAGTAATTCAAAGACGCTAAATTTATCAATTCAAGACGATGGAGAAGCAGAGTCGAAATTTCAAGAATCATTTGGTTTGAATATTGTTAATACAATTACAGAAAATGATTTAGATGGATCTTTTGATATCGTGAGGAATTCAATAGGTACTTTAGGACAAATTACATTTCATTATAAGGAGCGTATCTGATATGAAGAAAATTATGGTCGTTGAAGACGAATCAATTGTTCGTTTAGATATTGTGGAAATGTTAAAAGCAGCAAGATATGACATTGCCTCTGCAGTTAGCAATGGTGAAAAAGCAATTGAAGCAACTGAAAAGGTTAAGCCAGATTTAATTATCATGGATATTAAAATGCCGAAGTTAAATGGGCTAAAAGCAAGTAAGATTATTGGAAAGAAATACGAAGACATACCTATCCTGATACTTACTGCATATAGTCAAAGTGAATTTGTAGAAGAAGCAAAGCAACCTAACATTGTAGGATATATCGTCAAACCTATTTCAGAATCACAATTATTACCAGCAGTCGAAATTGCATTAGCACAGTCTGATAAAATGAAAACATTAAAAAATGAAATCGAACAATCTTATATTGAGATTGAAAATCGAAAAATCATTGAAAAAGCCAAAGGACATCTGATGACACAGCTTAAAATCAGTGAAAATGAGGCCTATCAAAAGCTTAGGAAACTGAGCATGGATAATCAAGTGGGTATTGATATCGTAGCGCGAAAAGTTATTAGTCAATAAAATTGAAAAGTAAATTTTAAAAGTGAATATATTAAAGCAAAGATGCTTATTTGGTACAACCGATAGGCATCTTTTTGTTTTCTATATGAAATTGTAAATTATGGGGTGGATGAGTTATGGAACATATTGGAACGATAATTATTTATATTATTATGGCATGTGCGGTGATGGGGGCTTTTGGCGCAATTAGAAATGCACAAAAGGGTATAGGTAAAGAATTTATGGAAGGTATATATACGATAGGGCCGATATTTGCGAATTCTGCTGGGATTATGGCTTCTATTCCGTTTATTTCCAAATTTATTGAAAATGTATTCGGACCTATGTTTGATAAAATAGGTGCGGATCCTGCGATTGCAGCGACATCTATTCTAGCTACCGACATGGGAGGGTATCAGCTGGCGGAAGTCTTAAAGCAAAGTTATGAAGGTTGGATTATGGCGATGGTTGTTGGATTTATGGCGGGTGCTACTATTGTCTTTACTATTCCGTTAGGCTTACCGATGTTAGATAAAAGGGACCATAAATACATGGCTTTAGGTATTATGTCTGGATTACTAGCAATTCCATTTGGTGTATTTATTTCAACGACTATTATGTTGCTCAGTCATATGAAGGTGCGTACGGCCATTGAGACGGCTGGAGCAGCATCCCATATATTTTCAATAAGTTTTACGTCGATATTTTTGAATTTATTACCATTGATTATTTTTGTAGTTGTAACGGCGCTAGGTTTATATTTCTTCTCTGATATGATGATTAAATTATTTATCATTTTTGGTAAAATACTTGATACTGTAATTAAACTGGTATTTGTTTTTTCAGTAGTAGAAATTTTCACAGGGTTTTTCACACACGTATTTGGCGTATGGGGATTTGATCCCATTATGGCTGATAAAGAAGATAATTTTAGAGCCTTAGAAAATGCAGGTAATATTGCTATTATGTTATCAGGTGCATTCCCAATGGTGTACTTGATAAGGAAATATTTTTCTGGCATCTTAACTAAGGCAGGTAAAAAAGTTGGTTTAAGTGAAGTAGGAAGTGCTGGCATTATAGCAACAATAGCTAATATTTTAGCGATGTTTAAATTGGTTAAAGATATGCCACCTAAGGATAAAGTGATTAACATTGCGTTCGGTGTATGTGCGGCTTTCTTATTAGGAGATCATTTATCTTATACTGCCAACTTCCAACCGACATTAATTCCAGCAGTATTAGTAGGAAAGTTGAGTGCAGGGGTGCTAGCAATTATCTTTGCCTACTTACTTTGTCTACCAAAAGCAAGGAAGCTTGAAGCTATTGATAGACAGTCAGGGATTATCGGCCCAGATGAATATATTAAAAAATAACATTTAATCATGGTATAAAGTATTTTGTGAAAATCGGTTATAGCTGTGTGTTTGGTAGTCGCAGTTACTGTTAGACAAATTGAAACAGCTTATAGATTACCTGAATGGTAGTTTATAAGCTGTTTTATGTTGTTGAAATATTTTTTGTTTTAGAAATAGTTAGCGGTAATACCACCGTCAACGTTAATATTAGCGCCGTTTGTCCAATCAGACTCATCAGAAGCTAAGTATAAAGCGCAGTTTACGATATCTTCAGGTTTACCGAAACGACCTGCGGGTTGTCTATTTAAGCGTACATTTTTAGCGTCTTCGTCAGAAACGAGCCATTCCATAAGTAATGGTGTTTCTATAGGTCCTGGACTGATAGCATTTGTGCGAATCCCTTTAGGTCTAAATTGGATAGCCAATGATTTCGTAAGTGATACAACTGCGCCTTTTGAAGCAGTGTAAGCATCTTGAGGGACTGAGCAACCCATTTGGGCAACAAATGAAGCGATATTAATAATAGAGCCTGATTGATTTTTTTCCATTTCGGGAATCACATATTTGGTCATTAAGAAAATCCCTTTAACATTGATGTTCATGACTAAATCCCAAACGTCTTCACTTGTATTTACAACTGAATTATCAGCTTCTGGCATGACGCCAGCATTATTGTATAATACATTAATCTTTCCAAATGTTTGTACTGTTGCTTCTACAGCATTTTTAACATTATCTTCATTGGCAATATCTACTTTAAAGAATTGAGCTTGGCCACCATTTTTGGTAATTTCATCTACAGTTGTTTGGCCAGCTTGTGCATCTCTTTCAAAAACGGCAATTTTGGCACCTTCATTCGCAAACATTTGTGCGGCAACTCGGCCCATACCTCCGCCAGCACCTGTGATAATACATACTTTATCTTGTAATCTCATATGATTATTCCTCCTTATTATCAATTAGCTTTGTTCAAAGTACCTTGAACGCTCCCATGTCGTTACATATGAATCAAAATCATTTTGTTCTGTTTGAGCGGCGTGTAAATAATGTTGTGCGACATCTTCGCCAAGCACTGATTTAACTACATCACTGTTTTTCCAAGTGAGTATAGCTTCATGTAAAGATGAAGGTATACGTTCAACGTCATCTTGGTTATATGCGTTACCTTTTAATTCTTCGGAAAGTGGTATTTTATGTTCTATACCATATAAACCAGCACCGATTAATGCAGAGTATGCCAAGTAGGGATTCATGTCTGCGCCTGCAATGCGAGATTCAAATCTTAATGCATTACCACAACCTACCATTCGATATCCAGCAGAACGGTTATCTTTACTCCACGCAATACTGACTGGTGCCCATGAGTTAGGTGCAAAACGCTTATAGGAGTTCACATATGGTGCAAACATTAATGCAAAATCTCTTGTGTATTTGATGATGCCTGCTAAAAAGTGACGCATAGTTTCGGACATTGGATTTTCAGCGTCTTCACCATTGTAAAATGCATTATTGTGTGTACCTTTTTCCATCATACTAAGATGGATATGACCACTAGAACCTGTCCACGCTTCGTATGGTTTAGCCATAAAAGTAACGGATTTATCATTTTGAATACAAATTTCTTTCATGCCATGTTTAAACATTAAATGCTGATCGGCAGCTTTTAATGCATTTGAGTATTTTAAGTTAATTTCATGTTGTCCTTTGTAAGCTTCGCCTTTAGATGATTCAATGACAATGCCCATAAGATGCATTTGATGTCTAATTTCTTGATAAATTGGCTCGTTTTTAGATCCTTGCAATAAGTTATAATCTTCATTTAGATGGCCAGCTGGTTCTAATTGGCTGTATCCTTTTTTATTAATATTTGAGAAAGAATCATTAAATAAATAAAATTCAAGCTCACTTGCCATATGTGGAGATAAACCATGAGCTTCAGCTTTTTCAATTTGTTTTTTGAGTATATTTCGTGGGGCAATTTCAATTTTTTCTTCGCCATCCACGGTGTAAACATCACAAAATACTAAAGCTGTTCTTTCCAGCCAAGGTACTACTTTCAAAGTGTCCAAATCAGGTTTAGCTAAATAATCTCCATAGCCTTTGTCCCAATTCATATATTCGTATCCATCATTTGTATCCATTTCAAAATTAGTACCTAGTAAATAGTTACAAAAGTGTGTACCTTCTGAGATATCATTTTCTAAAATAAAATCACCTGTGATACGTTTTCCCATAAGACGTCCCTGCATATCGCAAAATCCAAGTACGACAGTATCAATCTTTTCTTCTTTTATTAATTCGAGTAACTTATCTTTAGTAATGCTTCCAGTTATGTTTGATTCAGTCATAATATCTAACTCCTTTGAGTAATTAGTCTTGCAACGATAATGAAATATATTTTAATTCTAGGAACCCATCTAAGCCATGATGTCCACCTTCGCGTCCCATGCCGCTTTCTTTAATGCCACCAAAAGGCGCTTGAGGTACGCTAAGTTGCGTGCCATTGACACCAATCATGCCAAATTCAAGATTTTCACTCATGTTGTAAATAGTATTAACATTATTAGTGAAGAAATAAGCTGCAAGGCCAAATTGGGACGCATTGGCAATTTCGATTGCTTCATCTATAGTATCGAATTGAACGATTGGAGCTACAGGACCAAATATTTCTTCTTGTGCAATTGCCATCGTATGTTTTACGTCGGTAATAACGGTAGGTTCATAAAACAATCCAAAGTCTGAGATAGCTGATTTTTGACCACCCGTTACAATTTGAGCACCATTATCTTGTGCATCTGCGACTAATTTTTCTACTTTTTCAATTGCAGCAGCGTTAATTAGTGGGCCAACTTGAACACCATCTTCAGTTGCAGGACCAACTTTCAACTGTTGAACACGTGCAACGATTTTTTCAGTCATTGCTGATTTAATATCTTTATGCACGAGAATTGTATTAATTCCGTTACACATTTGTCCTGTATTTTCGAATTTATTTTCTACGATTGCATCAGCAGCATTATCTAAGTCTGCATCTGGTAAAACAATTGTAGGGGCATTGCCGCCAAGTTCTAATGAAATTCGTTTCACTTGATCTGCTGCTTGTTTCATTAACGTTTTACCAATAGCAGTTGATCCAGTAAATGAAATTTTACGTACTCTTTGATCACTAAATAATGTATTAGAAATCATTGATGAGCGACCGGTTATGATATTAGCCACGCCCTTATCGATATTTGTGGCCATTAATTCATCAAATATTGCAATAGCAATTCTTGGTGTTTCGCTTGAAGGTTTTACAATTACTGTGCAACCTGCAGCTAATGCTGGCGCTACTTTACGGGCAATCATTGCTCCTGGAAAGTTCCATGGGGTGATGAGACCGCAGACTCCAACGGGCTGTTTGATAACAGAGATGCGCTGTTGAGGTGAAGACGGAGGAATAATTTCTCCGTAAATTCTTTTTCCTTCTTCTGCATTCCATTTTATGAATTTTGCACATACACCTATTTCGCCATATGCTTCAGCAAACGGTTTACCTTGTTCTTCACTCATGATGTGTGCAAGTTCATCTTGCTTGTTCAACAAATTGGTAGCCCATTGATTTAAAATATCTCCACGTTGCTCTGCAGTGTATTTTGACCATTTTTTAAATGCTTGATGGGCTGATTCTATGGATTGCTTTACCTTATTTTCATCAATGCTTGGTACTTGACCGATGACATTTCCATTCGCTGGATTAATCACTTCTGTCGTTTGATCTGTATGAACTTTTTCACCGTTAATCCAATTGTAATTAAATTTTTCGACCATTTAATATCCCCCTTAATATAAAAAAAGACCTACATAACCATCCTATAGATGTGTTATATAAGCCTCATTGCTCAATAAGTATTCACTTTTAAAATAATGCATCGACTGAAAACGCATGCATTTAATTTAGTTGAAGTTTACTAAATTTTCAAAACCTTGTCAATTTTCAATCATTAAATTATACTTTGAAAGAATTTACTATCGAAGGAGGAAATGTATATTATGACGAAAACACTTAATTTATTATTGGATCTCATAGCATTTGATAGCTCTACTAAAGAAAGAGCCAATGACACCATACAATATTGTTATGATTGGTTAAAAGAAGCATCACTTCATCCTGAGATATTATCGAATAATGGATATCAAATGTTAGTTTGTAATGTAGGTAAAGGTGACAAGAAGCTTATTTTAAATGGACATGTCGATGTCGTCAGTGGTAAGGCAAGCCAATTTAGCCCTGAAATTAAAGATGGTAAAGTATATGGCAGGGGAACAGCTGACATGAAGGCTGGCGTAAGTGCAATGATGGTTGCTTTAACTGAGCTTCAAGAAAGCGATTTGAATGAGACTACAGTACAATTACAGCTGATGTCTGATGAAGAAATCGGTGGTTATAATTGTGCCGCTTATTTAACAGAGCAAGGTTATTTAGGTGATTTTGTTATTTGTGCAGAACCAACTCAACTTGGTATTGGTTTTCAAGCGAAAGGGATCTTACAAATAGATATTGAATTAAGAGGTGCTTCAGCACATAGTAGTAGGCCGTGGGAAGGAGAAAATGCAGTCGTAAAAGCTTTTGAATTATATCAACAGCTTATTAGCTTACCATTTGCTAAGGAATCTACAGAGGTTTACGACCAACCTTCTATAAATTTAGCTAAAATTAATGCTGGAGATGTATATAATAAGGTGCCAGATATATGCCATATATCATTTGATATCCGCTACTTACCAACACAAAATAAAGAACAAATTATAAAAGAAATTGAAAGTATTATGGATGGTCATATTGATATTCACTTAGAAGGTGCAGCTGTCCAAAATGATGTAGATGACGTGTATATTCAAAAATTAATAAAACATATAAAGCAAATGACTGGTGAAAGTTCTGTGGATATTTTTGGGCAACATGGCTATGCAGATACAAGGTATTTTTCAAGGTATCATGTACCTGCTATTGAATTTGGACCTAGTGGTGGCGCCTGGCATGGAGATGGTGAATATGCAGATATAGAATCTATAGAGGCTTTTAAAGACACCTTAGTTTCATTTGCGAAAAGATTTAATGACTAAAAGATAGATAATAAATGAGGAGGTATATAAACATGGCTCCTTATTTTTATTGGATATGAATATAAAGACTTACGTATAGCGCATAGTCATATTGCAGTATGCTCATCGCTTGTCATAACGTCACTAAATGCGAAGGAAGGAGATTCACAATGAAAGAAACAATATATTTAGCAGGAGGATGCCTTTGGGGTGTCCAGGCATTTTTTAAGTTAATTCCTGGCGTAATTGACACAGAAGCAGGGAGAGCAAATGGAAAATCTCAAACGATCGATGGTGTTTACGATGGTTATACAGAATGTGTGAAAATTACATTTAATACTGAAGTGGTGACAGTTAAAGTATTAATGGGACATCTGTTTGAAATTATTGATCCTTATAGTTTGAATAAACAAGGTGAAGATGTAGGTTTAAAATATCGTACTGGTGTTTACAGTGAGCAATCACAGCATTTGAATGAAGCTCAAAATTTTATTGCAAAAAGAGCTGATTGTAAACGTATTGCTGTTGAGGTATTACCATTAACAAACTATGTGAAAAGCTCAGAAGTACATCAAGATAGATTAGATAAGTTTCCTAAAGATTATTGTCACATCCCAATAGAATTAATGAAAAAATACAAAAGAAACGGTAAATCGTAGCCTGAAAATATTGCTTTTATATGCTTGACAAATGATTTTAAAGGGCGTATTATTTGTGAATGTACAAGGGGTGTACCATGTATGGTGAATAGTGCACACGACGTAGAAAAGGTGTAGTATTATATCTTTAAAACCCATTGCAAAGGAACTTTGATGCTGTGGGTATAATTTTATTTTAATGGTACACGGGGTGTACAATAGAAAGGAAAGGTAGTCAAAATATGTTTAATGAGTTCAAGTTTATATTCAGAAATAAAATGTTAGTTGTGGCACTTTTTTCAGTTGCTATAGTGTCTATGCTTTACGTTGCACTGTTTGTTGGTTCAATTTGGGATCCATACGACAAAACAGATCAATTAAAAATTTCAGTCGTTAACCATGATGAATCTGCAAAATTGAATGGTAAAAAGGTATCGATTGGTGATGATTTAGTTGATAAGTTAAAAGATAATGATAAATTTAAATTCCAAGAGGTTTCTGAAAAAGAAGCTTCAAAACAATTGAAAAAAGGGAATAGTGTAGGTACGATTATCGTCCCTAAAGATGCTTCTCATAATGCGACAACATTATTAGATAAACATCCTAAAAAGATAAATTTAGAAACACAAGTTAACCCTGGATCTAGTTATACAGGTAGTCAGTCAGCACAAAAAGCGATTAATACAGTAACTGATACGATTAAAGATAATATTCGTTCAAATTACTTAGATGAATTATTTGCCAGTGCTAAGAAATCAAAATCTGGTTATGAAGATACATCAAATGCTCTAGGTAAAATGTCGGACTCAGAGTCACAATTGATTGATGGCAATCAACAAGTGACAGATGGTCTTAAACAATTGGCACCTTCAGTTGGTCAACCAGCACAACAATTAATTTCTGGTAATCAGCAAGTGACAGATGGTCTAAATCAGTTACAAGCTAATAATGATAAATTAAAAGAGAAAATCGATAGTTCAGTTACACAGCAAAAAAATGTAGCTTTTGAAAGTAAAAATGAGAAGGCTTTAAATAATGTGACAAAAGTGAATGAAAACAACCCTACACATGCAGATAAATATGGTGAGACAATCGTTCCTTATATGGCTAGTGTAAGTATATTTGTATCAGCAGTTTCATTCAGTGCGATATATCCATTGAGAAAAACAGTTGATAAAGGGGTATCTTCATTGAAACAAGCCTTAGGTAAATTGTTATTGTATATCATCCAAGGTTCGTTAACGGCATTACTTATGAGTAGTTGGGTTATCTTTGTATTCAACATGTCTATCGACAATGTAGGTAAATTTATATTGGTCGGATTGCTTTGGGCAATTGCTTCAATTACAATTACGACATTCTTAGGTTTATTTTTAGATAGAATTGGCTTATTCTTATCTATGTTGTTATTGATATTACAATTAAGTTCTAGTGAAGGTATGTTCCCGATTGAACAATCAGCACAGTTCTTTAGATGGATCCACCCATTTTCACCAATGTCATATGCAATTCAAGGTTATAGAGAAGCAATCTTTACGAATGCTGGACACTTTAGCTTTGCCTTTATCATAGTTGTATTGACAAGTATTATTGTAGGTATGATGTTATTACAATACTTGGTATTGTTATGGTTTAATAAGAGAGATAGAGTGCCGTTTTCAATGCAATTTAAGTAAAGTTCAGAAATAAGGGGAGTAACATATGGAAAATGTTGATCAAACGATTGAAGTAGCGATTAATAAATTTCAAGTAGTCATGTTGCGTTTGAATAAAGAAATAGTCGAAATCGTTAAAGAAACTGGATTAGCAAATTTACTTTCTAGAGAACAAATTGAAGCAATGCGAATTATACAGACCGAAGGTAAAGTAACCATCAATGAATTAGCAACATTGCAAAATATATTTAAGACAGCAGCTTCTAAACGTGTGGCTAAATTAGAAGATATGGGATATGTTCAAAGAGCGCATTCGGACAATAAACGTATAAAGTTGATAATGTTAAGCTCGGAAGGTGAAGCATTTTTAAAAGAAGCAACTACTGTGATAACAAAAGCTGTGAAAGCACGTTTAGGGAATAAATTTACAACGGATGAGATAGAACAGTTTGTAGATCAGTTGACGCATATTGATGAAGTTTTTCGAGAAAGCAAAAGTTAATACTAACAAATAGTAAAAGTGGGAATATTATTTGAATCTAAAACTGATAGGAGTCCTAGTCTGAAATGGCTTGAACTTCTGTCAGTTTTTTTGTAGTATTTGGGTGCATACTTTTGCTATTTGCTAGTAAAATATTTAGATTTATAACATTTTACATATATAATGTTAGTTATTCAATGTATACTGAAATTAAGCATAGAGTGTGAGGTTAAATGTCTTAATTTTATTACCTAAAAATGATTTGAAGGAGACTTTATTATGATAAAAAGAACAATAGAGCGTGTACTTTCATGGATTGGTATTGTTTTGCAGCTAATCGGAGTCGTTGCTATGGCACTTTTCTTACCTTTAATGGGGAATAGTGACTTTAAAGATACAGTAGTTCAAAGTATGCAAGAACAAGATAGTAGTTTCACCAAACAAGACAGTACAGAGATATTGGATATATTGAGTAGTCTAATTACATTTGGATTGGTATTCTCTATTATTGTACTTATCATAGCAATTATTGCTGCTACACTTATTGGTAAGAAAGCAAAATTGGCTGGAGTTTTGTTAATTATTGTGGGTGTTGTTTCTATATTAGGAAACTGGATTAATGCAATTTTATGGATTGTAGCTGGTATCATGCTACTAGTTAGAAAACCTAAAAACGACAATGATGATAATAAAGTTCATACACAAGATGATGATTTAGAATATTTGGATAAAGAGGAACAATCAGCATCTCAACACCAAAATGATCGAGATAATAATTATAAGTATTAATTAGAATTTAAATATAATTAATTTAAGAAAGTCTAGAATGCCAATTGGAGCATTCTAGGCTTTTTAATTAGAGATTTTGATAGATAAATACATTATTAAAATAACAGAATTAATGTATCTTTAGTGACATTATTGTCATAGCAGATGACTTAAGATAGAAAAATACGCTATGATATTTTTAAGCATTGTACTTAGTTAAAATTTAAATAATTATTTATATAAATGAGGTGAGTCAAATGATGATATTAGTGATGTTATCTCCATTATTGATAGTTGGTTTTATCATAATGGCTATTATGGAAGAAAAGAAAAGAAAAAAATAAATGTTAGGAACAAAACAGCTCACTAGATAGGGGAGGGGAGATGCAAGTCTAATTATTATGGAAAAGTAAAGCTATACACACCAAGTTAGACTAACACTTGTCTTCCCGAAGACTTACGGTAGTCTTGATTAATGTGATTTCTTGATAGATTATAAATTTTTGAAAAATAGATATACGAAGTTGTAAGTCAAATGGGAGTGTTTGACGTGAAACATTTTTGAATGACTACTAGAATACTTAAAATTACTATGTTGTAAAATGAGTGTTTTAGTCACAAACAGTATATTCTCATGTATAATTTCGATTAAGGGGGGTTATGCTATGAGTGAAATGTTGTACATCTTGCAGACTGTACTATTGCCCATTTTTATCATGATCATTTTAGGTTTTGTTTTACACAAGAAATTTACATTAGACTTAAATACACTAGCGAAACTAAACATATATGTTTTTGTGCCAGGGTTTATCTTTGTTAAATTTTACAAAACAAAATTTGAACTAAGTTTATTATTTTATATTGTTGTATTTTTTATAATTTACATGCTGGTATTGTATATTTTAGGGCGTGTAATAACGAAGTTGAGGAAAGGCGACAAAGGGGAAGCCACGACGCTGACCAATAGTATTTTATTTTTTAATTCTGGAAATTATGGAGTTCCTGTAAATGACTTAGTGTTTAAGGGAGACCCATTAGCAATGTCAGTGCAAGTAATTGTGCTTTCGTTGCAAAATATATTTACATTTTCATACGGTATTTTCGCTATTCAATCTGTACAAATCGGTAAATTAAAAGCTTTGGTTGGATATTTTAAAATGCCTGTATTATATGCTTTGTTACTAGCAATTATATTGAATTATAATCATGTACCCATTCCCAAATTTATTTGGACGCCAGCAAACTATGTCGCTGACGCTATGATTGCGATTGCCTTATTATTACTTGGAGCCCAAATTGCGAACATTAAATTTAGTTTGAAATTGTCGGCCTCATACATATATATATTAATTAGACTGGTCATTGGTCCGTTAATTGGGCTTGTAATTATTAAGTTTATGGGGATAGAAGGCATTATTGCCCAGACCTTGTTTATTGCCTCAGCCATGCCAACATCAGTAAATAGTTCGGTCATTGCGCAAGAATATGATAATAATCCTGAACTTGCAGCAGAATTGGTGTTTTTATCCACTTTATTTAGTGCGATTACGGTTGTTGTAGTTATATATCTCTCTAAGATATTATTTTAATGAATTTGTATATTAAGCAAACTCAAAAAGGATAACACTCATCTGATAAGATGGTGTTATCCTTTTTATTTGTAGAAGTTCATGAGGCATATTTAACTTAAAATTCTACAACTGTATATTGTTTCAAAACTTTTTTGAACGGGCTTTGAGGCTTGTCCCCTTCTTTAGCTTTTTTGTTCATTTCTTTATGTTCAGCCACATGAGATGGTCTGGAAACCCAAGCTTGGAAGTGTTGCTTTTCTTGCCACTTACTGACAATAACGTACTCGACTTCATCACCTTTAGATTTTGTCCATACCTCTGCATCGATTAAGCCGTCAACATCCACTAATTCATTGGCGTTTTTTTCGACTTTATCATACAATTTTTGTTCATTTTCTTTAGTTGTTGAAAATGCTACTTCAGTAATAAACATGATGGACCTCCTTAAAAAATTAAATATGGTATTTATGCTATCACTTTTAAAATTTTTTCTCTAGCGGAATTTTTAAAGCATTTGATTTTTATTTTTAACGTGTTATAACTAGTTCTTGTAAAAACCAAAACTGTATGACTATATATTATTTTTAAAAATCTACTTAAAAAGGACGATTAAATTGACTGAAGCTGTATTAGGTATTGATGTAGGCACGAGCTCTGTAAAAGTAATCGCAGTAAATAGAAATGGTGAAGTAATACAAACGGTAAGTGAACCCTTAAAAATAATTCAACATCAATCTGGGTTTAATGAACAATGTCCAAACGATTGGTTTGAAACTACTCAAAGTTGTATTAAGCAATTATTAAAAACACATGAAATGCGTCATATTGATGTTAAGGGGTTATCGCTATCGGGTCAAATGCATAGTTTAGTTATATTAGACCATGCACATCAACCGATACGTGATGCCATTTTATGGAATGACACTAGGTCAACTATACAGTGCGAACAAATTAAAAAGGAATTAGGAGAATATGTATTATCAAACCCTGTGTTAGAGGGGTTTACTTTAACCAAATTATTATGGATTAAAGATAATGAACCACATAATTGGGAGAAGATAGAGGTCTTTTTACTCCCTAAAGATTATGTGCGTTTCAAATTAACTGGAAAAATAAATATGGAATACTCTGATGCATCTAGTACGTTACTGTTAAATCCTAAGGAAAAAGCATGGTCTAAAGAAATAGGAGGACGGTTTGGTCTTCGTGATATATACCCAGATCTTGTCGCATCGCATGATTTCGTGGGCTATGTCGATACTTCTATTGCTAATGATTTAGGGTTTAATAACGATGTAGCGGTATTCGCAGGTGGGGGCGATAATGCTTGTGGTGCATTGGGAGCTGGTATTACTCAGGTTGATGAAACATTGTGCAGTATAGGGACCTCAGGTGTTATCTTGGCATGTGAAAATTCACAAGATGCAGTATATAAACAAAATATACATTACTTTAATCATGCTATGGACCAAATGTCTTATGTTATGGGGGTTACATTGGCAGCTGGTGATAGTCTGCACTGGTTACGTAATAAAGTATTGTCAGACCTGAGCTTTGAACAAATTATAGATTTAGCAAGTCAATCGCCATTAGGAAGTCGAGGATTACTGTTTACGCCATATTTATCTGGAGAGCGCACTCCTCATGGAGATGCCAGTATTAGAGGGAGCTTTATAGGTCTTAGTATGTTGCATAATAACAGTGATATAGCAAGATCAGTGATTGAAGGTATTACATTTTCTCTCTATGAATCCATCAAATACTTACGTGAAAGTGGTAAGGATATACGACATATTGTATCAATTGGTGGAGGTGCTAAAAGTGATTTTTGGTTACAATTGCAAGCGGATACATTTGATGCAAAGATTAGTCGACTTAAGTATGAAGAAGGTCCGTGCATGGGTGCGGCAATCTTAGCAGTATATGGATTGGGGTGGTATAATAATTTCGAAAAAATTATTCAGAAATTCATATGTTATGAAAAATCTTTTGTACCACATCAACAGTATCATCAATTGTACATGAAATACTTTGAAGTGTACGAAGGGGTATATCGTCAAACACAACCCCTAACACAACGCTTATTAAAGTTATCTGAAGGATCAAAATGATTATAATTTGGAATTTTGTGTTGTTAGATATATGATAAAGTTAATCTTATATTTTGACGTATCATTTGTCTTTTTTATCAAAGAAACTTGAAAAAATAAAGATAATGCGTTAGATTGAATGTAATAATTCTTGCACTAAAAGCAAGTGTAATTTATGTAATTCAAAATTTAATAGATGCTTGACCACTGGAAGTGCCTTTTAATAAAGGCTGAGACCGAAGTAGCAACTGAGGGATTCCTTGAACCTGATCCAGCTTATACTGGCGTAGGAAAGTGGCGTTATAGACAATGTATATTCGTTAATTCAACGTTATTTTTCCAGCCGGAGAAATAACGTTTTTTTTATTATTTGAGGTGAGAAAATTGTTTGTTGCAATTACACAGTATGATTATTTGTCGAAACAAGACGCCAAACATTATCAACACATTGAACAATATATTGATTACTTGATTGTCAGAACGCCGATGCCCACAGCCATGTTAGTGTCATGGATAACGGACCTCGTACAATATGGTTTTCCTAAAGACAAAATTATTATCCACGACAATGTATGTGTCTTAAGGCGCTGTAATTTAAAGGCAATCCATTTTAGAGAATGTGATGCACGCGTGAAACGTTTTAAATATAATCAACCGGAAATTCAAGTGAGTATGTCAACACATAGTCAGACGGCTATTAGGTATGCTGAGCAATTAAATCTAGACTTCGTATTGTTTGGTCATGTGTTCGAAACCAATTCAAAAGTTGGAAAAATGCCAAGAACAACGGCTGAAATAATCGAAGCGGTTAATAGCAACATTCCTATTATTGCGTTGGGAGGGATTAATCAACAAACCTTAAAGCAATTACCTAAAGGATTCAATGGTATAGCAGGTATTTCTATTTTTCAGAGGAAAAGTGACACAAATATAGGTCGTCTAAAGGAGGTTTGGACTGAATATGTATGATGCCATCATTGTTGGTTCAGGGGTTATAGGAATGTCAGTGGCAAGAACAATGAGTGAATTGGGAATGCATATTGCTGTTGTAGATCGTGATGTCCCAGGTATGCATGCTTCATACAAAGCAGGAGGCATGCTTGGCGCACAGAATGAATTTACGGAAGAAAGTAGTCTTTTTCATATAGCTCAAACTTCTCGAAGTATGTTCGAAGATTTGCGTAACAATTTGTTAGACGAAGTAGGTGTAGATATTGAATATTTAAGTAGTGGCTTAATTAAAATGGCTGCAAATCTTGAAGATAATGCCAGTGTCATACAACAATATCAATTTTTACACCAGCACGACGATTCAGTGAAGATGCTATCTTCAGAAGGTGTGTCGCAACTTTCTAATGGCGGTATTATATCAGATGGTTTATCAGCAATCCATATTCCTAATGATCATCAAATTAATGCGAATCAATATACTAAAGCACTTTTAAAATCATTAAGTCATCGTCATATTCATCGTATTTATAATACGGAAGTTCATAACATTGAGTGCCATCACCTTGGTGGTTATCGCGTTGTGACAAAAGATGAAGTGCTATTATCAGAAAAGGTAATAGTGGCAGGAGGCGCCTGGAGCGGTAAATTATTGAATAACTATATGCCACGAAATAAAGTCAGTGGTATCAAAGGTGAGGCGTTACTCGTTGAACATACTAAGTTAGATTTAAAAACCACGCTCTTTATGACAAATGGTTGTTATATTATACCTAAAATGAACCATCGTTATTTAATTGGAGCTACTAGTTATATGGATGATTTTTCAGTTGGTGTGTCAGAAAGTGGAAAGCAATGGTTGTTAACGCATGCAATACAATATATGCCTAAGCTAAAAGAGAGTCAGTTAATAAAACAATGGTCGGGAATCAGACCGTATTGTACAAATGAACAACCCATTATGGATGAAGTAGATAAAGGTTTATTTGTGATTACTGGTCATTATCGTAATGGTATTTTACTTTCACCATACATAGGATCATTGATGGGTAGATGGATTCAAAGTGGTCATAGACCTACTCAACTCGAAGATTTTCAATTTGAAGGGAGCCAAAAAAATGAGATGTATCATAAACGGTGATCATTTTACATTTGAGAGATCATTAAATATTCAAGAATTAATACATGAGATTGGTTTAGATGAGCAACGCGTCATAGTAGAACATAATGAAGAACTCATCAGTCAAAAACAATTTCCAACACAAATAGTTAACGACAAAGATTGTTTAGAATTACTAGAATTTGTAGGAGGCGGATAGGATGTTCAATATAGGACCATTTACATTAAATTCAAGATTATTATTAGGTACTGGAAAATTTGAAGATGAGGTCACGCAAACAAAAGCGATTAATGCTTCAGAGACGGAAGTATTAACATTTGCTGTACGTAGAATGAACTTGTATGACAAAAACTTACCGAATCCTTTAGCTAAAGTAGATTTAACGAAATTTACTACCTTTCCAAATACTGCAGGTGCTAAATCAGCAAAAGAAGCGGTGCGTATTGCTGAAATTGCAAACCATGCCGGCGTATGTGACATGATTAAAGTAGAGGTTATCGGTGATGACGAAACGTTATTACCAGATCCAATAGAAACGTATGAGGCATGCAAAATATTATTAGAAAAAGGTTATATAGTATGTCCTTATATTTCGAACGATGTTGTATTGGCTAAACGTTTAGAAACATTAGGTGTCCATGCAGTCATGCCACTGGCATCGCCTATAGGTACGGGGAGAGGTATTAATAATCCTTTGAATTTACGTTATATTATTGAGCGTGCAAATGTACCAGTTATTGTAGACGCAGGTATTGGCTCACCTAAAGATGCTTGTCATGCCATGGAGTTAGGTGCAGACGGTATCTTATTGAACACAGCGATTTCAAGTGCACAAGATCCAGTGAAAATGGCTGAAGCAATGAAATTAGGTATTCATGCAGGTCGAATGAGCTATGAAGCAGGAAGAATACCAGTGAAATATACAGCGCAAGCAAGTAGTCCAACTGAAGGTATAGGATTCTTATGATACAACGCTATAACCGTCAAATTCGATATGACGCTTTTGGTGAGAGCGGTCAACATCAATTGCAACATACGCACGTTATGATTATGGGAGCAGGCGCACTTGGGAGCCATTGCGCAGAATTATTAACCCGTATGGGCGTGGGAAAACTGACAATTATAGACATGGATATTGTAGAGGAATCTAATCTACATAGACAAGCATTATATGATGAAAAAGATGCAGCACAAATGCTTCCCAAAGTTGTAGCGCTAAAAGCGAAACTTGAATGTATCAATAGTGAAGTAGATATTACAGCAGTTTATCGAGAGCTGACAAATACTAATATAGAAGCAATAATCAATGATTATCAACCACATATCATTATGGATGGCATGGATCATTTTGAGATTAGATATTTAATCAATGAAATTTGTCACAAATATCGTCTCCCGTGGATTTATGGTGCAGCAGTAGGTAGTAAAGGTACTGTTTATGGTATCGATTATGAAGGCCCTTGTTTGAAATGTTTACTAGAAACTATACCTTCAACTGGAGAAAGCTGTGCTATTAATGGGGTCTTACCACCAGTGATTTATCAAGTTGCCAGCGCAGAAGTATCGGAATTAATTAGATGGGTATCTGGATATGGTTTTTCCCACAAACTTTTAACTATGGATTGTTTTAAGATGAACTTTAAAGCATTGAATATTAATAAGTTGAAAAACGAGGATTGCCATGTTTGTGAACTAAGTGAATATAAGTTACTGAATCATCCCAGCCAAAGTAAAATAGAAAAACAATGTGGAGATGCATTTTTGCTAAGATTTAATCAAAAAATATTTGATCATGTGGATTATTTGCCTGTTAAAATTGTTAGGTATAACCCATTTGCAAAAGTAATGCGCTATAAAGACTGTCATATGACTGTTTTTAAAGATGGTCGAATGAATGTGTATGGCATTGAAAATGAGCAACAAGCGAGATCGTTATATGAAAAGTTTATTAAATGTTTGAAATGATAGGATGAGTTGTTAATCGTCTTGTTGAAGTCAACGTAATATTGAATATATAAGCGGTACAGTCTTATAATCTTAAAATTTATAAGACTGTACTTTTTTGAGAAAGAAACTAAAGTTCATGAAAATTTCTAAAAGTTATTGCAAATTTGTTAACAACCTACCTTCGAATTGAAACTATATATAGTGCTCTATATTTTTTAGACATAATATAGAGAATGAACTGGGATAATATGAATCACTTAGAAATAGATTTAAAAAACTTGGTTAATAAAGCTCCAACGGTAGTGAATGAAAATCCCAATATTGATTCTCGTAGAGTATATGAATATATCAAAAGTTAAAAACAGCTATTATTTATTAAAAGAGCAGCAGTTATGAATAATCATAACTACTACTCTCTTTTTTTATATTGAAATTCAATAGGCGTTTGCTAATGATAAATGAGTTAATTTTTTAAATGTTTTTGAACAGCAGGAATAATTTCGTTACCAATAAGTTCAATATTTTTCATGATTTGATTAAATGGAACGCCACCAAAATCAATTTGTCCCATGAATCGTTGATGATGATACAACTCATGTTGGTAGAGTATTTTTTCTATAATTTGTTGTGGACTGCCCACCATTAAGGCATCTCTATAATCTGGCGCATTATCAAATTGTTGTTTTGGGTAACCGTTGCCTCTAATAAATGATGTCCCTACGTTAAGGTGCGGGTAAAATTCTTTTAAAGCGTCCTGAGTTGTTTTCGCAGTATAAAATAGGCTGGCAGTTGAAACAGGTAAGACTTCCGGAGAAGTATCAAAACCATGTTCTTTAGCAGTTGAACGATAAACATCTATTGAGTTTTTAAATGTTTGAGCAGGCCCACCCAATGTGGTAATCATCATCGGTATACCTTGACGTCCAGCTTTGATTGCACTATCAGGCCCACCGCCAACAGCACGCCATATAGGAAGTACATCATCAATAGGTCTAGGAAATATTTTCATATTATTTAAATCTGGTCTAAATTTGCCAGACCATGTTATTTTATCGTTTTGATTAAGCTCTAATAATAAATTAAGCTTTTCTTCATATAATTCTTCATAATCGTTGATGTCTAAGCCAAATAGATCGAACAGACCAGTTCGTGATGCTCTGCCAGCTACAATTTCTGCGCGACCATGTGAAATCAAATCAAGTGTGGCAAAATCTTCGAAGACTCTAACTGGATCTGCTGCACTGATAATTGATGAAGAGCTAGACACTTTAATGCTATTTGTGGCTTGTGCAATAGCGCCAAGCACAACAGTGTGTGCTTGTGTCGTAAAATGTTCTTGATGACTTTCACCAACAGCGAAGACATCCATGCCTGCTTGTTCAGCTAACTGGCTAGCTTCTATGAGTTCTTGAATACGTTGCTCGTAACTAATCTTTTGCCCATTTGTTGGATTAAGCAGATGGTCTCCAAGTGAATAGATACCAAATTCTAGTGCTTTATTTTTATTAATATTTAATTGTGCCACGATATGTGCCTCCTTTTATAAATCGTGTAAGTTACTTTCGATTTCTTTCCTTTGATTCTCTAAAAAATCAGGTAAATTAAGTGATTGTCCTAAATCTTCTATGCGTGTATCAATGGTAAAACCGGGATCTGCTGTGGCAAACTCATACAAAATTTTATTTTGACGATAATATAAAGATTTGAAAAAATAGCGATCTATAATACCTGAGTTACTTTTAGGTAGTTGCTCTATTTTATGATAAACGGCATCCAAATCAGCACGAGTTGGTGTATTGACGGCGATATGGTGAATATAACCTTGACCGGGTCTCGCACGTTCACCTTGTTGTTCAACAATGACAAAATCGCTATACAACCCATTACTATCGAGCGTCAACGTTGTTTCATCGGTATTAGGACGTATTTGATATTGAAGTGTATTTGTCAAGAATTCTATCGTTGGTTTGGCTTCGCGCACTCTTAACTCTACAGGTCCCATGCCGAGTATTTGATACTGTTGTGGTATATCGCTATAAGGGTTTTTGCGCCATGCTTGAGGCGTTTGGTACGTATCATTCACAATTAACAACACTTCAAGACTATCCATATCTTTAAATGATAGTGCTGATTGGTTTAAATATGTGAGACCTTCCCATGCCACTTTATATTTATTCAAGCGCTGTTTGAAATATTCCAATGATGCATTGTCAGGGATGAGTAAAGAAAGACGGTATATCGAATCTGTTCCGCGTCTGGGTTTACCTAAGTTAGGGATTTCAAAGAAGCTTAATAGTGTGCCTTCTGAACCAATCTCATCTCCAAAAAACAAATGATACATAGATGGATTATCCTGATTTACAGATTTTTCAACTAAACGTAATCCTAATATTTGCGTATAAAATGCTTTGTTCTGCTGAGCATTTTTTGTATACATTGAAATGTGATGATGACCAATAATGTTCATAATGTGAACCTCCCTATAAATGAGTTCATTTCAAAAGTAAAATAAGGTACTAGAGATATTTAGAATAACCATATCCGTTTTGGTGGCATTTAAAACAGTTGGAGTATAAAAAATATACTTCTTGTTTATAATATATCTCGAATTCGAGATAATTGCAAGTGCTGTGATTTAAAATAAATATTTAATGTTAATTAGCATCAGCTATTATTTGGTTGTTGCTATAGTTAATACAAAAAGCAGGAAAATTTTAGAATTTTCCTGCTGAATCACACTATTCACTTTTTTTGAAATCTAAATAATAAAGGCTAAATTCAAGATCATTTTTTAAATGAGTTTCTAACAATGATACTGCTAAATCAATGTTTCTGTCGAAAAGTGCATCTACGATTTCTCTGTGCTCTTCAATAAGACCGGGACGACGTTGGTAGATGACAGTTTGGCTAAATAAGTAAATGAAACTTTTATATTTTTGATATGTGTCGAGTATAAATTGATTTCTTGTAGCTGCGATAATTTTTTGATGGAATTTATCATTAGTTGCGATAATTTTATCTTTATGTTCTTGATGCATATCGATTTCTGTATAGCTTTTTAACTCTTCTAAATCAGCATCTGTATAAACAATCGCTGCTTTTTTTAAGGCATGCGTTTCTAATAGAATACGCATCTCAAAAATCTGTCTATATTCTTCAGTTGTAGGAATAAAAATATAAGAGTTCTTTATAAAATATTCCAGTTCTAATTGTTTGAGTGCTTCACGTATAGGTGTTCGGCTGACTTCGTATTTTTTGGCAAGTTTTGCTTCAGTAATTTTTTCATCCTTCTTCAATGCACCTGAAATAATATCATTTCTTATCTTTTGATATATCGTTAATTCGTTTGTATTCAATTTATTCACCTCATCATCTTAAGTGTACTATAAAAAATTTCTCTTTAAAATGTATACATTTTATTAATTTTAGTATACACTATTCACTGTAAACGTTTTCAATAGGAGGAGTATTTATGATGAAGGTAGGATTTATAGGATTAGGTATTATGGGAAAACCCATGGTTAAAAATTTATTGAAAGCAAATATAGATGTATATGTGAATGATTTAAACAAAGAAGCTGAGCAAGAAGTAGTTTCTGACGGTGCACAATCAGTGTCAATTGAACAAATGGCACAAGAAGTAGATCATATTATTACTTCATTACCGAATGGTGCCATTGTTAAAGCTGTTTTATATAGTGGAGAAGATGCGATTTTAAAGCAATCAGAAATTAAAGTACAATCTGTGATTGATACAAGCTCGCTAACACCAAATGAATCTTTAGAGATAAGTAAAGTTTTAGAAAAGAAAGCTGTGAAATATATTGATGCACCAGTAAGTGGTGGAGAGCCTTTAGCAATCACAGGCGAGTTATCGGTGATGATTGGTTGTGATGAAAGTGATTTAGCTACGATACAAGACGTGTTAGCGCCGATATCATCATCGGTGATTAGAGTTGGTGATGTCGGCGCAGGCAGTGTTGTTAAATTGGCAAATCAAATTATCGTAAATACCAATATAGCAGCATTGTCCGAGGCTGTGGTTTTAGCCAAAAAATTTGATATAGAGCTGGAAAGTATGTATGAAGCCATCAAAGGTGGCCTTGCGGGATCAAGCGTTATGGATGCGAAATTCCCTAAGATGATACAAGAGGATTATCGACCTGGGGGCACATTAAATATTAATTTAAAGGATATGAAAAATGTGAGTTCTACGGCTGATACAGTAGGCTTAACTTTACCTTTGTCCAACCAAGTTAAAGAAATATATAAATCAGAAGTAGCACATGGTAATGGGATGAATGACCATTCAGGGATTATTAAATACTTTGAAAAAATAAATAAGATGTAGGTGAGGCAATGTTAACAGATAAGCTAATTAACCAATATAAAAATGATGCTATCGACAAACAATTAAAGGATTTTAAATATAAAGTGATTGTCTTAGATGATGATCCAACAGGTACACAAACTGTTAAAGATTTACCGGTATATACAGAATGGTCAGAAACGTTGATAGAGGATGGATTTAATCAACAAAATCACATGTTCTACATATTAACCAATTCAAGAGCATTAAATGAGCAAGAAACGATGCGATTACATCAAGAAATTAGTCATAATATTGAACGCGTATCACAACGATTAAATCATCCTTATATCATTATCAGTAGAGGTGATTCCACGTTACGGGGACACTTTTACATAGAACCTAAGGTATTAAGCGATGCGTCAGATAGCGCATTTGATGGTGTATTCTACCTTCCAGAATTTTTTGAAGGCAATCGCTATACGTATAACGGTGTACATTATCTTAAAGAAAATGACCAATATATACCAGTTGCTGATAGTGAATTTGCTAAAGATACAACATTTGGTTTTAAATCTAAAAATATGGCTGATTTTATAGAAGAGAAAAGTGATGGACAAATTAAAGCAGAAAATGTACGTCATATTACATTAATGCAAATACGTGAGCGTAATGAAAAAGCAATCATGCAAGTATTCAATGATGTTTCAAATTTTGACGCTGTCATCGTGGATGCATTAAATGATGAAGATATGGATTATTTTGTTGCTTGTTTAACCCATTTCTTAGCACATAATAAGAAAAAGTTTATATTTAGAACGGCTGCTTCATTTGTAAAAGCGCTGTGCCCGACACCTGGTGAGATTATTAATCTTAACCAATTCAGTGATAACAATCATGGAGGCATTATTATAGTGGGCTCCCACGTTAAGAAGACCTCATCACAATTGCAGCATTTATTAAAGCATGTGGCGATTTCATCGATTGAATTTGATGTTAAGGAAGTAACTAAAGATAAATTATCATCTTATATTAAACAACAAATTCATAAAGTTGAGTCATTGATTGCAAATGGAAAAGATGTAGTGGTCTATACATCACGAGATGTGATAAAAACAGAAGATTTAACAAATAACTTAAGTATTTCTACGAATATTTCTAATGCTTTAGTTGAAATTGTTAAAGGTCTAACAATAAAGCCAAGATTTATTATTGCCAAGGGTGGAATCACTTCTAGCGATGTTGCAACAAAGGGATTAAATATCAAAAAAGCACAGGTTATTGGTCAAATAACACAAGGGGTACCTGTTTGGTTAACAGGTGATGAAGCGAAATATAGCCATATGCCATACGTTATTTTCCCGGGAAATATCGGGGATGTAGATACGTTAACAGAAGTTTATAAAATGAATAAACGCGTTCAAGAGTAATAGGAAGTAGGGATATAGTATGTTGGGAGAAATTTGGCCATTAATTGCAGTGGTAATTGGGGTATTAATATTATTAATGTTAATTATGGCATTCAAGTTAAATACATTTATAGCATTAATTATTACATCGATGGTAACTGGAATATTACTAGGTATGCCATTAGATACAATTGTGACAACAATTGAAAAAGGTATGGGTGACACATTAGGTCATATCGCTATTATTTTTGGATTAGGTTCGATTTTAGGTAAATTATTATCAGATGGTGGCGGTGCAACCAGTATCGCAGATACATTAATTCGCATATTTGGAAAAAAATATGTCACATGGGCCATGATTATTGCTTCATTTATTATTGGTATTTCATTATTTTTAGAAGTTGCTTTTGTATTGCTAGTACCACTAGTATTTACGTTAGCAAGAAGAATGGAAATTTCTAATCTTAAAGTTGGTTTACCAATGGCTACATCTATTGCGGTGACACATGGCTTTTTACCACCGCATCCAGGTCCAGTGGCTATTTCTGAAGCAGTGAATGCGAACATTGGTCATGTGCTTATGTATGGAATCATTGTAGGTGTTCCGTTAGCTATCATTGTAGGTGGTACTTTTCCTAAGTTAGCACTTAAGTTATCGCCAAATGCTTTTAAGAGGGAAGGTAACACGGCAGCAGTAGGTGAGATGAAGCATATAGAACAAGCACAGTTACCTAGTTTTGGTTTAAGCTTATTAACAGCACTTGCACCAGTCATTTTAATGTTATTAGCGACAATAGTACAACTTGTTACGGGTAATGAAGCAGGTCATGCTAAAGGATTTGAAGGATTCATTTACTTTATTGGTACATCAGTCACAGCGATGTTAATTGCAGTTTTATTTGCTATTTATACCATGGGTGTGCGACGCAAACAAAGTATGAAAGAAATTATGGACACAGTGACGAATGCAATCACACCTATAGCAATGTTAATTCTAATTATTGGTGGCGGTGGCACATTTAAACAAGTATTAATTGACGGTGGCGTAGGAGATACAATTTCAGAAATATTTAAAGGTACTGAAATGTCACCACTTATTCTTGCGTGGTTAGCGGCAGCCTTATTACGTACTGCACTGGGTTCAACGACAGTTGCTGCAATATCTTCAGTTGGTATTGTGTTACCATTGTTGCAGACGACAGACGTTAATACGTCATTGGTTGTATTAGCAATTGGTGCAGGGAGCATCTTCTGTTCACACGTGAATGATGCCGGTTTCTGGATGTTTAAAGAATATTTTGGTTTAACGATGAAAGAAACCTTTTTAACATGGACACTACTCGAATCAATCTTATCAGTCGTAGGATTAGGTCTTATTTTAATCGTGAACTTAATGGTATAAATAATTATAAGTTGAAGCTTTTGTAATACGTTGATGGACGTATTACAAAAGCTTTTTTGAATCTATTGAAATGATCTTATGTACATATAAGTATATTCATAAAAGTGATATTTATATTTTGTTATTGATATAGTTTGACTCTATAAGCGTTAAGTGTTATTTTAAAACATACTAAAGTAATCGGATTGATAAGAAAAAAGGAGTGGCGTAATGGGGGAAATGAAATTAGGTCTTTTTTTAGCGGGTTATGGTCATCATCTTGCAAGTTGGAGGCATCCAAAATCGATTGAAAAAGGACCAATAGATATCGATCACTTAGTCAATATAAGTCAGTTAGCTGAACAAGGTAAATTTGATTTAGTATTTTTATCAGATGCTTTATATATCGATGACACAGCACACCCAGATCTGATGAGTCGTTTAGACCCATTCACTTTAATGTCCATCATAGCGAGAGAGACGTCGGATATTGGTTTAGCGGCCACAGTATCGACAACGTATTCTCAGCCATTCCATCTAGCTAGATCGTTCAGTTCACTAGATCACATTAGTGGTGGACGCGCAGCATGGAATATTGTAACTTCTGCAGTGAATAATACTGCACAAAATTTTAATGGCAATGTGAACGTTGATCATGATTTAAGATACGAGCAAGCAGAAGAATTTGTAGACGTAGCCAATAAATTATGGAAGTCATGGGAACCAGATGCCTTTAAAAAGGATAAAGTAGAAGGCGTGTTTGTAGATGAAACAAAATTACATGAGGTAAACCATGATGGTAAGTATTACAAGGTTAAAGGCCCACTTAATTTGGAACATTCACCACAAGGGCAGCCATTATTGATTCAAGCAGGGTCTTCGCCGACCGGTACAGATTTAGCAGCTCGTGTTGCTGATGTTGTTTTTACAGCACAAACAAATGCAGAAGAAGCGAAAGTATTTAATGATAGATTACGTTCAAAATTGGTGAAACAAGGAAGATCAGAATCAGACCTCACTATCATGCCAGGTCTTTTTCCAGTAATTGGTGATACTGAAGCAGAGGCACAGGCTAATTATAATGAATTGCAAGATTTGATTTTACCAGAAATAGGATTAAAACTATTGTCACCTTATGTTGGGGATGTTGATTTGATGCAATATGATATTAAGACACCCTTTGCTGATATAGATGCTTCTGAAGGTAATGGTATTAAAAGTAGATATGAATTAATTAAAAAAGAAGCCATTGAGCAAAATTTAACGTTAGAAGATGTTATGAAAAAAATAGCCGGTGCTCGAGGCCATTATATTGTTGTTGGTACACCAGAGAAAATTGCTGATACGATGCAATATTGGTATGAAATCGGTGCGGCTGATGGTTTTAATATTATGCCACCACTTTTTCCGACACAATTACAGCTTTTTGTTGATAAAGTTGTTCCGATTTTACAATCACGTGGATTAACACAAACAGAATACAAAGCAGGTACGTTACGTGAAAAATTCGATTTACCAAATTTATAATTTTAAAGCTAATGCACCGCACATATCTATAAATATATCAAAGCCACTCACTAGTACTAGTGAGTGGCTTTTTATAATTTAAGCATTTAACTCTTCAGGTGTTTTTAAGAAAGGCGTAAGAATCGCACTTATAATATAGAATCCTGAATAAATGAATAATACAACACCAGCGCCAAACGGTTCGAAAAATAAAGTTACAATTGCTGGAGCGATAAAAGTACTCAGGCCAGCTCCTAAATTTAACACAGACATAGCAGCTCCTTTATTATCTGGAGCAAGCATTGGGAACAGTGCTGATAAAGGTACATAACCAGCCATACCGATTCCACACAGACATAAAATTATCGTCATTAGCCAATAATTGTGGCCAATCGTCATAGGTGCAAAGTATATGAGCAGCATGACTAAAGCATAAAATACACCGCCAACCCATTGCACGGTTTTTCGCCAGCCCCACTTATCGCCAATATATCCGAAGAATAGATTAGCAAAAATTGCTACGGTGAATATAGTTGACCACATTCTTAACCATTCTGTGTCTGTATAACCAAATTTCCTTAAGTATAAAGGTAAAAATAACAACAAGCCATATTGAGCAAAGCCATTAATACTTTTAACGATGAGTCCTATTGCTATCACGGGACGTTTGATAATGGTCACAGCTTTAATTAATTCTGAAACTTTGAAATCTGTGATTTCTGATTGAGGTACATGATCTTTGTTAATAATAATAGCTAAAAAAGCCCCTATTAACGTGAAAATGATACCTGTCCACATAGCAATGATATGTCCGACAATCGGTATGATAAAAGAAGCATATAAAGGTCCAAATACGCTCAATCCTAAAGAAAACATAAACCAAAACCAACCCGCAGCAGTACTTCTTCTTTCTAGTGGTGTACTATAATTTATCCACACTAAAAATGAATAAGCAAACATAGGATAACCAAAACCACGTATGGCATAAAAGGGTGCCATGATATAATAATTCAAACTATACATCCCTAAACCAATAAATCCTATGCTACCTATTAAAAAAGCAATTGTACCTAATATCATAGCCTTTCTAGGCCCTAAAGTTTGAACAAACACGCCTGATAGCCATGCGGAAATAGTAACAGTAACACCATAAATTGTAATTAGAAATGACGCTGCGGAGGCAGACATATTCTGATCGACTAAATATGGTACGAGCCAAGCTTGTTCGATGCCATCACCAATCATAAATAATACTAATCCGATATATCCCCAAATTAAGTTACTAGGTAAACCTATTTTTCTAAGCATGTAAAACATCCCCTTTGAATAACTATGATTCATATTTTCTTATTACTTTAAGAGCGAATAAGAGAATTTTTGTATTTCTGTAGAGTCTTTCGTATTTATTAAATACTCGATATTTTCTACTCCATACTCATAGATAGTTTGTTCAAGTTTTTTATACATAGCTATATTCATTTCACATTCTTTAACCGGATCTTCGCGAATAGGGAAAGTATCAAAATAAATTAAACCTTCATAGTTATATTTTATGGCATAGTATATAAACTCTATAGTTTGTAAAAGGTGGACACTACCCAACATTAATCCATCATCATTATCTTTATAACCATCATTTAAATGAAAGCCCATCAAACGGTTTTTTCTTGCTGCAAGTGCTAAAGCGTATGCAGGATTTTCTTTTTTCATTAGCATATGACAAAAATCTAAAGTTACTCCAAAATTAGGTAAATTGACATCATCTAATAATAAAAGTGTTAACCCAATATCACCAACGAGAGCAAAAGACCTTGGTTGATAAGGTTTATATTCAAAACTAATATTCATTTCGGGATATTGTTCTCCTATATCCCTTAAAGCTGCAACAGTTTTATCCCAAGATTTTTCATAATCTATTTGGAATGGATAATCAAATCCATCATTTGCCAACCAAATAGTAGTTGTATTTCCCCCTAATTTTTTACAGGTCTCTATAGCCTCTTTAGTTGTTTTAATGGCTTTATTTCTTATACTGTCATCAGGATTAATAAATTCACCATCATCATATATTTCACTAAATCGCAAAGCTATACCACTTACTGTTAAATGAGAATTTTCTAATGCTTCATTGATTTCGGTAAGGGTATTTTTTTTGAAATGTTCTGGGTAATTGAGTTCAATTTGAGTCAGCCCCTCCACTGTGGCCATGCGTTTAATTAATGAGACGGTATTGATATTGTCCTCCTCATTAAAAAAGAGTTCGGGTTTAGTTTTAAATGAATTTAATCTTGCTGAAAAGTTCATAATTAGTCATCCTTTCAAAGTGTTTACGTATCCAAACGTTGTTCACTGATTATTGAAAATGTTAATAATATTTCACAATAAAGTAAATAAAAACAAATTATTTTACCGAAAATATTTTATTGTAAGCTTAATAATTGTTAATATTTTACTTTTGTAAAATCGAAAATAAAAAATGTAGATATAAATTGAGGTATTGTGATAACATAATTGAAACGTATCCAAATGAAAGGATTTTCTATCTTATGGAAAGTAAAACATTCACTGGTAAAGAAATTGTTTTATATGCAAGAAGCATTTCGCCTTCTCTAGCAAATAAAGAACGTCGAGTTGCTCAATTTATTGCAAATAATTATGAAGTTCTAGCAGAAAGTACAATTAGCGATGTAGCAAAACATTTAAAAATAAGTGAAGCGACAATTACAAAAGTTTGTAAGAAGTTGCAATGCAGCGGTTATTTACAATTGAAGAAATCGATAAAAGCATATATTGAAAACACGCACAAATCAGAGTCTTATGAAGAATATTCTGATTTCAGGAAAGAAGATTCTAATACGCTTATTGCAGAAAAAGTTTTAATAAATGCGATGTTAGCACTTCAAGAAACATTAGATATTTTTAATTATGATGCGTTCAATAAAGCGTGTGAAATTTTCAATAACAAGAATAGAAATAATAAAATTATATTAGTCGGTAGCGGTGGTTCTTCGGTTATATGTGAAGATTTTCAACATAAATTATTAAAAATAGGAATTGTATCACATGTATATAAAGATTCACATATGCAGCTCATGTTCACTTCATTGATTGATGAAGGGGATATTGTGTTAGGCGTTTCGCATTCTGGTACTACACAACATATTGTGAACGTAATCAAAGCAGCAAAAGATAGAGGCGCACACACTATTAGTGTGACAAACTATATGAATAGTGAAATTACAAAAGTGGCAGAGGTCAATCTTGTTTCAACAGCACAAAACACACCTATTACAGGAGAAAATGCAGCTGCACGTATTGTACAGTTAACGATATTAGATGCGCTTTATACAAATTTAGCTATTAAAGGGTCTGAAGAATACTCTGAAAGTTTAATAAAAACAAGTGATGTTGTTAAAGACTACCGTTATTGAATAAAGGGGTTTATATTCAAATGGAAAATAAAAATGTTGTTGTGTTAGGTAGTTTGAATTACGATTTAATATTAACGCAGGAACGTTTACCACATAAAGGTGAAACGTTTTATGCAGATAGTTTACTGCAAGGACCAGGTGGAAAAGGGGCAAACCAAGCTGTACAATGTGCGAAGTTAGGATTAAATACAACACTCATTGGAAAAGTTGGAGAAGATCGATTTGGTGAAGCACTGATTGGCTCTATGCGTTCAGCAGGTATTCATACTGAGAAAATAAAACAAAAAGGGCAGAGTGGTTTAGGATTAGTCAATGTATTATATGATGGAGACTATCATAGTACTATTTTAAAAGGAGCGAATTATTTACTTGATATAGAAGATGTTGAAAAAGAGGACGCATTGTTTAAATCCGCAGACTATATTATATTGCAACAGGAGATTCCAGCTCATGTTAATGATTATGTGATAAAAAAATACAACGATAATACAACGATTATTTTGAATAATGCACCTGCCCGAAACATAGAAAAAAATATATTGAAAAAGCTAGACTATTTGGTCGTTAATGAAACAGAGGCTGAATTTATGGTGGGTAAAGTCGTATCAAACGTCAAGCAAGCGTTTGAAGCAGCTCAAGAATTGTATTCAAAAATAGAAACAACGATTGTTTTAACGATAGGTAAATCAGGTGTTGTCTTAAATGATGGGAAACAAATTTTTCATGTGCCTGCAGAAGAAGTCAAAGCTATAGATACTACTGGAGCTGGAGATTCTTTTATAGGCGCTTTTGTTTATAGTTTAACTCAAGGATATCATTTAAAAGAGGCAGTACAATTTGCCAATCATGTCAGTGCACTAACCGTTAAAAATAACGGAGGAAGTGAATCCTTTCCTGTGTTAAAAGATTGTGTAGCAGCGGATTCGAACAAAATATAGTGACTTAGATACTTTCATAATGGGCATGTTTACTTCTGAATTCTAATTTCTTTATGATACAGATATTTTCTTGTACAATAACGCTTATTAATAGCATAAGAGGTATAATTCAAATCAGCTATTGCGCAATGTAATATAATAACATAATCATGATTTCGAATAGATTTCAAAGGTGTACAAAAAATAGGATGAAAAGGAGATTTGGAGTAAGTTGAAAAAATTCATGGCATTATGTGGAAGTAATCATCGTAATTCTCAGAATCAAAAATTATTACTTGATTTAAAGCAAAGCCTTTCTACAAATCATACATTTCAAATTTATAATAAAATTTATGATTTTCCGATATTTCATTCTAATATTGAATACGAAGATTATCCAACCATTATTAAAAATTTTATGAATGATATAGAGCAAAGTGATCATATTGTAATCGCCACTCCGGAGTATATAAAAGGTGTACCTGCAGCTTTGAAAAACGCATTAGAATGGTTAGTAGCTTCAGCTGTACTTTATGATAAACCTGTTTCTTTTATAGTAAATAGCCCACATGGAGAGTCATGTTATCAATCATTACTCAAACATTTGAAAATTTTAAATCCACAAATGCAAGAGGAAGGTATGCTATTAATATCAGGAAAAGATCGACTGAGAAATGAGGATGGAACGTTTTGTTCTTTAAAAACTCAAAAAGAAGTAGCTGAATTTTTAACATTTTTAGAAAAAAATTAATTGTAATTATAGCTGGATTTATAGAAGAGCCTGGGATGATATCCTAGGCTCTTTTAACTATAACTCTGAAGCGCAGAAGTCCAACCATTCAATATAAGCTTGCTCACGTAATATAGCTTTTTTCAATATTAAAATGTGTTGTAAATCATTCTGAGGGTCGAGTTGATTATATATAGAGTTTAAGTAAGTTAACTTTTCGGTTTTAGCATTTTTCTTTTGGGATAATAATTTTTGTTTGTCTTCATGGTCTAAGTGCTCAAAGAAATATATTTTAATAGCAAAAGGATCTTTGTTATTTTCTTCCTCTTCTGCCGTTTCAATCCAATGATACAGTGCTTCTTTACCAAGTGATGTAATACTATATACTTTTTTAGTAACTTTGCTAGATTCATCTATGTTTGAAATATAGATATGCTCACTTTGTAATAACTTTTTGAGTTCGTTATAGATTTGACTATGTTTAGCTGTCCAAATCTCACCAATAACCTCACTAAAAGATTTGTAAATTTCGTAACCAGTTAATGCTTTATTGTTTAGTAACCCTAAAATTGTGTATTGTAGAACATTTTTCATATCTTTCACTCCTGAATGTTTTGACAGATTTAGTTTAAAGGATTATCATGTAAAAGTAAACATGTAATTAATTACATATATAGGAGGTAATTATGGAAACTTTAAATGATTTTATAGGCACACATATGATTTATACTTATGATAATGGATGGGAATATGAAATGTACGTAAAAAATGAAAATACCATTGACTATCGTATCCACTCAGGAATGGTTGCAGGTAGATGGGTAAAAGAACAACGTGCAGATATTGTACAAATTGTTGAAGGCGTATATAAAATTTCTTGGACAGAACCAACAGGGACAGACGTTTCATTGAATTTTGTACCAGACAAAAATATTATGCATGGCGTGATTTTCTTCCCTAAATGGGTTCACGAACGTCCAGATATTACAGTTTGTTACCAAAATGATTATATAGATTTAATGGAAGCATCTAGAGAAAAATACGAAACTTATCCTAAATATGTTGTTCCTGAGTTTGCGACAATAACATATGTAGGACAGCCCGGCATAGATAATGAACAAGTTGTTGCATTAGCGCCATATGAAGGCATGACTCAAGATATTAGAGATGGCAAACTAGTATTTTAAACACAAAGTTATGAGATGATTATCAATGAATGAAAAAATATTTGAAATTAGAATGAAAGTAGGAAAACCAATAGTAGTTGGTCAAGATGATATCGTGGGGAGACGACAGTTAATACCTATTGAATCTGGTACGGTATCTGGAAACCATGTTTCTGGGCATGTATTGCCTGGAGGAGTTGATAGCCAACTGATTGATTCAGATGGAAAGTGCACATTGTCTGCGAGATATGCCATAAAATTAACTGACGGCGCAACGATTTATATAGAGAATAATGGCATACGCACAGTGCCAGAAAGTTATAAAAAGGCAGTAACTAAAGGAGAATTTATTGATTCTGAGTTATATTACTTTCGTACTGTACCGATATTTGAGACTTATGATACTCCATATAAATGGTTAATGGAAAAAATATTTGTTGGTTATGCCTCAAGAACGACGGATGAAGTTCTATTAACGATTTATATGGTTTGATAAAATAAGAAACACTTTATAAGCGACTAAGACTGTAATTTATTAAAAATTGCAGTCTTTTTTAATGAAATCACAGGCGAAAAGTTATTAGAATATCATTAACAACGTTCCGATTATGATAGCGAAATATTTTTTATAACAGCATATGTAAAATAACTTTCGCATTATTTTTTAAAAATTCAATGAATTCTGAATTTATATTGACGCTTAAAAGATAATAGCCTATAATTTCATTATTCTTATTAGATTAGTAAGGATTAATGGAGGGGGCTACGCGTTGATTGAATTTGAACATGTAAATAAAGTATTTCACAAGAAAAAAGAACGTATTCATGCTTTGAAAAATGTATCATTTACCGTGAATAAGCATGACATATTTGGAGTTATTGGTTATAGTGGCGCTGGAAAAAGCACACTAGTTCGGTTAGTAAATCAATTAGAACGTGTGAGTGAAGGTAAAGTGGTCGTCGATGGCCATGCACTAGATACATATAAAGAAAAAGAATTGAGAGCTGTAAAAAAAGAGATTGGAATGATTTTCCAACACTTCAACCTGTTAAATTCAAGTACGGTATATAAAAACGTTGCAATGCCGCTTATTTTGAGTGGGGAAAATAAGAATGATATTAAGAAAAAAGTAGAAGAAATGTTAGCATTTGTTAATTTGTCGGATAAAATACATCAGTACCCAGATGAACTTTCTGGAGGACAAAAGCAGCGTGTAGCGATTGCGCGTGCTTTAGTAACGAATCCTAAAATTTTACTGTGCGATGAAGCTACAAGTGCTTTAGACCCTGCGACAACGAGTTCGATTTTAGATTTGTTAAAACGTGTAAACCAAACATTTGGCATTACAATTTTAATCATTACACATGAAATGGGTGTTATTCAAAAAATTTGTAATAGGGTCGCTGTAATGGAACAAGGGGAAGTTGTAGAAATTGGAAATGTTAAGAATGTATTTAGTCATCCTCAAACAAGCACGGCTAAAAACTTTGTATCTACTGTTATCAATACAGAACCATCCAAGTCACTGAAAGCAGTATTTAACCATCGACCAGATCAAAATTACATAGACTATAAATTATTTTTAGAAACGGAGCAAATTGAACAACCTATTTTAAATGAATTAACGCAAAAATATCAATTGAACGTCAATGTACTATTTTCCTCTATGTCAACGATTCAAGAGGAAACGGTGTGTTACCTTTGGCTGAGATTTGAAAAAGACCAACACTTTAATAAAGATATAGTAGAACAATATTTCCAAAATAAAGTTATTACGTTTGAGGAGGTTTAGTCATATGCTTGGTTCAAGTATTGATAGCGCACAGTTGTTTGAGTCTTTATATCAAACATTATATATGGTTACAGTTTCATTGATTATTGGAGCAATAATAGGTATACCACTCGGTGTACTACTGGTTGCTACCAGAAAAAAGGGGATATGGCCGAATACGATTGTTCACCAAATATTGAATCCAGTGATTAATATATTAAGATCTATTCCGTTTATTATTTTATTGATTTCAATTGTACCGTTCACTAAATTATTAGTTGGTACATCTATTGGCACAACAGCAGCAATTGTACCATTAACAGTGTATGTAGCTCCTTATATTGCACGACTTGTAGAGAACTCACTATTAGAAGTAGACGAGGGGATTGTGGAAGCAGCTAAAGCTATGGGGGCGTCCCCAGTACAAATTATCTGGCACTTCTTATTGCCAGAAGCACTAGGTTCACTCGTATTAGCGATTACGACTGCGATCATAGGACTCGTAGGAGCTACAGCTATGGCAGGTGCCGTTGGTGGTGGAGGAATTGGTGATTTAGCGCTTGTATATGGTTATCAACGTTTTGATACATTGGTCATCATAATTACTGTTGTAGTATTGGTAATTATTGTACAAATCATCCAATCACTAGGCAATTATTTATCTAAAACAATTAGAAGAAATTAACATAAGGGAGTTTTAATATGAAAAGATTATTAATTTTAGTGCTTTCTGCTTTATTTGTGTTAGCAGCATGTTCAGGAAGTAAAGAGAAAGTGACTATTGGTGTTGCTTCAAATGATACTAAAGCTTGGGAGAAGGTTAAAGATTTAGCTAAAGAAGAAGATATTGAGTTAGAGATTAAACAATTCTCTGATTATAATGTACCTAACAAAGCTTTGAGTGATGGTGATATCGATATGAATGCATTCCAGCACTTTGCATTTTTAAATGAATATAAAAAAGCGCATAAAGATGCAGATATTTCATCCTTAAGCACTACTGTTCTAGCTCCATTGGGCATTTATTCAGATGATATTAAAAATATTAAAAAGGTAAGAAATGGTGCGAAAGTCATTGTGCCAAATGATGTTTCAAACCAAGCGCGTTCATTAAAATTATTAGAAGCAGCAGGGCTTATTAAGCTAGATAAAGATTTTGATTTAAGTGGCTCGATTAAAGACATTAAAGAAAATCCTAAAAAGTTAAAATTTAAAGCTGTAGATGCACAACAAACTGCGCGAGCGTTATCGGATGTTGATTTATCAGTAATTAATAATGGGGTAGCTTCAAAAGCAGGATTAGATCCTAGGAAAGATCCAATTTATACTGAAAATGCTAAAAATGATGCAGTAAAACCATACATTAATGTTGTAGCGACAAAAGACAGTGAAAAAAATAATCAAACATATAAAAAAATCATAAAGCTATATCATTCAAAAGAACCGCAACAAGCACTTAAAAAAGATACAAAAGATGGAGAGTACCCTATAGACTTATCCAAAAAAGAAATTGAAAAAATCGAAAGTAACTTAAAAAACAAAAAATAATTAAACGTTCGTTCAAATACTAGTCTTAGACTGTCAGCAAAGTTTCCAACTTTGTGGCAGTTTTTTATGTATATTTCCCTGAGTACTGCTTCATAATTTAGGCAAGTCGTTTATAGATGAATCTTAAAAAGTTGCAACTCGTCTAAGTTCTGATATTAACTTAACAACTAGCACTTTTGATTTTTTAGTAGGCCATTTTGACAGTAGAAAAAGGGATAGTAAATGAATAATTATGTAATGAAATTATATATAGTGGAGGGATTTTGAATGATTCTGGAAGGCGCAATGTTACAAGTCAAAGAGGGTATGGAGCATGATTTTGAATTAACATTTCAAGAAGCATCGAAGATTATTGCTTCGATGGAGGGATATATTGAACACTCAATACATAGGTGTTTTGAAGTTGAGGGTAAATATTTATTATTAGTAAAATGGGAGCGATTAGAAGACCATACTATAGGTTTTCGCCAATCTGAGAAATATGAAAAATGGAAAACGATGTTACACCATTATTATGAACCATTTCCAATTGTTGAACATTTTCAGAAAATAGAATTATAACAGCATTAATACTCAAAAATTAATAACATGACCATAATCTAACAATTATAATTTAGTGAAAAAGTGAATGGCAACATTCACTTTTTTATATTGTGATAACAAAACAGCATTAGTCATAGTGGTGTGTAAAAAAATAAGGTAATAGCGCTAGTGCCATTATCTTGAAAAAACGATGTTAACAAGACTAGAAGTAACTGATTTTATATGAAAATTTAGGTTTACAATGATGATTGCACCAATCAAAGCGATTATCCTAAAATGTCAGCGAATGATGTGATAAATCGCTTTAATTTTTGGATTTAACATGACAAGTATGTATTCTCTTAAAGCATGAGTTTACTTTAATTGATAAGTTTTCCATACGAGATATAGTGCTTCTATCAAATTGATGAAAAAAGCAATCACTCATACAATTACGACTAGAATTACAATCCTCTTTCTAAACTCAAAATTTTATTTATCTTCAACGTTATGTCTATTTTTAAATTTAACAATCATAGAACTGATAATAACTATTCCCCAAATTAGGAATACTGTAGCAGTTACATAAGATGACGTGTAGAAATTCCATAGCGCATAAACAATAGCAATCAAAAAGGTTAAGGCTTGTATTATAAAAGCTAAGTTCTTATTCACATGATATCTGTCCCTTTAAAATATTATGGTATTTAAAAAAACACCTTATTTATAATAACATAAAATATTTTTGTTTTGGACTACCATTTAAATGATACTAAGCAAAGAGAGAAGTGCATACCATTATGTCTTTAGTTAAATAATATACAAGGTATCTCTGTGAAGTTAAAGAAAAAATGACACCAATAGTTAAATACTATTGGTGTCATTTTTGTAGGATGTCATCGGTAATACAGATGAATAGCCTAATATTTGGGAACTGTTGGGACTTCCGATATAAGTTTTTGCGTGTAAGGTGCTTGTGGATTTGTGATAAGACGTTCAGTATCATTGAGTTCAATAATTTTGCCATTTTGCATTACAGCGATTCGGTCACACATTTCATTGATAACACCCATGTCATGCGTTATAAAGATGTATGTAATACCCATATCTTCTTGTAATTGCTTCAATAACTGGATAATTTCTTTTTGGATAGAGACATCTAGTGCAGAGACTGCTTCATCACAGACGATAACTTTTGGATTCATAGAAATCGCACGTGCGATACTGATTCTTTGGCGTTGGCCACCTGATAATTCATGAGGAAAACGATAAAGGAAACTTTCATCAAGCCCCACGCGATGTAACAATGCAATGACTGCTGTTTCTAATGCATTTTCATCATTTATCATATTGTGAATTTTCAAAGGTCGGCCAATAATATCAATCACTTTAAACCTTGGATTAATGGAAGCATAAGGATCTTGGAAAATCATTTGGATATCCTTTCTTAAACTTTTCATTTCTTTAGCGCTAAATAGATTTAAAGGAAGATTTTTATACCAAATATAGCCTTCTGAGATTTCATTTAGACCGACGACCGTCTTAGCTAGAGATGATTTTCCGGAACCGGATTCGCCAACAATACCTAAAGATTCTCCACTTTTAATGTTTAAATTGACATGTTTTACCGCTCTAAACTGTGCGCCATTGCCTATAGGGTAATCGACACTCACATCTTCAAACTTCAAAAGTGTATCGCTATTTATTTGACGCGGCGTTTTGGGCGCGTATAAATCTGGAATAGAGTCAATTAAGTGGCGCGTATATGCAGATTGTGGGTTTTGAAATATGGTTTCGACACTACCGCTTTCTACAACTTCGCCTTGTTTCATGACTATAAGTTCATCACAAAATTGGTAAACGATACCTAAATCGTGTGTGATAAATAAAATAGATGTATCAATGTATTCATATAAGCTTTTCATCAGTTCGAGTAATTGATTTTGTGTACTTACATCGAGTGCGGTAGTCGGTTCATCTGCGATTAATACTTGTGGTTCTAATACGAGTGCCATTGCAATCATGACACGTTGACGCATGCCACCGGAAAATTCATAGGGATAAGCATTAAAATTACGTTCTATGTTTTGAATGCCTACTTTTTCTAAGATATCAATTGTCATCGCTTTTGCTTGTTTTTTATCAATTTTCTTATGTTGCAATATAACTTCAGTAATTTGTTTACCTATTGTAATACGTGGATTCAATGATGAAATAGGATCTTGAAAAATCATCGCAATATCTTTGCCACGAATTTTCTGAAAGGATTGATTCGAAAAGTTATTTAAATGGGCATCGTTAAATATGATCTCACCCGATAAAGTATGGTCAGGATAATCAGGTAACAAACCCATAATTGATTTTGCAGTAATACTTTTTCCAGAACCAGACTCCCCAACAATTCCTAAAATTTTCTTTTTATCTAGTTTGAAACTAATGTCTTTAACAGCTTGAATTGATGTTTCTTCATAATTGAAAGTCACGCCTAGATTTTTGACCTCTAATAAAGTTGGCATGAGGTAATTCCTCCCTATTCACAAATAGTTACTTTTAATCTATACTTTATATATCATACTAATCTACTCGAGTATAAGTTACAAGGAGTGATATTTTATTAACCATTATCAACAGGCTTTCAAACGATTATATAACAAAACGTTTTATCGCATTCTTTTTTCTCTATTAAGTTTACCGCTTTTTATATATGCAATTTGTAAGTATTTAATCATAGCGGATAAAATAACTGAGCCAGCACAAACTTCTGAAATTGAAGAAATCGTTGCTGCATTAAAGCAAAAGTATATATTTTTAGAACAACTTCGATCTGATATGCAACTGCAAAAGGAAGCACATCAAATATATCGTCGGCGCTACCGTAATAACGATACAAAAACTACAAATGATTTTACTTCATTTTATCAAGGTATTTTATTTAAAAACTTAATTGCATTAAAAATAATATTTGCTATTCCTTTGTTTATTGTACTGAGTTTTTATTTAAATCCAATGATCCGATACATATTTGAACGTATAGTAATGGCGGTTGTCGTTATTATTGGAGTGATAGTTGTTGTATTTACTATTCTTTATCTGTCTCCATTAGATGCTGCATACAGTATATTAGGACCAGATGCAACGAAGGCGCAAATCTATCAATTTAATGAAGCGCACCATTTAAATAGTCCTTATCTTGTGCAGTTATGGGATGCAATTAAAGGTGTATTTACATTCGATTTAGGTACGACGTATAAAGGGAATGAAGTCGTAACACATGCTGTGGCTTCAAGAATACCTATTACATTATTACTTACTGTGATTGCGTTAATTATTGCGGTTGTAATTGCCATCCCTATTGGTGTTGTGAGCGCTCTAAAACGTAACAGTTGGTTAGATGTCATACTTATGACACTAGCGCTCATTGGTTTATCGATTCCTAATTTTTGGCAAGGTTTGTTATTTATATTAGCTTTTTCACTGAAATTAGACGTCCTGCCACCATCTTATATGCCAGATAATCCTTTATCATTAATTTTACCAGTGTTGGTGATTGGGACAGCGATTGCTGCCTCTATCACACGCATGACAAGATCTTCTGTATTAGAAGTCATGAGAAATGATTACGTGATGACAGCATATGCTAAAGGCTTGTCAACAACACAAGTCGTCACTAGACATATATTGAAAAATGCAATTATTCCAATCATTACACTAATCGGTTTACTTGTTGCAGAATTACTTGGTGGGTCGGCTGTAACAGAGCAAGTCTTTAACATTAATGGTATTGGCCGCTATATCGTTCAGAAACAACTTGTCCCTGACATACCTGCAGTTATGGGCGGTGTAGTTTATATTTCAATTGTCATATCGCTGGTCAATTTAGCGATTGATATTTTCTATGCAATCGTCGATCCAAAACTTCGTAGTGAAATTAAGGAAAGGGAGTAATTATATGTCACAAAGAAAATCAAAAATAGCTTCCTTACATTTCTTCACAATATGTGCAGTTTTCACATATATAGTTACTATATTGACAGGATGTATTAATTTATTTAAAGGGTATGTAGCAGATACATTTTATATAGCGCAATTGGCACTTGTCATTCTTACAATTTTAATCACTGTGATTGCAATGTGTGAAAGGTATTGGCGTTATAATCAAACTTTACGCTACGTAGTCTATGTGATACTTATTGCGGCAACGTTTACTGGAAATGTATTTACATTACTTATGTTTGTGAGCGTTCTGCGATATTACCAAACTTCTATGAAAGGTATTTACAATGGCTGGGAATCTTTTGTGAAGAAAATGAAGTCAAATCGTATTGCTATGATTGGTATGATTATTCTAGTGTTTATGTTGACCTTATCTACTGCGTCTAACTTTGTGTTTGATACCACTTTGGCCACACAAAATCAATTTAATGATTTATTGAAACGCCCTAGTTTGGTACATCCATTTGGGACAGATGATTTTGGTCGTGATTTATTTACGCGCATTGTGGTGGGCACTAAATTAACGTTCTTTATTTCAATTATTTCTGTGGTGATATCTGTAATATTAGGTATGATCTTAGGCATGATTGCTGGTTATTTTGTGAAGGTAGATAACACTATTATGCGTTTCCTAGATGTCATTTTTGCTATTCCATCCTTATTATTAGCTGTTGCGATTATAGCTTCATTTGGAGCAAGTACGATGAATCTAATCATTGCATTGAGTATTGGAAATATTCCTTCTTTCGCAAGGACTATGCGCGCCAATGTATTAGAAGTCAAACGTACAGAGTACGTGGATGCAGCACGTATCACAGGGGAAAGTACTTTACGCATTTTATGGAGTTATGTTCTGCCAAATGCCTTGTCACCAATGATTGTACGTTTTTCACTTAACATAGGTGTAGTGGTATTAACAACAAGTAGTCTAAGCTTTTTAGGTTTAGGCGTATCGCCAGAAGTACCTGAGTGGGGAAATATCTTACGTACAGGTAGTAATTATCTTGAAACACATAGTAACCTCGCAGTATTTCCTGGATTATGTATTATGTTGCTTGTCTTATCATTTAACTTTATTGGAGATGCAGTGCGTGATGCACTCGATCCAAAAATTCAATAGAAGGGTAGGGAACGAAGTTGAAGAAAATCATAAGTATCGCCACGTTAAGTTTGGCATTAATTTTAAGCGGTTGTAGTGTTCCTACCAAATCTGAATTGCCGGATAAAGCCCAAAAAGTAGATGTTAAAGGTAAAAAACCTACAATTCGTTTTTTAGGACAAGCAAGTTATGAAAATGATATGAATATTGTTAAAGAACAGTTAGAACAGGCAGGATTTAATGTGAAAATGAACATCCAACCTGACTATGGAAGCTATCGAACACAACGAGAAGCAGGAAATTATGATATTCAAATCGATGATTGGACGACTGTATTCGGTGATCCTAACTATTCAATGAGCGCTTTATTTAGTTCCGAAGGGTCAAACAGTTTGTTAAAAAATAAGAAAATAGATCAAATGATTAATACTGCATCTACGGAAGAAAAATCAGAAGCCAAACAAGCATATAAAGCATTAGAAGATGAAGTTATCTTTAATAAAGCTTATATGGCACCTTTATATGGCGCGAAGAAAAATTTAGTTTATGACAATCAAGTATTGGATAAAAATAGCGTAGGATTACCAAACTCTCGCGCATTAATATGGCAACAATTTGATTATAAAAATAAAAAAGAGCGTGATACGAGACCGCTTGTAATGACGCAACCTGATGGTGAGATTTCTACATTGGATCCAATTCGTTCAATAGCGCCATCTGTTTATGGTATAGATATGAATATGTATACGCGGTTATTAACATTAGATGAAAATGACCAGATTACAACTAAAGGTTCTTTAAGTCGTGATTATGCTACAAATAAAGAGAATAATGAATTTTATTTCTTATTACGTGATGATGATTACTTTGCGAAAGTTGAGAATGGTCAAGCTAAGCGTACAAATGAAAGCGTAACTGCCGACGACGTGACATTCTCACTAAATCGTGCCAAAGATCAACACTCAGTTCCTGATAATAACACCTACAATATGCATCAACATATTAAAAACATAAGTGAGTTATCGGATTCCGATATAGAGAACCTAAAGAATATCAAAAGTAAAGGTAACCAATCTGTATATGATAAATTAATAAAGCAACATCAAGTCAAATCTTTAACTACGGATGACTCACAAGTAAGTAATAAAGATGGAAAATATCAAATGGTTAAAATTACTACAGATCAACCCATGCCTAAAGAAGTGAATTACCTCACACATTCATCGGCAGGTATTTTGTCTAAAAAATATGTTACAGAAATGAATGATGACAAACAATCAAAAGATTATGGTGATAGTAGCACTGTACCATCCAAAGATAGTGGGAAAAACCAACTCTATGCAAGTGGTGCTTACATTATGACTAAGAAAAATTCATATCAAGCGACGTTACAACGTAATCCTGGTTTTAATGAAAAAGAAAATGATGCCTATGGACCCGGGAAAATTAAAAACATAACGATGAAATTTAATGATGATCCAGACAATACAGTTTCTGAAGTAAGAAACCATTCGATTGATATGTTAGCGGATGTGGATCAAAAGAACTTTGATCTAATTAAATCTGATAGCGATTTAAGTATTGCACGTAAAAACGGTCGCAAATCAGTATTTTTAATGTTGAATAGTAAAAGAGGTATATTTAAAGATCAACCAGTCTTAAGACGAGCAGTTGTTAATGCAGTAGATCAAGATCAGTTTATTAAATTCTATAGAGGCGATAAGTTTAGAATTGCATCACCTGTTACGCCGTTATTAGACACGGGAAATAAGCAACGACAAAATTTAGAACAAGTTGAAAAAGAAATGAATCAAACAAGCAAATAACTCATAGAAAAGTTAGGTCTTATAACGGTCCTAACTTTTCATTATGATTAAGGAGGCATTAGATGTCAGCAAATAATCACAAAGTACATAACGAGACGCAATCTACAGAAGGGCTTATCTCTGTATCCCATCCTCTAGCAGCCGAAGTGGGGAAAAAAGTATTAGAGCAAGGCGGTAATGCAATGGATGCCGTCATCGCTATACAGCTTTATTTGAATGTAGTTGAACCTTTTACTTCAGGAATTGGAGGCGGGGGGTACTTACTCTATTTTGATAACGCAACAAAAGAAATAACGGCTTTTGATGCACGAGAAACAGCGCCAGCAGATATAGACCGTCAATTTTATCTCGATGACAAAGGGCAACATAAGACATTTTTTGAATTAAGTACGCACGGTAAAACAGTAGCAGTTCCAGCTATTCCTAAATTATTTGAATACATTCATGCAAAGTATAGTAATTTATCATTGGAGGATTTAATTAACCCAGCAATTGAACAAGCCGAAAAAGGACATCGAGCGAACTGGGCTACTGAAAAATATTCTTGGCATCAAATTGAGCGCATCCACAAATTTGCTGAAACACGTAAAGTATATACTAATACACACGATGACTATTTCCATGAAGGAGATTGGATAACGCTGCCCGATCTTGCGAAAACATTTCGTATTTTAAGAGATGAGGGATTTAGTGCTTTTTATAAAGGTGACATCGCTAATCAACTCGTGAATATCGTTCGAGAAAATGGTGGAACAATGACTGAAAAGGATTTAGCAGCATATGATATACGTATTAAGCAACCGATTTCAGCTAATTACAGAGGTTATGATATTCATGCAATGGGACCTTCTAGTTCTGGTGGCATCACTACAATTCAGATTTTAAAATTATTAGAGCAATTTGATATTCAATCAATGGGTCCACGCTCGACCGATTATTTGAATCATTTAATTCAAGCAATGCATATTGCATACAGTGATCGTGCACATTATTTAGCAGACGATGACTTTTATGATATTCCTGTAGATGCTTTAATTGATGAAGGTTATTTAAAAGAACGTAGCAATTTAATACAAGGTAACAGGGCGAATTTTGATATCGAGCACGGCACTAGCATCCCTTCATCTATAGCACATACTGATGTTGATGAAAAACATACTGAAACAACGCATTTTTCAGTAACAGATCAATATGGCAATGTGGCATCATTCACAACTTCTATAGGTATGATCTATGGTTCGGGTATGACAGTTCCGGGCTATGGAGTCCTATTAAATACAACGATTGATGGCTTTGATGTTGTGACAGGTGGCATAAATGAAATTGAGCCACGGAAACGTTCATTGAGCAACATGGCACCGACTATTGTTACTAAAAATGGTAAACCTATACTTGAAGTTGGAGCGCCGGGAGCGATTAGTATTATCGCAAGTGTTGTTCAAACACTAATCAATGTGATTGACTTTGATATGACCATTCAACAAGCGATTGATGAACCGAGAATTTATAGTAGTAACCCATCACGTATTGAATGGGAACCTCAGTTTACGCAAAGTACAATTTTAAAACTGATTGCTAAAGGACATGCATTTGAACGTAAACCTGAAATTTATATTGGAGATGTACATGGTTTACAGATAGATGAAAAAACAAATGCAGCCTCAGGTGGCGCTGATGATACGCGAGAAGGTGTCATTATCGGAGGCGACGTTCATATTGTTCGAGACAAACCATCAGTGATTAAATTTAAGGATGGAGCTGATTATAATGTGACGTTAAATCGTGTAGCATTACCACTTTATCATGATCAAACACTTATTTCAGAACAACGCTATTGGTTGCGCCAAGACGTAGCAATTGATGTGTTTTCAAACGATATTTCTCATATAGAAAATCATGCTTGTCAAAAATTCGACAACCAAAGCTATATTGATATTGTTGTGTTTGCTGAAGCACTCGGATATCAAGTAGAGATAAAAAATAATCATATTTCACTATTTAAAGATTATGAGCAACGTGTTGATGAAGAAGAAGCGGCATATTATCGCTATGACAAAGAAAGTATCACAAGATAATATTAGTGGTGTGAAATAGGTGTTTATAGTTGTAGGTACAGTATTTCAAACCTGAAATAGAGCGCATCGAATAGGCTTTTATGTGAGAAAACATGACTTTTGAAGTTATGTTTTTTTACACAAATTTTTAAAAAATAGAATATTCAGATAATATATGTGTATACCTATTAGAAATGGAGTGATACATATGTTATCAGGCGTATTGAAACCAATTGTTGACTTAGTAGCTGCATTAGGATTGTAATTTTTAAGGCATGAGTAATAGTGTATAAGATATGAAATAGCTAGTATATTTATATAGAAATGGAGTGATAAACATGTTATCAGGATTATTAAAACCAATTGTTGATTTAGTAGCTGCATTAGGATTGTAATGTTATAAGACGAGGAAAAACAGTGCATAAGATAAATAAATCCAGTATATTTATATAGAAAAAATCTGAAGCTTACAGTAAGTTATCTTGTTCACACCATGATTGCTGACTTCAGTAACGCAAACATATCTTCTTTGAATCATTGAGCGAAAATTGGCGATGCTAATCCTAATCCTATCTAAAAAAAGCCCTCACTATACGGGAGTGAGGGCTTTTTTAGATTTAGTATATAAAATCTAAACATCTACTAGAAAAGATAAAAAGTCTGTTTTAGGTCTGGATTTTTATTAAAAACATTAATGAATATCAAAATTTAAAAGGCAAAAAAGTTGCCGGAGTCATGGGATCAAATCATACAGAGGCTTTAGAGCAGTTTAATAAAGACAAACAGTATGATATTAAAACTAAGACCTATGAAAATAGAGAAAGTGCTATGTTAGATTTAGATAATAAACCTATAGATGGCTACATTAATTCCAGTTCGGTATTATCTGCAGAGAAAAACAAAAAAGGGAAAGATATTAAATTCATAGAAAAAGCAATCAATGTTGAACCTACCAGTTTCCCATTCAAAAAAGATAATGCAGATAAGAAAAAAGCTATAGATAAAGGTATAAAAGCATTAAAAGATGATGGAGAATTAAAAAAATCGTCAGAGAAATATTTGGGGGAAGATACTACCCAAAAATAATGTGACATATTAATTTGATTAAGAAGAAAGGTATGATTAAATTCACCTAAAAAGACGAAAAACTGTTTTCACAAATTTTTGAAAACAGTTTTTTCGTCTTTTTAGTTAATGCGAATTGAAGATTGTATCTATAAAAATATAAGTTTTAAGTTTGATGAAGATATAAGTTAAATAGATTTAACGAGTAAAGAAAATGTTCTCCAATTTTTAATGAGTCAATTCAATAAGCAGTTAAAGGAGAAGGAAGTAGCTTTAAAAAACGAATATTTCTATCTTAGATTTGCACAAAAATCTATTTTGAAAGCGATTAATAGTGGTTGGATTAATCAAGTTGATAATTTACAGCAATTAAAGGGTAGTGTAAATAATAGACAAAGTGGACAGCGCAATGCGATTTTTGAATATCACAAAAGCGCGCTAGATTCTTTTGAAAGTATGAATTATAAAATCAAGGGAAATATAATTAGAAATCTCTGTCAGAGTATGATTACCTATGACGAAGATGGTGATTTAGTCATTCATTTCCCATAATTATTGAGGTGTATTGAAATGACGATTTATAATATGAATTTTGGCATAGGATGGGCGAGTAGTGGTGTTGAATATGCACAGGCATATCGTGCAAAATTGCTAAGAAATACGCAACATTCGATGAAGTTTATATTTTTAGACTTTATTCAGTCTGAAAATATTCAAACACTAACAAGTAATATGGGTTTTCATGATACTGAAGTAATATGGTTGTATCAATATTTTACAGATATAAAGATAGCGCCAACGTCTTATACAATTGAAGATATTAAAAGTAAGCTTGGAACAGAGGTCACACATGTTGAGCATAAGGGGAAAATCAAAAGACTTTATCTAAACAACGCACAAACCTTTGTAACATGTTATTTAAAAGAAGTAGATAAAGATTTGGTTGATCGTGCTGAATTTGTAGTAAATGGCATGCTCATCAGGAAAGATTTTTATAGTTATGTAAGAATTTTCTCAGAATATTACGCACCACATGATAATAAATCCAAACTTTATATGAGGCAATTTTATAATGAAGATGGGTCTATTGTATATAATGAATATATTGATGGTGATTCAAATATCTATGCGTTTGAAGATGCTAAATTATATAGTAAAGAAGAATTTGTTGGTTATTTTATCCAGCAATTACAATTAACAAAGCAAGACATTATTATTTTAGATAGGTCTTCTAAAATTGGTCAAGCTGTATTACAACATAAAGGCTCAAGTAGGATTGGCGTAGTTGTACATGCCGAACATTTTAGTAAAAGTATTAAAGACGATAATCATATCTTATGGAATAACTACTATGAGTATCAATTTTCACAGGCGAAGGATATTGATTTCTTTATTACAGCTACAGATCTACAAAACAAAATTTTACGAGAGCAATTCAAAAAATATTATGGGATTATACCAAGAATTCGAACGATACCAGTGGGAAGCTTGGATCAATTAAAATATCCTACACAACCACGCAAACCGTATGCTATGGTTACAGCTTCACGACTAGCAACTGAGAAACATATTGACTGGTTGGTTCGGGCTGCAATAAAAGCCAAAGCAGAGGTCCCAGAATTAACATTAGATATATATGGGGAAGGTGCAGAAAAAGCACACATTACGCATATAATTGATGATTATAATGCGCAAAGTTATATCAACATGTTAGGACATGTTAAATTGGATGATATTTACGCAAAATATGAATTGTTTGTCTCCGCATCGACGAGTGAGGGATTCGGACTCACACTGATGGAAGCGGTTGGTTCCGGATTGAGTATGTTAGGTTTTGATGTGAATTATGGAAATCCAACGTTTATACGTAATAATAAGAATGGATTTTTGGTTCCAAATTCACTAAATGATGATGGCATGGAAGTTATAGTGAATCGCTTAGCTGAATATATGATTAAATATTTTAATAAAGGACTTCAACAGCCTCATGAAATTTCTTATGAAATTGCTAAACCATTTATGACTGCCCAAATAGAGCAAAAATGGAATAAACTAATAGAAGAGGTGCTGCATGATTAATTTATTTGAACGCTTTGATTCTAAAACACAAGTGTTATATAAATCCTTGCAGTTAGCAGGGCATCAAAATTATACAATTGTCATTCATGATGATGGATTTTTACCAGATAATATAACTTCCCCGTATCAGTTTTTTGCCGATAATCCAACTTCAGCTAATGATAAGTCGATGTTTTTTAATGGTATTGAAATTCCAAAATACTGGGAAATCGAAGGTAATAATGATGAAGCATGGATAAAAGATATGGGAGAAATACGCGGCAAAATTGTTTATCAAAAACAATATAAATCTAGGATTGTAAATCGAGTAGAATGGCTTGATAAAAATGGGAAAGTTCATTTTATAGATCATTATACTAAAAATGGCATCAAATTTTCTCAAACTGTATTGGATGAAAATGGGAAAGCGATATTAAAAAAATATATGAATCGAGAAGGCAAGGAAGTCATTTATGAAAACTATATAACAAAAGATATTGTTTTAGAATGGCAAGATAAGACATATTTCTTTGATTCTGAAGTTGCTTTCATATTATTCTATTTACAAGCTTTAAATATCGAAATGAACCAATTTGTGATTAATTCTTTATCAACTCCATTTGCTGTATTATATAATATGAATATATCAGGAAATGATGTATTGTTTTGGCAAGAACAAAGTGGCGGAAGCATTCCTGGAAATATGAAATTGATTTTTAATGCAGATATGGTGCGCCAATTTAAAATCATTGTGCCTGAACATGCAGAACATCAAACTTTGACGAATTCTATGCAAGCATTTGAAAAAACATGTGTATTTAAATCTGGGTATCTCTATGACTATGTTAAAAGAAATGAATATACAAAAAATGCATTAATTATGACAAATTCAGATCAATTAGAACATATTGAATCTATTGTGGCGGCGGTACCATACGTGTCATTCCATATCGCTGCGTTAACTGATATGTCTTCAAAGTTATTGAATTTAAGTCAGTATAATAATGTAAAACTATTTCCAACAGTAGATGAAGATACAATTCAGGCATTATATGAAAAGTGTGATGTCTATTTAGATATTAATGAAGGTAAAGAAATAGTGGACGCGTTAAGAAAAGCGCTTGATTATGACATGTTGATTATGGGCTACGAAGATATTGTACATAATAGAACTGTTACTGCCATTGAAAACTTATTCACTAAAGAAGATGAGGCACAGGCGTTAATTCAAGCATTGCACAAAATTTATAAAAGAAGAAAAGTGTTCAACCAACGTTTACAATTTCAGAAGGAGCATATTAACGAAGTAAGTGTTCAATTATTTAATCATAAATTAAAGGTGTAATTCGCTTTATGGAATTTTAAACAAGTGAAAAAGTTATAAAAAAACTTAGCAGTTAACCATATTGGTATTATAAATCACCGGTTAAGAATTGTGCTTTGCCGTTAAAAAAGCTCCAATCTTCATCAGTATTTTCTACTAAACTAATCATGATGTCCTCTTTACGTATGTCAGTATGTTCATGCAACGTATCTGCAAGCTTTTGATAGAAGTTTGTTTTCTCGCTTTGAGTTCTTGGTCTCGTAACAATCGTAAACACAAGCACATTTTCTGTGCGTTCAACACCTAAACCGGTATCTAATATTTGCATTTCGTAATCCTCATGTTGATTTACAATTTGGTATCTATCTCCCTCAGGTGCACCAAACGTTTCAAGCATTACACGATAAGATATATTTAATATCTCTTTGATTTCTGCTTTTTCTCTACCTTTGATCATATCAATTTTAATTAATGGCATTTTTAGGCTCCTCTTCTTCTATAAAAATTTTGTGTATTATATTATTTTTAAATATGCACAATCATATACGAGTTATAGTATATGCTATACCCCACTTATAACAATTTAATTGCCCAGGAAATATACATAAAAAGCATTAAAAGGCTTTAATTAAAAAATACATTTAATCTTAAGCCGATTATTTGAATTGATATTAATATCAGCGTAATATTCGATTGGTCTTAATTTATATCAGAATGTAATTTAAGCTGAATATGAATATAAAAGGTTAAGAGGAGTGGTAATATGTTCGATCAAACAAAACAATATATTAATGGCCAATGGGTCGAAAGTCACAGTAATGAAACAATGGATGTCATTAATCCAGCGACAGAAGAGGCTTTTGGTAAAATAGCTAAAGGTAATGCACAAGACGTGGAAGATGCAGTCAATGCAGCTGATAGTGTTTACTTAGAATTCAGACATTCATCAATTGAATATCGTAAAAATTTGCTTAACGATATTGTAAAAGAATATGAAAATCGTAAAGCAGATCTAGTTGAGGCGATGACTTTAGAACTTGGTACGCCTGTTACTGCTTCTGAAAACGTACATTATGAAATGGGATTAGCGCATTTTAAAGCAGCTAGAGATGCATTAGATAACTTCAACTTCAGAGAACGTCGAGGCAACAATATCGTAATTAAAGAAGCGATTGGTGTGGCAGGATTAATTACACCTTGGAACTTCCCTACCAATCAAACGGCATTAAAACTAGCTGGGGCATTTGCTGCAGGTAGTACTGTTGTCTTAAAACCTTCTGAAGAAACGCCGTTTGCAGCGATTATTCTAGCTGAAATTTTTGATAAAGTTGGCATGCCTAAAGGTGTATTCAACTTAGTAAATGGTGATGGATTAGGTGTAGGAAATCCAATTTCTGAAAATGAAAAAATTAGAATGGTTTCATTTACAGGATCAGGTAATACGGGTAGTAAAATTATGGAAAAAGCAAGTAAAGACTTCAAAAAAGTTTCGCTAGAATTAGGTGGGAAATCACCTTATATAATTTTAGAAGATGCTGATTTGGATAAAGCGGCTGATGCAGCTGTGCATAAAGTTGTCGATAATTCTGGACAAGTATGTATCGCTGGTTCAAGAACGATTGTTCCTGAATCTATCAAAGATGCGTTCATAGAAAAAGTTAAAGAAAAAATGAGCGACATTAAAGTCGGAGATCCACAAGATGCTACAGTTGATATGGGTCCAGTTATAAACAGCAAACAATTTAATCAAATTCAAGAATTTATTAAAATTGGTGCACAAGAAGGTGCTACAATTGAATTCGGTGGCGAAGGTAAACCTGAAGGTCTTGAAACGGGATACTTTGTAAAACCTACAATTTTCACTAACGTCGAAAATAGCATGACAATAGCACAAGAAGAAATATTTGGCCCAGTGATGTCTATTATTACTTACAGTGATGTTGATGAAGCAATTCGAATCGCAAATGATACAAAATATGGCCTAGCTGGTTATGTATATGGTACAGATATGGAAGTATTACAAAAAGTAGCTACTTCACTTGAAGCTGGTGTGATTGAAATTAATGAATATCCAAGAAGTGCTGATATGCCATTTGGTGGTTATAAACAATCTGGTATTGGCAGAGAATGGGGAGACTATGGTATTGAAGAATTCTTAGAAGTTAAAACAATTTCTGGTTTCTTCCAATAATCATAAGCAAAAATCCGTAGACAATAAGTTGTCTGCGGATTTTTTTATTTGTTGATAGGGTTAATTGATTACATCATTTGTAACTTCAATAAATCTAGTACGCCACTTGAACTGCCAGGGAAAGCAAAAATCATTTGATTTAACTCTTGAGCAGTTATTTGTTTATTAATAATAAAAGTCATTAAATTAATTAAGTCTGGCGCATCATTGGCGTAAATTTCAACACCAACGAGTCGTTTTTGTTGGTCGAGTATAATATCCATTTCAGCGGTTACTTCATTTTTATATTCAAATAAAAGTTGTTGGCCAAAGGGAATCGTCTTAATCGTATAAGATGATTCTTTATCTTGTGCTTCTTCAACAGTCACACCAATTTGTGCAAGGCGTGGTAAAGAATATAATACAGAAGGGATAGCAGGATATGTGATAGGGTTAACTTCTGTACCTAAAATGTGACTAGCAATATAATTAGACTCAAATGTGGCTGTAGGTGTTAACTTAGGAATGGTTTTATCTAATACGTCGCCACTTGCATAAACATTTGGGATATTTGTTCTTAAATATTCATCAACTTGAATTCCACTGTGACTATATTCAATACCAACATGCTCTAAACCAATGCCTTCCACATTTGGAAGACGTCCAGTTGCATCAAGAATATAGTCTGTATTGATCACATCGCCATTATTGGTTTGAATAACCAAACCGTTATCTGTTTTATTAATTTCTTTAGGAGAAGTACTTAGATAAAATTGAACTCCTTCTTGTGATAATTTATTTATTAATTTAGTCACATGATTGCGATTAAATCCTCTTAGCGGTTCGTTTGAATGATGTATGACTTTAACTTCTGAACCATTTTTTACAGCAATAGATGCAAATTCAATACCAATAATACCTGCGCCAACAATAGTCATACGTTTAGGAAATTGCTCTAATGATAAGAAATCACGACTGTCATTAGTGAATGAAGATCCCACGATATCTAATTTATTACTGTGTTGTCCGGTAGCAAGTACAATATGATTTGAAGTGATATGGGTTTTATTAACAGATACAGTATGTGGGTCGACTAAAGTGCCGGCACCATGGAATACATCAATGCCATATTGTGTGAACATATGTTCTAAAGTATTTGATAATGGTGATATCACTTGGTGTTTATAGTTCATCAAATTAGACCAGTTTATAGATAATTGGTCTTGATTAATGATATTAGGGTAACTTTGGGCAGCTTCTAAAATTTCATATGGGCCTTCAAGTAAAATTTTTGCATTACATCCATAGTTTGTACAAGTGCCAGCGATTTTGTCTTTTTCAATAATTGCTACTTTTTTATTAGCTTGTTTCAGTGTGATGGCAGCATGCCAAGCTGCATGACCACTTCCGATAAATACGACGTCATAATTGTATGTTTCTGACATGTATAATTCCTCCTGTTTTTGTGTTAAGACACAATGTTTTTTAATGAAAGCTCTAATTTATCCATAATATCTTTAGCTTCTTGATATTCTTGTAAATTCATTTGTTCTGAGACACATTGAGATATAGCCTGATAAATATCATGTTGCTGAGATTTGCCTTTGTCAGTGAGCTTAATGAGTAGTTGTCTTTTATCGGATGCAATTTTTTTTCGTTCAATCCAACCAGCTGTCTCTAATCGTTTTAGTAATGGTGTGAGTGTATTGCTTTTGAGATTCAGTGATTGACCAATGTTATATAGTGTTTGATTATCTTGTTCCCACAATGAAACAAGTACTAAATATTGTGAATAAGTTAAACCAAAATCTGAAAGCACTTGCTCATAAAATTTAGTGAATAAGCGACTGACATTATAGACTGAGAAACACAGTTGATTGGTTAGTTTCATTGTTTCATCCAAATAAAGCACCTCCTGATATATATTAATCGTGCGCGATTGATTACATGTTAACGCCAGCTCAAATGAATTGCAAGCAATTAGTTTGGAGATTTATTATTTAGAGAAGTAGGATGCTTTCTTTAAAGCATGTAAGACTATCAATTATAAAATAAAAATACTAGGTGCTAAGAAAGGCTATCATGCAAGGAGAAAATAAACTTGATAGATATAAGTATGGTTTTATAGCTGAAATGTAGAAATCATGATGCTTTATTCGAAAATCATCATACATGCTAATATAACTAAACACGAAGCCATGGATATTTTATAGAACAAGTTATATTTGAGAATCCACTTTTTGAAACAAAGCCCCATCAATGCCCACGTAATTGCTCCAGATACACCTATTAAAGCAATAATAAGTGTATAAGAAATACTTATAAAAATTCCGGTAGTTTGTGATGTAATATATGTGATGATTGCAGTGATAACGTAAACAATCGTTTTAGGGTTCATATACTGAAGATATAAGCCATCTCTTAAACGATAACAATTATGATTGTGAGTATCACTTTGTTTGTGCGTAAACACAGAATATGCGAGATATAATAAGTAAATAAAACCGATGATTTTAATAATGGTAATGAACTTGTCAAAGTATGAAGCAACATATGTGCTAAATAGTAGACAAATTAATGATAGTGATAAGAAACCTAAACCGATACCGATTAAAAACCTTAGTGTACCTCTGATACCTAAACGTAGAGCACCGTCTAATGCTAATAAATTATTAGGACCGGGTGTATAACTCATGAAAAGTGTATAGATTATAAATGAAATGAACAAATTGCATTCTCCTTATCACATCCTGTATCATGGATATATATTAGATTGATTTCCAGTATATAGGAAATTCCCTTTAAAAGGATTTTATATCCGCTATACTGGAAAGTCAATAAAAAAAGGAGTCATAATTGTGGAGTTCCATAAAATAGTAGCTAAAAATATTTATTTATACAGAAAGAAAAATAAAATTAGTTTGGAACAATTATCTAAACTCACGGGTGTGAGCACTTCGTCATTAAACGAGATTGAAAAAGGCAATACAATTCCATCAATTAATACAGTATGGAAAATTAGTAACGGTTTGAAGTTGTCATTTAGTAGTTTAATGAATGAAGCAGAGTCAGATTATACTCAAGTAAATAAAGAAGATATTGTACCTGTAACAGAAGACGAAGGGAAATATCGTGTATATCCATATTTTCCATTTGAAAAGAGCAAGTCTTTTGAATTCTTTTATGTAGAACTTGATCCAGGTGCAAAGTTAGATTCTGAACCACATTTATCCGGTTCAGAAGAATCTATTATAGTAATCAAAGGACAATTGGAAATGCACTTAGAAAGTAATGTACTGAATTTAAATAAAAGAGACGCTTTAAGATTTAAGTCAGATGTAAAGCATAGCTATATTAATAATGGCGATGATGTTACAGTCATTTCTATGGTCATAGACTATCAATAAAATGATATATAAATTAAAGTATTAATTCATGAATAGGTGTATATGGTAGTGTATTTGAAATGTAGTTGATACAAAGGAGAAATCATATGATTGCTAGACTATAGATTTAAATCTACTTTTAGATATCTACGTTTGTGACATATAGTTAGGATTTTATCTTGAAAAAGTACATTATACTTTTAATAGAAGGCGTACTTTTCATTAGCTACTGATGCTTTTGTTATGGACATATTTCAAAGAATGAAAAGGTTATTTGTTTGTTTTTGAACAATATTACAACGAAGGTGTGTGCGGTTTGTCTGACTCAAGAAGGAAAGATGTCTAAAAATTACAATATTATTGTAGTTGGAACGAATAAATTAATACACTGATATTGATATTTTCACATGGCAAAGTTTAACTCCTAAATTTAAAGAGATGTATATAAGCATAAGCAGTCATAAAATTATGACTGCTTTAATTCATATATCTTATAATCAATGCAAAATAAAATGAGTATAATTAATCATGTTTATCCATGGCGTCATCATTTTTGGCTCGATCAAACCAAAAATGTGCATTAGGTGCTTCTTGTTGTGTCGGTCTGAAAACAGCAAGCTTCCCAGAACCTTTTGCTTTCTTTTGTTGTTCAAAATCTTTTAAAGCATGGAATGCAGGTTTACAAAGTATCCAAATGGCGACGATATTTAACCATGCCATCATACCGACACCTAAATCACCCATTGCCCAAGCAGCATCAGCAGTCTTAAGTGTTCCATATGCAGTGGCAAAAATTAATATTAATCGTGTTATAGTGATAAAAATATTGGATTTTTTGGCACTCATCTTTCGTGTGAGATAAGCAGTATTCGTTTCTGTAATATAGGAATATGCCAAAATAGTTGTAAATGCAAAGAAAAATAGTGCAATAGCGATAAAGTAAGAACCAAAACCAGCGAAATTAGGATCGAAATGATAATCGCCTCCTTGAAATGCTTTATCGATACCAGATTGGACATACATTGCTGTGCCAGAAGGGTCTTTAGAACCATCTGCATTTAATACATAAACCCCATTATCTTCAACTAAATTCGGTTTTCCATTTGCATTTTCCGTGCCATCTGTTGTATTGAAAGTTCCTGAAATCAAGATGATTAATGCAGTTGCTGTACAGACAAAAAGTGTATCTATATAAGCAGAAAATGCTTGTACCAGTCCTTGTTTAGCAGGATGAGATACTTCGGCAGCTGAAGCAGCATGTGGACCAGTACCTTGACCCGCTTCATTAGAATAAAGTCCTCGCTTTACCCCAATTTCTATCATGGCGCCAATAATTCCACCGAAAGTAGAGTGTAAACCAAATGCCGATTTAAAGATAAGTGTTAGGAGTTCAGGCACTTGGCTAATATTTAAACAAATTACAATAGCGGCTAAAAGTATATAAACAATAGCCATAAAAGGAACGATAGCAGTTGCCATACTCGCAATTCGTTTAATACCACCAAATATAATAAGTGACAGTAATACTACAAGAAATATAGTAACTATCCATTTAGGAATGTTAAAAGCACTATGTAAAGAAGTAGCAATAGCGTTGGATTGTACGCCAGGCATTAATAAACCTATTGAGATAATTGTAATGACTGCAAAAATTAGAGCGAATATTTTACCAAATTTTCCGCCTATACCATTTTCGATATAATAAGCTGGTCCACCTCTATACTCGCCATTTTCTTTTTGTTTGTATATTTGACCTAAAGTTGATTCTACAAAAGCTGTACTCGCGCCTAATAAAGCAGTAACCCACATCCAGAATACTGCGCCAGGGCCACCAATAAATATTGCAGCTGAAACGCCCACGATATTACCGGTTCCTACTCTTCCAGCTAAAGATAATGAAATAGCTTGAAAACTAGAAATACCTTGAGGAGATTTCTCGCCTTTAAATAAAAGACGAATCATTTCTTTGAACTGTCTAACTTGTGCAAAACGTGTAACAATTGAAAATAATAGTCCAGTAATTAATAACCCAAATACTAATGGTGGGCTCCATACAATCTTATCTAACGTATCAATAATTTCTGTAAGCAAAATAACTCTCCTAACTTAAGATGAATGAACATCACAAAATGTAAGCGCTTGCTAGCCATTTTACACTTTTGAAAATTGTTAGCAAGAGTGTCAATTAATTCGTTAACAGTTTAATGAATTAAATTATTGAATGAATAGTTAATATGTTTAGTATTTTTATTTATAAAAAAAGAACAAAGTGAGTTTGGTGTTAAAACCTTAATCGCCCACTTCGTTCTAATTATTTTGTAACTTTTATATTATGTTACTTTGTTGTGTGTATATTGATACGTTTATTCAATAGAATAAAGAACAATACGAAAGCCACTGTTAGAAAAATATGGCCTAAACCAGCGATTCCAGCAATTGCAGGACTGACGCTGAAATCTTTAATTGTAGCTATACCATTTACGAATTGCATAGCTACTGTTACTAGAACACCTAAGTGAAAAATATAGAAAAAACTATTAAATAGTTTACTATGTTTAGTTAATTTAAGTTGGTACTCAATCATCATAAATATCAAGAACATTATTGTACCTAATACCAATAGGTGCGTGTGTGTTATGTTTAATTGTGAATAACCACTAAAATTTTCTCCTTTCGCCATTTCACGATAAAATAAGCCGCTGAGTAATCCTAATAACGTATAAAATGCAGAGCTGTACATTAATTTTTTCATTTTATTCGACCTCCAATTTCTTAATACTGGAAATATACATTACTTTTGTGAACTGTTTATGAACTGTTTAAAAGTACATAAAGCTTCACTATATACCAGTAATATCGAAGGCCAACTGTACGACTGAAAATAATTTTTGATTATTAAATAAAAGTGGATATGAGTATTCAAATGATTGAAAAGCAATTTAGAAATGCTGTAAATAGTGTGTCATAATGAGTTGTTAACGTCTTAACATATCATGACTGACAACTTAATATTTTTGTTGTGCTAACAATAATGGATAAACGGTATCTAACACAGGTGTAAATAATTTATGAGTTCTAGCTTTATTAAATAAAAAGCCTTGAATACCTTCAATTTCTAATGGTTTGTTCGAGATAATATCATAATACATACTCGTACCCATTTCATTAGGATAGCCGTTATATATAGACATAATATCTTGTATGACATCTTTATTGAAATTTACATTTTCCGCCTGGGCGATGCTAACACCTTCTGTCAATAATTGCTGACATAACGTTTTTATGCCAGGTGTTTGGAGTACGATTGCAGTTTGTCTCGTAAGTGCAGTGACGGTATTTATAGCTAAATTAACTAACAGTTTGTACCATATCGCTTGATTGATATCACTTGTAAGTTCAATGTTTAAATCAGTATTTGTGGCCATTTTTTTTATTAACCGTGTTTGAGGCGCGTCTTGTAAAACGAGCTTGTGGTCTCGATAATGTGTTACAGTAGCCCCATTTTTTTGACCACTAATATAGACAACGGCTTGAAAGACATTGGAATATTGAAGACGGGATAATTGGCCATAGCCATTTTGTGCTAAAATAATTATCGTTTGATCATGGATGAGATCATCTATTTTTGGTAGTATCGATTCAAGTTGGGGTATTTTAACTGCAATGATTAATACGTCAATCTTGCAGTAGCTTGCTTTTAAAGATGATACTGTTAATGTGTATGGATGTTTTGTATTACCATTGGCATAGTATGTCAGGTCATAATCTTGTCGTCCAAGTAATAGTAAGGATTTGTATTTAGGGTAAAGGTCGAAAGCGATTGTGCTACCAACTGCTCCAGGTCCAATGATTGCAATATTATTCATATTTTTATTTCCTTTTCTATATAGATTCGTTAAGATATTGATAATATTATAAATATAACAAATTGTGAGGTAGATTTTAATTGAAAACGTTAAACCAATTAATGACAATGAAACAAAATAATGAAAAGATTTCTATGATTACTGCCTATGATTTTCCGAGTGCAAAGCAAGCAGAAGCAGCGCAAATAGACACGATATTAGTTGGAGATTCTTTAGGAATGACAGTGCTAGGTTATGAAAGCACTGTTCAAGTGACGATTGAAGATATGATTCACCATGCTAAGGCTGTAAGACGTGGTGCGCCAAATACATATGTGATTGTAGACGTTCCTTTTGGTGCTGTGGGTCTAAATGAGCAGTATGATTTAGAACTAGCAGTGAAATTATACCGAGATACGCAGGCAAACGCGCTTAAGGCAGAAGGTGCACATTTAACGCAATACATTAAAAACTGTAGAAATATGGGCATTCCAATTGTGTCACATCTTGGACTGACACCACAAAGTGTGGGTATCACTGGATATAAAATGCAAGCAAGTACGAAAGCAGCGGCACAGCAACTTGTTAATGACGCATTGGCTGTTCAACAAGCAGGTGCATCTATGATTGTTCTAGAGGCAGTACCTAGTGATTTAGCGCAGGACATCACACTTAAACTGGATGTCCCAGTTATAGGTATTGGTGCTGGGAATAGCACAGATGGTCAAGTATTGGTATATCATGATGTACTAAACTATGGGGTAGAACATCAAGCGAAATTTGTAAAACAATATGGCGACTTTTCCGTTGGAACAGAAGCATTAGCGAAATATAATGAAGAAGTCAAAGCACAACAATTTCCAGATGCGGCACATACATATAAGAAGCAAGTGTTAGAAGCAGGTGAAGAGTCAGAATGACAAGTTTAGTTACCACTATAGAAGAAATGAATCAGATTTCACGACAATGCGCTGAAGACAAAAAACGCATTGGTTTTGTACCAACAATGGGGGCTTTACACGAAGGACATTTAAAAATGATGAAACAGTCAGTTGGAGAAAATGATGTGACAGTCATTAGTGTGTTTGTTAATCCGTTACAGTTTGGTCCTAATGAAGATTTAGCAGCATATCCTCGTGACATTCAAACCGATATGGCTAAAGCCGAAACAGTTGGAGTAGATTATATTTTTTATCCGAATGAACAAGAAATGTACCCACAACGGCCTACTATTGAAATTAAAGCAGGACGTCTGGCATCAGTCTTAGAAGGTGAACAACGTCCCGGACATTTTGATGGAGTAGTAACTGTAGTTAATAAATTATTTAATATCGTCAAACCACAACAAGCATATTTTGGTAAGAAAGATGCGCAACAATTAGCAATAGTAGAGAAGTTGGTAGAAGATTTTAATCATCCTATAAAAATTGTAGGTATTGATACTGTTCGTGAATCTGATGGTTTAGCGAAAAGTTCACGTAATGTCTATTTATCTGAAGCAGAGAGAATCGAAGCACCGCATCTTTACCAAAGCCTAAAATTAGCCCAAAGACTATATAATCAAGGCGAACGTAATAGTGCGACATTAATAGCGGAAGCACAAAACTATATTGAACAACATACAAGTGGTGTCGTAGAAACTGTAGCTGTATATAGTTATCCAGAACTAGTAGAACAATCCAAAATCAGCGGAAGTATTTTTATTTCTTTAGCCGTCAAATTTAGCCAAGCACGTTTGATTGACAATATTATTATTGAATCATGATACACTTAAAACTTTTATACTAATAGGCATATAATCATAAAAAGTAAGCGTTATCTTAATATACATTTTACATTTTATGAGTGTTGATTTATTATAGGTTATGAGAGATATTTATCGATAAAACTAGTATAGAATAATTCGAATAGTACAAAGGTGTGCCTAAAATAAATCATTAAAGTGATTTGTTTTTTGTTGTATCTTAGAAAAACTATTCAGTATTTTATATGATTTATTCAAAAAAGTGATTATGAAAGGTGGTAAAAAAATGAGTGAATCAAACTCAAAAGACGTCATTTTAATTGGCGCGGGTGTTTTAAGTACAACATTCGGCTCATTTTTAAAAGATCTTGCACCAGATTGGAATATTAAACTTTTTGAAAGACTTGAAAAGCCTGCAATTGAAAGTTCAAATGAGCGTCACAATGCCGGTACTGGACATGCTGCATTATGTGAATTGAACTATACAGTTGAGCAAAAAGATGGTTCTATCGATATTGAAAAAGCAAAAGAGATTAACGAACAATTCGAAATTTCTAAACAATTTTGGTCATACTTAGTAAAAAGTAAACAAATCCAAAATCCACAAGAATTTATTAGACCTTTACCGCATATTAGTTTTGTGCAAGGGGAAAAAAATGTAAATTTCTTGAAAAGACGTTTTGAAGCACTGTCTCCATTATCAATGTTCAAAGGTATAGAATATACTGAAGATCATAATAAGTTAAAAGAATGGATGCCATTAGTAATGGAAGGCCGAGATCCAAATGAAAAAGTTGCTGCTAGTAAAATTGATGAAGGTACAGATGTTAACTTTGGAGAGCTTACTAGAAAAATGGCTAAAAATCTAAATGAACATGATAATGCAGAGCTCTTCTATAAACATGAAGTACAGGATTTTAACCGTCGTAAAGATGGTAAATGGGAAGTTAAGGTTAAAGATCTTAACACGAATAAAGTAGAACATCACATTACGGATTATTTATTTATTGGCGCAGGTGGCGCAGCAATACCATTATTACAAAAAACTGGTATCCCAGAGAGCAAACATTTAGGTGGCTTCCCGATAACAGGAGAATTCTTAGTATGTAATAACCCTGAAGTCGTAGCCAAACATGAAGTTAAAGCTTATGGAAAAGAACCAGAAGGTACACCGCCAATGACTGTACCGCATTTAGATAGACGTTATATTCAAGATGAAAACTCACTGTTATTCGGACCATTTGCAGCAATTGGACCTAAATTCTTAAAAAATGGTTCTAACTTAGATTTATTTAAGTCTATTAATACGAGTAACGTGGTTACTATGTTATCATCAGCAGTTAAGAACTTCCCGTTAATTAAATATTCTATTCAAGAAGTTTTGGCTAAGAAAGCAGATAGAATGAAAGAGTTACGTCGATTTGTACCTGATGCAAAAGATGAAGATTGGGATATTATGCAAGCTGGTAAACGCGTTCAAGTTATTAAAGATACGAAAGAACATGGCAGAGGCTTTATCCAATTTGGTACAGAAGTAGTTAATTCAAAAGACCACTCAGTTATTGCATTGTTAGGTGAGTCTCCAGGAGCTTCTACATCAGTTTCCGTAGCATTAGAAGTCATAGAGAAAAACTTCTCAGAATATATTAATGAATGGGAACCTAAAATCCAAGAAATGATTCCATCTTATGGCAAATCGTTAATTGAGGATTATGCATTGCTAAAAGAAGTACGTCAAGCAAGTGATAACGAGTTACAACTAAATAATATATAATCAAAAACTCCTTGAGCCTCATTGGTTTCAAGGGGTTTTTTGTATGGGAATGATTAAATAGAATAAATAAGTATTAATTTATACATAAGATAAGATGTGAAATAAAAATATAATTCACAAAATATTTTGACAAATGTACATGTTATGAGTAATAATAAACTAAAGTAGACAAAAAGTACTCAGGGGTTGTTACAAATTGAAATATCGTATTAGTTTATTATTCGCTTCAGCTATTTTAATCACCTTAACTTTATTATTAACAGCACATTATTCTATTGGACCGAATGCTATTAGCTTTAATGAGCCTTATGAATTAATGATAAATATTGCATTTACGTTATTATTATTTTTGCCAGCCTTAATATTAGGCGTATTTAAATATACAGCAACAGGTATATTATCTGGTATATGGCAATTATGTTTCGCCTTCATTTTTATAATGGGTGGATTAGTACTTACTTTTATATCACCAATTATTCTATTGTTATTCATGCTATTTTTGACTGGAATCATATTGGTTATCAGTTCTATCGTCTCAATGACCACACGTTGATTTACTTTTATACATAGCTTTATTAGGCTATTATGTCTCAATTTATATGAGGGACATGATAGTCTTTTTTGTAGATTTTAAGGTAAGCGCTTACTATAAGGGCGTCAAGGGTATAGAAGTGAATAAAGGGGGCTATACTATGATATTTACTAATCCAAATGAAAAAGATGCAAAGTATAAAGTTAAATCACAATATGCCAATTTTATTGGAGGTCAATGGACAGAACCTCAAGAGGGCAATTATTTTGATAATATTTCGCCAATTACAGGAGAAGCATATGCCAAGATTCCAAGGTCTACAAAAAAGGATGTAGATTTAGCAGTTGTAGCAGCACGTAAAGCACAAGAAGACTGGGGGAAAAAATCTCCAGCCGAAAGATCACAATTACTACTTAATATTGCTGATAGAGTAGAAGAAAATTTAGAATATTTAGCAGTGATAGAAACATTTGATAATGGAAAGCCTGTTAGAGAAACGCTTACCGCAGATTTACCATTAGTCGTGGATCATTTTAGATATTTTGCAGGGGTGATACGTGCAGAAGAAGGTGGTATTTCCCAAATCGATAACGATACAGTCGCTTATCATTATAAAGAGCCACTCGGCGTTGTAGGACAAATTATACCGTGGAATTTCCCGCTACTTATGGCAACGTGGAAGATAGCTCCAGCGTTAGTTACAGGTAATACAGTTGTACTTAAGCCAGCAGAACAAACACCAGTATCTATTTTGCATTTTATTGAGTTGATAGAAGATTTATTACCAGCAGGTGTATTAAATGTAGTAAATGGATTTGGTGCAGAAACGGGAGAAGCACTTGCGACGCATAATGATATTAATAAAGTAGCGTTCACAGGAGAAACTACAACCGGAAAAATTATTATGAAAAATGCTAGTGATCGTGTTATTCCGGTGACGTTAGAACTTGGTGGCAAATCACCAAACGTCTTTTTTAAAGATATTATGGATGAAAAAGATGAATTTTTAGACAAAGCGGTTGAAGGCTTAGTGATGTTTGCATTGAACCAAGGTGAAGTGTGTACTTGTCCTTCAAGAGCACTCATACATGAGGATATATATGAATCATTTATTGATTTATGTATAGATAAAGTTAAAAAAATTAAACTTGGAAATCCTTTAGATGATACTACGATGGTAGGCGCACAAACTTCAAATGAGCAACAAGAAAAGATAGAGAGATACTTAAATATCGGAAAATCAGAAGGCGCAGAACTACTCGTCGGTGGAAACACTAGAAAAGAAAGTAATGATTTAGAAAACGGATTTTATATTGAGCCAACCATATTTAAAGGAACTCAAGATATGAGAATATTCCAAGAAGAAATATTTGGACCTGTGCTTTCAGTCGCAACATTTAAAGATGATGATGAAGCAGTAAAAATGGCCAATGACACAATGTATGGATTAGGCGCAGGTATTTGGACACGAAATCAAAATACAGCATATCGTGCGGGTAGAGGTATTCAAGCTGGACGAGTGTGGGTTAATAATTACCATACTTATCCGGCGCATGCAGCATTCGGTGGTTATAAAATGAGTGGTATTGGTCGAGAAAACCATTTAATGATGCTAGATCATTATCAACAAACAAAAAACTTGCTTGTCAGTTATGATACGAAACCAACGGGATTATTTTAATAAATAAAATAATCCAATAATAATAAAATCCCTTCCAAAAGTTTACCTTTGGAAGGGATTTTTTAAGCGAAACGCCTTTGAATATTAGAGTACTAACAATTTCATATCAAAATTAATTTGTTCTATTAGTATTGAAATTAAATCCGTACAATTAAAAATATTATTAAGCACGATAAAGCCCACTGTTGAAAAACAATGGGTTTTTAATGTTTTTAGCTATATAAAAAATCCTAAGTATTATACAAGAGTATCATATAATTAAAAGTTAAAAACTTTTCGAAATTACTTAAAAAAATTATCGTATTGTTCTATCATATAAAATGTAATTATTTTCAAATTATACAATGTGGAGGAAACTAATGAATAATAATTGTAATTTTATGTCGAGTCATTTGAATAAGTATTCGATAAGAAAGCTTACAGTTGGTACAGCATCACTACTTATAGGTGCAACATTAGTATTTGGATTAAATAAAGAGGCAAAAGCAGATGAAATAGAAAAAAATCAATTTGCTCAAAGCTCTGAATATTCAAATGAAAATTCTGAAACGCTTAAAGAAAATGATGAAGCTTCAACAGTTAATGAAGAACACATTGATAGCGACGCAACTTCAGAGAATCAACCAACTAACAATGTAGAAATGAAAAAGGCTAACTTATCGCAAATAACTTCAGAAAGCCAAAATACAGAGAATATAAATGCAGAGGAGGAGGTTGATAATGTTCAACTCCCTTCTAAAGAGAAAGATATTATTTCAAATACCGATGATACAACAGAAGGCGTAAAAGAAGATATAAGAGATGAACTAGATAAACCCAATACATCTAAAACCTCAAAAGATGACTTTAATAAACAAAGCACTGTACATACAAAATCATCTGAATATAAACATAATGTTGAGAGTGAAAATGCTAAGGATAAAATAATAGATGTACAAACATCTCAAAACGCACCATCAATGACAAAAGCATATTTGCAAAGTTCTAAGGAACCAATAGGTAAGAAGGAAAATAGAAAGACACTCCGACAAACGCGATCCACGCAACTAACTGCCATGCCAAAGGCTAGGCGCAACTTCAAAACATCACCTAACATTTCGACAAGAGAGGCTACTGAGGATAATTCATTGGAAACATTGCCTTACTCAGATAACTATACGTTTCAGTCACTTATTTTTGATCCAGAAAATTTAACAGAAAAAAAAGTTTTGAAAAGTAAAGTCATTCCTTTTAAAATACATAGCTACTTAACAGGAGCTAATTCAGGGGATAGGTATAAAATTAATTTACAACTAGATCCTTTTATAGCTGACCACGTCAAAAGTATTACAATTAAACCAGCAAATAGGGAAAATATTGTTGCATTTAATCGTGTCATCAATAATGTAGGTAAGAAGACTAATATTTGGCAAATAAATTATATTAGAGCAAATGGAGGATTATTTGGTGGAGCAGAAATTCTCAGCCAATACACTGCTGAAGGAGGAAGAATAGAATTAGATGACACAGTAGAAAATGTTTTAGCGAAAGTTGAAAATTTAGATAACGATAAAATGAATTATTTAATTTACGTGAAAGATTCATTGGAAAATAAAAAAATCAGAACTTCTGAGAGTAGTGGTTATTTTTTAACGTTGTCTGAAACAACTTATAATAATTTAAAACATTCGAAATCTGTTGCTGCTAATAGTGCATTTAAAGCAAGCAGTGGTTCGGTACAATACGATCCATCAATTGGTGGATTTGGTGGTCTTGTGGCAGATCAGCAAATAATGAAAAATGGGATATTTAATTATGGCGGTCCTTTACTAGATTTAGGTTTAAATAAGCAATGGACATATAATTATAAAATTGATCCAGAACTTTTACCATTTATTGAATCATTAGAGTTACATAGATATGATTTTGAAGGTGTATCAGGATTTGATAAAAAATATTATGAAAATAACAAAGTTGCTAACCTTACAGTAGATTCACAAGGTCATGGATCTATATCTGCTGAAAATTTAAATACACTTATAGAATTTAATAATGCATTACCAGAAACAGTTGGTATAAGAATAGTGGCTAAATTTAATCAAAGTCCAAATAACATATTAACTAGAGAGTCAGGTTTTGATGACCAAGATGGAAATTTAATAGGGCAAACATCCAAAATCAAAGAAGATTTTACTTTTTACGGATATTTGACTGATAGAGATGGTGGTATGATTGACAATACTTTTGGAACATCATCTTACTATATTCAAGATATTGATCAAGATGGGCTTACAGATAATTTTGAAATACATCAATCACTTTCAGATCCTATGAATCAAGATACGGATAATGATGGTAAAAAAGATGGGGAAGAATATTTAATCCATAAAACATCACCATTAGTAGGAAGACCTATTGTTTCAGACATAACTACAGATGAAACAGTTGTCTCAGGAAATGTATACCTTGCACCAAATGCAGTAGGACAAATAGCAAAAGTATTGAATGAAAAAGGTGAAGAAATAGGTAGAAATAACGTGGAACCTAATGGAGATTTTACGATAGATATAGCTAATGCATCGGCTGGGAAATATACTATTGCTATTGAATCACCTCATTATGACAATGATGAAATCAGTGAATTTAATATTATTGATATGCATGAAATATTAAAACCGACACTGGATCCTATTACGGATGCAGATAAAGAGATAACAATTCATGGTATAGAAGGGGCAACGGTTACTTTACAAGATGATAATGGAAATATTATAGGTAGTGCTAAAATTGAGAAAGGAAAAAATGATGTCTCAATAAAATTGATAAAACCACTAGCTGCTGGAACAATCGTAACAGCTCTAGCAGAAAAAGATGGAACAGAAAGTTACCCATCAGATTTAATTATAGTTTCAGATGGAACCCCTCCGACAGCACCAACGGTGAATCAAGTGACAAGTGAAGATACTGAAATTCGTGGGACAGTGGAAGCAGGATCCACGGTCAAAGTAATACTGCCAAGTGGAGTAGAGCTGATAACAGAAGCAGACGACGAAGGAAATTATATTGTCGATTTACCGGAGAATGAGAAATATGAAGGCGGAGAAGTATTACAAGTAACAGCGGTTGACGCATCAGGAAACGAATCCGAAGTGGTAGAAGTTGTGATAGAAGATAAGACAGCACCGACAGCACCAACGGTGAATCAAGTGACAAGTGAAGATCCTGAAATTCATGGAACAGCAGAGCCAGGATCCACAGTAATAATCGTATTACCAAATGAAAAAGAAATAAAACACGTAGTTGATAATAATGGTCACTTTGTGATTACTTTACCTAAAGATGGCCATCTTCATGCTGGTGATATTATAATGATACAAGCTATAGACAAAAATGGTAATGCTTCTGAACATGTGAATATAATTGTAAAAACGGCACAAACAGCTATTTCAAATCAAGCAGACGAGCCGCATAAGACTAAACAAATAAACCATTTAATAGATGAAACGAAAAATAATACTATTGATGTGCCAGACCAATTGGTTAAAGTGAAAGATAAAGATGCAATAAAAAATAATATAATGTCACTGAGCAAGCAAAATTTAGAGCGGATGAATCAAGACAATGCCGCGCTTAATTCAAGTAATAGAAAAGAATCAATACAACGAAATAAGCAATTGCCTAAAACTGGTATTAATTATGAGACACACAGTATGTTATTGAGTAGTTTGTTCGTTACAATAGGAACGCTATTGTTACTTGGAAAACGTCGTAAAAAAACATCCTCAGATCAATAATATGTATCATTTATATTTTAAATTAGTAAAGTAAGTATCAAAAAATGCCCCTACTAAGAAGTAGGGGCATTTTGGGTTTAAGAAAATGATGTCTAGCCAATAAAATAAGATTTATACTATGCCTTGAAGGCGTAATACAATTTCTGAGACTACAGCAGAACCTACGTAGGTGCTAATAAGTATAACGATTCCTACTACTACTGTTTTCCACCCTAATTTTGCGAAATCTGTCCAAGAATTCCCGATAGATACACCAGCATAGGCTACTACAGGGGTAGCTAATGAAAGTAAGTCAACTTTTTCAGTCCATTCAATGATATGCATTGAACCGGGGACGCCTGGAATGGTTAATATTAAACCAAGAATACCGATATACGCAATGCTAGGAATATTGAACGGTATAATATTGCAAAGTATTAAACCAATTAAAGCTATTACCATAAGCACGATTATGCCTGGAAGTGCGTTGAAAGGTAGCGTGCCATAGCCAATCCAATTACTCATAAGTGAAATAAAACCTACAACGATTAATGTGAGAATCCAATTTGAAATTTTAGCCGACACTTTAATCACTCCTTGCTTTTGCTGAATTTATTTTTAACTTTCATAATGAAACTGTAGTATTTACGTGTTAGTGGTAGTGCTATCAACATACCTATGTAAAGTCCTGTTACGGAAGTTAACAAATTACTAACGCCTGAAAATGCGGTTATAGTACTCGTCTGATTGGGATACATTTCAACTAGTGGACCCAATGCTGCTGCTGTCATTACACCACTCCCAACTCCAGTAGCCATCGCATAAGCAATAGGACTTAACGGTAAAATAGATATGATAAGTCCAGAAAAAATACTAAAAAATATAGCGCCAAATATGGTGCCGAAAATATACATAGACATTACACCGCGCCATTCGGGGGAAGCGATCCCAAATTTTTCAGTAATCAGTGCTAAGTTTGGCTCACGGCCAATAGAATGAGTCATACCAATGGATTCTCGTCGAAGACCAAGTAGTATCGCTAAAGGTAATGAGAGAATAATGGTTCCTAAATTACCTAACTCTTGTAATATAAGAGCGGGGCCAGCAGCAATAATTTTGGGTAATGCAGGACCGGCTTCAACACCAAATTTTGCAATGAGTAAAGCAACTGATATGAAAACCATAGATTCAGAATTTTTAGCTTGCTTTTGCTTAATAATTGGCGTGAAGTAAACAGCTAACCCTAGTAATACAGCGTAGACTACCGGTAACAAGAGGATTGAAGTCATACCTAAAGGAATCTTGTGTGCGCCAATAACTTCCGAAATAATCATTATCAACAACACAATACCGTGTAACCTCCAGTCTTTCCATAGTGTATTTGAATGTTCCATTTCAAAGCCTCCTCAATTTTAATTTAAAGAATATTCTGACATTAATGTTATCTATTCTATACTTCTGTTTTTAAAAATGAAAGAGCATATAGTATATTTTAAGTATTTAAATTGTTAAAAAGTAGTATCGCATGTATGTAATATTTAAAGTTAAGCGTATAATGGCATTATGATATATAAAGGGGCGTAGAAGATGCAGCATGCATATAAACAGTTGATATTAGGAATGGTTTGTTTGTTCATCGTTATGGCTATTGGACGTTTTGCATATACGCCAATTATGCCATTTATGCAACATATAGAAGGAATGAATGACCAAAATGCAGGTATTCTAGCAACCATTAACTATTTAGGTTATTTGATTGGGGCAATAATCCCTATTTGGATTATAATATTTAATAAAGTGACAGACTTAAAAATATATTTATTAATAAATATTATTACTACTTTATTAATGGGGATTTCTGAGAATTTCATATTATGGATAATGTTTAGGCTTATTTCTGGCATAACAAGTGGTACCGTGTTTGTTTTAGCATCGAATATAACGCTAGAAGCTTTGAGGTTAGCTAACAAAGAACGTATGTCAGGTATGTTGTATAGTGCAGTAGGTCTAGGTATTTTTGCAAGTAGTATATTTATATTTATATTTACTACTTCTCAATCATGGTCAATGACATGGGTAATACTTGGTCTATGTTCTTTGGTTATAGGAAGTTTCGTTATTATGGGAATGAGACAAAATCCTACCTTTGATAATAGGAAGTCAGTCGCACATGAAAAAGTTTCTGCGTCTCGGGTTAAGCTGAATAAAAGATTTATGTTTTGGTTTTCTGTATCTTATTTTTGTGAAGGTGCAGGTTATATTATTACAGGGACCTTCTTAGTAGCAATTGTTAAATCGATTCCAGCGTTGTCCGAGTATGCTGCATTGAGCTGGATGTTTGTAGGATTAGGTGCTATCCCTTCTACCATTTTGTGGTCTGTATTGGCTGATAAAATAGGACGGGGTAAGGCAATTTATTTAGCATTTATTTTACAAATCATAGTTGTGGTATTACCAGTATTCTCTGAAAGCATGGTCAGTCTCATCATTAGTTCACTATTATTTGGAGGTACGTTTCTGGGGTTAACAACATTATTTATGTCTGAAGGACAAAATTTAATGTTCAAAAGTGAAAGTAAAATCAATTTAGTAGCCACTTTAACTGTAATATACAGTTTGGGTCAGATGATTGCGCCTACCGTATCAGGTGTACTGATTGGAAACAGCGGAAATTATAATGCAGCATTGATTTTTGCTTCAGTTATTTTAATTCTGGGTTTATTAGCGAGTATGTATAGTTATAAGACAGTATAAGTATAAGCTAACGAAGTTCAAACGATAAAAAAAGGGGCTGATAATTTCAACCCCTTTTTTATAATGGTCTAACCTAATAAAGTTCAGCGTTGTTTGATTGTTGCTGAAATAATGAATGCAATAATCATAAATAATGTGATCATCATAACCACACCTGACCATTGGAATAAACCATAGAAATAACCTGCTAAAGTTCCTCCGACAGAAGACCCCATGTAATAAAATAATAAGTATAAACTTGAAGCTTGTGCTCTATGGTGTTCAGCACGTCCAGCGACTACTGCACTTGATATAGCGTGGCCGCTGAAAAATGCGTAAACACTAAAAGCTAAGCCGATTATTTTAAAACCTAATGGCGGTAAGAGGGTGATCCAAATTCCAAAAATTAACATGAGTATACTGAATTTCAAAGCATTTAACGTCCCTAACTTTGCACGTAATTTTGCGTTTAAAATAGAAGACAACATGCCAATGAGAAATAATAAGTAAATAAAGCTAATGATACTATCATGTAATTGATAAGGTCTAGATGCTAAAACAAAGCTAATATAGTTAAAAGCAGCAATATTACATCCTAAGAGTAAAAAACCTAGCATAAAGGGTTTTAATAACCGAATGTTTTTTAAATGTTGGGCATAGCTAGAAAATAAATCCTTAATTGAAAAACGTTGCTTTTCAAAATGATTAGACGGTGGTAGTAGAATTGTGAATAGTAATGCAGCTATAACGCTTATAATTCCGATGGACAGTAAGCCTACTTGGTAGCCGTAGATACTTGAAATAAAACCTGTAAAAATTCTTCCAAACGCACCCCCAAAAGCATTTCCACTAATATAGATACCCATAGCTTCGGGCAAATTTTTGATGGAGATTTCTTCCCCAATATAGGCCATCGCTATAGAAGGTAATCCTGCTAGACAAATACCCTGAATGAACCGAATAATTAAAAAAGTATTAAAATCTGTAATGAAGGATTGTACTAAAGCTAATATAGATACAGAAATAACTGAGAATACCATGATTGGTTTACGACCAATGACTTCTGATATAGCACCAAAAAACAACATAGCTATGGCTAACGTTAAAGTAGTTGAAGATAAAGCTAAACTTGCCATTGTTTCACTGACGTGAAATGTTTTGGTGAAATGAGGTATTAACGGTTGTACACTATACAGTATTGAGAATATAGTGAAGCCTGAGATGAAGAGGGCAACAATGATTTTTATGTATGATTTTGAACCCTTTTCAACATAGTTGTTACTTAGATTATCCAATTGCACTTACCTCACTTATGGTTGATGATTTTATGTTAGCATGGAATAGATAAGATAAAAAATGCATAATTATCATATAATCAATGTGTTTAGTGCATAAGAGGTGAAAGTAATGGAATGGCATCATTTTGAATACTTTAAACAATTAGCGAAATCAGAAAATATGTCTGAGACTGCAAAGACTTTAAATGTAAGCCAATCTGCATTGAGTAGGTCAATTAAAAATTTGGAAAAAGAATTAGGTGTCCCTTTGTTTAATCGAATAGGTAGGACGATAAAGTTAAATAAATATGGGACAGAATTTCTTCAAACGACAAATAATATTATGAGTGAGATGGAAATATATAGAAGTAATATTATAAATTCTACGCATGCCTATCATGGTAAACTGACGATTGGATTTTTACATTCTGTGGGTGTGACTTATATTTCAGAATTTCTTAAATCATTTAAGCTTAAATTTCCAGATATTCAATTAAAACTTGTACAGAACAATGCTAAAAATCTGTTGAAAATGGTAGATGACGGAGAGGCAGATATTGTAATTACCACTGTGTCTGAAATTACACAAAACACCCAATTTGAGCCATTATTAAAGGAAGCGTTATACGTAACACTGAATGAAACGCATCCATTAGCGCAGCGAACAGAGATATCCATAAAGGAACTCATTGATGAAAAGTTTATTTTACTTAAACAAGACTACGTTTTAAGAGAACAAGTAGATGAAATATTCAAAGCATATGAATTTAGTCCAGAAATTAATTTTGAAGGTGATGAGACGATTACTATTGCCGCTTTTATTAGCTCTGGATTGGGTATATCCATATTACCGCATCTAAGAAATATAGAAATTGCAAATTTAAAGCAAATTCCAATTAAAAACTATGTAGCAAATAGAACGATAGGTATTTGTTATAAAAGTAAAAGTAATATGGTTCCCATTATTAATAAAACAAGAGAAAGTATTGTGGAATATTTTGAAAATCTAAAAAGTAAATCGTCTCTAGAAGTCGAATGATAAAAATACTATAAACACATATTTTTGATTATTTGTAATATACTGTTTATCATATTCATAATTACTTTAAATTACATTTTTAAGGAGAAGAGTAGATGTTTACAGTATATGGTCATAGAGGGTTACCGAGCAAAGCACCAGAAAATACATTGGCTTCGTATAAAGCTGCTTCGAAAGTATCGGGATTAAAATGGGTTGAATTCGACGTAGCAATTACCAAAGATGAGCAGTTAGTCATTATCCATGATGATTATTTAGATCGTACCACAGATATGGTAGGAGAGGTTACACAGCTCAATTATAACGAATTACAGAATGCATCAGCAGGTAGTTGGTTTGGTCCTAATTTCAAAGAGGAAAAGTTACCTACATTTGATGATGTCATAAAATTTGCGAATTCAGCACAAGTGAATTTAAATGTAGAATTAAAAGGTGTCACTGGAGACCAAGGTACAAAGTTGTCTAAAAGTATGGTCACACAAGTTGCAGAAAAATTAAAAGTATTAGATGCACATTTAGAGGTAATGATATCGAGCTTTAATATTCCATTAGTAAAATTATCTGAGCGTATTATGCCAAAATATAAAAGAGCAGTGCTTTTTAAAGCAGCGGCCTTTGAGAGTGATTGGAGAACTGTATTAGAATTTTGTGGGTCGAAAACAGTGAATATCGAAGATGCGAAACTAACACAAGCACGTGTTAAAATGATAAAAAATGCTGGATATGAACTTAATGTTTGGACAGTTAATAAAAAATTAAGAGCAAACCAATTAGCAAATTGGGGTGTAGACGGCATTTTTACAGATAAAGCTGATGATATGGTTCATTTAGAAAAATCTTAATATAATATTATAAGATGCTGTGAATGGTGTGATGTATCTTATAAATATGGTTTAATCAATGAAAGCCTATTTGCTAAGTGATATACACGAACAAATAGGTCTTTTTTACGGAAAAATATAAAGATAAATAACGTCCTTTGTCTTTATTATACTATAAATAAAAATATTATTATAGACTACTTCTTGAGACTGCAGAGGTTTATACTGATGAATAGCTTAAGGAGAAACGGAGTGTTGAGTGATGATTGAACAAAATGATGTATTAGACCAAGGGCCATTCTTTCATGGTACGAAAGCTGCGTTAGAGTTAGGAACATTACTTCATGCACAACGTAAGTCAAATTATCAAGATAGAATCATGAATCATATTTACTTTACTGGATCATTAGATACTGCTAAATGGGGAGCGGAACTTGCTGCGGCGTTAAGTGATGGACCAGCTAAAGAACATATTTATATCGTTGAACCTACAGGAGATTTTGAAAATGACCCTAACGTTACCGATAAAAAACTTCCTGGCAACCCTACACGTTCATATCGTTCAACTGAACCATTAAGAATTATTGGCGAATTAGCTACATGGGAAAGTCATTCAGAAGACACAATTAATCAAATGCTAGAGGGCTTGAAGGAACTAAGAGAAAAAGGGTTAGATATTATCGAAAATTAATACGTATTAAAGTATTTATGGCTTAAAGCATAGTGTAACCTTGCTTTAAGCTATTTTTTATATTTAAAATTTTGATTTAATCTAAATATAACTTTTTATGAAAAATATACGCCAAAAATTTATATAAAAATGATTACTCAATTTTTACTAGGGTATCTTATCATAAAAAGGGGGCAATCATTATGAATAAAATATTAGATTCTTTAATGAGTGTATTAGATAAAATTATTAGCTTTGTTCCAAACATTATTGGAGCGCTTATATTCTTACTTATTGCATGGATAATCGCAGTAATAGTTAAGAAAATTATAGTCAAGGGTCTTGGAGCATTAGGATTTGAATCTTGGTTACAAAAGAAAGGATTAGTAGATGCTGACAGTGGCAAGTCCGAATCTTCAGGTATTATACAAACATTTGGTAAACTTGCTTATTTCTTAGTATTCCTATTATTCTTACCATCAGTATTTGATACTTTAAATATGCAATCAGTATCAAAACCGATTAAAGGTATGACAAGTAGCATACTTAACTTTGCACCTAAAATTATTGTTGCTGTAATTATTCTAGTCTTAGGATTGTTTATCGCAAAAGTTTTAGGTACGTTAGTGAAAAACTTACTCGCAAGTTTAAATGTAAGTCGTTTTAATCGTTATGTGAATTTTGGTGAGAACAAAGATAGTATTGATATACCAACAGCAGCGGGATGGGTTATAACTACATTAATTGGTCTGTTTTTCACAGTACAAGCGTTAAATACTGTTAATTTATCAGTATTAAATAAAATCGGTGAAGCCATTATTGGTTATTTACCATTAGTAATTTCAGCGGCTATTATCTTAGCATTAGGATTAATTGGTGGTAATTTAGTATCAAAATTAATCAATAAATCTACAGGTAACGCTATGTTAGCTGAAATTGTGAAATATTTAGTGATTATTGTTTCGGTATTTATGACATTGGATCAACTGAACTTCGCTCAAAGCATTGTTAACGTAGCATTCTTGTTAATTCTAGGTGCCGTTGCGGTAGCATTTGCGATTGCATTTGGTATTGGTGGTAAAGCATTTGCAGAGAAACAATTAAGTAAGTTCTCGGATAAAATTGATTCAGAAAAAGATAAGCGCTAAGTAAGATAAGATTTTATCATCTTACTGATATTATTTAGGCTATTGTACCTAATTACTAGGTACAATAGCCTATTTTTATCACTTTATTCTATTGAACAATGGAAAGTTATACTTTAAAAATAGGTTAATAGTGATAAGATAAAGATGTTCGTATCATTGTGATGAAAATGTTTAAAATAGTATATATCGGTTGTAAAGGAATGTGAGTAATGGAAGGAAATAATAATGATTATGAAAATTTGCTGTTTTATTTTGCATATAAAACATTTATAAATACAGCGGATGAAATTATTGAAGCGTATGGTTTAAATAGACAACATCATAGATTTTTATTTTTTATAGAAAAAGTCCCTGGAATTACTATCAAAGATTTATTGAAAAGTATGGAAATTTCAAAACAAGGTAGTCATGCAGCCCTTAAAAAATTAAAAGATGAAGCATATATTATAGAAAAGCAAACTGAAGCGGACAAGCGAATTAAAGCGTTATACCCTACAGAAAAAGGTACAAAGTTGGTTAAGGAACTTAATAAAGCACAAAATGACTTATTCCAAGAAATTCAAAAAAAAGTGGGTAACGATTGGTATGCTATTATGGAAGAATTTGCTTCATACCGCACAGGTTTTCAAGAAGTTAAATACTTAAAAGATGAAATAGAATAAAGCATATAGCATATTGTTAAGCACAGCTCACGAGCTGTGCTTTTTTCATTGTTGTGGATGGGTTGCGTGGTAAATCAATTCATTCTACGATAAAGATAGATAAACAAAGGGGGATTTAGATGTATAAAATAGCAATAGCAGGAACTGGTGCAATGGGTGGACGTGTAGGTATACAAATGGCACAAGCTGGGTATGATGTTACGCTAGTGGATGAATGGGCTGAACATATTGAATGTATCAATAAAGAGGGTATGAGCGTCCAAACGGAAACAAGTACATATCAATATGACATTAAAGCACGATACCCAGAACAAGTCACTGACACTTATGATTTAATTATTGTTTTGACTAAAGCTATGGATTCAGAAACGATGATTAAAAAACTCAATATAGCACATGCAATTAAAGAAGATACTGCAATTCTGACCATGATGAATGGTCTTGGGCATGATGAACGGTTCGCAAATATTGTTCCGAAATCCCAAATATTTTTAGCGGTAACGATGTGGACGGCTGGTCTTAAAGGGCCGGGCCAATTACTCTTAGAAGGTACAGGTACGATTGAATTGCAACGCTCAGATGGCCACGAAGATCAACGTACGATTGAGATTAACAACGTTTTTAATGAAGCTAAATTAAATTCAAAGATTAGTGACGATGTCTTTCAATCCATTTGGTCGAAAGCAACGTTAAATAGTGTACTCAATCCATTATGTACAATTTTAGATAAGACAATTAATCAATTCTCACAATATCCTAATACACGACAAATGATTGAACCTGTTATTGAAGAAATCGTTGCAGTCGCTAAAGCAAGGGGTTTGGAACTTGATTTTGAAACTTTAGTTAATAAGATTGAGGCAGCATACCCTATAGAGGCTCAAGGGTTACATTATCCATCTATGCATCAAGATCTATACAAAGGAAGATTAACAGAAATAGACTATTTAAATGGTCAAATCGTAAAATATGGAAAAAAAGTTGGCATACCAACGCCTAACAATGAAATGTTGATGCATATGATTCACCAATTAGAATTAAAAGCAGAAAGTTAAACTATTTATTTAAGTCAATATAGTTGACCTTTTTTATTGTTTGAGTTACGTTTGTAGTGTAGTAAAGAAAGATAAAAAGGGGAAATGATGTATGAAAAAACGTATAGGGCAATATTTAATGGACTGTATTAGTGCTGTAGGCGTGGACAAAGTTTTCGGAGTTCCTGGAGATTTTAATCTTACATTTTTAGACGATATTATAAGTAGAGATGACATGGAATGGATTGGTAATACAAATGAATTAAATGCAAGTTATGCTGCAGACGGTTATGCACGCATTAAAGGTATTGGAGCCATGGTTACAACGTTTGGCGTCGGTGAATTAAGTGCAGTCAACGGAATTGCAGGGGCCTTTGCTGAGCGTGTCCCAGTTATACAAATTACTGGCGCGCCAACACGTAAGGTAGAAAGTGCAGGTAAATATGTCCATCATTCTTTAGGAGAAGGGAATTTTGATGACTATAGAAAAATGTACGAACCAATTACAACAGCACAAGCGTATATCACACCTGAAAACGCACAAATTGAAATTCCAAGAGTAATTAAAGCGGCTATTAATGAAAAAAGACCAGTGCACATACATCTACCTATTGATGTAGCAGCGATTGAAATAGAAGTAACTGAAGCATTTCAATTTGACGATAATCAGTTTAAAGATACTGAAAAATATATCAATATGGTTAAAGAAAAATTGCAAAGCGCAGATCACCCTGTAATTATTGTAGGTCATGAAATTAACAGTTTTAATTTACACAAAAAATTTGTGGAATTTGTAGAAAAAACACATATTCCAGTTGCACAATTATCATTAGGTAAAGGTGCATTTAATGAAGAACACCCATACTATATGGGGGTTTATGACGGTATTTTAGCAGAAGAAGGAATTAGAGATTATGTAGATCAAAGCGATGCAATTTTAAATATTGGAGCTAAATTGACTGATTCGGCAACAGCCGGTTATTCTTACCAATTTGATATAGATGATGTAGTAATGATGAACCATCGTAATTTTAAAATGAATGAAACGGAAAATGAGCATATTACACTTTCAGAATTACTAGATGCTTTAATCTCAATAGATTATGTGAATCATTCAGATTTTCCAAAATATCAACGTCCAAAATCACAAGACTATGAATTGAATCGTGATCCTTTGACTCAAGCGACCTACTTTAAAATGATGCAAGATTTTATTAAAGACGATGACGTCATTATCGCTGAGCAGGGAACTTCTTTCTTTGGGGCATATGATTTAGCATTATACAGTACTAATAAATTTATTGGACAACCACTATGGGGTTCTATAGGTTATACACTACCTTCGACACTAGGCACACAAATAGCGGATCCTAATCGAAGAAATGTGCTACTAATTGGTGATGGGTCATTGCAACTCACAGTACAAGAAATGTCGACAATGATTAGAGAAAAAGTTAAGCCAGTTATCTTTATAATTAATAATGATGGCTACACAGTAGAGCGTAAGATTCATGGTGAACATGCTGTGTATAATGACATTAAAATGTGGGACTATAAATTATTACCTACAGTGTTTGGCGGTGCTGATGAAGTGAGTGTTCATGATGTTTCTACTAGCGAATCATTGCAACAAGCCTTTGACCAAATTAATGAACAACCTCATATGATGCATTTAATCGAAGTGAAGATGGGCGTACATGATGCCCCAATAAAACTCAATGCTATTGGACAAGCATTTGCAAAACAGAACGGTTAATCAAATAAATATAATGTTAACTAAAAGCACCGGTAACATGATAGATGTTACTGGTGCTTTTTTATACATGAAATATTGTAAAATAAAAGTGCATTTGTCATAAGGTCATTTGAAATCAGTTAAATGATTGGAAAGTTGATATTTCAATTAATAGAATTACCAATCTATAATCAAATTTTCTTTATTAGTGTCATTAAACCATGTATGATGCAAAGTGAAAAGGGAATCGTAGTATAGCATTTCACACAAACCATAATCATTTTACATATAGTAGAACAATACTATAACAAGAGAGAAGAAGTGAATTTATTTTGTATGCTATACTTGAAATTATTAATAATATAACGGTAGAACTAGGAGATTGTATTTATGAATAAGCCCAAATATCAAGTGATAGCGGATGAAATTAAAAGCAAAATAATTAGTAAAGACTACCAAGTAGGTACTTTATTACCTACGGAAAAAGACTTTCAAACCATGTACAGTGTCAGTCGATACACGATTAGGCAAGCGATGGAATTACTTGTGACTGAAGGATACATAAAGAAAAGAAAAGGTTCCGGATCGTACGTAAGTTATGAGTATTTGAATTTAGATCAAAAAAACAATTCAAAGAAAATCGGACTTATTGTCACATATCTATCTGATTATATATTTCCAAGTATCATTCGTGGTATAGAAACAGTATTAAGAGAAAATGGTTATTCATTAATATTAGCCAGCACTAATAATAATCATATTGATGAAAGACAATGTCTAGAAATGATGTTGAATCAAGGTATTAAAGGGCTAATCGTTGAGCCTACTAAGAGTAATATATATAATCCTAATTTATCTTACTATTCATTATTTAAACAACGTCATATCCCAATATTATCTATAAATGCAAAGTATGAAGAGTTGAATTTACCCTATATTGCTATTGATGATATTAAATCAGGGCATTTAGCTACAAAATATTTAATAGATAAAGGTCATGATAATATCGCATTAATTACTAAAATTGATGACAATCAGGGTAAGTTACGAATGAAAGGATATTTCAATGCTTTTGAGAGCAATCATAAAGTATTTAAAGGTGAATATATCTATACCTATGATACAGAAAGTAAAGATTCTGTGTTAAACCAATTTATTCAACATGTTAAAGACAAACAAATTAATATCTCTGCTGTAGTTTGTTATAACGATCAAATCGCATATTATATTATGAAAAACCTAGAAAAAATAGGGGTTTCTGTCCCAGAGGATATATCTATCGTAGGTGAAGATAATTCAGTACTTAGTAAGTTAGATGATATAAAATTAACGACAACATCCCATCCTCAAGAGTTGCTAGGTGAAAAGGCAGCGAATTGGATGTTAAAAACGATTGAAACCGGAAAAATGCAGCCTTCAGAATTGATTGATACATACATTATTGAAAGAAATTCAGTTAAATAGTAGTTAAACCCAAGCCTAATAGTATTAGGCTTTTTTAATGTATTACTTATACGGACAAAAAATAATTTGTGTTGACATGTACGGACAAATATTCTATGATGTTAATGAAAACGATTACAAGAGAAGGTGTTAATAATGCAAAGGGCTACACAATTGAAGGATAGCTCAGGTATTTCAATAGGCATAGAGTTTGGATCCACAAGAATTAAGACGGTTGCGATTGATGAACAATTCAATACTTTAGCATCTGGCTATTATGAATGGGAGAATCAATTTACAAACGGTTATTGGACATATTCTGTAAATGATATCTGGATTGGAATACAAAAAAGTTATAAAGATATGGCAACAACATTCCAAACACAATATGGTTTAACGTTGAAAACGATAAATAGTATTGGCATAAGTGGTATGATGCATGGTTACTTAGCATTTAATGAATATGAAGACTTATTGGTACCTTTTAGAACATGGAGAAATAGCTATACGACAGAAGCGGCACAGAAACTTCGAGAAGTATTTAAATATAATATACCTGAAAGATGGAGTGTTGCACACTTATATCAAGCAATATTAAACAAGGAAACACACGTTTCAAGCGTGAATTATATAACTACGCTATCGGGTTATATTCATTGGTATTTAACAGGTGAAAAAGTATTAGGTATTGGGGATGCATCGGGGATGTTCCCTGTAGATGTCCAAAACCAAAGTTATAGAAAAGATTTATTAGCCAAAGCTGACCAGTTATTACAAGCACATGGATTTAATAAATCAATGTGTGACATGTTACCTTCAATTAAATCAGCTGGTGAAGTAGCGGGATATCTTACTAAAGAAGGTGCACAACTACTTGATCCAGAGGGCAACTTAGAGCCTGGATGTATTATGTGTCCACCAGAAGGGGATGCAGGCACTGGAATGGTAGCCACGAATGCCATTACGCCACAATCAGGTAATATATCAGCGGGTACGAGTGCTTTTGCAATGATTGTCCTAGATCATTCACTTCAAAAGGTATACCCAGAAGTTGATATTGTTGCTACACCGTCAAGCAGTGAAGTAGCGATGATTCATTCAAATAACTGTACATCAGAAATCAATGCTTGGATGAATTTATTTGAAGAGCTTTTTAAAACAATGGGCGTGAACTTTTCACAAGATGATTTGTACGGACAAATTTTAAAGACATCTGAAAAGAGTGATGATGACTTAGGAGGCTTATTATCTTATGGATATGTATCAGGAGAAAATATTACCAATGTTGAAGTTGGTTACCCATTATTTATAAGAGAACCGAACCATAACTTTACGATAGCAAACTTTATGAAAATGCAATTATTTAGTGCATTCAGTACGTTGAAAATAGGTATGGATTTATTAAAAAATAATGAAAATATAACAATAAATAAGCTGATTGCACATGGTGGCATTTTTAAAACAGAAGGTATTGCACAGTCAGTTTTAGCTGCTGCTATGGATGCTCCAATCACAGTGATGAAGCATGCCAGTGAAGGTGGAGCATGGGGGATAAGTGTCTTAGCACAGTTCGCTACATTAAAGCACAAGACAACATTAGAAGCATTCTTAAGCGAAAGGGTGTTTGCTACTGCAGATGAGACAACGCTAACACCTCAAAAGAAAGATGTGGATAACTTTAATCATTATATTGAAAAGACAATAAAAGCCTTGCCTATAGAACAATCGATGAATAAATATCTAGAGGGTGAATAAAATGCTAGAAAAATTAAAACAAGAAGTTTATCAAGCAAATTTAGAACTTCCTCAAAGAGGATTAATTAAATATACGTGGGGAAATGTCAGTGGATTTGATGAAGCAACGCAACTATTTGTCATCAAACCTAGCGGTGTTGATTACGATGAAATGAGTGCTGACGACATGGTTGTTTGTAATTTGAACTGTGAAGTAGTAGAAGGTAATTTAAATCCATCGTCGGATATGCCTACACACGCGGTACTTTATAAATCATTTGAGGGCATTGGAAGTGTAGTACATACACATTCTCCTTGGGCGACGGTATGGGCACAAGCTGGAATGGATGTTCCAGCAATGGGTACAACACATGCAGATACATTTTATGGTGCAGTACCTTGTGCGCGATTTTTAACTGCCGAAGAAGTAAATAGTAATTATGAGTATGAAACAGGAAAACTCATAGTTGAAACATTTGAAGATAAGAATATTAAACCAAATGAAGTACCTGCCGTTTTATTACAAGGGCATGCACCTTTTGTTTGGGCAAAAGATTGTGCGCACGCTGTGATGAATGCAGTAGTACTTGAAGAAGTATGTAAAATGAATTTATTTTCTAAACAACTTAACCAAGAAGCTCCAGCATTGCCACAAGAAATATTAGATAAACATTATGAACGTAAACATGGAAAAAACGCATATTATGGACAAAATTAAGGAGGAAATTTTATGACTAACAATAAAAAGTTTTGGTTTGTTATAGGATCACAAGAACTGTATGGGAAAGAAGCTTTAGAACAAGTAAGAGAAGATGCACAAGTAATTGCTGACTATTTAAATGAAAATGCCAATTTACCTTTTAAATTAGAATTGCATGAACAATTGGCAACTTCTGCAGATGTAATTACAGACATTATGAAAGAAGTAAATTACAGAGAAGAAATAGCAGGTGTAGTGACATGGATGCATACATTTTCTCCAGCCAAAATGTGGATTCAAGGAACACAGTTATTACAAAAGCCATTATTACACTTAGCGACGCAATTCTACAATGATATTTCCTGGGAAAACATTGATATGGATTATATGAACTTACACCAATCAGCTCATGGTGACAGAGAATATGGTTATATAAACAAACGATTAAATAAAAATAATGAGATTGTATTTGGGCATTGGAAAGATGAAGGTACTCAGATTAAGGTCAGAGAATGGATGCTTATTGCAAATGCATATAATGAAAGTTTCAACTTAAAAGTAGCAAGATTTGGTGATAATATGCGAAATGTTGCAGTTACAGATGGAGATAAAATAGAAGCCCAAATCAAATTTGGTTGGACTGTAGACTACTACGGAATTGGAGATTTAGTAGCTTATGTTAACGAGGTTTCAGATAGTGAAATTAATGAACAATTTGAAACGTATCAACAGCTGTATGATTTTGATTACAGAGATTATTCAGTTGAAAAATTCAATGAATCAGTCATTGAACAAATTAAATATGAAGTTGCGATTAAAAAATTCTTAGATGATGGCGCATATACAGCCTTCACTACAAACTTTGAAGACTTACATGGGATGAAGCAATTACCTGGATTAGCGGTACAAAGATTGAATGAACAAGGGTATGGCTTTGCAGGTGAAGGCGACTGGAAAACGGCAGCGTTAGACAGATTATTGAAAATTGCAACTCAAAATAAATCAACAGGATTTATGGAAGATTACACTTATGATCTGAGAAGTAATCAACAACGTATTTTAGGTTCTCACATGTTAGAAGTTGATCCAACGTTAGCAGGAGAAAGACCAAAAATCGTAGTAAATCCATTAGGTATAGGAGATAAAAATGACCCTGCCCGTCTTGTTTTTGATGGTAAAGCAGGAGATGGCGTAGTAGTTACGATGCTAGATTTGGGGACACACTTTAAATTTATCGTAAATGAAATCACTGCGGAAACATTAACAGCGCCAGCACCGAACTTGCCAGTTGCGAGAGTATTATGGAAAGTCAAACCATCATTAGAAGAGGGCGTGAAAAGCTGGATTGAAGAAGGCGGTGGCCACCATACGGTATTATCACTTGAACTCAATACCAATCAATTAGTAACACTTATGAAAATGTTTGATGCAGAGTATGCATTAATACGATAACAAGCGACTTGTTTTGCGAATTACAAAAAGAGGGTGAATGGGATGAAAACGAATAGTAAGGTGTCCAATAGTTTTATATATTTCTTTGGTGCATTTGGGGGTATACTATTTGGTTATGACATTGGTGTGATGACTGGAGCTTTACCATTTTTGAGAGAAGATTGGGGTATAGAAAGTGGATTTATTATAGGTTTAATTACTTCTTCTGTAATGTTAGGAGCTATATTTGGGGGAATATTAGCTGGAAGATTATCAGATAGACTCGGACGTCGAAAAATGATATTAATCTCTGCATTAATTTTCATCGTAGGGTCTATATTATCTGGTATAGCACCACATGAAGGTAGTTACTTTTTGATTTTCTCAAGAATAATTTTAGGATTAGCGGTTGGTGCAGCATCAGCTTTAGTACCTGCATATATGTCTGAAATGGCACCAGCAAAGTATAGAGGGCAACTTTCAGGGTTAAATCAAACTATGATTGTTTCTGGAATGCTCTTGTCATATATTGTCGATTATTTATTAAGAGATTTACCTGTAGAATTAGGATGGAGATTAATGCTAGGTGTAGCAGCGGTACCAGCATTAATATTATTTTTAGGTGTATTAAGATTACCAGAATCTCCAAGATTTTTAATAAAAAATCAAAAGTTCGAAGAAGCTAAACATGTACTGTTAAATTTAAGAAAACAAGGTGATATTAAAAATGAATTGGAAGAAATTCAAACAACCATTCAAAAAGAAAGTAAATTGACGACAAATCATACCTTGAGCACACTGTTTAATAGTAAATATAAATACTTAGTTGTTGCAGGTTTAGGTGTAGCAGCATTTCAACAATTCCAAGGTGCGAATGCAATTTTTTACTATATACCTTTAATTGTTGAACAAGCAACAGGCAGTTCGGCAAGTTCAGCATTGTTATGGCCAATTATTCAAGGTATTATTTTAGTACTTGGATCATTGTTATTTATATGTATTGCAGATAAATTCAACAGAAGAACTTTGTTAATATTAGGTGGAACGGTAATGGGATTATCCTTTATATTACCAGTATTTATCAAAATGATTATTCCCAATGTAAACCCAATTATTATTGTAGTATTTTTAAGTATCTATGTTGCCTTTTATTCGTTCACTTGGGCACCACTTACTTGGGTAATCGTTGGAGAGATATTCCCATTAACAATAAGAGGATTTGCGTCTGGTTTCGCTTCTTCGTTAAACTGGATAGGATCATTTATGGTGGGATTATTGTTCCCAATTATGACAGCTTATTTTTCTCAAGAAATTGTGTTTGCCATTTTCGGGATAATTTGTATGTTAGGTGTAGTGTTTGTTAAAAAATGTGTTCCAGAATCTAGAGGTAAAACATTAGAAGAAATTGAAAGCATTGGTGATAATAAACAATGTGACAAAGACAAAGACAAAGTTTTTGTATAATAATATAAAATGAGGCTAACTATATAGATGAGTTAGCCTTTTTTTATTTATCAATCTATTTTACGTTATGCTATAGTTTATAGTAAGTGAAAATGTTGTATTTATTGCTATTTTTGAGAGGTGAAGCAATTTGGATGAATTAAACGTGCTTAAATTAGATGAAAACCAAAAGCGAGTGATACAGCAAATATTTAAAAATAAATTGATTTCTAGAATTCAAATATCAAAAAACTTGGGAATTAACAAGGCAACTATTTCTAATATTTTAAATAAATTAAAGGATAAAGGTTTTGTTAATGAAGTCGGACAAGGTAAAAGTACTAAAAGTGGAGGACGTAAACCAATTCTTTTAGAGATTAACCCTCATTTTGGATATGTCATATCTATGGATATTGCATACCATTCCATTGAATTAATGTATAATTATTTTGATGGAAAGATATTAAAGCATGAATCGATACCACTAACTAATAATAAAATGAGTAGTATTTTAGAAGTGTTAGCAAACCATATTGATTCAGAAGAGAAATATCAAACAAATTATGGCTTATTGGGGATGTCTATTTCTATTCATGGTATCGTAAATGATAACCAAGAGATTACTCATTTACCATTTCACGATATTGAAAATATTTCTATAACTGAAAAATTAAAAACAATTGCCGATGTTCCTGTGATTGTTGAAAATGAAGCTAACTTATCAGCTATTTACGAAAGAGATTATGGTAGTCATAAAAATATTAATAATTTAATCACATTGAGTATACATAAAGGTATTGGTGCAGGGTTAATTATTGATAAAAAATTGTATAGAGGTACAAATGGTGAAGCTGGAGAAATAGGTAAAACTTTGGTATCCACTTATGAAAATGGGGAAAAGGTTTATTACAAAATCGAAGATCTATGCTCACAGGAAGCATTGATTCAAACCATCAATAGTAGGATGCAAAGCGAAGTATCTATTGATAAGATTAAAGATTTATACTATGACCACAATCCAATCATTACAGAAGAAATTAAACAATTTTCAACTAGAATTGCTATCTTAATACATAATCTGAATACACAAATTAGCCCTGAAGCAATATATATCAATTGTCCACTTATTAATGAAATTCCTGAAATATTAGAAGACATCAAAAATGAATTTATTATATATACAAGTAAAAAAGTACATATAAAATTAACGTCTAATGTACAATATGCAACATTACTAGGCGCGGCGTTAGCTATAACGCAAAAATTATTAGATATTGAACATATCAAACTTAATTTTTAAAAAAGCATTAAAGTCTTTCAACACTTGTTGAGAGACTTTTTTTAATTAGAATTAACGAAAGCGTTTACAAAAAGTGAGGGAGGTGTTATATTAAATAAAAAGTTAGTTAGTTTAATAAACAAACTAACCAAAAATTCTTCAGGAGGAATTCAAATGACATATTTTGATATTGAAAAAGTTAAGTACGAAGGTCCTAAATCGAACAATCCGTTTAGTTTTAAGTATTATAATCCAGAGGAGAAATTTGGAAATAAAACGATGTCAGAACATTTAAGATTTAGTGTAGCTTATTGGCACACATTCACAGCTGACTTATCAGATCCTTTTGGAGTGGGAGCAGCAGAACGTGATTGGGATGAGTTAAATGACATGGATAAAGCAAAAGCAAGGGTAGAAGCTATTTTTGAATTTATGGAAAAAACGGGCATTGAATATTTTTGTTTCCATGACATTGATATTGCGCCAGAAGGTGAAAACTTAAAAGAATCTAATGAGAATTTAGATGAAATTGTTTCTTTAATTAAACAAAAAATGGATGAAACAGGTAAAAAGCTGCTTTGGAATACTACTAATAATTTTACACATCAAAGATTTGTACATGGTGCAGCAACATCTTCTAATGCAGACGTGTTCGCATACGCTGCAGCTAAGGTAAAGAAATCTCTTGAAATAGCTAAAACTTTAGGTGCAGAGAATTTTGTCTTTTGGGGTGGAAGAGAAGGTTATGAAAGTTTATTAAATACAGACATGAAGTTAGAATTAGATAATTTAGCAAAATTCTTTAAATTAGCAATAGCATATGCTAAAGAAATAGGATTTAATGGCCAGTTCTTAATTGAACCTAAACCGAAAGAACCCACAACACATCAATATGATACAGATGTTGCAACAGCACATGCATTTCTTCAAAAGTATGGTTTAGACAAAGATTTTAAATTTAATATTGAGGCAAATCATGCAACACTAGCTGGTCATTCATTCCAACATGAATTGAGATATGCCAGAGATAATCAAATGCTTGGTTCTGTAGATGCTAACCAAGGACATCCACAATTAGGGTGGGATACAGATGAGTTTCCTACGGATATTTATGATACAACATTAGCCATGTACGAAATATTGAAAAATGGAGGATTGTCATCTGGTGGTCTTAATTTTGATGCTAAACCAAGACGTACCTCATTTAAACAAGAAGATTTAGTATTGACACATATTGCTGGTATGGATGCTTTTGCGTTAGGTTTAAGAATTGCTTATAAAATGATAGACGATCAATTCTTTGAAAATATTGTTAAAGATAAATATCAATCATATACGACAGGTATCGGTCAGAAAATTGTAGATGACCAAACTTCATTTGCCGAATTAGAAAAATATGCTTTGAATTTGTCTGAAATCACCAATGAATCAGACCATTTAGAAGTTATTAAGGCACAAATAAATCAATATATTTTAAATATAAATAATGGGGATTAAATATGGAAAAATATGTGATTGGAATGGATATTGGGACGAGTGGACTCAAGAGTATCGTTGTTAATCAAACAGGTCAGGTAGTAGATAGTTACAGCATCTCTTATCAAACACAACATCCTCATACAGGATATAGCGAAATAGATCCTAATATTTGGTACGAAGCGACGTTAGATAGTTTGAAACATTTAATGGCTAAATACGATTCAAATTTGATATCCGGTATAAGTTTTTCTGGTCAAATGCATGGTCTAGTTGTAGTGAACCGTAAAGGTGACGTGATTAGACCAGCTATATTATGGAATGACACGCGCACGTCTGATGAAGTAGAAAATATTAAAACACAACTCGGTTTAGAATTTTTATTAGAACACACGCAAAATACTGTGTTAGAAGGTTTTACATTACCGAAACTTATATGGTTGAAAAATCATGAGCCAAGCCACTTTGAAAATATATATAAATTTATGCTGCCTAAAGATTACGTTATATATAAATTGACCGGGCATATATCTACTGATCCATCTGATGCAGCTGGTACGATTATGTTTAATGTGAAAGAAGAAAGCTGGTCTAACGCTATTCTAGAAAAATTAGATATTGAGCCATCTATTTGCCCTGAAGTAATAGCATCACATGGGAAAAGTGGAGAATTAACAAAAGAAATTATGGAAAGTATTGGTATTGAAAATTCTATTCATGTTTATCAAGGTGGCGCTGATAATGCTTGTGGTGCATTAGGTGCAGGTATCACTGATGATAGTATGCAGCTAGTAAGTATTGGTACATCTGGTGTGACGTTATCTATACAAAATGATAAAGAATATAAAAATGATGGGAAAGTACATTATTTTAATCACTGTGTACCTAATCAAAAATATATTATGGGCGTGACACTATCGGCAGGATATAGTTTAGAATGGTTAAAACAATTAATGGCAGCTGAAGAAAGTTTCGATGAATTCTTAAAAGATATTAATCAAACGAAAATTGGCGCGTGCGGATTAATCTATACACCCTATTTATTAGGGGAACGTACGCCACATAATGATGCTGATATTAGAGGAAGTATAGTAGGATTAGATGCCAAAACGAATTTAACTGATATCAAACGCGCTGTATTAGAAGGTATAACATTTTCACTTAAAGATAGTATAGAAATTATAAAAAAAGAAGGTAAATGTATCTCTGAAATTGTTTCTATCGGCGGAGGTGCTAAAAATAAAAACTGGTTGCAAATGCAATCTGATATATTTGAAGCACAAGTCACTACGAGAACAGAGGAACAAGGTCCTGCCTATGGTGCTGCGATGTTAGCTGCAATGGGAGCACAATGGTTTAAAGATTTTGATGAGATTAGCCGAGCGTGGATAAAATATAATGACTTTGTTTCATATCATAACGACGACGTTAATCTATATAAAGATTTATATAAAATTTATAAGACTGTGTACTTTAATACTAAGCAAATATCGAAAGAATTAGTTCAATTTAAGTAGTGACTAAGGGGATGGGAACATGTCATCTTATAATAATAAGAAGTTTATCTTTACTATTGCATTAATAGCGACATTAGGTGGATTGTTATTTGGTTATGACACTGCGGTGATTTCAGGGGCTGAGCAATCATTACAGAAATATCTAACAGCTGATTATGGAAGTTTTATCCATGGTATGACTGTCTCAAGTGCTTTAATAGGGTGTGTCATTGGTGGATTATTATCTTCAAGTTTTTCCAGCCGATTAGGTCGAAAGCGTTCATTACAAGTAGCTTCAGTGTTGTTTATTATTTCTGCATTATTGTCTGGGTACCCAGAGTTTATATTTTTTGAACCTGGACAATCAACTTTAGGGTTATTGTTAATGTTTAATTGCTATAGGATTTTAGGGGGCATTGGCGTTGGATTAGCTTCTGCAATTTCGCCAATGTATATCAGTGAAATATCTCCTTCCTCGATAAGAGGGACACTTGTGTCATGGAATCAGTTTGCGATTATATTTGGAATGTTAGTTGTATATTTTGTAAACTATGGTATAACATTTGGAGAAACACAACAGTGGATTGATTCAACAGGCTGGCGTTATATGTTTATGACAGCCGCTTTACCAGCAGTGCTATTTTTCGTATTACTATTCTTTGTGCCAGAGACACCAAGATATCTCACTTTGGTGAATAAGAATGAAGATGCGCTTTCAGTACTTAATAAAATATATCTTTCAAAAGAACATTCACAAAAAGTGTTGAATGATATTTTATCAACTAAAAATAAAAAAACAGATGTAAAAGCACCACTATTTAGTTTCGGTAAAACAGTGATTATTATCGGCATTGTTTTATCGATTTTCCAACAATTTATAGGTATCAATGTTGCGCTGTATTATGCACCTAGAATTTTTGAAAACTTAGGTGCAGGAGGACATGCATCGATGATCCAAACTGTAGTAATGGGGTTTGTAAATGTAATATTCACAATCATTGCTATCATTTATGTAGATAAGTTTGGACGTAAACCTTTATTGATTATTGGATCAACAGGTATGGCAATAGGCATGCTTGGTATGAGTATTTTAACTGCTAATGGTACGTTTGGTGTTATAACATTAGTCTTTATGGTTATTTATACAGCTTCATTTATGATGAGTTGGGGACCAATTATCTGGGTATTATTGTCAGAGATATTCCCGAATAGAATTAGAAGTGCAGCAATGGCTTTAGCTGTAGCTGTTCAATGGCTTGCGAATTTCACAATAACATCTACATATCCTTTTATGATGGATATCAGTGGGACGATGACTTATGGTTTTTATGCATTGATGAGTATTTTATCAGGCATATTTATTTGGAAATTTATCCCTGAAACAAAAGGTAGAACATTAGAAGAAATTGAAGATATCTGGAAATCTGCTTAATCATTTAAAGAAGAGGTTGGGTCAATGGTTTGTATTGGTATACCGTTCAACGGATATCAGTGCGTAAACTATTAATGTCCCAGCTTTTTTTATATGAGTATGAAAAAATGAATTAATTAAATCATATTTAGAGTAAAGAAACTTATTAAAATTGACAAAAATATGATAACGATTATGCTTACTAGTAAGTGTAATATAAATTTTCTAGTTAAAAGGGGTATAGAATATGAATATTGGTATAGTAGGCGCAGGTAAAATTGTTAAAGAGGCATTGCCGATTATGGAACAAATTCCAGATATCGTCTTTCAAAGTATTGTTTCGTCAGGGCGAAATCCTCAAAACGTTGAAGCCTTACAAAAGCAATTTAACATTAAAACAGTATATGAAGATTACGATAAATTTTTAGCAGATGAAAATATAGATACTATATATTTAGCAGTACCAAATCACTTACATTTTACATATGCTCGAAAAGCAATTGAACAGCAGAAAAATGTGATTTGTGAAAAACCATTTACTTTAACAAAAGAAGAACTGGAAACGTTGAAATCTCTAGCTGAAACACATAGTGTAATCATTATTGAAGCGATTACGAATCTTTATTTAAGTAACTTTGATGTCTTGAAGCAATCACTAAAAGAAATAGGAACATGTAAAATTGCGCAATTTAACTATTCACAGTATTCTTCAAGATATGACAACTTTAAACAAGGTATTATACAACCTGCTTTCGATCCTCAAAAAGGTGGTGGCGCATTGATGGACATTAACGTTTATAATATCCATCTGGCCATTGGGCTTTTCGGTATGCCTAAAGGTGTGGCGTATTTTGCAAATGTAGAAAACCATATAGATACGTCTGGCATTTTACAACTTGATTATGATGGAATGAAAGTGGTTTGTATCGGGGCAAAAGACTCAAGTTCTGATAATCAATCTTATATTCAAGGTGAAGTAGCAACGATCCAGATAAAGGGCCCAACGAATGAACTCAATGAGTTTGAATTAAAATATCATACCGGTGGTACACAAGTATTTAAAGTGAATCAACATGAACACCGAATGTATGAAGAATTTGTAAAAATCACTGAAATTATTCAAAATAAAAATTACGACTTTGTGCGTCAACAGTTGGAACATAGTATTCATGTGATAGAGGTATTAGAATTAGCCTTAGATAGCGCGAATATCAAGGTAGGACCTTCTTACAAATAATTAAAAGAGGATGGGGTATAAATTTCATCCTCAAAATAAAAGACTAATCCATATGAGAATGGATTAGCCCTTTTTATATTTAAAATAAAGAAGAGAAAGTGACGAGCAGAAGAAATAAAGTAATATACATAAATGTAAGTATGAAGGGAGCGGAGCATAGGAGAGCGCCCGCTTCTTTTTTTATTATTTTGATTTATATTTCTTAACGAAAATCAAATAGAATAAACCAAGCAAAAGAATACTAACTAACACAAAATGTATCTTATTCATCGTACAGAAAGGGCGCTAACATCTTACGCATAGCGCGATATATTATAAACCTTGCTTTTGTTTATAGACATTAATTAGTCATAATATGATTTTTAATTTCATTTTGTATATGATTGTATACATTTGAAAATGATTCGTCAGACTGGAGCGCTGCATTTTTTACATCTTCAAATTCAGGTTTTGCTTTAATGATTTGATCTTGAAATATGCCTAATTTCACTGAAATTTCACCATACTTAGTATGTATCTTTTGGAATTGACGCTGCAGAATTTTGCGATGAACTGCGAAACTTCTCAAGCCTAAAGAAGTAGTGTGTCTCAGTATATAGTTTTCGAAGTGTTGCGCATTTTCAACACTACATAAGACGGTAAGTTGTATAGCAGGTCTACTTTTTTTCATAGTAACGGGTGTGTAGTAAGCATCTAATGCACCGTCATCTATGACTTGTTCAATAAAAAAACCTAGCATTTCTGGTGTCATGTCATCGATTTGGCACTCAAGTACTTGAACTTGTGTGGGAGTACTTTTAGTTTCAGTATATTGTATTACACGTAAGACATTGGGAAAATCAAAGTCCTTTGTCCCCCCTCCATAGCCAATATGTTCCATAGTGATAGCAGGTAAAGCGCAAACATCGGAAACCAAAGCTTTAATAAACCCCGCCCCAGTTGGTGTTGTAAGTTCGCTATTAACATCAAATGAAGCAAGTGGAATACCTTTAAGTATTTCAGCAGTAGCTGGTGCAGGGACAGGATATATACCATGGGCGATATTGATTTTTCCGTTACCAGTGGGTATTGGGGATGCATATATTTTATCGATCTCTAAAGATTCAAGTGCAAGGCACCCCCCGATAATATCGATAATCGAATCCATGGCACCAACTTCATGAAAGTGCACATCTTCTATAGGCATACCGTGAATCTTAGCCTCTGCTTGTGCGATGATTTCAAAGATATCTAAACTTCTTTGTTTAACACGTTTAGGTAAGGTGCTTTGTTTAATGATTTTAAAGATATCTGAAGCTTTACGATGGTGATGTCCATCCTCAAAATCAATGGATAAAGTTGTTGCTTGTATACCTTGTTTATTTTGAATTGAAAAATTAAGTTTAAAATTACTCAAAGGTAATTGTTGCAATTGTTGTTCAATATAATTTGTATCTGCACCTAAATCAACTAAAGCAGATAATAGCATGTCACCGGCGATACCCGCGTGACAATCAAGATAAATAGTTTTTGTCATTGCAATTCACTCCGCTTCTAATGACTTTCAATCATTTTAACAATCATGGCAGCGTTATATCCGCCTCCAAAGCCATTATCGATATTCAACACACTTGTACCAGGCGCACAACTATTAATCATAGCTAAAAGGGTAGTAACACCTTCTAGATTCGCGCCATATCCGATACTCGTTGGTACTGAGTATAAGGGATGATCAACCAAACCTGAGACTACACTAGATAAAGCGCCTTCCATTCCAGCAATTACAACGGATACTTTTCCTTTACGAATTGCCTCAATATGTGCGAATAGGCGATGAATTCCTGATACACCAACATCGTAAAAGCGTTGCACAGAGACACCCATAACTTCAGCAGTAATCGCAGCTTCTTCGGCTATCGGCAAATCAGACGTACCGGCACAAATAATTGAAGCATAGTGTTTGGTTTTTTCGATAGAGTCTATAGGTGTGCATACAATATTGGCAATAGTATGATATTCGAGTTGTGGATAATGTGCGATAATAGCATTTGCTTTTGACTTATCGATACGCGTAATCAATATAATTTCATTGTGCTTCAATAAACTCTCAATAATTTTAATTAATTGAGCTTTAGTTTTACCTTCTCCAAAAATGACTTCTGGAAATCCTTGACGTTTCTTTCTATGCAAATCGATTTTAGCAAAACCAAGTTCGTCGTAGTGACTTAACTGCTGTTTTGCTTCGTCAATCGAAAGCGTATTATGTTTGACTGCTTTAAGCAAGGATTCAATTGGATCATGTTTTTCAGTCATAACTGTGCCACCTTCACTATGTTATAATTTCATTGTGCGTTTGAATAACTTCGTTCATACTACCTGTGCGATAGCCTTCCATGTCTATCGTCACATAATCAAAACCAAGCGCTTTTAAACGTTGTGTGATTTGTGTTCGAAGTTGGATAATTGTAGAAATATCATTTTCAGGCACTTCGATTCTGGCAATATTATGATGATAACGCACTCTTACATTATCTACGCGTAAATTTAAAATGAATTTCTCGGCTTCATTCACTTTATTTACTTTAGCAAAAGTTAAAGTTTCTCCATATGGGATACGGGAAGCTAAACTACATAAGGCCGGTTTATTCCATACTGGGAGGCCATTAGATTTGCTGATTGCTCTTACTTCTGATTTATATAAGTTAGATTCTTGTAATACACTTCTAACGTTGAATTCAGTTCTAGCTTTTAAACCAGGTCTGAAATCATCTAAGTCATCCATAATCATACCGTCTAACACATAATTAAAGTGATTAGCTACTCTGATATTTTCAAGTTGTGTATACAATAAGCGTTTGCTGTAATACCAACTTTCCGGAGTGTTTTCAATAATATAAGGGTTTTTTAACTCTTCTATTTCAGTTTCAGTAACATGCGCATTTAAATTTTCCGCTAAGCGATAGGCTTGTTCAAATTCTTCATTTCTAAAAAGTTCAGATTTTACTATAACCGCTTTAACATTATCAGTGCCTAAAACGTCGATGGCTTTTTTTAGTACAAGGCTACTATCGACACCGCCAGAAAAAGCAACAATGACACGTTCCATGTCACTTAAGATAGTTTCCAATTGTTGTTCTTTATTCATTATTTTAGTTAACATAGTTTTTCCTCCTATAATTATGATTCTACATATGGAATCGTAAGTGGACCCAAAGGCATCACGCCAATAGACATATCTTGCCCATATTTATGTTCAAGATCTTCGAGTGTGTCAGCGATATTATGAATAGGATGTATCATCGCATCTCGTGCTTGTTGGTCGCTAAGCGTTGAATATAAATAAACGTCTGCAAAATTTTGAATAGAGGCTTGCTTTTGAACTTGCCATTGATCAAGCATCCCAAATTTAGGGTCATTAATCATATCGAGTAATTTCTGTGGCGAATCTGCCATTTTCAAGATTTCAGCAAAATTACCATGGTCAGGATATCCATCAATACACTCTGAAAACATAATAATGCTACCGCCTTTTTTAACAACTTTATGTGCCGCACTCATGCCTTTAACGGTTTGATATAAATTTTGGTCTAATGGATAACCTGAATTAGAAGCTATAACAACATCAAAGCGTTTTTCACACTTGAACATTGCATGTGCTTTAGCATATTCACAGCCTTTATCATGTGCTTGATATAACTCTCCAGAAAATACTGCAGTAATATTCTTTTCCTTATTTAATGTAACGTTAAGCATAAAGTCCGGTTTACACATAGCATTTATTTCCCGGGTCATATTTTGTACGGGATTGTCATACATATTGCCCCAAGTAGAACGTATATCACCAATCATCTTAGCATTATGAAAAGTCATAATTGTTTCGATACCAGCAATTCCTGGCATGATGCCTTTAGGGCCACCTGAAAATCCAGCAAAGAAATGAGGCTCAATAAAACCAGTGACAATCTTAAAATCAGATTCTACATATTCTTTATTTAAATAAACGTCACAACCATATCGACTATGACCGACTTTTTTCAAAGCAGCTTTATCATTACAGTGGTTATGGACAATCTTAACTTTATTAACGATATCTTCGCCAAGCATTTGAATGAGTTCATCTCGTGTTTGATCACGATGTGTACCAGTTCCATTAATAATGACAAAATTTTCTATAGGTACATGGCTCAGTGTTTCTATGAGTAAAGGTACTAAAATGTGATTAGGTGTAGGACGAGTAATATCGCTTATCACAATTGATACAGTTTGATCAGATCGAACCATTTCTTGTAAAGGTTTAGTGCCAATAGGGTGTTGTAAAGATGATTTAATTGCTCCAATATCATCGTCAAGTGCTGCTATATTTTGGGGTTCAATTAGTATGCTGTGTTCAGGTAAATCTAATTCAATTTCAGATTGACCATATAATATATTTGTTTTCAAAATGGGCCTCCTTAACTTTTGAACTTAATTTCGGTACTGATATCGAGATGCAGTTACCTGTTTTAATTTATAAAATTTTGGTTTAGTTTTTTTAAAATGTTCTTCTGTACCAATAATTCCTTTGTTTTTTTGATATTTATCTATTAAAATGACGCCAATTGGACATAGTATCGCTGTTGTAATAGAAGAAATTGAAATTTGTGCTGTAGCGATGGGGGCTACTTTTTCTATCATTTGAAATTCACTATGACTTAAATTACCATTAGCTAAAGCTGTTGAAGCTGCAGCTACAACAGCTGCAGGTGTAGAGACTGCATTACCTGCCGTAGATGCTTCTGAAATCGGAGCGATGACGCTTTTTTCTTTAAATAATTTGAATGCTAAAATACCTGTAATTGCAGTACCAATAAATGTTAAAACTGCTAAAGTTAAACCACCAGATAGCACAGAAAAATTAAAGAATTCAGCTAAATTCATGCCTGCTCCTAGTGAAAAAGCAAAAAAAGGTATGAGTATAGATTCCCCAGGTCTTAAAAAATCCGAAATCTTAGAATCTAAATTACCTAAAATCATACCTATACTCAGTGGAAGTAGGACTGAAATAAATGAAATTATCGGGAAACTTGTACCTATAAAGCCTAAAGATATTAACGTCAGTAATGGGCCGTCATTTATTGCTAGTATAGATAATCCACCTATATCCGAACGGTTTCCATATGAACTAGTCAAAGCTGCATACATACCGCTATTACTATTAGTCATTGCAGCGATGATAGCTATAGTAGATAATCCAAACAAGCCTGACCATGGATCAAATATACTACCGAGCAATAGACCGACACCTAATCCAGAAAAATATTTCGTAGATGTAAGTAATATACCCTTTTTTAAAGCTTTACCACCGATTTTTAAGTTCATTTGGCTCCCTACGCAGAAGATAAAGAGCGCAATGAGTACTAAAGAACTATCTTTAAATAGTTCTTGGGAAAATCCACCAATTTGCAACATTTCATAATTGCCATTTTCTGTTTCAGGTGCGCCTAAAAATTTTAATGTATTCATAATAATAGGTAAATGTAATTGATCAATTGTATTGATAGTAGCTCCTAATAGTAATGGAACAACCATTAATCCCCCAGGTATTTTTTCTATTGTATCTTTGATTCTCATAACAAACATCCCCTTAAATATGTGATTAGTTATGGAAAAATGTTCTTACAATATTCTTAGTTGCTTTTTTTATTAATTTTTCCGAATTTGCTATTGTCTCTGCAAGTGACCTTGGACCATCCGATAAACTAAAAGCACTAACTACACCGAAATCTTTATATTGTTCAATGTCTATATCCACAGTACCTCCGATAAAAATAACTGGAACATTATAGCGTTTGGCACATTTCGCAATCCCTATAGGTGTTTTCCCAAAAAATGTTTGAAAATCTATTTTGCCTTCACCGGTAATTAGTAAATCTGCATTCGGTAAATAGCTTTCTAAATGAGCGTGGGCAATAACGACTTGGATTCCATCTTCAAAATGACTTGGAAAAAATGCTTTGAAGGCACCACCAAGTCCTCCAGCAGCACCAGCCCCTGGTAGGGTATGTAGACGAATACCTGAGTAACTTTCTATGATATTTGCCCAATGTGCCATATATTTATCTAGTTGTTGGCGCTCAATTTCGGAAGCACCTTTTTGTTTGGCAAATACATGAGAAGCACCATCCGGACCAATGAATGGATTTTGTACATCTGTAGCGATTGTAAATTCACTGTGTGCAATACGAGCATCGAAAGAAGATAAATCAATTTGCTTAATATGTTGTAAGTTACCGCCACCAAAATTGATCTGATTACCAAAATCATCTATTAACTGTGCACCTAACGCTTGTAACATACCAGCGCCACCATCATTCGTTGCAGAACCACCGATAGCTAAAATAAATTTAGTATATCCATTGTCTAAAGCATGTTTAATTATTTCACCAGTACCAAAAGTTGTAGTCAGCATAGCATTTAAGCGATGCTCTGGAACATGCTTTAAGCCAGATGCTTCTGCCATTTCAATGACACATGTTTCGTTATCGCCTAATATTCCGTACTGTGCACGCACTTTATTACCTAGCGGACCGGTTACATTAACGGGGATAAATTGGCCAGTAGTAGCATTAACTAAAGCTTCCATAGTTCCTTCGCCACCATCTCCGACAGGTAAGGCGTGTATCTCTGCTAATGGATAGACTTCTCTGATACTCTCAGTCATAAATTGTGTCACTTCTGTAGCTGACATACTTCCTTTGAATGAATCTGGAGCTAGAATAATTTTCAATTTAAACACCTCTTTGTAAGCGATTTCTTTTTGCGTTGTTATTTTATTGTATCGATTTAATTTTGGTCAGAATAGGGTTAAAATGTACAAATATAGTGCACTGAATTTGTATAAAAAGGATAGGGGATAATCGTATGGATGTCTTAACAGCAGATATAGCAGCATTAATCGTTGATGAAACTGTAAAAAGAACACAACACAATATCAATATAATGAATTTTAATGGAGAAATTCTTGCTTCTTATGATAAATCAAGAATTGGCACACGTCATGAAGGGGCATGTATGGTTATCGAAGAAGGGCGAACAATGGTATTTTCAGATACTGAGAGTGAAGGTATGCAAGGTACACAAGCAGGTGTGAATTTACCGATTATTTTTCAAGATAATATCGTTGGTGTTATAGGAATTACAGGGGATCCTAAAGCATTGGAGCAAATAGCAGATCTCGTGAAAATGTCCACAGAACTATTACTGTATCAAAATTATTTTACATATGAATTGGAAGGTAACATACGTAGTCAGGAATTATTAGTTGAAGAATTATTGAAAAGTGAACCCTCAAAATCTTTCATTCAGTATTTAACCCAACAATTAAATACACAGTTATATACTTTTAGAAAATGCATTATTGTTAATATAGAGAAGCAAATATTTTCTAAAAATAGTATTGTTCGTACGTTAGCAAGTCAATTGGAGACGCAATCTTTTATTATTGCATTTACAAATTCCAATAGAATTGTCATTTTAATTACAGGCGAGGTACAAAATGAACTCGACTTTAAAGTTAAAAATATATATCAAATCTTTAAGAGATTAAAGTTAGATATTCAAATGGCATCAAGTCTTGTATTTAAGCATTTAAAGGATTTTAAAAATGCATATGAAGAATGTGAACTTGTCTTTATGTTAAACGAGCACAATCAACCATTAATGTCATTTGAAGATGTTGAAGAAAAAACACTACTTTACCAAATTGATAAAGAAATTAGAGAGCGCTATAAGAAGCGAGTACTTGGTTCACTAGATTTACAAAGTATTGAAACACTAAAACACTTTTTTAAAAATGATTTAAACATTGCCAAAACCGCTAAGTATTTATATATTCATCGTAATACATTACTTTATCGCTTAGAAAAATGTGAAGCAATAACAGGATTAAATCCTAAAAAATATGCAGATGCTTTAAAATTACAAATAGCGCTGTGGTGCTAAGATTAAAATATGATATAACCGGAATGGTGGTAAAGATTTACTCTATAAAATTTAGTTAATCAAAAGCCCCCACTATTTAAACAGTGAGGGCTTTTTAAAGTGTCTTACGTATTGTGTATGATTACGTTTAACTAGAGCGTTAAACGTGATTAGATTACAATGTTACTCTAGGTTTTCAGTAAAGAGTTCAGCATCATTTTTATTTTTTGATGACATTTTTGTGCTTATTAAAATATAAAGCGTATTGAATGCTACAAATGCGATACCAATGATAACGGAGATCCGCGTTTCACTGTTAAAAATCATACCTATAACAACTGCAATGAGCATAATAAAGGTGATGATATTTGAATAAGGTGCAAAAGGCATTTTAAATGGATGATTCTTAATTTTTTCTTTCTTTCTGAAATATAAATGACTAATTAATATAGCAAACCAAGGCACCATACCAGGGAACACACCAGCACTAAAGACATAGACAAATATATTAGTACCTTTACCTAAAATAAGCGGTAAAAGAATGTTGAGTAATACGCCACCCAAAATACCAACACAAACTGCGATGACTGAATAATAAGGAACGCCGTTAGCATTTGTTTTTTGAAATATTTTAGGTGCGTGATTTTGTTTAGATAAAGTATATAACATTCTACTCGTACTAAATATACCTGAGTTACAACCAGACATAGCTGCAGTGATGACCACAAAGTTTATAATCGTAGCAGCTGAAGTAATACCAACTTTTGTAAAAGTAGCTACAAAAGGTGAACCCAGTTCACTAATAGCATTCCATGGATAAACAGTTACGATAATAAATATAGATCCAATATAAAATATAAGAATTCTCCATATTACACCATTGATAGATTTGACGACTGTTTTTTGTGGGTTTTTAGCCTCTCCGGCAGTCGTTCCTATTAACTCAATACCGATATAAGATCCAAATATAATAGATAGTGAAAAGAAAAAGCCAGTAAATCCGTTTGTAAAGAATCCGCCATGACTCCATAAATTGGATAGACCTATTGGATGGAAACCATTGCCAATTCCAAAGAATACAATACCCAATCCAGCAATAATCATTAAAATAATAGTTATCACTTTGATTAATGCAAACCAAAATTCAAATTCACCAAACCATTTTACTGAAACCAAATTGGCAGTTAATAGTAAAAGGACAACAATCAGTCCTGGGACCCAGCCAGGTAAATCTGGCCACCAAAACTTCATGTAAGAGCCAACAGCTATGACCTCACTCATGCCTACGACAATCCAATTAAATATACTACTACTTGCTGTTATGTAACCAATAGAAGGGTGAATATAATCGCTGGCAAACTTAGCAAATGAACCAGTATCGGGATATGTATATACCATTTCGCCTAATGCTCTCATAATTAGAAAAACAAATACACCTGCAATCAAATAGGAAAGTATGACTGAAGGGCCTGTCCATTTAATCGTACTAGATGCCCCCATAAATAATCCAACGCCAATAGTTCCTCCAAGTGCAATCATCTGTATTTGTCTAGAAGTTAATTCTCTTTTTAATTCGGTCTTCATAAAGATTCTCCTACTTTTAAATAATAAAATCACTAACTTTACATTATTTACTTAAAGTTATTCTTCCTATTATATCATTTGTATAATAAATATATATATATAAACATTTTGTTAACGCTTTATTTATAAACTGAATGAATGGAGCCTCATTAGAAGTGTATTTATATTTAAATTTAAATTAGTTTTGCCTTTTCAAATAGAATCAAAACAACCTCTAAAAGGAGGGAATTTGGAAGAATTGATTGCGATATTTCTAATTATAATAAGTATGGATAAAAATTAAATAAAAAATGAAAAAAATAATTTTACAAACTTCATGAACGACAATATAATAAAAATAAGTTATTGCTAAATAATTCTATAATTTTTACAAAAAATATTTTATAGGTAAAATATCAAGATGATTAACTTGGTAAAGTAGGGCGCCCACAGTGAATTATTGAGTAGTAACGTAGATCAATGGCATGTCATTGATTTAGTTTATATCATAAGGAGTGTGAGTAACATGAATTGATAAGAATTTTATATTATGAAATGTATCCATTACTTAAGACGCAAGTTAAAAAATATATTACACTACATTTAGCATAGAAAACATTGAATTATAATATTAGTATGTCATAAATAGTATAATTCAAACATATTTCCTCTTAATACTACGAAAGCAATGATTATATATTAAAAACTTACCCATTTCAGACTGTTGATTGATAGTTGAACCGTCGAATTGAATGAATTAAACCACCATTATCGTCTCCACATATCAAATAATATTAGTTTAAGTTATCTATTTATCCCACTTTACAATTTCTTTTTAAATATATCGACCAGTTTATAACCAGAATAACAAATTAAAATAGGACAATACTTATATTGAAAGCGAATAAGATGATATGAAGGTGACATAATGGAATATTATAGAAAATGCGTATGATTAAGCCCCCAATATTTGTGAAATCATAATTGAAGCGTATTTAATGCGATATGGATCATTCAATACTGACAATAAGCTGGTGGAATGAGAAGTCCCGAGTAACGATACAAGTTGCTCGGGACTTTTTTTATGAAGGATTATGAGTAACAAAAGAAATATATTTTGTTAAATTTCAATATATGAGTTGTCATTTTCATAATATTATGACATACTCTATAACAATTAGTATAACATATTTAGGAGTAGAGGTGTTTAGTATGACAAAATACATTTATGCATTTGATGAAGGTCAGAAATCAATGAAAGATTTACTTGGAGGTAAAGGTGCAAATTTAGCTGAAATGAAACGATTGGGTTTACCAGTACCAGATGGGTTCACGCTTACAACAGAAGCCTGCATAGAATACTTGAAGCATGATTTAAAACTTCCAGAAGCTTTAATGGATCAATTGGAGACACAACTAGAAGCATTTTCACAACGTACAGGAAAGTCATTTTCTTCAAACGAACAATTATTACTCGTATCTGTACGTAGCGGTGCAAAGATATCTATGCCTGGTATGATGGACACAATTTTAAATTTAGGATTGAATGATGAGAACGTAGAAAAATTATCTGAGAAAACGAACGATTGCCGCTTTGCGTATGACTGTTACCGCAGATTGTTACAAATGTTTGGCCAAGTTGTATATAACATTCCTATGGCATCTTTTGATACATACTTTGAGGAATATAAACAACAGCATAGTTATCAAAATGATGCAGATATTCCTGCTGAAGGATTACAAGAAATTTGTAATTATTTCAAAGAAGTATATTTAAATGAAGTTTACAAACCATTTCCTCAAAAACCATTAGAACAATTAACAGAAGCAATCGAAGCTGTATTTAAATCGTGGGATAATGATCGGGCACGTGTCTATCGTCAATTAAACGAAATACCGCACGATATTGGTACTGCAGTTAATATTCAAGAAATGGTGTTTGGCAATAGTGGAGAGCGAAGTGGTACAGGTGTTGCATTTACTCGAAATCCAGTAACAGGTGATGCAAAATTATTCGGAGAATATTTGTTAAATGCACAAGGCGAAGATGTAGTAGCCGGCATTCGTACACCTAAAGATATTGAGACATTAAAAAACCAAATGCCACATGTACATCAACAATTTTTAGAAGTTTCTCAAAGATTAGAGACGCACTATAAAGATATGCAAGATATTGAGTTTACAATCGAAAACGAGCAACTCTATATTTTACAGACGCGTAGTGGGAAACGTACGGCTCATGCAGCAATACACATTGCAGTCGATCTAGTTGAAGAAGGGATATTGACTCAATCAGAGGCTGTTATGAATGTTGAAGTTAAATCTATAGATCAATTGTTACATCCAAGCTTTGATGCACAGGCTTTACAACAGGCAACTATAATATCTAAACTTGGCTTGCCTGCTAGCCCTGGGGCAGCGAGTGGTAAAATCGTATTTTCAGCTGAAGAGGCTAAAATACAACACGAACAAGGTGAACGAGTGATATTAATGCGTCCTGAAACATCACCAGAAGATATTGAAGGGATGATTGCTAGTGAAGCAATTGTAACGACACATGGAGGTATGACCTCTCATGCTGCAGTAGTCGCAAGAGGTATGGGGAAATGTTGTGTGACAGGATGTTCTGATTTAGAAATAAATGTCGTGGATAAAGTTGTTAAATATGGTACAGGTACCTTAAAAGAAGGGGATATGATTTCTGTCGATGGTGCTAAAGGTGATATTTACTTTGGAGAAGTGGCAACGATGAAGGCAGAACGTAGTCATGCATTTGAACAATTCATGAAATGGTCCAAAGATATAGCACGGTTAGATGTACGTATGAACGCTGAAACGCCTCAAGATATCCAAGCTGGGTATCAGTTTTGCGCTACAGGTATTGGGTTGGTTCGTACAGAGCATATGTTCTTTGGGCCGGAACGATTAGTTGAAATGCGACGTTTTATTTTGTCAGATACACGAGAAAAACGTATTGAAGCATTAAATCAAATTAGAGAATACCAAACTGAAGATTTCGAAGAGATATTAAGGTTATCTGGATCACGCCCTACAATTATTAGGTTATTGGATCCACCATTACATGAGTTTTTACCGAAGTCAGAGGAAGAAAAGGCAGTAGTTGCAAAGCAATTAAACGTTTCAGGTCGAACTTTGACACAATATATAGAAAGTTTAGAAGAGGTTAATCCGATGTTAGGACATCGAGGTTGTCGTTTAGCAATTACGTATCCTGAACTTTATATTATGCAGACGGAAGCAATAATTAAGAGTGCACTATACCTAAAATCTCAAGCCATTCATTGTCAGCCAGAAATTATGATACCACTTGTTTCAACAGTATCAGAATTCACGATATTAAAAAATCAAATTAATGAACGTATTGAAACGCTATTTGAAGAGCACGGTGAGTCACTCCATTACCTCATTGGTACGATGATAGAAACGCCACGTGCATGTCTTATTGCAGGTGATTTAGCAAGAGAGTGTGATTTCTTTAGTTTTGGGACAAATGATTTAACTCAATTAACGTTTGGTTTCTCACGTGACGATGCCGGTAAATTTATTGGAGCATATGCTGAACAAGGTATTTTGGATACAGACCCTTTCCAGACTTTAGACCAACACGGGGTAGGCCAACTTGTGAAAACTGCGACAGAACAAGCAAAAGCGATTAATCCTACAATTAAAATAGGCGTTTGTGGAGAATTAGGTGGAGACCATAAATCAATACAATATTTTAATACATTAGACATTGATTATGTATCATGCTCACCATTCAGGGTATCAGGAGCCTTGCTTTCTACCGCACAAAGTGAAGTTAAAGGCGGTCGATTACGTGTATAGTAAAACCTCCAATCCACAACTAAGGTTATTTGTTGTATCTGATTCAATTGGTGAAACAGCACAACGTATGATACATGCTACATTGACACAATTTCCTGATTTAGCACAAATTGAAATAAAAAAGTATCCATTTATTAAAAATGAAGAAGAACTATTACAGGTGTTAAATCGGGCACAAATACAGTCAGCAGTAGTGGTTACGACGTTAGTGAATCCTGCTTTCAATAAAGTTGGGCAAGATTATGCGCGTGAACACAATATTCCATATGTAGACTATATGTCAAATTTAATAGGTATTATTCAGCAACAGACCCATTGTTCACCTATCATGGAAAGCGGTGCATTACGTAAGCTAGATGAAAGTTACTTTAAACGTATAGAAGCAATAGAGTATTCTGTAAAATATGATGATGGCAAACATTTTACAGATATAGGGGAAGCGGATGCTTTAATCGTAGGTGTATCAAGAACTTCTAAGACACCATTGAGTATGTATTTAGCTAATAAAGGATATAAAGTAGCTAATATTCCATTAGTTCCAGAAATTGATATACCAGATGAAGTATTTAAATATAAGAATTTAAAGGTATTTGGTTTAACTGCTAGTCCACATTATATTTTAAATATACGTAATGAGCGGGTTAAAGTATTGGGGCTTCATGGTCCAACAAATTATAATAGTATAGAACGAATTAAAACAGAGTTAACATATGCAGAAGAAGTTTTTGAAAAATTAAATGCAACTATTATTAATACTGAATATAAATCTATTGAAGAATCGGCATTTTATATTGAAAAATTTTTATGAGCGTATCATTATTTAAGCATTGAACGCTTTGATTATTTTATATAGAACTATTTTAAAATATGTTATTTAAGCGGTTGGATTGTGTTTATTAATTACAAATGACTGTCCTGTTATTATTTGGGTATTGTCATATAAGTGTGTTTTTAAACACTATATAAGGAGTGAATATTATGCTCAAAAGTGTGACGCCATATTTATTTTTTAATGGTACATGTAAAGTAGCGCTCGATTTTTACAGTGAGGCATTAGGGGGTAGTATCAAAGAAATAATGACTTACGGAGAGGCTAATCAACAAGTTACAGATGATTTCGATCGAATTATTCATGGACAACTTGAAATTGATGGTCAAATGTTTATGTTATCAGATATTCCTAAAGATGACTCAACGATGTTAGAAGACCGAAATGTTTATATTGTTTTAGAATTTGATAGTGAATCAGCAGTAACAGAAGCGTACGAAAGGCTTAAGGATGGCGGAGAAGTACAAATGGAATTAGCTGATATGTTTTGGGGAGCAAAGTATGCCAAACTTGTAGATAAATATGATATTGGTTGGGATTTAAGTTACACATATCCAAAGTCATAATAATTACTGTGTGATTTTAGAATGGTGACAAATAGTATTACATTATTAAAACTAAAGACACTTTCATTGAATCCAGTATATGGATATCAATGAAAGTGTTTTTTTAGGTGTCAAAATAAAAACGGTAGTAAGAAGAAATAAAACATTTAAAAGATGTCATAGTCTCTATTTTCATTTAAATAGGTTTGGGCAATTTTAGGTGTGTAGCTGTCTTTTCGCCAAGCAATTTTAGTTTTTGTAATCCATGGATTAGATTTAATACGCTTGATTGTGTAGTTATTTAAAATATCTGACGTTATCGTAGCGGAGGGGAGTATGGTTACGCCAACGCCTTTAGATAAAAGTTGTATTAGCATAGAAGAATCATGACATTCACATAGAATATTAGCTTTTAACTTACGCTGAGTAAAACTATTTAAAATTTGTTTGTGCAAACCAGAATCAGTATTTGCTACTAATAGCACTAAAGGTAAATTAGCTAATTCTTCAACAGAAATTTCTTCTTTAGATATACAGACATTAATGTTTTGAGGGACTACGCAAACGCAATAATCATTCATAACTGTTTCAGTAATTATACCATCTGCTTGAACATCTTCGGTTATATAAGCCACATCTATTTTTCTTTCTTTTAATAACTGAAGTAAGCGAACACTATCTGATTCCCATATGTTAAATCTTACATGTGGTTTATCTTGCTTAAACGCTTCAATTTGATTAAACATGATTTGAGAGCTGTAGATAGTAGTACCTATGGCGAGTGTTTGGTTAATTTGTTCATGATATTCTCGAGATTCTACAAGAGAATCTTCCAATATATTTAATAGATTTTTGGACTTATTTAAGAAAAATTGACCCTGTAATGTTAGTGTTACTTTTTTCTTTTTATTTCTTTCAAATAAATCAAAACCTAGTTCACTTTCTAAATCTTTAAGCTGTCTACTCAATGGTGGTTGGGCAATATGCAAATTCTCTGCTGCTTTCGTGATACTCCCAGCTTCAGCAATCGCTAAAAAATAACGTAAATGTCGTAATTCCATTTACAAATAACCTCCTTAATACCTTAAAAGTATATAAAGCATATTTAATATATATTTATTGTATTATATCTATTACTTTTATACTAATTGTTGAGAGGAGCGTTAAAGTAATGAAATTAATTATTGGTATTTCGGGGGCCACAGGAGCAATTTTTGGCGTTCGCTTATTAGAAATATTGCGAGATGTTGAAGATGTTGAAACACATTTAGTAATGTCCAACTGGGCAAAGACTACAATCATTGAAGAAACAAATTATAGTGTAGCAGAAGTCCAATCATTGGCTGATTATCAATATTCACCAAAAGATTTAGGGGCTGCTATTTCTAGTGGATCTTTCCACATTGATGGCATGATTGTAGCGCCGTGTAGTATGAAATCTCTTGCGTCAATAAGCATAGGGTTAGCAGATAATTTAATTACGCGTGCTGCAGACGTGATGCTCAAGGAAAGCAAAAAAATAGTCTTAATGACGCGAGAAACGCCATTAAACCAAATACATTTAGAAAACATGTTGAAATTATCACAAATGGGAGTAACTATTTTCCCACCAATGCCAGCTTTTTATAATCATCCTAAAGATTTAGCAGATATGATTGATCACATTATATATCGGTTGATTGCACAATTTGGTATTGATCAATTACCTCAAGAAAAAGTTTGGACGGGGTTTTCGAATAAAGCACAACATATTTAAATATATTCAGAAAGGGAGATACAATAATGGCTTACAAAGATTTAAGAGGATTTTTAGATTTGTTAGAAGCGGAACAGCAATTGATTAGAGTAAAAGATGAAGTTATGCCAGAACCTGATTTGAGTGCGATTGGAAGAAGCGCACCAGATATGGAAAGTGCACCTGCAGTACTAGTAGAAAATATAAGAGGCTATCATACGCCTGTGGTTTTAAATGTACATGGCAGCTGGCAAAATCATGCATTAATGCTTAACTTACCTAAAAATACACCTACCAAAGATCAATTCTTTGCTTTAAAAGAAAAATGGGATAGATATCCGATTAAGCCTAAATGGGTGGATGCGAAAGATGCACCAGTAAAGGAAAATATTATAACTGAAGAAGATGGAATAAATTTATTTGATGTATTACCACTATTTAGAATAAATGAATTTGATGCAGGATTTTATTTATCTAAAGCTCTAATTGTTAGTAAAGATCCTAATAAACCTGATAATTATGAAGAACAAAATGCTGGAACATACCGTGTTCAAGTTAAAGGCAAGGATAAAGTGGGGATTCAACCGTTACCATTCCATGATATTGCTGTACATTTACAACATGCAGAGGAAAAAAATGAGCGTTTACCTATAGCGATTTGTCTTGGTAATGATCCGGTATTGAGTTTTATGGCAAGTACACCAATTGAATATGTTCAATCAGAATATGACTTTGCAGGTGCTCTAAAAGGGGAACCGATAGAACTAACGAAAAGTGAGTACGGCAATTTAGATATTCCCGCACGTAGTGAAATTGTGTTAGAAGGATATATAGAGCCACGTGAACGTGAGATAGAAGGACCATTTGGTGAATTTCCTGGTAGTTACTCAGGTGCAAGAAAGCAACCTATTGTAAAAATCACGAAGATTACGCATAGAGATAATCCAATATTTGAAAACTTGTATCTCGGTATGCCATGGACTGAAATTGATTATCTTATTGCTTTGAACACAAGTTTACCGCTATATAAACAATTAAAAAGAGATTTTCCAGAGGTAGAAGCAGTAAATGCTATGTATACACATGGTATTGGAGCAATCGTGTCTACTAAATCTAGATTAGGCGGTTATGGTAAAGCGGTGGCCATGCGTTTACTATCAACACCACATGGAATGCCATATACCAAAATAGCCATTATAGTAGATGAGTTTGTGGATCCATTTAATCTTGAGCAAGTGATGTGGGCGCTAACAACACGAGTTCGACCAGATAAAGATGTTTTTAAAGTGCCTTATGCACCAGGAATGCCATTAGATCCGTCTTCTGAACCGGCTGGACTGCACACGAAATTAGTTATTGATGCTACAACACCAGTAGGTGCAGATATTGGGCGAGATACTGAATTACTTGGTACACCTAAAGATGCGAATGAATGGAAAGAAAGACTTAGTCATTTAAATAGAGGAAAGGAAGATTAATATGATATGTCCAAGATGTGATTCAGAAAAAGTAGAATTGTTAACGACAGCACCTAAAGATAATGCCTGGGAAGTCTATATATGTGAGACTTGCACATTTTCTTGGAGAAATACAGAAGGTGAAAACATTACTAATCCTGAACAATATAGCTCTAAATTCAAATTAAAACCAGAAGAATTTGAGCATTTAGATCAAATTCCACCTATTCCTGATTTGATTAATAAATAAGCGAGGTATAGATTATGAATTTACCTAAAGAAATTATTGAATTATTAAACGGGCAGGACTTAGAAGACAAAAAACATTTAGTTATGATGTTACAGTCTATTACAGCTGAAGGATACCCACATACAGCTATGGTGAGCGTAGGGGAAATTGTTGCTATAGATTCTGATAATATAAGAATAGCTTTATGGCCAGATACCCAAACAGCACAACGTTTAGTTGAAACAGGAAAAGGCAGTCTTGTTATTGTTTACGCTAAAAAAATATATTATATTGAATTGGATTTAAGCGTATTACCTAGCTTGAACAATGAAATTTATTGTAGGTTACGATTTGAAGCATCGGTCAAAACAGTAAAAGAAGATAATGCAAAATATGCAGAGATTATTTCAGGTATATCAATACAATTATATGACGCTGAAAATGTCGTTGAACGCTGGAAAGTAACTGTGAAAGAGTTGCTTGATGCTTAAAATAATTACAGAAATTGTAATGGACAATAGTTTGTATAGAATAGTTTGTTGAGTCATAATTATAATTTAAAATAGGCCAGTTCACTTGTCAAAAAGTGGACTGGCCTATTATTGGATGGAATTGACTTGGTGAAAATAAACAGTACATATGCGCACTTTATTTTTCAAGAAATATATATATACTATTAACACTTGTAATATATAAGTATAAGAATTATTGATAGTAAATTGTAGCAGTAAATACGACTGTTTTATCTAACGGGTTAAAGTATGTGTGTGTGACATCACTTTTAAAACGAAACGCTTGATTACTATTTATTGTATATTTTTCAGAATTAATCGCAATTTCCAACTGACCAGCACTTACAATAATGTATTCTTCAGATTCTGGATGATGAGGCTCGGAAATCATTTTTCCACCAGGTTCAATTTGCATTTTAAACATTTCGAATTTTTTTTGATCATCATACGGAAAGTAAGGATAGATAGCGACTTGGTCTTCGATAATTGGGATAATGTCGGATTCATCGATAAAGTCTATACTTTCATCATTTACAGCAGTTAATTGTGACAATGATAAATGCAAGCCGTTGGCAATTTTCCATAAAGTAGTAATGGTCGGATTAGAAGCGCCTTTTTCAATTTGACTTAACATATTTTTGCTGACGCCAGTCATTGTTGCTAATTTATCTAAACTGAGTTGATGCTTTTTACGATAATTTAAAATATTTTTAGCTACTATGTTTTGGATATTATACAAATAATCGCTCCCTATTTACATTATAACGTACATATTGTACCATATAATGTGTTGTTTTTAAAAAATAAGTTTTAAGGCGGTCAAAAAATGGACTCATATAAGAAAAATAAACCAGTTAATTGGTTATTATTTATAGGCATATTATTAGTTGCAGCAAACCTTAGAGCACCTATTACATCTATTGGTGTTGCGTTACCTGATATAAAAACGGATTTAGCGATGTCTAATAGTGCCGTTAGTGTGATAACGGTTGTTCCATTATTAGCATTTGCAGTGATTTCTCTATTTGCGGCGAGAACGAGTAATAAGTTTGGATTAGAGAAAACCATTTTTGTTGCATTGTGTCTTATACTTATCGGCATAATTGTAAGGTCAATCACTGGCATTTCATGGCTTTATATAGGTACCGTGTTGATTGGTGTTGGGATAGGTTTTGGCAACGTGCTTGCACCAGCAGTAATCAAATCAAAATTCCCATTACATATTGGGGTAATGACAGGTTATTATACAGTCGTGATGAATGTATTTGGTGGCCTATCATCTTATGGTACAGCTCCTTTAGTTAAAGCGTTTAATTATAATATTGCTATAAGTGCAATTGGTGTGATTACGCTACTAACACTAGTCGTTTGGTCATTTCAAATAAAAGGCAAGCAAGAAACTGCTACGGCACTATCGTATGAAAGTGTCAATGTATGGAAATCCCCACTATCGTGGCAAATTACGATACTCATGGGTGGGCAATCTCTTATATTTTATTCTTTGATTAATTGGATGCCAGCTTATTTATCACAAAATGGACTCTCTATTAGCGAAGCGGGTGCGTATCTATCTATAATGCAAATAGCTATTATCCCTTTTACTTTTATTACACCAATATTCGCAACAAAAATGAAATCACAATTTCTGTTGACGTTTATTACCGGACTACTCTTTGTTGCAGGGGTTGCTATTATGCTATTTATGCCAACACTTGCAATTATTTCTACTATATTAATAGGTATTGCAGGAGGATTGGCATTTGGATTGGTGAATACGTTCTTTAGTTTAAGAACAGAGCACATACAAACATCAGCGAAACTATCAGGTATGGCCCAATCGGTTGGCTATCTTTTTGCAGCATTAGGCCCGTTATTATTTGGTATATTACATGACTTAACAGGACAATGGCTTGCTTCATTAAGTATATTATTGATTACAGCGGTTGGTATAACTTTATTTGGTTCGCAAGCAGGGCGTAATCGCACAATAGAACAAACATTGAAAAAATAGTTTTATTATATTTATAAATAAATCTAGATAAAACATAATAAATAGCAACTGTATGCACTTTAGAATATAATGGAAACCATTCATAGTAGGTAACAGGTGTATAAAAAATGCATTGCTTACAGAAATTATTATAGAAAATTTATAGTGGAGATGAAAAGAGAAAGTATGAGGTGATTTGATGCAACTAATATTTGACGCAAGTGTAAGCCCGATATATCGAGGTGTATTAGCTTTTTTCTTTATAATTAATATTGTTTTAGCTTTATTAATTGTATTTTTAGACAGAGATAGAAGGGATGCAACTGCAACATGGGCTTGGTTGTTCTTGCTTTTTGTTATGCCAATCCTAGGTTTCATCGCCTATATATTCTTTGGACGAGGCATTCGTAAAAAACGTGAAAAGGGATTTCAACATAATCAAATTGAAGATGGAATGAATAGGGTGAAAGCACAACTCCAAGATTCAACGAATCATATCTTTAATTCGGAAAACCCGATTGTTAGAAAGCATGCAGATATTGCCCAAACGTTAATGTCTAAAGAATCATCATTTTTAAGTAATGATAATAAAGTAGACATCTATACAGATGGTCATGATTTATATGATCAAATGAAAGCAGATTTACGTAATGCCAAAAGCTATATTCATATGGAATATTATGTTTTAGAATTAGATGGTTTAGGTACCGAAATCATAAATATTTTAGAACAAAAGGCTAGTGAAGGATTAGAAGTTAAATTACTTTATGACGCAGTAGGATCTAAAACGGTACATAAATCAAAATTTAAAAAATTTCAATCTTTAGGTGGACAAGTTGAAGCCTTTTTCAAAGCTAAAATTCCGTTTGTGAATTTTAGAGTGAATAACCGAAATCATCGAAAAATAGTTGTCATTGATGGTATGACGGGATATGTAGGCGGTTTTAATATCGGTGATGAGTACCTAGGTTTAAATGAAAAATTTGGCTATTGGAGAGACACGCATCTCAGAGTTAAAGGTGACGGCGTTGATGCATTACAATTAAGTTTTATTCACGATTGGAATTCACAAGCAAAACGAGAGCAATTGGATTATAATGCGAAATATTTCCCAGATAACGCACAACAGGGCGGGGATGTATCTATGCAAATGGCGGTCAGTGCACCAAGTGACAATTGGCACCAAATAGAATTTGGTTATATGAAAATGATTATGAATGCTAAAGAATCTATATACATGCACAGTCCATATTTTATACCTGATAAAGGTTATATCAATGCATTACGCATTGCAGCTAAATCCGGTGTCGATGTCCAATTAATTATTCCATGTAAACCGGACCATATTTTTGTTTATTGGGCTACCATCACTAGTGTGGCGCAATTGATAAAAGATGGGGTTAAAGTGTACACATATGAGAATGGATTTATTCATTCGAAAATGATGATTATAGATGATGAAGTTTCAAGTGTAGGGTCATCAAACATGGATATCCGTAGTTTCGAATTGAATTTTGAAATTAATGCTTTTATGTATGATGAACAAATTGCTAAAAAACTAAAAGCTGCTTTCTTTGAGGATTTAAAAGTATCGAAGGAGCTTACTATAGAACGTTATGAACAACGTTCTAATTGGATCAAGTTTAAGCAAGCTATAGCAAAGTTAGCATCACCTATTTTATAGAATGAAATTGAATGTTATTAATGAATGAGTATTTTAAAACAGTGGTTATCGAGAGGATAATCGCTGTTTTTGATTAGAAATTAAAAATGTAGAGCGATTTATAAATTCATTAACAACTCTATCTAAACAATGTGTATAATATATAAATTATAGAAAGAATTAAAGGGGTGTAATCATGCAACGAGACACAGAGCAGTATATTTATCGAGAAATATATAATCGTTTAAAAGAAGACATACTTGCATTTAAATACGATAGCCATGAAAAGTTACCGTCTAAAAGGGGAATGGCAGAACATCTTAGTGTGAGTGTCAATAGTGTGAAATCAGCTTATGAACAATTATTAGCAGAGGGATATATTTACACTAAAGAACGGAAAGGATATTTTATTGAACCCTTAGATAAATTAATTATTGATCCACATGCGCATATTACATTAGAAGCACATGAAAGTAATCTTGAAGAGGCTTATGATTTTTCTTTTTCTCATATGAGTACCGACATCTCAGAATTTCCAGTAGATACGTGGACGAAATTAATGAAAAGAGTATTTCAAAATTACGATTATTATTTATCCGCGATACCACATATCAAAGGGCCAGTAGAACTGAGACAGTCTATAGCTAAGTTAGTATCATATCAAAGAGGGATACAGTGCCATCCAGAGCAAATTGTTATAGGGTCTGGGACGAATACATTATTAATGAAGTTAATCCAGCTAATGGAAGATGACGTTAAGATTGCAGTGGAAAATCCTGGCTATTCGAGGTTTCGAGCGTTGTTAAAGCAAACAGAGACACACATCTTACCTATAGAATTAGATCATAAAGGCATATCTATAAATCAAATTAAACAGCTGCAGCCACAAGCTGTAATTGTGACGCCTTCACATCAATTTCCAATGGGAACAATTATGCCTGTTTCAAGACGAATCGATTTATTAAATTGGGCGAGTCAAAACCATAGCTATATTATAGAAGATGATTACGACAGTGAATTTAAATATGAAACTGATAATATCCCCTCATTATTCAGTTTCGATAAAAATGAAAGTGTCATCTATTTAGGTACATTTTCGAAAACACTTATGCCTGGACTTCGTATAAGTTATATGATTTTACCAAGTACATTAATTAAAAAGTTTGAATCACAGAATCATAATATGATTCCTGATTTTTCTATGTTAAATGCATTGACATTAAATTTAATGATTAAAGAAGGACACTATGAAAAATATCTTAAGAAAATGCATCAACTCTATGGCAAAAAAAGAGCGTATTTAATAGCAGAGCTCAATAAAGTATTAAAATCTGATATCACGATTAAAGATACGCAAGCAGGATTACATTTTATAGTAGAAGCAAAGTCTCGATACACATACAAAGAAATTGAAACACGTGCAAGAGCTCAAAAATTAGAACTTTATACAATAAACAGGTTTTCTGTGAAAGCGCTTCAAAATAATTCTGAATCTAAATTACTAATCATAGGTTTCTCTAAAATTCAGCAACAGCAAGTACCAGAAGCTGTTCAACGTTTAAAAAAAGTATTGTTAGGATGAGTTGGTACCATCTATTAAGGGAAACTGGTGCTTTACACAATACCAATAATATTCTAAATTTTTAGATAACATTAAAATTTTGAATATAAAAGTGTAGGGGGTTTCTTTATGTCAGAGCAATTTGAATATTATAAAGCAAAAAGAGAACAATATGTAGCACGCGGTGTTGGTAACGGTAATTTACATGTTGCAGATAAAGCACAAGGTTCTACGATTACCGATATAGATGGCAATACATTCATTGATTTTGCAGGTGCAATTGGTACATTGAATGTAGGACACACACATCCTAAAATAACAAAACATTTAAAAGAACAGTTAGATAAATTCATACATCCCGGTTTTAATGTCATTATGTATGAAAGTTATTTGAATTTAGCCCAAAAACTAACTGAAATTACACCTGGTCATTTTGATAAAAAAGCAATTTTACTTAATTCTGGTGCTGAAGCAGTTGAAAACGCTGTGAAAATTGCACGTAAATATACAGGAAGACAGGCAGTTGTTTCATTTGTCAGAGGTTTCCATGGGCGTACAAATTTAACGATGTCTATGACAAGTAAAGTAAGACCTTATAAGTATGGATTTGGACCATTTGCTCCAGAAGTCTATCAAGCCCCATATCCAAATGTCTCTGAAAAAGCCGAATCATTATCAGAAGCTGAATACATTGATCAAGTCATTAATAAATTACATGATTTCTTTATCGAAACAGTAGATCCAAGTGAAGTAGCATGTATTGTTATGGAGCCAGTACAAGGTGAAGGTGGATTTATTATTCCAGATTCAAAATTTGTGGCAGCAGTTAAACAAATTTGTGAAGATAATGGTATTGTTTTTGTTGTAGATGAAATTCAGACAGGATTTGCACGTACTGGGAAAACATTTGCAATAGAACACTTTGATATTGCGCCCGATTTAATCACAGTTTCAAAATCATTGGCTGCAGGTTTTCCGTTAAGTGCAGTTGTAGGTAAAGCGGAAATTGTTGATAGTGCATCCCCAGGTGAATTAGGTGGGACATATGCTGGTAATCCATTAGCTTGTGAAGCGGCATTAAAAGTTATTGATATTATAGAAGAAGAGCAGTTAAATGAGAAAGCAGAAACATTAGGATATAATTTAGAAAATTATTTATACACGTTAAGTGAAAAACATGACAGTATAGCAAATATTCGTCGTTTGGGGGCAATGGTTGCATTAGAGATTATAGATCCTAAAACGGGGCAACCAGATAAAGTACGCACTGGAAAAATTGTACAGGCAGCAAACCAAAACGGTTTATTATTATTATCTGCTGGTATAAAAGGAAATGTGATTCGTTTCTTAGCGCCATTAGTTATTACTGATGAAGAACTTAACCAAGGATTGACAATCTTAAAAGAAGTATTTGATCAAGTTGCAACGACACACCGTATATCATAAATTGACATAAAATAGAGCCAGTTTAAAGCATACGTTTTTAAAGGTAATGATTTAGTATAACTAAAGTTAAAAAGGGGAGTCGAACATATGACACAATTGGAAGTTACTAATCCAGCGACAAATGAAGTCATTGAACGTCTAGAATATACAAGCCATGAGGATATTCATACACAAATTGAACGTACACATCAAGCTTTTGAAAAGTGGAAATATAAAGATGCTCATGAACGTTCAGCTAAGTTATTACAGTGGGCAACACTTATTGATGAACATCAGGATGAACTTGCACGTCTTATTACATTAGAGGGCGGTAAGCCATTAGCAGAAGCAAAAGGCGAAGTTATTTACGCGAATTCATATGTAAAATGGTATGCCGAAGAAGCTAAGCGTGTATATGGACGTACAATACCAGCTAACACACCGTCTAAGAAGATTGTTGTAGATAAGTTTCCTGTAGGCGTTGTTGGTGCAATAACACCATGGAATTTCCCAGCAGCTATGATAACACGCAAAATCGCACCAGCTTTGGCAGCAGGGTGTACAATTATATGTAAACCAGCAGTTAAGACGCCTTTAACAACGATTAGACTAGTAGAACTTGCGCATGAAGCGGGGATACCAAAAGATGCTGTGTCTTATATTATTGCTTCCGGCAAAGATGCTGGCGATATATTTACAAGTCATGAGCTTATCAATAAAGTGACCTTTACTGGATCGACAGGTGTGGGGAAAACACTTATTGAACAATCCGCGCAGACAGTTAAAAATGTAACGATGGAACTCGGTGGTTTGGCACCGTTTATTGTCCATAAGGATGCGGACTTAGAGGCTGCGGTGGATGGAACAATAGCTTCTAAATTTAGAAATGCAGGACAAACGTGTATTTGTGCAAACCGTATATATGTACATGAAGATATTGCTGACCAATATATTGAAAGCCTTACAGAAAAAGTCCATGACTTAAAAATTGGTAATGGATTAGATGAAGGTGTGAAGGTTGGTCCAGTCATCGATGCTAATGCAGTGGAAAAAGTCCTGTCACACATTACAGATGCTCAAGATAAAGGTGGTAAATTATCTAGAAGTGTTGATGATATCCAATCACTAGGTGGTAATTTCTTGAAACCAGTTGTGATATCTAATGCAAATACAAATATGAAGGCAATGTATGAGGAGACTTTCGGTCCCGTAGCGCCAGTCATGACATATAGTGACTTAGATGAAGTCATTCGTATTGCTAATGATACAGAATTTGGCTTAGCATCATACTTCTTTACTAATGATTATCGTACAGGATTAAAATTATTTAACGAGTTAGATTATGGTGTAATTGGTTGGAATGATGGTGGACCATCTGCAGCACATGCACCGTTTGGCGGATTGAAAGAAAGTGGATATGGCAGAGAAGGCGGTACAGAAGGTATTGAACCATACTTAGAAACAAAATATCTCTCTGTAGAAGTCTAAAAATAGAAATACATGAAAGTTAACAATATATATAAACAAAGGCAGTCATAAATGAAATATAGCAATTAACTGATGGTAGGTTAAGGATGAAAAAGACAGTAATTTCAATCTTAACCTATCACTTTTTAAAATTTAATGAATGTTATGGGGTATGTTCAATGAAATCGAAATCGCAATTTAATAAAACGATGAATGTTGTTGACGTCTTGTTCCTTGCTATTGGTGCCATGCTAGGATGGGGTTGGGTTGTCCTTTCGGGGGAATGGGTGTCTACAGCAGGTTTTGTAGGTAGTATTATCGCATTTTTACTAGGTGGATTTTTAGTTATTGTAATTGGATTAACTTATGCGGAACTTGCTTCTGCTATACCAGAAACGGGTGGAGGCTTCATCTTTGTGAAGAAAGCTTTTTCTCCAGGGATCGCATTTATCTCTGGTTGGTCTGTATTATTTGGATACGTTTCAGTTATAACGTTTGAAGCTGTGGCATTGCCAACTGTAATTGATTATGTAGTACCCTTTGAACACCAAGGTTTAATGTGGAATATTGCTGGATGGGATGTTTATATTACTTGGGTATTAATTGGTTCTGTAGGTAGTATTTTACTGACATCGTTGAATTATTTTGGTGTGAAACCAGCAGCTATTATGCAAACGGTATTTACTATTTTTATTGTTGCAGTAGGCTTATTGTTAGTATTCGGCGCTGGATTTAACGGTGACTTTAGTAATTTAAAACCTTTTGAAAATGGTGTGGGTGGTACCATGTCTGTGTTAATGATGATACCATTCCTATTTGTTGGATTTGATGTTATACCTCAAATTGCTGAAGAAGTAAAAGCACCTTCGAAAAAAATTGGTGGTATTTTAATATTCTCTATTGTTGCTTCGGTAATATTTTACTTACTTATCGTATTTGGTGTAGCAACAGGACTTTCTCCAAAGGCCTTATCGACCAGTAATTTAGCGACTGCTGACGCTATGGTTAATCTGTTTGGCAGTAATGGGTTTGGTGTCTTACTTGTACTTGGTGGTGTAGCAGGTATTATTACAAGTTGGAACGCCTTTATTATAGGAGGCAGTCGCATATTGTATGCAATGGCAAACAACGGAATGATTCCTAAGTGGTTCGCCTATATACATCCGAAATTCAAAACACCAACACATGGTATTTTATTCTTAGGTATTCTAGCTTTTGTAGCGCCTTTATTAGGACGACCGGCCCTTTTATGGATTGTTAATGCGGGAGGAATTGGTGTGGTGTTAGGCTACTTGCTTGTTGCTTTTTCATTTCTGAAGTTACGTAAGAGCCAACCAGGATTGGAACGACCTTATCGTATTAAGAATGGCAGAGCGGTGGGAATTATTGCTATTATTTTAAGTATTTTATTTATTGTAATTTATTTGCCAGGAATGCCTTCTTCTTTAGCTTGGCCATCTGAGTGGTTAATTGTTATTGTATGGTATTTGATAGCATTTGTGCTTTATTTTACACAAAAAAGAAAAACGACTAATCATTATAATATACCAGCACATATAGAAAAAGAATAAATAAAAAAAGCATGTCTTCTAAAATAATGAAGATGTGCTTTTTTATTAACAATACTTGAATAAAATAAATGATATAGATGTTTGAAACATAGCAATTGTTATTATTTTAAGTATTAAGTATAATTACACATAGCTTAAAGACATGTTGCTTATTTTAAAACAATATATAGCGTTATTGTTTAAAGGAGAATACAAAAATGAAAAAATTATTAGCAAATCAATTATCAGATGTGCAAAATTATAAATTATTATCGGGGAGTATTATTCCCAGACCTATCGCTTTCGTAACATCACAAAATAATAATGGTGTCTTGAATGCGGCACCGTTTAGCTTTTTTAATATTGTAAATAACGCACCACCTATGATATCAATTTCAGCACAACGCGCAGGTGGTAAACGTAAGGATACAGCTTTAAATATAGAAGAAGTGGGCGAATTTGTCGTTCACATTACTGATGAAAACAATGTGGAAAATGTGAATATAACAGCAGCACAATTGAAACCAGAAGAAAATGAACTGGACCACACTAAGTTTACACTTGTTGACTCTGAAAACATTACGGTGCCAGGTATAAAAGAGGCGAAGATTCGATTAGAATGTAAATTGGAGCGAATTGTAGAGATCGGTTCAAAAGATGACGGTGCAGACCTTATTATAGGTGAAGTGGTGAAATATCATATCGATGAAGATATTTATTTTGGGGATAGCAAGATAGACGCATTGAAACTTGAACCTGTCGCACGTTTAGCAGGAAATGATTACGCAAAACTAGGAGACACATTTACAATTGAACGACCTGAATAGTGAATTTTATTAATATAAGTATTACGGATGAACGAGTTAGGGACAAAGTATGTTATGAAATATTGAAAGTGAAAAGAAATAAACTCGAATAACATAAAAAGGAAGATTTCTATATTAAAATAGAAACCTTCCTTTTTTAAGTTATCTAAAGTATTTGTAATGCTTAAGATTTTCTAGGAAATACTATTTAAAGAAAAAGTAAGCTTACAAAATTATAAATTTTTGTTAACAGAAGCGTCGTAGATAGAATCTACTGTTTCAGCTAAAATTTTGTCAAATTCTTCTTCAGATTGATTTACATTTAAATCATTAATTAAGGCACGTGAGAAACTAGCAATAAGACCTTCATTTTGTTTTAGTACTTCGTTCGCATGTTCTCTACTATAACCGCCAGACAACGCAACAACTCTAACAACATTTGGGTGATTAATTAATGATTGGAATTGGTTAACGTTAGTAGGTATAGACAATTTCAACATGACAAGTTGATCTTCGTCTAATTTATTTAATTCTTTTAAAATAGCGTCAGTTAAATAGGATTCTATTTCTGCTTTTTCTTCAGCATTTATATTAACTTCGGGTTCGATGATAGGTACTAATCCAGCAGCAATGATTTGTTTAGCAACTTCAAATTGTTGTTTTACAACTGAATCAATGCCTGCTTTATTAAGCTCTAGAATGTTAGAGCGCATTTTCGTACCAAAAATTTTATGTTCATTTGCACGACGTAATAAATCGTCTAAATCTGGCATTGGTTTCATTAATTGAACGCCATCTTTTTCTTCGGCTAAGCCTTTATCGACTTTTAAGAATGGGACAACGCCTTTATCTGCTAAGAAATCGCCAGTATGTTTGCCATCGACTTCGCGGTCCATTGTTTGTTCGAAAAGGATAGCACCAATAATTTTTTCTGAGCTGAATGCAGGTGATGATACAATACGCGTGCGCATATCATGAACGAGTTTGAACATTTCGTCTTCACTACTATATTGATCTTCAGTAACGCCGTAATCTTTTAAGGCTTTAGGTGTACTCCCACCACTTTGGTCTAACGCAGCGATGAAGCCTTTACCATTTTTTACTTTATCCAATTGTTCTTTATTCATTCTTACCACTCCTTATACTTTGTTCAACTTCAACTATAGTATGATAAAAATTACACTATAACGCAAGTTCTGAGCATCTTAGATTTAGAAATATAATAAATAGAATACTAACTTTAATAAATAATAGGGATACTTAGGTGAAAGGCTTAGTAATGGCAATTAAAAAAATAGGTGTTGGGTTATAAAAAGCATCTTTTTTTCTATACACACGTTGATAAACGTCAACATCGACATGAATATGCTTAAAACCTAAACGCTGCAGAATTTCAATGTCGTATTGTGGGCGTTGTTGTTGATTAATTGAAATACTTTGCTTAATGGCTTCGCTTTCTTGCAACATAGTATCGCCTAATGCGAGGTGGGCATGATCATCAGGGATATTACTATAGTCTTCAAATGAATCTTTACCATAGTCTCCATCAATATTAATGAGTGTGCCATTGGCTTTTAATACTCTGAGCCATTCACTATATACTCCTTGTGTATTTGACAATAACCAAGTGACATTTCGAGCAATAACGACGTCAAATGTTGCATCTTCAAAATCTAATTGCTCAGCATCCATAATTTGAAATTGTATTTGTTGTTGAAAATGTTGTGCATTTTGTTGTGCCGATTTAATCATGTCCGAAGATATATCAATACCTGTAACATCGCCACCTTGTTGTGCACATAAAATAGCTAGGAATCCTGCTCCAGTACCTATATCCAAAATTTTCATGCCTTCTTGAATCGATGTAACATTATTAATTTCCTTTATCCATGCTTGAGCATGGGCACTTTCTAATTCCGCTTGTTTATCTTTGCTAAAAGATAGTGCACGCTTGTCCCAATAGTTAATGATTTTATTTTTATTCATTTTAATGACCTCTTTGTTAAAATTCTTATAAATATCTACTACATATTATAGAATAAATTCACTCGAAAGTAAGAAAAGATGATAGTAATATTTTATAAGAAAAAATTGATTTTAAAAAATATGACGCTATATTGCTATATTAATATTGAAAAAGGAGGCTTAATTTTTGATGAAAAACAACTTCATTTCATCAAAAAACAAGAGAATATAAATTCAACAATTTATTAAAAAATTCTGTTATTTTTACATGTAAGCTAAAAAAATACAAAGAAATATTTATACATTTTTATTGCATAAAAATACATAATGTAAACTTTGTAAGATTTGTTCAATTCGTTAAATTTAAACTTAATACTGTGATTGTGGCAATTTTCTTAAGATGATAAATTAATATGATTATATAATTATTCATCTTTTTAAGATGATAAATTTGAATGCAAGTTGCATTATTATTTAAAGTTCGTTAGGCTCATGTTTGTGAATAACTAAATGATTTGTTTATAGGAACGAAGATTATAAGACAAATTTTTACATAATATTCAATTTATGAGGAGTGCTCAAAAGTGAAAAACAATAAAGTTATGGATTGGCCGACGTTTATAGGCACAGTAATTGTATTATTATTTGCTGTTGTGCCAATGCTCGTGTTTCCTAAAGCAAGTCAAGAAGTAATTACCGGGTTGAATAAAGCCGTGTCAAATTCTCTTGGCTCAGTATATTTATTACTTGGATTAGTAATTTTTGGATTTGTACTTTACATAGCATTTGGTAAGTACGGAAATGTCACATTAGGTAAAGCTACAGATAAGCCTGAATTTAATGATTTTAGTTGGGCTTCAATGTTGTTCTGTGCGGGTATTGGCTCAGATATTTTATACTGGGGTGTTATCGAATGGGCATATTATTATCAAACACCACCACATGGTGGCAAAGGCATGACAGATCATGCATTAGAGTATGCAACAATGTATGGCATGTTCCATTGGGGACCAATTGCATGGGCAATATACGTGTTACCTGCATTGCCAATCGGTTATTTAGTATTTGTTAAAAAGAAACCGATATTTAAAATTAGCCAAGCTTGTCGACCAATTTTAAAAGGACAAACAGATAAGTTTTTAGGTAAAGTTGTAGATATCGTGTTTATTTTGGCCTTATTATGTGGGGCAGCAACTTCATTGGGACTAGGTGTACCTTTGATTTCAGCAGCTATTGAGCGTTTAACAGGTATTGATGGGCATAATATGTGGATGCGCACAATTATTCTATTATTAATCACATTAGTCTTTGCCATAAGTTCTTATACAGGGCTTAAAAAGGGTATACAAGTCTTAAGTGACGTCAATGTATGGATTTCGTTACTGTTGTTAGCATTTGTATTTATAGTGGGACCAACAGTATTTATTATGGAAACAACAGTTACTGCATTCGGTGATATGTTGAAGAATTTCTTCCAAATGGCAACATGGCTTGAACCTTTTGGGGGCATTGGTGGACGAAAAGATACGAATTTCCCTCAACAATGGACTATATTTTATTGGTCTTGGTGGATTGTTTATGCGCCATTTATTGGTTTGTTTATTGCCCGTATTTCAAAGGGACGTACTCTAAAAGAAGTTATTTTAGGGACAATTGGTTATGGGACATTAGGTTGCTTGATGTTCTTTGGTATTTTTGGAAACTATGCAGTGTATTTGCAAATTTCAGGACAATTTAATGTTATTAATTTCTTGAATTCACATAGTGCAGAATCAACAATTATTGAAGTTATGCATCAACTACCATTTCCAAATCTGATTGTTGTATTATTTGTTATAGCAGCTTTCTTATTCCTAGTTACTACTTTTGATTCTGCTTCTTATATTTTAGCGGCAGCAACTCAAAAACAAGTAATAGGTGAACCGGTACGTGCTAATAGATTATTCTGGGCATTTGCATTAAGTTTATTACCTTATTCATTGATGTTAGTTGGAGGACAAAATGCATTAGACGTCTTGAAGACAGCATCACTTTTAGCGAGTGTTCCTTTAATTGTGGTATTTGTTATCATGATGATATCGTTTATACGAACATTAGAGGGTGATCGTCTGAAACTTGAGAGACGTGCAGATAAATTTAAAGAAGTGGAAAGACGTTCACTTAGAATGATACAAGTAAGAGAGAAAAAAGAAGACGATAATTTATAGATGTAAGTAAAGAAACTGCCAGCTTAAGTTGGCAGTTTCTTTTATTTTTTTAGAGATAAATAAAAAAAGCACTAAGAAATTAAACTTTCTTAGTGCTTTAGCAATTATTATTTAACTTTCTTTTCGGGTATTGGAAAGTATTCGAATATTTCTCCACTTTCGATTGCATGACTCAAATTTTCTAGCCATTCGTAATACGGTAAAGTATCGATTAACTGCTGTTTGATTTCATGAGCTTCTTGTTTTGTAGGCTCATCGACATTTTTATCGTTGATAAGGTCATCAAGTAATGCAACGGAATCATGTACGGCTTCAGAATTGATAACAATCTCTCTATGCCATTTACGTGTGAAGAAATTACTGAAGAAATTGAAAAAGTTTTTTTCGGCGGTAAAATGTTGTTTTCGACTACCACGTGTAAATTGCTGTTTAACAATATCAAATTCTTGAAGCCTTTTAACGCCAGCGCTCATACTTGGCTTACTCATTTGAAGTTGTTCGCGCATTTCATCTAACGTCATACTACCTTCAAAGAGCATTGTGCCGTATAAATTTCCTACACTACGGTTAATTCCATAGAGATCCATCGTTTCTCCAATTGCGTTAATAACGATGTCTTTTGCTTCATTTAATTGGTGATCAGGGTTGTTTGAATGTACCAAAATGTACACCTCCGACATATTATTTTAAAAAATACAAATTTAAAATATTAGGCTAATTTGCCTTAATAGCGAGGAAACTAACCATTTTCTATTTAAACTCGTTTGACACCCTTTCGTTTACTATGCTAACATAAAATCTATAAAATTCGTTAAATAAAAATTTAACAAACTTAACGGAGGTAATTTTAATGGAACTTGTAAAAAATTTATCTCGTCGTCAATATATTGATGGTGAGTGGGTAGATAGCTCTAATAAAGAAACAAGAAAAATTATTAATCCATATAATCAAGAAGTTATTTTTGAAGTAGCTGAAGGTACTTCAGAAGATAGCGAACGTGCAATTGTTGCAGCTAAAAAAGCTTTTAATAAAGGTGAATGGGCACAAGAAACGAGCGAAAATAGAGGTAAAAAAGTCAAAGCAATCGCTGATTTAATCGTAACGCATCGTGAAGAGCTTGCTAGACTTGAAACTTTAGATACTGGTAAAACATTAGAAGAATCATATGCCGATATGGACGACATTGCGAATGTATTTAACTACTTTGCTGGTTTAGCCGATAAAGATGGTGGAGAAATTATAGATTCACCGATTCCAAATACGGACAGTAAAATTGTGAAAGAACCGGTAGGCGTGGCAACACAAATTACACCGTGGAATTATCCTTTACTACAAGCATCATGGAAAATCGCTCCAGCTTTAGTTACAGGGTGTTCATTGGTTATGAAACCAAGTGAAATCACACCATTAACAACAATTCGTGTATTTGAATTGATGGAAGAAGTTGGATTTCCTCAAGGTGTAATTAACTTAGTATTAGGTAAAGGTTCTGAAGTTGGTGAACCATTATCGTCACATAAAGATGTTGACTTAGTTTCGTTTACAGGTGGTATTGAAACAGGTAAACACATCATGAAACAAGCAGCTAATCACGTTACAAATGTTGCATTAGAATTAGGTGGTAAAAACCCTAACATTATTTTTGATGATGCAGATTTTGAACTTGCAGTTGATCAAGCATTAAATGGCGGTTTCTTCCATGCAGGTCAAGTTTGTTCTGCAGGCGCAAGAATTATCGTCCATAACGATATTAAAGATAAATTTGAAGCTGCTTTAATAGAAAGAATTAAACGTATTAAATTAGGTGATGGTTTTGATCCTGAAACTGAAATGGGACCAGTCATCTCAGCAGAACATAGAGAAAAAATAGAAAAATATATGGAAGTTGCTAAATCTGAAAATGCGACTATCGCTATAGGTGGTAAACGTCCTGAACGTGAAGATTTACAAGATGGTTTCTTCTTTGAACCAACAGTTATTACAGATTGTGATACTTCAATGCGTATTGTACAAGAAGAAGTATTCGGGCCTGTTGTTACAATTGAAGGCTTCTCAACAGAAGAAGAGGCAATTGAACTTGCAAATGACTCAATTTATGGCTTAGCTGGCGGACTATTTACTAATGATATTAACAAAGCAGAGCGTGTTGTTAATAAATTGAGAATGGGGACAGTTTGGATTAATGACTTCCACCCATACTTTGCACAAGCACCATGGGGTGGTTATAAACAATCAGGTATTGGTAGAGAACTTGGTAGAGAAGGTTTAGCAGAATATCAAGTAGAAAAACATATTCTACGTAATACGAATCCAGAACCAGTGAACTGGTTCGGCAGTAAGTAAGCGACAATTATTTAAATTAAGCTTTATTCATATAAACAACACAATTAAAATTCAGGAGGCAATATATAAATGAGACAATCTTATGATTATATTATCATTGGTGGGGGTAGCGCTGGTTCAGTATTAGGTGGCAGAATAAGTGAAGATGCTTCAAATAATGTGCTTGTATTGGAAGCAGGACGAAGTGACTATCCGTGGGATTTATTAATTCAAATGCCAGCAGCGTTAATGTATCCAGCAGGTAACAAACTATACGATTGGATTTATGAAACAAATGCAGAACCACATATGGATGGACGTAAAGTAGGCCATGCACGTGGTAAAGTATTAGGTGGTTCAAGTTCAATCAACGGTATGATTTATCAAAGAGGTAATCCTATGGACTATGAAAAATGGGCTAAACCAAAAGGTATGGAGCATTGGGACTTTGCACATTGTTTACCATATTTCAAACGTTTAGAGACAACATTTGGTTCTAATAAAGATGATGAATATCGTGGGCACCATGGTCCAATTAAATTAAGACGTGGTCCTGCTACAAACCCATTATTCCAAGCATTCTTCAATGCAGGAGTGGACGCTGGATATAATAAAACGCCAGATGTAAATGGTTTCCGTCAAGAAGGATTTGGACCATTCGATAGCCAAGTACATAATGGACGTCGTGTTTCAGCTTCTAGAGCTTATTTACACCCAGCTATGAAACGAAAAAATTTGGAAGTACAAACGCGTGCATTTGTAACTAAATTAAACTTCGAAGGTAATAAAGTAACAGGTGTTACATTTAAGAAAAATGGCAAAGAGCATACTGTAAGTGCAAAAGAAGTTATTTTATCAGGTGGAGCAATTAACTCACCTCAATTATTACAATTATCAGGTATCGGTGATTCAGAACATTTACGTTCATTAGGTATTGAACCTCGTTTACACTTACCAGGTGTTGGTGAAAACTTTGAAGACCATTTAGAAGTTTATGTGCAACATGCATGTAAAGAACCAGTTTCGTTACAACCGAGTTTAAATAAACTTAAAATGCCATTCATTGGTTTGCAATGGATTTTAGGACGTAAGGGCGCAGCTGCCTCAAACCACTTTGAGGGTGGCGGGTTCGTTCGTTCAAATGATGAAGTAGATTATCCAAACTTAATGTTCCACTTCTTACCAATTGCTGTAAGATATGATGGTACAAAAGCACCAACTGCACATGGTTATCAAGTGCATGTAGGGCCAATGTATTCTAATTCTCGCGGACACCTAAAAATTAAATCTAAAGATCCGTTTGTTAAACCAGACTTCGTATTTAACTATTTATCAACAGAAGAAGATAAACGTGAATGGGTAGAAGCTATAAAAGTAGCAAGAAATATCTTGAACCAAAAATCTTTAGATCCATTCAATGGTGGGGAAATTTCACCAGGACCTGAAGTACAAACAGATGATGAGATTATTGAATGGGTTAAACGTGACGGTGAAACAGCATTACATCCATCATGTAGCTGTAAAATGGGACCTAAATCTGATGAAATGTCAGTTGTAGATCCAGATACATTCAAAGTACACGGTATGGAAAATCTACGTGTTGTAGATGCTTCTGTAATGCCTCGTACTACAAATGGTAATATTCACTCTCCAGTCTTAATGATGGCTGAAAGAGCAGCAGACATCATTAGAGGTAAGAAACCTTTAGAACCTGAGTATGTTGATTATTATCGTCATGGTGTACATGATAAAAATGCAGGTACAATTAAATAAAATGTAAACAAAAAGTAACCGCTGGCCTTATCACAAGGCTAACGGTTACTTTTTTGTTTACAAATGCTTTATTCTTGTTCCAATAATTTGAATTTATTTTCTAATGTTTTTAATCCTTCATCAATGAGCGCTTTTTGCTCTAATAAATTGTTTTGATGTTCTGTAAAAATTGCTTTTCTTTTTTCAATTGTAGATGGTCCTTGGTGATAAAGTTCAGCAATTACTTTAATTTGAGCAATGGGCATATGCGTTTGCCGCATACATTTGATAAACTCAATCCAGTATAAGTCTTCAGATTTGAAGTCTCTATAACCATTGCTGTCGCGTTCTACGAAAGGAAATAACCCAGATTTATCATAATATCTGATTGTATGTGCGCTTATACCAATTTGTTGTGCTGCAGTTTTAACATTCATATAGAAAATCTCCTAATTTAATGAATATGTGACAGACTAGAAGTTTTATATAATGTCTACATATTTTAATTTAGTTTAACTTGGTTAATTGATTAATGAGTGTTTCGTGATGTGTATTAATGATGGCTTTAAAGCCGAAAGTATTTTCTAGCGCTTCAATGAGCCTTGCTTTATTATCATAATGAATTAATTTAACATCAGTTATGCATAAACCAATCCCTTTAATATCATCATGATATAAATTGTTTTGGTGTGATAGTTCGATAAGATAATGTGCTAAATCTTTTACGTAATTTTCTGTTGCGATTTGTACGGTTTGCTGATCGATAGTCTTGTTGTTATCGTCAATAATACTTAGTTGAGTTTCTAGATTTGAAAAGTTTGCAACGAAATATTGCATCATAAAACCTCCATTTATCTTGTAGTATAGCCGCCATTTGCAAATAATGTTTGACCGTTAATCCACCAACCTTCTAAAGTTAAGAATTTAATAATTGGCACTATGTCTTCTATTTGTGTGAGTTGATTGTGTAATGCTTGAGATTTATGGAACGTCACTGCATCATCAGATTCTTGTGGATAAAAGAAAGGTGTATCCATAGGGCCAGGCGCCACGTTATTGACAGATATACCACGTGACATAAACTCTTTTGAAGCAGCGCGTGTATAATGTTCTAAAGGTGCCTTTTCGCCTGCGTAGGTGGAATAATACCCAGTATATGCTGATAATAAGGAAGTAGCAATTGATATTATTTTTCCATGATTATTCATATATTGTTCGGCATACTTTATAAAAAAATAGGCTTGTTTAGCATTAACGTCTTGCATCGTATTATAATCAGATTCTGTTGTATCTGAAATAGATTGCTTTAATACTTTTCCGACTGTATTAATAGCAATATCGACTTTACCAAATGTTTTTACTGCAAATTGGAACAGAGCTTCTATATTGCTTACAATTGTTAAATCACCTGAAAAAAGGGCGCCTTGTCCCCCTAAAGATTTCACTTGTTGAAGTGTATATTGTGCTTCTTCAAGACTGTGTTCATCATGATGGTGAATAATAATATTCGCACCGCTTTGTGCATAAGACTGACTTAGCAATCCCCCTAGATTTTTAGCACCACCAGCAATAACGACGACCTTATCTTGTAAACTATTGAATTTTCCCATATAAAAACCTCCTTTGGAATATACAGAGACTGTACACCTTAGAGCGCACTATCAAGCAAATATAAGGGCATATAGTTGGGACTTAAAAAAGGGTAGAAAACATTATGTTTTCTACCCTTAAAAAATTCATTTGGAATTGTTATTTAACAGAGATTAAGATTGTTTGCGCGTAATTATATCAGCAATGGCACGGGATGATGCTCCGTCCTCTAATGCACAAAAGTCATTATAGAAGCGCTCGATTTTATCTTTATATTCAGCTTCGATTTGATCTAAGTTTTTAAGATCTTCGGCTAGTTTATATGCATCTTGATAAATAGGACCTGGTAAATCGTTGTTGTAATCAAGATAGAAACCTCTTAAATCTTGGCCATATTTATCTAAATCATAGGCAAAGAATATTTGTGGACGTTTTAATACACCATAATCAAAGAAGACAGATGAATAATCGGTAATTAAGCAATCTGAGACTAAATATAATTCAGAGATGTCACTATAGTTTGAAACATCGATAGCAAAGTCTTCATATCCTCTTAAATCAAGTGCATTAGAGATTAAGTAGTGCATTCTTAATAAAATAACATACTCATCGCCTAATTTTTGTTGTAAGTTGTCTAAATCAATTTTTAAATCGAATAAATATTTACCTTTTTTAACAAACTCATCATCTCTCCACGTTGGAGCGTACATGATGACTTTTTTATCTTGTGGCAAGTTTAAACTCTCTTTAAGTTCTTGGATATAAGCTTCGTCATTGGCACGATTAACTAATAAATCATTTCTTGGATAACCAACTTCAAGTATTTTTTCAGGTGGCATCCAAAATGCTGTTTCAAATATTTTAGTTGAATAAGCATTAGGAGAAACTAAATAGTCCCAACGACTCGTTTCTTCTCTGAAATTACGTTTGTAGTTATCTGTTGTAGTTCCTGGCATACGAATAACTTTCATATCATTTGCTAAACGTTTTAAAGGTGTCCCATGCCATGTTTGGATATAAACTTGGTTAGGCTTTTTATTTAAATAAAGTGGTAATCTAGCATTAGCAATCCAGTATTTTGCTTTAGAATAAGCTTCATAGTAGGCGGCTGAGCCTTTTTTAACTTTTTTAGCTGGACCTGGAAGGTAAACATTACCTGGCTTTTTAAATACCCAAATAAACTCATAATTAGGGTGATGTTTCATCATATACTCATAAACATATTTAGGGCTATCACTGTAGTTTTTACCGCCGAAAGCTTCAAATACTATTGTGTTAGGACTTACTTTATCTTCACTATCTGTAAGTTGATAATGCGCACGATTTTTATTTTTTCTACCTAGTGCGACACTTTTTAGTAGTCTCGTATTTTTTCTTAACTTGTTGATTTTATGAGCGGTGTCACGTTTGTTTAACATCAACATTAATGATTCTAAAATAAATAAGGGCTTTTCATTTTTGAAAATATTAAATATTAAAGATCTTGTAACTTTTGGTAGTAATTCACTATGATTTTCATATCTTTCGTCAGTTTTTCTTAAAGAAGGTTCGAAAGAATATTTATATAAATGTCTCATTTTATTTTTTATGAAACGTTTATTTTCTTTATTAGGTGCACGTTTAATAGAGTCGGCAAAACTGGAAACATAATCACTAAAAACGATACTGAATTCTTGTTGTGATAACGTTGGTTTCAAGAAAGGATCATAGATTTCACCTTTGATATAAAATGGGAATCGACTGATACGTACAAAGTTATCAGCATATTTGATAAATTCTAAAACGAATGACCAATCGATAAACACATTTAAATCTTCACTAAACTGTAAGTTATGTCCGCGTGCAATTGCTGTTTTAAAGACAATATTACATACTGAGTGTTTTCGTAAAAATTGATTAGATTTATTTTCTGTTTTTAAAAATTCAACTTTCACTAAATTTTGATCCACGTATTGTGGGATGTCTAAAGTGAACGAATGGATTGGTGCGATAAGTGCATCATAGTGACGGATCTTCTTCATATAGAATGAAAGTGCATATGATGCTAAATAATCATCTGAATCAATGAAAATGAAATAAGGTGCATCAATTTCTTTTAAAGCGACGTTTCTTGCATGTGCGTGTCCTGTATTTTGTTCTAAATCGATTTCTTTGACTGTTATATCCCAATCTTGTAGACAGTGAGAAGCAATTGTTTTAGATTGATCAGTTGACCCATCATTAACTAAAATTAACTCAAAATCTTGAAATCTTTGTTGTTTAAGACTACTTAAACATCTTTCTATATAATCTTCCGAATTGTAATAAGTAACTATAACGGATATAGACTTCATCGTTTTCCCTCTTTTTTTAAATTTTTCTTATATTTACATATAAAATAGAATGTAGCAAATTTTCACTATCATTATCAAATATAAAGTGATAGTAATTGATTTGTGGTGTGTGAAATGTTACGAATTTAAAGTAAAAATTCTGTTTTTATAGCTTTATATGATACTAAAGACCACATTGTAGCATTTTCAGTAGAATTAAATAAAACATAAACCCTTTAATGGGGATGATAATGTTTATTATAATACAAAGAAAATAACTGGCAACACTTTGTGAAATAATCATTGAACTCTTTTATTTTACTATAAATATATAATATATCCAGTAAATTAACAAAAGTATATACTATAACTATTTATCTAATAATAAAAAAGTTATAATAATTTCAATAGAATTTGTTTTTTTACAATGTTAAATTCTTTGTTAAGCTTAATGTTATAGGCTTGTGTAAAAAATATAATCTTATGAAAAGTAAAATGCACAAGGTCAAGCATAATAGTAACAAGTTCTATGAGTGACTTTAAAAGTAACACTTTAATAAAAAGTCATTCATAGATATAACTAAAAGTGAGCGGTGATATAGATGGTAATTAGAAAAGCGACACAGAGTGATTTAGCTATGATTGACCGTATGATACCAAAAGTATTTAAAGAATCTATGGACACTAAAATAAACTTAACTGATGAAACAATGCAATCAATGTCTAGAGCGTTGGTACATCAAGGCGCGGTGTATTATATATTTGTAGAAGATGGAAAAGTGAAAGGATTTATTCTTATAGATTTTAAAAAAGATGACATCGCTCAACATGATTACGGTTTTATATATGAATTATATGTTATAGATATATATAGAAACCAAAGAATTGGAGAAAGTTTATTGAATTTTGTTGAAAAAATTTTTCAAGATCATGATATGAGTGAAATTAGATTAAACGTTTATGCGAATAACTTTGCTAAATTGCTATATCAAAAATTAGGTTATCAAGAGAGAAATATAACAATGTCTAAGGTGATTATAAATAAAGAAAGCCAATGACTTTAATAGGAGACATGATTGATAATTTGATATTCATTTCCGCAATGATTGTAGTGTTTATACATATAATTGCGATATGCTTCCTCAGACCAGTTATGAGATGAAATTTGGAAATACGCTGTACATAATAGTTTGAATGAATATTATGGGAATAAGCATATTTTATAAATGAAGCAAGTATTTCTAAAATAAAAACCTATAATTTTATGACGTATTAAAATTATAGATTATATGTAGTGATATAAAAGCGTGTATTTAATCATCGCATAGAAGTATGATTCACAGAATAGTAGAAATATTTCAATCCTAAACAGATGATTTGTAAATTATAATAAATTGAGTATAATTTGATTTTGTATAAAATGATTAAGGAGACTTGAATAATGATTAATAATAATTTTGAAGATGTAGTAATGAATAGAAAATCAGTTAAAGTTTTTGATGAACAGGTAAAAATACCACAAGAAGAAATGGATGAAATGATCCGTAAAGCAACAAAAGCACCATCATCAGTGAATATGCAACCGTGGAGATTCTTAGTAGTAGAAAGTGATGAAGGTAAAGATAAATTACGTCCGTTAATTCGTTTTAATACACGTCAAAATGACAGTTCATCAGCTATGGTAGTTATCTTTGGAGATATGCACAACTATGAGCACGGAGAAGAAATATATAATAGCGCTGTTGAGCAAGGCATGATGCCAGCAGATGTAAAAGATGAATTACTAGGTAAAGTATTACCATACTATAAAAGTTTATCTAAACCAGAAATGAACGATATTATTAAAATAGATAGCAGTTTAGCAGCAATGCAATTTATGCTTGTTGCTAGAGCATACGGTTATGATACAAATCCAATTGGTGGTTTTGAACGCGATCAAATCGCAGAAACATTTGGTTATGATTCAGAACGTTACGAACCAGTAATGATTATCGCAATCGGTAAAGAGAAAAACCCTGGTCACGATTCATATAGATTACCTACTGAAAAGGTAACAAAATACGTATAAAATATATAATAAGATTAAATGAAAAGTGCCGTATAATATACGGTGCTTTTTTTGTGGGTATATAGTAAAAAGGTTGGCGCTTAGTGGTAAGTGCCAACCTTTATTGTATAAGATGATTTTTGCAAATTTACAATGTAATTTTTTTAGCTAAGCTAGTTATATAATTAAAGAAATCATCGCGATTCACATTATCTACGACTGAAACAGGTCTACCATTTATTTGATCAATATAAGTTTGACCTTGACTTGGGCCATCTGTATGTACTGATACATTGACCATGTGTTGTTGAACGAGTTCTGGTTTACCAATATAAGCCGTTGTTAAGACATCCCACATAAAATAAGTGGAGTTGGTCTGGAAATGTGTCAACGGCGGTACGGCTGCATAACTGACGCCTAAAAAATCAACGCCGGGATAGTGACGTTCATTGGCCCACGCTTGTCTTACCTCCCATGTCATAGGTACTTGGTTTGTACTTTCTAAAGCCACCATATCAATTTTTATGTTTGTATCAAAAATCACTTGAACGGCTTCTGGGTCCCAAAATGCATTCCATTCTGCTGAACCATCGTGCTCTGGTTCCTCTACATTCCCTCTTTCTAGAAAAGTGCCCCCCATCCATACAAGTCGTTTGATATTTGAAACAATTTTAGGCGCAACTGTTATCGCTTTTGCTAAGTCTGTAAGAGGGCCGGTAAAAAGTAATGTGACAGGTTCTTGAGCATTATGTAATTTTTCAATAATATCCTCATAAGCTTGGTGTTTAAGTAACTTAGATTGCTTAGAAGTAGGTTCATTTAATATAGGTAGTGCATCCATAAAAAAGGCGTGCATTCTCCAATCTTTAGGAAATGGGTTTTTACCTCGTTCCTTAGAAGTAGCAACGTGAACAGGTGTTTGTGTAAAACGGTTGATAATTTTTTGAGAAGCGCTTACTGCTGGTTCAACATAACTGTCTGCCCCAATAGCGCTTACGCCAATTAGATTTACATTTTCCATATGTAATAACAGAAATAATGACACGAGATCATCTACACCGCCGTCATGATTAAAGTAAATTTGTTCCATAATTAAAAACCTCCATATTAGATTTCATATCTATTATATCAAATAGATAAGTCTGAATATTACAAGTTGTCTAACTCTCTATAACACGCCGTTAAAAACAATTTCCCCCAATATAACGTAAGTATATTAGTGGTTTATATATTTTTGAAATTGTTTATAAAAAATTACAGAGGCTATGTTATATGAATAAGAAAAAATTAAGGGGTGTTTTTGTTTGTGAAATTTAAAAAAGAGAAAGTGAATCGAGTTGATCCAGATCAATCGAAAAAGAGCATAGTCGCTACAGGGATTGGTAATGCCATTGAATGGTTTGATTTCGGGCTATATGCGCAATTAGCTGTAATTTTAAGTGCGAATTTCTTTGGTAATTTGCCTAAAGAAATGCAAATTGTCTCAACTTTTGCGGTGTTTGCATTTGCATTTATTGTTAGGCCTGTTGGTGGAATATTTTTCAGTCACTTAGGGGATAGATATGGACGGAAAATTGTATTATCAACGACGATTTTATTAATGGCTGCTTCAACTTTAATGTTGGGATTATTGCCGACACAAGATCAAATTGGTATATGGGCGCCTATTCTATTACTTGTTGTCCGTATGATTCAGTCTTTTTCAACTGGTGGAGAGTATGCTGGAGCAATGACATATATTGCTGAAACTGCGCCCGATAAGACACGTGGGAAGTTAGGTAGTGGTCTTGAAATAGGAACCCTTGTAGGTAATATTATGGCTGCGATTATGGCAGGGTTAATGTATGCGTTATTAAGCGATCAACAAATGATGGATTGGGGTTGGAGAATTCCATTTATCATTGCTGCACCATTAGGTATTGTAGGTATATTGCTACGTACAAATCTGGATGAGAGCCCTGCATATGAATCGACATTAGAAGAAAAAGAAGAGTTAGAATATTCATATTTGGATATATTTAAATATTATTGGAAAGACGTGGTTGTCTGCTTCACGGGTGTCGCTTTCTTGAATGTCGCTAATTATATGGTCCTATCTTTCATGCCATCCTTCTTAAATAAGACAATAAACTTAGGTGGAACGATGGGTTCAATATTAAGTACTGTCACAATGATTGCAATGATACCAGCTGTGTTCTTTTTTGGTTGGTATAGCGATAAAGTCGGCAATAAACGTACAATTATTTTTGGTTTAGCAGGATTCAGTTTATTTTCAGTATTAGCATTTTGGTTAATGAGTATACCAATCTTGCCACTTGTTATAGTAGGATTATTTATTATTGCGTTGTTTATGTCTACTTTTGAAGGGGTTATGCCATCGTTATTACCGAGCATGTTCCATACCAAAGTCAGATTACGTACATTATCACTGGTATATAATATTGGTGCTGCGATATTTGGTGGTTTAACACCATTTATTCTTTCTACTTTAGTAGAAACTACAGGGCAAGAAATTGCACCTTCTTATTACCTCATGTTTATTAATGTTATAGGGCTAATCATTTTCCTTACAATGTTTAAATCTACTTCAAACAAATCGTTAAGAGGGTCCTACCCAAATGTAGAAACAGAAGAAGAGTATGAAGACGTCATAAAAAATCCTGAAGATGCACTGTGGTGGGAAAAAGAAATAGAGAAAAATTAATATTAAGAAACGTAGTATAGAGAAATAAATTTATACTACGTTTCTTAATTTTTTCAAAGTTAATCGATAAAAAGCGTGAAATCCTATTGAACAAATGTGCAAACATTTAAATTTTAATATTTGAGTAACATTAAAACGAGATGATTTTTAAGCATTTTATAATAAAAAAACGTTGGAAAATAACATATATTGTAAAAGTACAATTAAATAGTAAAGATGTACAAATTCGTTTTTTTTAATGGTGATATAGCGCTTCAAGTACTGGTATAAAAGCGTTTGTGCGTATTTTAATCAAAAAGACCACTTTAGAGTTAATATACCTTTTATGAATAATTGAGTAACATTGATAAAAAATGCTTCATCTACTTTGTATAAGGGGGCGAAAGGTAATGGATTGCACAAAACCTATATGCAGTATCCGTCTCTAATAGTTATAAATATACGATATTATACAATGTTCCGGCTGATAAATGTTGATTTGACTTGAATTCTAATACGAGTATAATAGCAACATATACAAGAGCGTGTATAAGTTTTACATATAACTTGATATGAATATAAAAGATGAACAGTAGGAGTTTTTATGGGGAAACAGGAAGAAAGTAAAAAAATTAATTTAGCACAGCTTGTATTATTGGGCTTAGGTTCGCTTATTGGCTCTGGTTGGTTATTCGGAGCTTGGGAAGCGTCTTCTATTGCTGGACCAGCTGCAATTATTTCATGGATTATAGGTTTTGTAGTTATTGGTTCCATTGCATATAACTACGTTGAAATAGGTACAATGTTTCCACAATCAGGTGGTATGAGTAATTATGCTCAATATACACACGGTTCTTTATTAGGTTTTATAGCGGCTTGGGCAAACTGGGTATCGCTGGTAACAATTATTCCAATTGAAGCAGTTTCTGCAGTACAATACATGAGCTCATGGCCTTGGGATTGGGCGAAATTTACTTCGGGATTAATGAAGGATGGTTCAATTAGTAATGCAGGGTTATTGGCTGTATTCGTCATCATTATCATATTTTCATTATTAAATTATTGGTCAGTGAAATTATTGACTTCATTTACAAGTTTAATTTCATTCTTTAAATTAGGTGTGCCCTTATTAACAATTATTATGTTAATGATTTCAGGTTTTGATACAGGTAATTACGGACACTCAGCAGGCGAATTTATGCCTTATGGTTCTGCGCCGATATTTGCTGCGACAACAGCTTCAGGCATTATCTTTTCATTTAATGCTTTCCAAACAATTATTAATATGGGATCAGAAATTCAAAAGCCTGAAAAAAATATTGCACGTGGTATAGCGATTTCACTTACTTTGAGTGCGGTACTCTATATTGTGTTGCAAAGTACTTTTATTACTTCTATGCCAAGCGACATGATTCATGGTGAAGGGTGGAGCGGTATTAACTTCAATTCACCATTCGCAGATATGGCAATATTATTAGGTTTAAATTGGTTGGCAATTTTACTTTATATAGAAGCAGTTGTATCGCCGTTTGGTACGGGCGTATCATTTGTAGCAGTGACAGGTCGTGTATTGCGTGCAATGGAAAAAAATGGTCATATTCCTAAATTCTTAGGTAAAATGAATGATAAATATAATATTCCACGAGTAGCTATCATATTTAATGCAATTATAAGTATGTTAATGGTGTCACTGTTCCGTGATTGGGCTACATTGGCAAGTGTAATTTCTACAGCGACTTTAGTAGCGTATCTTACAGGACCAACGACGGTTATATCATTACGTAAAATGGCACCGAAAATGCATAGACCATTCCGTGCAAATATGCTGAGATTTATGGCGCCGTTCTCATTTGTTTTAGCTTCATTAGCAATTTATTGGGCGATGTGGCCGACAACTGCAGAAGTCATATTAATTATTATTTTAGGTTTGCCAATATATTTCTTCTATGAATATAAAACGAATTGGAAAAACACTAAGAAACAAATTGGTGGTAGTTTATGGATTATTTTCTACCTTATTCTTTTGGCCTTTTTATCATTCATTGGTAGTAAAGAATTTAATGGTATGAACTGGATCCATTACCCATACGATTTCATAGTGATTGCTATCGTAGCATTAATATTTTATAAACTTGGTACTACAAGTTACTTTGAAAGCATCTATTTTAAACGTGCGAAGAAAATTAATAAAGATATGAACGACAAATTAGAAGCACAAGAAAGACGTGAAGTATAAATAATTATAAAAGCAAACTGGACTTACTTGAGTTGGATTCAGTTTGCTTTTTTTATTAAAAAGTAGATATCTCGTTTTTACATTTAATAAGATTGTAAATTATTATCAAAAAATGATATACAATATATGCAAAATAAATGCATTTTTTAAAAGTGAGGTTATCCCAAGCCTATAAAGGCATGAACATCGTTTTGTTAAAACAAAAAATCAGTAGGTTTGCAATTTTTAATATAAAAACAAAGTATTTATTTTATTGTTAACCTTTGACTAATTGTAAAAAAAAGTGTATTATTTTGAATATTAATTCAAATTTAAGAATAAATATAAAGAAACGAGGGTTTTGATGAACGACTTATTTTCACTAACAGATCAGTACAGTTCGAATAATTACAGCCCACTCAAATTGGCTTTGACAAAAGGACGTGGCGCTAAAGTTTGGGACGTTGAAGATAATAGCTACATTGATTGTATTTCAGGTTTTTCGGTTGTCAATCAAGGGCATTGTCATCCTAAAATTATAAAAGCGTTTCAAGAGCAAAGTGAAAAAATCACCATGGTATCACGAGCATTGTATAGTGATAATCTAGGTAAATGGGAAGAGAAAATTTGCACACTAGCTAATAAAGAAAAAGTGCTACCCATGAATACTGGGACGGAAGCCATAGAAACTGCAATTAAAATTGCACGTAAATGGGGTTCGGATGTTAAAGGTATTGCGGATGATAAAAGTGAAATTATCGCAATGAACGGTAATTTCCATGGGCGTACTTTAGGTGCTTTATCTTTATCTTCGCAAAAGAGTTATAAAAAAGGATTTGGGCCGCTTTTAGATAATGTTCACTATATTGACTTTGGTGATGTCGCTCACTTAAAATCATTGATTAACAATAATACCGCCGCGGTAGTTCTTGAACCTATACAAGGTGAGGGTGGCGTTAACATCCCCCCAGATTACTTTATTGAAGAAGTACGTCATCTATGCGACGAACATAATATTTTATTTATCGCTGATGAAATTCAAGTAGGACTTGGTAGAACTGGCAAAATGTTTGCTATGGAATGGGAAGGCGTAGAACCGGATATATACTTATTAGGAAAATCGCTGGGCGGTGGTCTTTATCCGATGTCAGCTGTTATAGCGAATCATGATGTGATGGATGTATTAACACCTGGTACACATGGCTCTACATTTGGAGGCAATCCACTTGCGTGTGCAATATCTATTGCAGCATTAGATGTACTCATTGATGAAAATCTGATTGAACGTTCTGCAGATTTGGGACAAAAGTTGCTTAATCAATTACAACTCATAGATAGCAACATCATTACAGATGTGAGAGGTAGGGGATTATTTATCGGTATCGAACTTAGCGAATCAGCGCAACCATATTGTTTAGAAATGATTGAAAAAGGTGTGCTTTGTAAAGAAACACAAGGAAATATTATAAGACTTGCACCGCCACTTGTTATTAGTGAAGAAGAAATAAATAAAGTCATAAATGTCATTACTGAAGTACTTGAAAAAGGTAATAAATAACAATAAAAAATGTCCGAATATTCAGAAAGGAATGAACGTTATGATAGAAGTTGGGATCGTCGGAGGAAGTGGTTATGGTGCTGTCGAATTGATTCGTTTATTAGAGCATCATCCTCAAGTTAGGATTAAACATATATTTTCACATTCAAAGGTAGATGAACCCATCAATAAGACCTTTCCTCACTTAAATCATTTAACACATCATTACGAAGATTTAAATACTGAAGATGTTACTTGCGATGTGATATTTTTTGCAACACCATCTAACGTTAGTAAACATATCGCCCCTAAGTTAATTGAAAAAAATATAAAAGTCATCGACTTGTCAGGAGACTTTAGATTAACAAACAGAGATGTGTATAAACAGTTTTATGGAGAAACAGCAGCTACACAACAACATCTAGACCAAGCATTTTATAGTATTGCTGAATGGGGCACAACAAATCAAAAGGATTTACAACTTATTGCAAATCCAGGGTGTTTTCCTACTGCAACATTGCTTGCCCTACACCCACTCGTTGATAATAAAGTGATACAGAACGACTCAATTATTATTGATGCAAAAACTGGGGTTTCAGGTGCAGGAAGGTCACTTGCTCAGCATGTGCATTATGCAGAAATGAATGAAAATTTTAGTGCTTATGCAATAGGTAAGCATAAACATAAACCTGAAATAGAACAATATATTTCACGACTTGCAAATGAAGAGATAAAGGTAGTGTTTACCCCACATCTTGTACCAATGACACGTGGTATATTATCAACAATATATGTGAAACTTAATAAACAAATGACGGCTGAACACTTACATGATGTATATCAACAATACTATGATAATAAAACGTTTGTGCGCATCAGAGATTTAGGTGAATATCCAAAAACTAAAGAAGTCTATGGCAGTAATAACTGTGATATTGGAATCTATGTTGATGAAGAAAGTCAAACAGCGATTATTGTGTCAGTCATAGATAATTTAGTTAAAGGTGCAAGTGGTCAAGCAATACAAAATTTAAACTTAATGTATGGATTGAATGAAGCGACAGGTTTACAACAGTTGCCAGTTTATCCATAAAAACAAAGGAGCGATGGGATGAAAGACATTGAAACGATAGATACATTAGATCAATTAAATATAGATTTACAAGGTGATGTAAGTTCTCCGTTGGGATTCATCGCAGGCGGCTTACATGCAGGTTTAAGAAGAACAAGAAAAGACTTTGGTTGGATTTATTCTACGACTGAGGCAAATGCAGCAGGGGTCTATACATTGAATCGCTTTAAAGCAGCGCCTTTAATAGTGACAGAAGCTTGTATTAAAAATAATCAAGTGTTACAAGCTATTGTAGTTAACTCAGCAAATGCCAATGCTTGTACAGGCGAAAAAGGCTTGCAAGACGCAAAAGATACACAAGCATGGGTAGCGAAGCAATTGAACATAACGCAACAACATGTAGGTATTGCATCGACAGGCGTGATTGGATCATTCTTGCCGATGGATAAAATTCAGCATGGTACAGAACATGTAATGGAAGAACAATATAATCACGGAGAGTATTTCAATCAAGCTATTCTTACTACTGATACAGCTACGAAACATTTATCAGTACAAGTTGAAATTGAAGGTAAGACAGTGACTATTGGTGGTACAGCTAAAGGATCAGGAATGATACACCCAAATATGGCAACAATGCTTGGCTTTATTACGACAGATGCTAATATTGAAAGCGACACACTTGATGATTGTTTGAGAGAATCCGTGGATGAGTCATTTAATATGATTACAGTAGATGGCGATACAAGTACGAATGATATGGTTTTATGCATGGCTAATGGACAAGCTAATCATACTACATTGGATGCATCACATCCTGAGTGGCATAAATTTGAACACGCATTTAACTTTGTAAGTCAGTACCTTGCTAAATCTATAGCAAAAGATGGAGAAGGTGCTACTAAATTGGTTACAGCAAAAGTTAAAGGCGCGATTACTACAGAAGAAGCAAGAAAAATTGCTAAGAGCATCGTATCTTCAAGTTTGGTCAAGACAGCAATCCATGGAGAAGATGCAAATTTTGGGAGAATCGTTGCAGCAATGGGTTATGCCTCAGACTCGATAGTACCAAGCGAGACCTTTGTTACATTAGCTAAAATATCAGTTGTTGATGAAGGTATGTCTGTTGCATTTGATGAAGCCGATTTAAAAGCAAAATTGCAAGAAGATAATATCGTTATAGAAGCAACAGTCGGTCAAGGTAATGGTGAAGCAGCAGCGTATGGCTGTGATTTATCATATGATTATGTAAGTATCAATGCTTCATATAGAACATAAGGGGTGTAAGACATGAGTTATATTGTAATTAAAATAGGTGGTAGCACATTGACACATTTGCATGATTCTACCATTGAAGATATCGCAGCATTAAAACAACAAGGTTATCACCCTATTATTGTACACGGCGGAGGTCCTTTTATTAATGAAGCATTGGCACAACGAAATGTGGATCCAATGTTTCAAGATGGCTTAAGAGTAACTACAAGTGAGGTACTCGATGTAACTAGTCAGACTTTAATAGGTAAAGTGAATCCTGAACTTGTGAGTAAACTAAACCGAACAACATTACAAAGTATCGGTATCAATGGTTTAGATGCGAAAATTTTTGATATCCAACCTTTGGATAAAAAATATGGTTACGTGGGAGAACCTGTAGATATAGATACAAACGTCATCTCTGTATTGGGTGAAAGTTTTGTACCTGTCATTGCTTCGATAGGCATTAAACAAGATAGTGGTCAGTTGTATAATATCAATGCTGACACATTGGCTTATAAAATAGCGCAAGCCTTGAATGCACCCATTTATCTACTTAGTGATATCCCGGGCGTGTTGATTGATAATAAAGTACAATCAATACTAAATGCAGAGCGCATTAACCAATACATTGATCAAGAATTGATTTATGGTGGAATGATTCCTAAAGTACAAGATGCCATTCAAGCCATTGAGCTAGGATGCCAAAAAGTAGTAATCGCTGCGGGCAATGAACCACATATTATTCAGAAACTCCAAAGCGGTCAAAATGTTGGTACAACGATTCAACAATAGTATAAATATAGCGACTATATGATAACATCAAACAGGGTCTCACTTAGATTAAGTGAGACCCTGTTCGATGTTATCAATTACATGGATATTTAAGATTGCTTTAGTTTGGTATCTAGCTAAAAATATAACTATACTGAATGATTTTCAGAATAAGTTGTTAATAATTCGATGTAAAAATCAATGAATTTTAAATACATGTCTTTTTCTACACGTTCATTCACTTGGTGTGGCTCACTACCAGGGCCAAATACTAGGAATGGGAAAGATTCATCTTTACCGCGAAGTAAGTTAGAAGCATCTGTTACGCCTCCGATTGGAGCAGCAAGTAAATCTTTGTTAAATGTGCGGTCACCAATGACTTTGGCTGTGTCAATTAAGCTGTTCTTACCAGTTGTAAGTACAGGTTCTAAATCTAAGTATAAGTCACTTTCTAAGTCTGCACCTTGGTTATTGTGTTTTTCAATCATTTCGTCAAATAAAGCTTTCACTTTATCATTATCGTATTCAGGAATTGTACGAATATTGAAGTCTGCATCTGCTTCTTCAGGAACAGAATTCACCTGTACGCCACCTTTAATTAAAGTGTTACTGATAACTAAACCTTTTAGTACGTCTTCAATTTCATTTTGATCCATTGAAGATGGTAAAGCACTGCTGAATTTTTGTAATAAGTTCGTGAAATCTAAAGATTCACCTTTAACTTCTTTAGAAATTTTGGCATAAGATTCGTCAATATCTTGGATAAACTCAATAAGTGGTTTGATCGCATTAACGCCAAGAATAGGCATTGAACTATGTGCAGATCTACCAGTTGACTTGATGCGATAATCCATAGAACCTTTGTGTGCATAGACAAGCATATCTTGGCATGGTTCAGCAATTACAAGTGCGTCTACATCATCCATATAACCTTTTTCATATAGACTTTGAGAACCTAATTGCTCCATTTCTTCACCAGTTGTAGCTAAAAACTTAATGCGTCCTTTTTTAAGGGCATTAGAATTTTTAATCTCGATTAAAGCAATTGCAAATGCTGCAAGACCTGATTTCATATCAGCTGCACCTCGACCATATAGGTAGCCGTTATCTTCAGTAAGTTTAAATGGATCATAAGTCCATTGATCACGATTACCTTCTGATACAACATCCATATGTCCAGAAATACCTATAACTGGGCTACCTTCACCGATTTCTGCAATTAAGTTAGCGCGACGGTCATCTACTTTATCTATTGTTGACTCGATACCGTGTTGTGCAAATAATTTTTGGAAGTATTCGCAAACTTCAATTTCATTATCATTTACTGTATTCATTTCTACAATATCTGATAAGATTTGCACTTTTTCCTCATTTGAAAATGTGCTCATAATATACCACTCCTTTAACAAACTATATAAAGTATACATCTCAATAAATATTTTGATAAGTAAAATGCTTGCGAATAAAAAGATTATAAAAATTTTATTATTATAATGTATAATAGTTGTTAAAAAAGAATAATTACACAAAATATATTTTGGAATGGTAACGATACGAAAATTTAACTTCAAATCAATTTATGAAATAGCCATAGATAGGTAATCGTGTGCTTTTCATTTTATGACTAAGGAATAAATGATGAGTCATAAATCATTAATTAACGGAAAAGAGGAAATACTAAAGTTAAGTAAGCTTTATAAATAGAGAGGAGTGTATAGTCATGGCAAAAGTAGCAATTATTGCAGGGGGAAATAAAATTCAATCTCGTTTAACCGGTGTGGTAGAATATGCTAAAAATTATTTGGATTATGTAGATATCGAAACAAATGTGATACATGTGCACCAATTGAATGCGCAAGCTTTAATTACAGCTGATTTTAGTGATTCAACAATTAATAAAGCGCATGAAATTATTGCAGAATCAGATGGTATCATTATTGTTTCACCTGTATTTAAAGCAGCGTATTCAGGTATTGTAAAAACGTATTTAGATTTGTTACCACGTGATGCATTTAGAGGGAAGACAGTGTTACCTTTAGCGTTAGGTGGAACATTTGCACATGTATTAGCAATTCAATATAGTTTAGATCCAGTTATTAAAGAATTAGGTGCAGATACGATTCATAAAGGTAGATTTATATTAGATCAACATATCTTTACCAACAAGGATGGCACATACGAATATGATGATGAAGCGAGAAATGGATTAGATAAGACATTAAAGAAATTTGTCAGTGATAAATCACAAGTACAAGGTTAAGCAATTATACAAAGGAACGTTTATGTATATATTCAGGATGAAGTTAAGTGCCATTGGTCGTTTATATCATAAGTTAAGTTAAAGGCTGGCGTTTTAATTTTAATAGGATAAGCGATAGAAACCTTTTCTGAAAATAACCATTTTCTATTTTCTGGAGTGAGCAAAATATAACTTTCATCTTGTGTATCACCAATGAAATTTAATTCATTAGGAGAAAATGGACGATGCTCATATGTGTCTAGCTGATATTGTGATAAAGCACAGTACACTTCATAGCTATCATTACAGACGAAACCTATCTCACTTATTCTACTGAATTCAGGGTCATCTGTGATGTTGGATACCCTAGCAATCAATTCTACAACATTACCAGAAGGATCATTGAAATACATTGAGTGTGCAACGAATGATTCAAAGTAAGCCGTATGTCTACCTTCCTCCATAAGTAAAAATAATATATTTTGATAGTGTTGCTTCATATCATAAAAATGATTATAAGGAATATCGATAGCAAAATGATAATATGGTTGAGATAAATCTGTTGATTTCATAAATTTTAATTCTGTTTCCCCAATATGAACAATAAATGTATCTTGATTAATGACTTGAACAGGGCATTCCAATGTTTCATCATAAAATTGTAATGTTTCATCAAAGTTTGAAGTTAATAATGTAATACTTTCAAATTTCATATATTCATCCCATCCCATCCCAAGGTTTAGCACATAACTATAATTAAGTAATTTAACTGTACTTTATCAAATTAATAAGAAAAATGATAATATTAAGAATTTATAAAGTGAAAATATACTTAATAAATTTCAAATTTCTAAAAATATGTTGTTTAAGTAGCGTTGTCATATATAAAACTTTTAGATAGAAAGATGAAATGAAAACGTGCTGGAAAATTATATAACGAAAAAAAGTGAAACAAAACGAAAATAAATTTGCATTATTAGAAAAAATGAAATAATATTATATCAATAAATGAAAGCGTTTTCTAAAATGTATTAAGCATATAGAGAGTTCTAATTTATTTCATAGGGGTGTGTTAAGTATGAATGGAAAATTGGCTAAGATGGGGATGCCACCAACTTTATTATGGGGGTATATTGGCGTACTTATATTTATGATGGGCGATGGTTTAGAGCTTGCTTGGATCAGCCCATACTTACATGATCACGGTTTATCAGTGCAACAAACAGCAATTTTAACTACTTGTTATGGTGTGACAATTGCAATAGGTTCATGGCTTTCGGGTGTACTTGTTGAAATTATTGGACCGCGAAAAGTGATGTTAATAGGGACAGGATTATATATTATTGGTCACATAATATTTGTTGGGTTTGCAATTCCTTCAATGAATTATGGCTTGATGATTCCTTCATATGCAATACGAGGTTTTGGTTATCCATTATTTGCATATTCATTTTTAGTATGGGTTGCATATCGCTCTCCACAAAAAAGGTTGGGGGCGGCTGTTGGTTGGTTCTGGTTTGTATTCACCGGAGGATTGAGTGTGTTAGGTTCTTTCTATTCATCAATGGCTATACAATTGTTCGGTCATTTCTTTACACTGTGGACTGCGATTGTATGGGTTCTTATAGGAACATTCTTGGCAGTATTTGTAAATAGAGATCAATTTGAAATTGAAGATAAAGGACATGGTTTCAAAGAACATTTAAAAGAAATGAGTGCAGGTATTACAATTTTAAGAAGAGAACCACGCGTAGCAGTGGCATGTATTGTACGAATCATCAATCAGGCTGCCCAATATGCTTTTCCATTATTTTTACCGATATATTTGGCATCAAAGGGTATTGCTACTACCACATGGTTAAATATATGGGGAACAATTTTTATAGCAAATATCATATTTAATTTAATATTTGGAGCATTGAGTGATAAAATTGGTTGGAAAAATACGATATCATATATTGGTGGAATTGGATGTGCAGTGTTTACATTAGGTTTGTATTTTGTCCCAGAACTTTTTACAGGTAATGTATTTGTAGTAGGAACGGTCGGATTTTTATGGGGAATGTGTTTAGCAGGATTTGTGCCGATTTCTGCACTTGTACCATCACTTGTTAAAGATGGCGACAAAGGGCCAGCGATGGCTATATTAAATTTAGGGGCTGGTTTATGTGTGTTCGCTGGGCCAGGTCTCGTTGCATTATTTTATGATAGTATTGGCGTTCAAGGCATGATGTATTTAATTTTTGGACTGTATGTAGCGAGTGCAATTATGACTCGATTTTTAAAAACACCTGAAGAACGTGCAAGGGTCAAAAAGCAAGAAGCGATATAGCTATAAAGTAACCAAACGTGAGCAGCGCGTTTGGTTTTTCTTTTTCTTAAAATTTTTACGAAATAGGTGAACCGTTTCATAGTAAATACATATAGTGAACGTGCTTAGATAATCATAGCGATAACTGCACATAATAAAGACTGTCAATAAAGCAATAAACTTTATCGACAGCCAAAGAGAGATCCATGACTTACTTTGAGTTTAAATAAAAATTAACAAAATAGTTATGATGCATTATTTTTCTTGGAAGCCACCTGAAATAAATTGAGCAACAATCTGTTTGATTAAAGCCAAGATTTCACTGAACATATCATTACACCTCCATAAGGAAATATTTATATGTATATTGTACTTTATATTTATTGTGTACATACAAATAGTGCGCAATTCGGAAGAAATAATTCATAATTGTACCTCCTTAAGCATCTTCGATACAAAAATGCATTGAAAAATGTGGTAAACGTTTGTTTGGATTATATGAACAAAAGCATGAGTGTATTATTAAGCTAATATTTATAAGATTATTTAATTTTATACATAAAAAAGTATATTTATACTTGATTTTTATGTTATTTACCTTTAATATGTATATTAATCTTATAAATACATTGGAGTGATGGAATTGGGGCGTACACAACAGCATTAAACAAGTTACAGAGTTTTAAAGGTAAGCATTTTTTGAAAACATGTGATTTTTCAACAGACGAATTAAATACATTAATTGACTTTACTGGTGAATTAAAAGAGAAGAAAAAGCGTGGTATTCCACATCCATATTTAAAAGGGAAAAACTTAGCACTGCTATTTGAAAAGCCATCTACAAGAACACGCTCAGCATTTAGTGTAGCTGCATATGACTTAGGTGCTTATCCAGAATATTTTGGTCAAGGTGATATCCATTTAGGTGTAAAAGAATCGACTGCAGATACTGCCAAAGTGTTAGGCAGTATGTATGATGGAATTGAATTTAGAGGTTTTCATCAAAAAGATGTAGAATCTTTGGCAGAAAATGCAAATGTCCCAGTATGGAATGGCTTAACCAATGAATGGCATCCAACGCAAATGATTGCGGATTTCTATACATTGAAAGAAAATTGGGGAACATTAAAAGGAAAAACGTTAACTTATGTCGGAGATGCTAGAAATAATGTAGCACATGACTTATTAGTTACTGGTGCTATACTGGGTGTTAATGTGCATATAGCTGCGCCTAAGTCTTTACAGCCTGATGAAGCTATTCAAGCATTAGCAAAGCAGTATGCCGAACAGTCCGAAAGTGAGATATTAATCACTGATGATGTTCAACAAGCGACGTATCAAACAGATGCCATTTATACAGATGTGTGGTTTTCAATGGGTGAAGACCAATCTGTGTTGGAACCACGTATTAATCAATTATTGCCCTATCAAGTTAATGAATCTATGTTATTGAATACAATGAATTCTGATGTGATTGTATTGCATTGTCTGCCAGCTTTTCATGATGTGAATACAGAAGTAGGACAACAAATATATGAAACATATGGTTTATCAGAAATGGAAATTACAGATGATGTGTTCAAAGGAAATCACTCAGTAGTATTTGATCAAGCTGAAAATAGATTACATTCTATAAAAGCAATCATGTCTGTAACATTAGGCGATATATTTTAAAAAATGAACAGGTTTTGCGATTTTAAGCAAGTTCTATAATATTATTTTAATTAAACCAACAAAGTATTTTTACTTTGTTGGTTTTTTGTATTTTTGAAAAAGTATTCAATAATTATGAATAAAAATTAATAAGGGAAGGCTAATTAACTATAAAATGAAAATGTTTTTCATAAATAGAAATATTGTTGATTATTATTTTCTCTAACTGTATATTTAGGGGGATTAGGAGGTTAACGTTATGAGTAAATTGTTTGATAAAGCGCAACAATTTGGTAAATCTTTTATGTTACCTATAGCAATTTTACCGGCAGCAGGTCTATTATTAGGCATCGGAGGAGCATTAAGTAATCCCAATACAATTAAAGCATATCCGATGTTAGATATAGCATTATTGCAAAATATATTTATTTTAATGTCATCTGCTGGTAATATTGTCTTCCAAAATTTACCGATTATATTTGCTGTTGGTGTGGCAATAGGATTAGCGAAACAAGATAAAGGGACAGCGGGATTGGCAGCGATGCTAGGTTTTCTAATCATGAATGCTTCAATGAACGGCTTATTGACTATTACCGACACGATAGCTAAAAATAATTTAGCAGAAGAAGGACAAAGCATGGTTTTAGGTATACAAACTGTTGAAACAGGTGTGTTTGGTGGGATTATTACAGGAGTAATGACCGCAAGCTTGCACAATAAATTTCATAAGATCACGCTACCTACTTATTTAGGGTTTTTTGGGGGTTCTCGATTCGTACCTATTATTACAGCTTTAGCTTCAATATTATTAGGTGTATGTATGTTTTTTATATGGCCGACAATACAAGGATGGATATTTGGTGTAGGTGGTTTAGTTGAGAAAACAGGAATCATTGGTACTTTTTTCTTTGGTTTTATTTTAAGATTATTAGGACCTTTTGGATTACACCATATTTTCTATTTGCCATTTTGGCAGACTGCACTCGGCGGCTCAATAGAGGTGAAAGGACATATTGTTCAAGGGACACAGAATATCTTTTTTGCACAATTGGGAGATCCAGATGTTACAAAATACTACGAAGGTGTTTCTAGATATATGTCAGGTAGATTTATTACTATGATGTTTGGCCTGTGTGGTGCGGCATTAGCAATTTATCATACTGCTAAACCAGAACATAAAAAAGTCGTTGGTGGGCTAATGCTATCCGCAGCATTAACATCATTTTTAACCGGTATTACAGAACCGTTGGAGTTTAGCTTTTTATTTGTAGCACCAATTCTGTATATTATTCATGCGTTTCTAGATGGTTTAGCTTTTATGATGGCTGATATTTTTAACATTACAATTGGCCAAACATTTAGTGGTGGTTTTATTGATTTCTTACTATTTGGCTTACTTCAAGGGAATGCGAAAACGAACTTTATTTGGATCCTTCCTATAGGTGTGGTTTGGTTCATAGTGTACTATGGCATTTTTAGATATTTAATAACGAAATTCAACTTTAAAACACCAGGACGTGAATCTGAAGAAGTGCTACAAACCGTAGACAAAAATGAACGAGCAGAAACAATTATTAAAGGGCTCGGTGGTATAGATAATATAGAGCTTGTTGACTGTTGTGCAACAAGATTAAGGGTTTCTTTAAAATCAAATGAAGCAGTTGATAAGAAGTTGTTAGAATCGACAGAGGCGCGTGGTGTGATTCAAAAGGGAAATGGTGTTCAGATTATCTATGGTCCCCATGTAACAACTATCAAAAATGAAGTCGAAGCTTTCATAGAGTATCAACGTTCATAAGATATTTATATAACAACACTAATATAAGAAAAACATATGAAAAAAGAAAGTGAATGGTGAGAAGATGAATATTTTAAATTTAAAAAATTGTACAATTGCAAGCCAGTATGTTGCTACGGAACTCATAAAGGTAATGAAAGCAAGGCCGAATGCAGTATTAGGGTTGGCAACGGGAAGTACGATGACGGATGTTTATCGATATTTAGTCACATTGATTAACGCTAATGATATGGAATTAAATAGTATCGTGACTTTTAACTTAGATGAGTATATTGGTTTGGCTCCAGATCACAAACAAAGTTATTATACGTACATGCATCAGCATTTATTTAATCATCATAAAGATTGGAATAAAAGTAATATTTACGTACCTAATGGTATTGCTAAAGATTTACAACGTGCTTGTTCTGATTATGAACAAGCACTACGAAATCAAGGGCCGGCAGATATACAAATTTTAGGTATTGGTGAAAATGGTCATATAGGATTTAATGAACCATATTCTCCATTCGATAGTCAAACGAGGGTCATAGATTTAACAGCCTCTACAATCAATGCTAACAGTTATCATTTTAGCCATATTGAAGATGTGCCTAAACAAGCAATATCAATGGGGTTAGATTCCATTATGAGTGCTAAACGAATCATTTTATTAGCTTTAGGTAGCCGTAAGAAAGATATTGTCAAACAGCTGATAGAAGGTCAAATATCAGAAAAGTTACCTGCTTCAATATTACATCGCCATGATAATGTTGAAATTATTGTTGATGATGAGGCATATGGAGCAAATAATTAAATAAAAAGAGCGCGATAATTTCTATCGCGCTCTTTTTAATGAGTTGTAAAGGTAATAATGAATTGTTGTTAATGGTAGTAATTTATAGAAAAAAATCAATAATCCTCTATTTATACAAAGTAATGTATACACTTCTATTTTTATTGTAAACTTATGAATGAAAAAAGTTTACAATAGTGGTATAATCTTTATACATTAGATAAGGGGGAAAAATAATGAAGATAGCGAGTCGTATTTTAGAAGGTGAGTCCTTAACGAAAGAAGAAGCGTTGGCATTATATACAAACGAAACAATAGATACTTTGGATTTGGTTCATGAAGCCTATCAACTACGAAAACATTATTATGGACATAAAGTTAAGTTGAATATGATTTTGAATGCTAAAAGTGGTATTTGTCCTGAGGATTGCGGGTATTGTGGACAATCGCGTGATATGAAAGTTAAAACACGCTATGGCCTTGTTTCTCAAGAGAAGATTACAGAGGGGGCTAGTGTTGCGCATGAAAATAATATTGGTACGTATTGTATAGTCATGAGCGGTAGAGGTCCGAGCAATAGAGAAGTAGATTACATAGCTGACACTGTGAAAGATATCAAACAAATGCATCCACAACTTAAAATTTGTGCCTGTCTAGGCATCGCCAATGATGATCAAGCTGAAAAACTAAAAAATGCTGGTGTAGATAGATATAACCATAATTTAAATACAAGTGAAAATTATCATAGTACTGTAGTGTCTACACATACATATGAACAACGTGTGGAAACTGTAGAAACGATGAAGAAGCATCAAATTTCACCATGTTCTGGTGTGATATGTGGTATGGGAGAAACGAGCCAAGATCGTATAGATATGGCATTCGCTTTAAAGGAAATAGATGCTGATAGTATCCCCATTAATTTTTTACATCCTATTAAAGGAACTAAATTTGGAGATATGGATGAATTAACTCCAATGAAATGTTTACGTATTTTAGCATTATTTAGAATAGTTAATCCTACAAAAGAAATTAGAATTGCAGGAGGTCGTGAGGTGAATTTAAAAGCATTACAATCAACTTCATTAATGATTGCGAATTCAATTTTTGTTGGAGATTATTTAATTACAGGCGGGCAGCCAAATAAAATGGATTTTGATATGATTTCAGATATGGGCTTTGAAATAGATTACGGAAATTTGGTCTCAGAAATATAAAGAACGAGATGATTGAGTGTTGTTATAGATTAGGTTGTTAATAGTAAATAAATAAAACTATGCGCTCTAAAGTGCATAGTTTTATTTATTTTGAATAATGGTAAAATATTTAAAAACTCATAAATTTATATTGGATTACTGATATAATATAGTTAACTTAAATAAGGTCTGTATAAATAATATATAGAAGTACATTATAAGGTTTTTAAGAAATATACTGAAATAATACATAATTAGGAGTCAACGTAGAATGAAATTTATCAAAGTTTTTTTTATACTCATCTTATCTGCAGTTATACTCAGTGGTTGTGATAACAATGGACATGATGTGTCACTTACAGATTTAAAAAAATGGGAAAAAGATATTGAAAATGTTACGCATAGTGTAGAACAACTTGTGTCTAGTAGTACACCAGACTTAAAGAATACGAAAGAAGATCAAGATTTAATTGGTTCACAGACAAATAATGAAAACTATGCGTATATAAACAATAATAAAACTGAGCTAAACACTACAGATCAAAAGAAATTAAAAGAAAAAGGCAATCATAAATTTTGGGTAGAATATCCTGATTTAGATGGTCAAGGGAGAGCAGGACAGGTGACTGCATTAGTTACGAGTGATGCTGTACATAGTCATTCATCGCAAGTGATACAACGTCCGTCTTTTGCTTATGGCGTACATGTTGCTGGGGAATATGAAGATGGTATCTATGATCCAATGAAACAAACTTGGAAGGGCGAACATTCAAACAATAAAATACTGCAATTAGATGGTTATCGTGGATATATTTATAATAAGTCACACTCATTGGCTTGGTCGTTAGGTGGGGATATGGAAACGCATAATTTAACACTAGGCACACGCGCACAAAACGTTGGTACAAATAGAGATAGTGAGGGCGGCGGTATGGGTTATTCAGAAACACAGATTAGAAATGCAATACATGACCAGCCACAAACTAAAGTGTACTATCAAATCACCCCAGTGTATAAGGGGAAGGAATTAATTCCTAGAGGTTCTCATGTAAGAGCATATTCTATAAATGATGATGGCCAGACGATTAATTTAAATGTTTGGGTATCAAATACACAAAAAGGTGTTAACATTAACTACGATAATGGTACATATACGAAAAATTAAATGATAACAAAAAGCTACATTTCAATAATCATAGAAATGTAGCTTTTTGTATAGTTGAAATTGTGACACTGTAAAATAAAGTGCTCAATTAGATTGTGGGGCATATAATAGATTCCAAATAACAAATAACTTGCAATTTTGATAAAAAAGTTATTGACTAAAGGGAAGGATAGGAATAGAATACTTTTATTCCGATTAGAATAATAAGAATAGAGGGGCGAATTATGAAAAAATTATTATACAGTATAATAACATTAATATTAGTTTTGGCACTTGCTGCATGTGGAAACGATAATTCGAATAAAAAAGATAGCGATAGTAAACATAAAACAGCGAGCGAAGACAAAACATTTATAGTAGGTACGGAAGGCACATATGCACCATTCTCATACCATGACAAAAAAGATAAATTAACAGGTTATGATGTAGAGGTTATGAAAGCTGTAGCAAAAGAAATGGGATATAAAGTGAAGTTCAAAGAAACACAATGGGACTCAATGTTTGCCGGATTAGATTCTGGACGTTTTAATGTCATTGCAAACCAAGTTGGTATTAATAAAGAGCGCAAAGAGAAGTATAAATTTTCAGAGCCATATACGTACTCAGAAGCTGTATTAGTTGTAAATAAAAACAATAAAAATATTAAGTCATTCGATGATGTTAAAGGCAAAAAATTAGCACAAACGTTTACATCAAATTATGGAAAACTTGCTAAATCTAAAGGCGCAGAAATTACAAAAGTTGATGGCTTTAACCAATCAATGGATTTATTACAATCCAACAGAGTAGAAGGTACATTTAACGACAATATTTCATATTTAGATTATAAAAAGCAAAAACCAAACGCTAAAGTTAAAGTCATCGAAGGGAATGCTGAGAAGAGCCAATCAGCTTTAACATTCAGTAAAAAAGAAGATGATAAAACAATCGAAAAAGTAAACAAAGCAATGAAAAAATTAAAAGATAATGGTGAATTAGAAAAAATAAGTAAGAAATGGTTTGGCGAAGATGTTTCTAAATCTTAATGATGAACAACAACATGCAATAGATGCAGCAGGTCAAGCGTTCATACCGATGCTTGAAGGGTTAGTAAAATATTCTATACCAATTACGTTAGTGACATTTGTATTTGGTTTGATTATTGCATTACTTACAGCCTTAATGCGTATTTCAACAAGCCGAGTTTTAAGAGGAATAGCACGTTTTTATATTTCAGTCATTAGAGGTACACCAATGATTGTTCAATTATTCATTATCTTTTACGGTATTCCAGAACTCGGTAGGTTGATCACAAACGATTCCGAAAACCAATGGACTTTAGCACCGGTGATTGCAGCGATTATAGGTTTATCTTTAAATGTAGGTGCATATGCCTCAGAAATTATACGTGGTGGTATCATGTCTATCCCTAAAGGGCAAACAGAAGCGGCCTTTTCTATAGGTATGAATTATCGACAAACCATTCAACGTATTATTTTACCTCAAGCGATTAGAGTATCTGTGCCAGCGTTGGGTAATACTTTTTTAAGTTTAATTAAAGATACTTCGCTGTTAGGATTTATATTAGTTGGTGAGATGTTTAGGAAATCACAAGAAGTTGCTTCGACGACTTATGAGTATTTAACGATATATATCCTAGTTGCTTTAATGTATTGGGTTGTATGTTTTATCATTTCAATCGTCCAGAACTTTTACGAATCTTATCTTGAAAGAGGGTATCGTTCATGATTGAATTAAAAAATATTAAAAAGTCATTTGACGATAAATCAGTCATTAAAGGCATAGATTTAAGTGTCGATAAAGGTGAAGTTGTCACATTTATAGGGCGTTCAGGTTCTGGTAAAACAACTTTATTACGCATGATAAATGCATTAGAATTACCAACTGAAGGTATGGTTTATGTAAATGGTGAATCTTATAATAATAAAGATAAAAAATCACAAATTAAAGTACGTAAACAATCGGGCATGGTCTTTCAAAGTTATAACTTATTTCCTCATAAGACAGCATTAGAAAATGTAATGGAAGGATTAATAACCGTTAAAAAGACGAAAAAAGCTGAAGCAGAACAACAAGCACTCGTCTTACTTGAAAAAGTTGGTTTAACTGCAGTGAAAGACCAACGTCCGAATGCTTTATCTGGTGGACAACAACAGCGTGTGGCTATTGCACGAGCATTGGCGATGAAGCCGAAAGTAATGCTTTTTGATGAGCCAACTTCTGCGTTAGATCCAGAGTTAGTAAATGATGTGCTACGTGTAATCAAAGACTTGGCAAATGATGGCATGACAATGATTATCGTGACTCATGAAATGCGTTTTGCTAAAGAAGTGTCCAACAAAATTGTATTCATTCATGATGGTATCATTGCCGAAGAAGGTCCACCAGAACAATTATTTAATCATCCTAAGACAACAGAACTACAAAGGTTCTTGAATATGATTCGTGAAGTCTAAATTTGAATTGAATAATGTTGTTAATAATCAATAAAACGACATAAATTACAAATATCCCTATATTATGGATTTCGAATCCATGATTAGGGGTATTTTTGTATATTGTGGTAAAGTAATTTTAAGATTTATTTCAGTATTAGAAAATATAATTAAAAATTATTTACTCAAAAGGAGTTAAAGTAAGATATGTATTTTACTAAAAGTGAGTGGCTCAAAAATGAATTTTCAAAAACAATTGATATCCAAAATTTAGATTTACAGAAAATCGTAAGTTTAAATGACAAATTAACACAAAAAGAGATTTGTGATATCTATATACCACTAGTGGAATATTTAAGTGAAAAAGTAAAAAAAGAGAAGGCCTTTTTAACTTATGTTCAAGACAATATTTTAAATAACAAAAAAGAAATTCCATTTATTTTAGGTGTTTCTGGTGGCGTATCAGTAGGTAAAAGTACATTGTCGAGATTATTTTTAGAACTATTACGTTTATACAACCCTAATTGGAAAATTGATTTAATTACGACTGATGGTTATATTTATCCTAAACAAAAGCTATTTGAAAAAGGAATAATGACTAAAAAAGGCTTTCCAGAAAGTTATGAAACAGAAAAACTAATCAAAGACTTGAAAAAAATTAAATATGGTCATGAAAATGTGCCTACCTATACATATTCACATTTGACATACGACAGGTTGAAAGACAATTATTATTACGTAAATCGACCAGACATACTTATTATAGAAGGCGTGAATATATTTCAAACGAATAATTATTCAGAGGAATTAGTGAGTGATTATTTAGATTATAAAATATATTTAGATAGTGAAATACCACAAATGAAAAAATGGTATATAGAAAGGTTCTTTAAATTACAACAAGAGGCATTTCAAAATCCAGAATCCCATTTCTACCAATATAAAGATTTAAATAAACAAGAAACAGAGAATCTAGCTATTGAATTATGGGAAAATATAAATGAAGTTAATATTAATAAAAATATTCTTCCTACTAAAAAAAGGGCAGATTTAGTACTGCACAAAGATGCTAATCATGAAATTGATAATATAAATTTCCAAAGATTTTAGCATGTATAGGAGATAAATTAAAAGACATATCAAATATGAAAAAAGCATTCTATAATTGAAAATAGGATGCTTTTTTTGATGCGCAACTTTTCGTATTTTATTACGAAATAGATTACACATCTACTATCTATAGAAAGCGTTTACAATGTAACTGTAAGGAGGTTGCTAATGTGTTAAGCAAGAGACAACATCAGATACTAACGTTCTTACTTGAGCGAAAGGCCTTTGTTCAAATTCATAATTTAGCAATGCAATTCAATGTATCGGAACGAACGATTCAATATGATTTAGAGTACATTGAAAGTATGGAACAACAATTAGATTTAAACATTCAACGTAATAAATATAAAGGTATTAAAATCAGTACAATTAACAAGCGAGTGGAAGCTATAGAACCACGATTTACGGCAGGTACATTACATTATTCCAAAGACGAGCGATTATTATATATTACTTTGAAATTATTTGAATCTATTGAACCGACGTCATCTCAAGAGTTGGCGACGATAGTGTCAGTAACAAGACGTACAATCGTTGAAGATTTAAAGCGAGTGCAGTTATGGCTCGAGCAACAAGGATTGAAACTGGCGTATAAGAAAAACAAAGGTTTTGTAATTCAGGGTGAAGAAAGCGCCTTTCGTAAAGCTTATGCGATACGCGTACATGATTATTTTCAAACGCATACTCATCAGATAGGGCATCAACTTTTTTCAAATAAAGAATTAGAACAAATTCGTTTATCGGTAACATCAATTTTGTTAGCTGCAAATTATCAACTGGTACAAAGTGCAATTGATGGTTTAATTTATCATATTTTAATTGCAATTCATCGTGCCAATGAAAAATTTGTATTTGAAATTCCAGACAAAGAATATGAAAAACTTAAGAATACTGAACAATTTCGAATCGCATTACAAATTCAACGAAAACTAGAAGATATTTTTCAAATTCATTTTCCACAGAGTGAAGCAGCATTTATTACATTGCATTTATTAGGTGCTAAAACAGCAGAAATAGGTGAACTGAATCATGAAATTGATGATTTAGAAATTCTGACAGAACAATTAATCGAACGCATGAGTGGGGAACTAGGTTTAGATTTAATGTCAGACCGTAAATTATTAAATGGTTTAATCGTACATCTTAGACCTGCAATTCACAGAATGTTATTTGACATGACACATCAGAACCCATTGAATGAAGAAATTCATAATCAGTATCGACATATTGTAGAAGGTATTCAAAGACATATGTGGGGAATTGAAGAAAATTTTCAAATTGAATTTACAGATGATGAAATATCATATATTACCTTACATTTTGCATCAGCGATTGAGCGTATTTCAGCTATAACAACAAATGCGATAAAAGTTATTTTACTTTGTGGTTCAGGGATAGGAACATCTCAATTGTTGAAAAGTCGAATAGATCATATTTATCCAGAATTAGAAATTGTAGATGCTTATTCTATATATGAAATTGATGAAACATTACTGAGACACGAAGGTATAGATTATATTATTTCCACAGTTCCCTTTGAAGAAAGTACAGTACCAGTCATTCGAGTGACGCCATTTTTAAATAAAGATGATAGAAAGCAGCTCAATGAAATCATCAATCACGCTAGAGAAAAATATGTCAATGAAGTAAGAGGTCTAGGTCCCACCTTACAAGAAGTATTGCCACAATCAAGAGTTTTAACACATCAACCCACATTGGCAAGAGATGATGCAATTAAGCAAAGTGTATCGTTGCTAGTCAAAGATGGTGTTGTAAATGATGCCTATGCTGATGAAATCATTGAGCAACTAGATGCTTTTGGACCATATATGGTCATTAGTAAACACATTGCACTGATTCATGCTAAACATAATCATGTCAATAAATCAGTTGGCTTTAGCTTGATTCATTTTGAAAAAGGCGTGAATTTTAATCATCAACAATATGATCCAGTGCATATTATTATTACGTTAGCAACGGAGCAACCGCAAATTCATTTAAATGCGCTAAGACAATTTAGTGAATTAGTGATGGATGATAAAGCAAGACAAACATTATTTTCAGGACACTTGCCAGATATAATGTCATGTATTTATAAAGTAAGTCAACATTAAGGAGGGGATATAGGTGAGTTTGGAAATTTTGTCAGCGGACAAGGTTCAGATACAAGATCAAGTTTCTAGTTGGGATGAGGCTATTACAGTTGCAGCAATGCCTTTATTAGATCAAGGTTATTTTGAGCAAAGTTATATAGATGCGATGATTAAAAGTGTAGAAAAATTAGGCCCTTATATTGTTATAGCTCCTGAGATAGCTATTGCTCATGCAAGGCCCAATGATGATGTGCATCAAGTTGGATTAAGTTTATTAAAGCTTAATCAACATGTGGGATTTTCTAAAGATGGCCATTACGCCTCTCTAATATTTGTATTGAGTGCTGTGGATAATCAAGGTCATCTTGAAATATTGAGAAGCTTAGCAACAACACTAGGGAACCAAGATATTGTAGAAAAACTATTAGCTTCTAAAGAAAAAAATGAAATTATAAAGATATTTAAAGGAGAATGATTAATATGAAAATTTTAGTTGTATGTGGTCACGGTTTAGGAAGTAGCTTTATGGTAGAGATGAATGCACAAGAAGCACTGAAACAATTAAATGCACCGTCAGATATCAAAGTTGAACATAGTGATGTTATGAGTGCAAGTCCAGAAATGGCAGATTTATTTATATGTGGTAGGGATTTAGAAGAGAACACTAAAAATTTAGGTGATGTCATTGTGTTAGATAACATTTTAGATAAAGATGAGTTACAAAACAAATTAAATGAAAAATTAAGTGAATTGAATATTTTATAAATTGTAAGTAAGGGGGTAGCGTTATGAAACCTATACTAGATTTTATTGTAGATGTATTAAGTCAACCAGCGATATTAGTTGCCTTAATTGCATTGATAGGATTAATTGTACAGAAAAAATCAGCAGCTGATATTACATCAGGCACGATTAAAACAATTCTTGGATTTTTAGTACTGAGTGCAGGCGCCAATGTTGTCACACAATCATTAGAGCCATTTGGAAAAATATTCCAACATGCTTTTGGTGTGCAAGGCGTTGTTCCTAATAATGAAGCGATTATATCTATCGCTTTAGAACAGTACGGCACAACAGCGGCTTTAATTATGGTGTTTGGAATGATAGTGAATATAATTATTGCGCGTATCACAAATTTAAAATATATATTTTTAACGGGTCATCATACTTTCTATATGGCGGCTTTCTTAGCCATATTATTGTCAGTAGGACATATCACTGGTACGCTAACTGTGATTATTGGATCTGTTATTTTAGGTTTGATTATGGCAATATTGCCAGCCTTAGCGCAGCCAACAATGCATAAGATAACTGGAAATAATCAAGTAGCTTTAGGACATTTTGGCACAGTGAGTTACTGGGCTGCTGGTCAAGTTGGAAAATTATTCAAAGGAAAGTCTAAATCTACTGAAGAAATTAACTTTCCTAAAGGCTTAAGTTTTCTTAGAGAAAGTACAATTAGTATATCATTGACAATGATTTTATTATATTTCGTTGCATCGTTATGTGCTGGTCCTCAATATGTACATACAGAAATTAGTGATGGTCAAAACTTTATAGTCTTTTCATTAATTCAAGGTGTTACTTTTGCAGCAGGTGTATTTATTATTTTAACTGGTGTTCGTTTGATATTAGCAGAAATTGTACCTGCATTTAAAGGGATTTCTGAAAAACTTGTACCTAATACAAAGCCAGCTTTAGATTGTCCGATTGTTTTCCCTTATGCACAAAATGCAGTGTTAATTGGCTTCTTTGTCAGCTTTATCGTTGGTGTATTGGGAATGTTTTTACTCTTCTTGTTTGGTGGAGTAGTCATCTTACCTGGTGTGGTAGCGCACTTCTTCTTAGGTGCAACTTCCGGTGTGTTTGGAAATGCGCGTGGTGGTATTAAAGGCGCTATCGCAGGATCAGCGTTAAATGGTATACTTATTACATTTTTACCTCTAGTATTTTTACCATTCTTAGGAGATCTTGGTGGTGCAGCAACGACTTTCTCTGATACTGATTTCCTAGTAGTAGGTGTTGTAGTAGGCAATATTGCTAAATATCTTGGACTCATCGGTATTATCGTGTTAATTGTTATTATTGCGGCACTAGCAATGTGGTTACAAAAACGTACAAACCAAAAAGAAATAAAAGAACAATAGGTTAACGTGATATAAATTTTAATCTATATGATTTAAAAAGAGGCATAGTAAGCATATATAATATGCTTACTATGCCTCTTTTTCACTAATATGAGCTGTACTTTGAATTATAAACCTATCACGGATAATAAAATTTAGAATTTATTGTCTGCTGCCGTGATAGGAGTAATCAAACTGTATAGATATTTAATAGCTTTGCTTACTATTTAATGTAGCATTTCTTTGTAAACTTTGTGACTTTGATAGACACAAGTTAATAAAGGGGCATTAATTTTATAATATTTAGCTAACTGAAGTAAGTATCCTTGTAAATGATCTGCTTCAATGTTAAATCCTTTTTCCATATCTCGTTGCATAGATGTTTTAAAATGATAAGACAATTGTTGAAGTGATTTCATATATTGATCTACGATGTTATGTGAAAGTGGAGCACCATGAGCACGCATGATAGATGATGCCTCATTATATAAGGATTCAATAAAGTCACCACCGCCTTCACTATCACGGATTGGACCGATTGGTGCATGCATCAATGTCGTTACACTTGAGAGTACAGTAATCATTAAATATTTATGCCACATACCTTGTTTGATATTGGGGGTTAAGACGAATTCTGCTTTAGTATTAGAGAAAGCTTGTGCAATATGTTTTGAACGCTTACTATTATTACCATCAATTTCACCAAAATATAGTTTGTCAAAAGGGCTTGTATGAATGATTTCGCCTGCTGTGTCTAAAGTGGTTTCAATGACACAGTAACCCCCTAAAATTTTATCTTTACCAAAAGCTGATTGAAGTTTTGGTATATGCGCAACACCGTTAAGTACTGGAATGATAGATGTCGTACTATTTACGAAAGGCTTTAAATCTTCAATTGCATGATCTAAATGATAAGATTTGGATGATAAAATGACTACATCGAAAGGTTCAACGCGATCCTCTTTAGTGATTAATTGTGGTTTGAAACTATAATCCCCTTTTTCACTGTGTATGGTTAAGTCGTATTTATCTAAAAATGATTTACGCTTTGGACGTACAAGAAATGTTACGTTTTGTCCACTTTCAGCCAAACGTCCTCCATAATAGCCACCAATACCGCCGGCGCCCAAGACTAGTATACGCATATAAACAACTCCTTAGTTATGTATTAATTATTTAATAATATACATATACCACTTATTCAAGTTAAATACGCATTTTATATAAAATGTATATTCTAGTATTTTAATTTGTGAAGCTAGTGTTTCACATGGAACAATATCTAATAGAATTCATAAATAATACGCTTAAATAATTTGGAATTTTCTAAAAACTTATTGACTAATCATGAGCACAATGCTAGGATTAAAACAATTCAATTACATAGGTTTTACTCTTATCCAGAGTGGTGGAGGGATTGTGCCCAATGAAACCCAGCAACCGTCGTTTAACGAAATGGTGCTAATTCACAGAAAGTAGTGTTACTTTCGGAGATGAGAGAAGGTGTAAGCTTTCTCTAAAAATCATGAGAAAGCTTATTTTTTTAGACTATTAAAAATAAAGGAGTACTAAAATATGAAAAAAATAATCAGTTCAGTTACATTAGTAATTTTTGTATTATTGCTTACAGCATGTGGTAATACAAATGGTAAAAATAATGATAAAAAAATTACAATAGCAGCATCACCAGCGCCGCATGGTGAGGTGCTTGAACATGCTAAAGAAGAAATGAAGAAAAAAGGTTATGATTTGAAAATAAAAACAGTTAATGACTATAAAGTGCCGAATAAATTATTAGATAAAGGGGATGTGGATGCAAACTTTTTCCAACATGTACCATATTTAAAAGCTGAAAAAGCAGATCATAATTACAATATTGAAGAAGTAGGAAAAGTGTTTACAACGCCCATGGGTGTGTATAGTAAGAAATATAAAGATATCAAAGACATACCAAATGGATCGAAAATTTATGTATCGAATAATCCAGCAGAAGAAGGGCGTTTCTTATCTTTCTTTGTGAATAAAGGCTTAATTAAAATTAAAAAAGGTGTAAATATTGAAGATGCTAAATTTGAAGATATTGTAGAAAACAAGAAAAACTTAAAATTTAATAATCAGCAGGGTGCTGAATTTTTACCTAAAACATATAATAGTAAAGAAGGCGCGGCAGTCATAATGAACTCTAACTATGCTATTGATAATGGGTTAACTCCACATAAAGATGCGATAGCAGTGGAAGGAAAATCTTCCCCATTTGCTAATATTTTAGCTGTACAAAAAGGACATAAAGATGATAAGAAATATCAAACGTTAATAAAAGTGCTCCAATCTAAAGACATGAAGTCATTTATAGAGCAAAAATATGGAGAAGATGTCATACCTTATCAAAAATAATGTAGATAATCAAATTACAATCTTTATATAGTTAAAATCAATAAACATATAGAACTTAAAATGGATGAAGTAGGGAAGGGATAAAATGTCTAAATTAGGTATTGTAGGTCTTGGAAGAGTAGGAAGCCAAATATTAACTGATGTTCAAAATTTGAATTTATTTTCCGAAATCATATTGATAGATACAAATAAAGAAGTGGCGAGTGGTGAAGCTTTAGATCATTCTCATATACAAGGTTTGTCAAATTCTACAAATATAGATATTCATGTAGGAGATTATCAAGAATTAGCAGATGCCTCTTTTATTATTATAGCGTCAAGCGCACCGACAGACCCGAATGAGGGGGATCGTGTGTTACTCGCACAAGATAATCGTCAAATGATTGAAGCGGTTATGTCACAAATTCAACAAGTTACACAAGAAGCGATTGTAATCTTAATATCAAACCCAGTAGATACGATTACTTATATAGCAAATCGATTTGATTATCCGGCGCATAAATTAATAGGAACGGGTACTTCTCTAGAAACATCAAGATTTAAAACATTAATCGCAAATCACTATAAAATAGACCCTAAAAATGTTGAAGCCTTTGTAATAGGAGAGCATGGACAACATGCTTTGCCAGTTTGGAGTAAAGTACGTATTCATGGAATGTCGTTAGATGAATTTGAAGCATTAACTGATGTTCCAGAGATTGATAAAGCAAATATTAGTGCGAAAGTAGATCAAGTTTCTATGGATGTTTTTTATCAAAAAGGTTGGACGAATGCTGCAATTTCTAAAGTGACAGTAAATATTATACAGGCCATTGCACTCAACCAACGATCAATTATCCCATTAACAACTATTAATTATGAATTTGGTTTAACAGATAGTGCATTTAGCTTACCTACACTAATTGATAGAGAAGGTGTCATTCAACGATTTGAAATAAAATTAAATCAAAGTGAATGGATTCAACTTAAAGCAGCGCATCAATATATCAAGCAAACAATTAACCAAGTATTAAAAACAGATAAGTGATAATTATATTATTGTTTGAACAATATAAGCTATAGCTGGTTTCATAATTAATATATGAAATCAGTTTTTTTACAGGTGAAAATGGAAACGCTTTAATAAAATGTTATAATGTATTACTGAGACGAGATGGGAGAAATTAATATACGATATACTAAATAAAATAAAGAATGGAGGTACAAAGCAATGCCATTATTTTTAAAACCTGTGTTTCAAGAACGTATCTGGGGTGGCACAGCGCTCAAATCATTTAATTACGATCTACCAAATAATCATATAGGAGAATGTTGGGCGATATCGGCACATCCTAACGGCCCAAATAAAATTGAAAACGGCAAACATAAGGATAAAACACTAGAAGAAGTTTGGAATGAAGACAAGAGTTTGTTTGGTGAAACCAGTGAAGCAAAATTCCCATTGCTTACTAAAATCTTAGATGCCAATGATAAGTTATCTGTCCAAGTCCATCCAAATGATACATATGCACAAATTAATGAGGGAGAGTATGGTAAAACAGAATGTTGGTATATATTAGATGCTAAAGAAGATGCAGAAATTATTTATGGTGTGAATGCAAAGGATCAAGATGAATTAGCACAAATGATAGATAATGCACAATTTGAGGACTTATTTCACACAGTAAAAGTGAAGCCTGGAGACTTTTTTTATGTACCAGCGGGAACTGTTCATGCTATTGGGGAGGGCATTTTAATATTAGAAACCCAACAGTCCTCAGATACCACATATAGAATTTATGATTATAATCGTACAGATAAAGATGGTAATACAAGAGACTTACATTTAGAACAAAGTAAAGCTGTCATTAATCTCAATACGCAAACACCCAACACCATCCCTAAATATGAAATGATTCAAGGTCAATCATATACGCAGTTTGTTTCGAATACATTTTTTACAGTTGAACGTTGGATTATTTCAGGTAGTTTAACATATACAAAGCCCTATCATTATTGTCTCATCTCCATTGTGGAAGGGCAGGGTGTTGTTACTATTGAAGAGGAAGTATACCAATTAGAAAAGGGGATACATTTTATATTAACGACTGAGGATAAGGATATAGCATTTAACGGTGACATGACAATGATAGTTAGTCATGTATAAATGGCGCATTATAACTAAATAATGAAGTACTTTCAGTAGAGGGAGTATATCATCACTATATTGAGAAAAAATAATGGAGTTGGTAGCAAATGTTGAAAATTTGTGTTGATATTGGTGGAACAAAAACCATCGTAGGTCTAATTAATGAAGATTTGAAAATTATAGACAGTAAAAAATTTGAAACAAATAAAGTTGACCCTACAGCGCAGTTTAATGAAATTTTGAAAATTGCGAAACAGTATGTGACTGATTTTAAAAGTATAGATGATACAGTATTAAATATCGCTATGCCTGGTCCGTGTGATTACACGAAAGGCTTATTTTTAAATCCTCCTAATTTACAAGCTTACAATGGTTTTAATGCTGAATCATATATCACAGAACATAGTGATTTTAAACCTCAATTTGTTAATGATACAGATGCTGCAATTCTAGCAGAGTATCAATATATTGAAGATGGAGTGGAAGATTTTATATATTTAACGATTAGTACTGGCGTAGGTATGGCATATGTTCGAAAAGGGAAAATTGTATCGGGTGTGGATGGTAATTTCGGAGAGATAGGTCACACTGTCATTAAAAGTAACAGTGATTATAAGTGTCCGGTTTGTCAGCAATATGGTTGTGTGGAAAATGAAATTTCTGGATCAGCCATTAGTAGAAAAGCAAGTGAAATATTAAATAGAGTAGTCAGCACAAGAGAAGCGATACAAATGTATATAGACGGTGACAATAAAGCAGTCAAAGATATGATAGAAGAAGTAATTAAGTTAACGCAGCAGCTTTGTATCAATTTATTTAGCGTGTTTAACATTTATTATATAGTTCTTGGTGGAGGTGTCACACAAAGTTCACTTCCATATAAAGAAAGCATTAAATCATATGCAACAGCCCATCACTTGATTCGTAATAGCACTTTCAATGTTGAAGTGAGTCACTTAGAGGCTAATGTACTTACAGGTTTATATTTTGTAGGTAAATAAACATAAGAAACTTCACAATTTCAACGAAATCTTCCTCTGTAAGTTCTGATTAAAATTGAGGGAAGCGTCGTGAATTGTGAAGTTTTTTGAATATATTTGTTTTTCTAAATAAGTATAAGCTAAGCGTATAAATCATTGGAATGTTTTAAAATCTATATGGTTTGATTAATAAAGGTTAGTCTTCGGTTTGTGTGCGCGTTTTATAGAGGGATGTCTAAAAACGCCTTTACTGTGAAGTTCTTTAGAGCATAGGGAGTATTTATTGTATGCTCCAATGATAAGGGTCTTTAAGCGTACCCCAATTCTGCTCAATTTCAGTTGAATTTAGTAAACAATTATCAAGCCCCTTTGTTATTTTTTCTTCATCTAAATCGGTTCCGATAATGACAAACTGAGTATGTCTGTCTCCATATTGAATGTCCCAATTTTCTCTTACATCGTCTCGTTCTTTTAGGATCAAACGTTGTTTAGAAGCTTCCATAGCTGCTACCCAGTATGTCACGGGCTTTAAGTCGATTGCTGAGCCCGCTTGTGAAAGTAGGCAAGCAACTTGATTGTATTGAGCTAGCCAGACAATACCTTTAGTACGGACGATATTTTTATCAAGATGTTCCAACCAGTGATTGAAGCGGGCGGCATGAAAAGGTAAAGTCCTACTATAAACCATTGAAGAAATACCGTATTCTTCAGTTTCTGGTGCGTGGTGCGTGTGACCGCCATTTGTCAGTTCTCGTAGCCAACCTGCCGAGTTACTGGATGTTTCATAATCAAAGCGTTTAGTATTTAACACATCTTTTATATCTACTTGACCAAAAGTTGTACTAATGAACTTTGCTTCAGGCTGTAGTTTTCGCAACACAGTTATAAGTTTTTCTAATTCCTTTGAGCTAACTAAATCTGTTTTGTTTAATATTAAGACATTACAAAATTCAATTTGGTCAATTAATAAATCAGCAATTGTCCGTTCATCCTCAGCGCTCACGCCTTGTTGTCTATCTATAAGTAAATCCTCTGAACGAATATCATTTATAAAACGATTGGCATCAACTACTGTAACCATGGTATCTAGACGACATAATTTTGATAAGTCGATACCCATATCTTCGTCCATATACGAAAATGTTTGCGCAACTGGGACAGTTTCTGAAATACCTGTTGACTCGATAATGATTTGATCTATCCCTCCCTTTTTACATAGGTACTCAACTTCTTTAAGTAAATCTTCACGTAGTGTACAACAAATACAACCATTAGATAATTCAATTAATTTCTCATCTGTACGAGAAATCCCTCCACCATCTGCAATTAAATCTTTATCAATATTAATTTCACTCATATCATTAACAATTACAGCGATTTTTAAATTTTGGCGATTATTTAATACATTATTCATTATTGTCGTTTTACCTGATCCTAGATAACCACTTAATACGGTAACTGGTATGTTATTCATTGAAAATTCCCCTCATTTTAATATTATTCGTCATATTGACTAATATAAACTTTAAACGTATACTTATAAAATGTAAATAGGAATCATTCCTATTTATAAAAATATACTTGAATTATCCAGTTAATCATTTCCTTGGAAATATTTTCAACAAATTAAATGGTATTAGCTGAAACAACAACGAGATGTGAAGCATCATATAAAGGTAAATATCAAGGACAATCAACAACTACAGGAAGTATGAGTTATAAAGATTTAAATAATGGAAGTGTGTGATAATATGGAAATTGTTATTATCGGTGGATTTTTAGGCGGGGGAAAAACCTCAGTTTTGAACCATTTAATTCAAGAAGCACTGAATAACGGTAAGAAACCAGCAGTACTTATGAATGAATTCGGTGAAAAAAGTGTAGATAGTTATTTGATAAATCGTAATATACAGGTTAATGAAATCGTAAATGGATGTATATGCTGCGAATTAAAGACGGATGTCACAAAACAATTACATGAAATTTATATGACTTTTAAACCTGATATTGTCTTTATAGAATGTAGTGGTATAGCGCATCCAAGTGAGGTATTAGACGCATGCTTAACGCCTGTACTTGCGCCATTCTCAAAGGTCATAAGTATCCTTGGCGTATTAGATGCCCATTTATATTATAACTTAGAGAAATTACCGAAAAGGATACAAAAGTTAGTAGATGTCCAGTTACAACATTGTTCAAATATACTTCTAAATAAAGTTGATTTATTAAATTCAGAGAAAATATTGGAAATATTGAATGTACTAAAGCGTAAACATCCCAAAATTAAATGCTTTATAACAAAATATGGTGACATTAAGATACAAAATATAACAATAGCTGAAGAAGAAAAATGGATTAAAAAAAGTGATGATCAAATTTTTCATGGGAGTATAGGTCACTGTTTATATCAATTTTCATCGAATTGGCATAAAAATGATTTTATACATTGGATACAAAATTTACCATCATACGTGTATAGAGTTAAAGGATTTATAGATTTTGGTGAGAACGGCTTGAAAAGTCAGATTCAGTATGCAAATAATCAGTTAAATATACAAACGACAGATTTGAATGTGGATAATTATATTGTCATTATAGGCCACAATATAAATAATGACGAAATTATTAGATCAATTAAGCAATCTAAAAAAGATATATAAGTATAACTTCTATACTGTTACTATTTATAAATAGAACTTAAGCAATAAAACAAACCAAATGCTATTACAGCACTTGGTTTGTTTACATTTATATTTATTTTTCTTAAGCGTTTCCTAGTGATGCTTTAAAACTTTGGTCAATGTCAGAAATAATATCGTCAATTTTTTCTGTACCAACTGATAATCTAACAAGTTCTGGGACGACACCTGAAGCCTGTTGTTCTTCAGGTGATAATTGTAAATGTGTCGTACTGGCTGGATGTATAACTAATGATTTTGAATCTCCAACATTTGCTAAATGTGAAAACAACTTTAAGTTTTCTACAAATTTACCAATATCTTCTACGCTGCCATCAACACCAAATGTAAGTATTGCGCCTTGACCATCTGGTAAATACTTTTGACCCAATTCATAATATGCGTTACTTTCTAACCCTGGATAGTTCACCCATGTCACTTTAGGATGTTGTTCTAAAAATTGCGCTACACGTAGTGCATTTTCTGAATGACGTTCTAAACGAAGATGTAATGTTTCTAAACCAATTAAAAATTCATGAACATTAAATGGGGATACGGCTGAACCTAAGTCACGTAATAATTGAACACGAGCTTTTGTAATATAAGCGGCATCACCAACATCATTAACATAAGATACCCCATGATAACTTGAGTCTGGTTCTACTAATCCTGGGAATTTACCGTTATCCCAATTGAATTTACCGCTATCAACAATTACGCCCCCAATCGACGTGCCATGCCCTCCAATAAATTTAGTTGCGGAATGAATAATAATATCTGCTCCATATTCAAAAGGACGTAATAAATAAGGCGTAGGGAAGGTGTTGTCTACAATAAGGGGGATATCATGGTCATGTGCAACTTTTGCTACAGCTTCAATATCTAACACATCAATACGTGGATTACCAATTGTCTCTGCATAGACAACTTTTGTCTTATCAGTAATTGCATGTGCAAAATTTTCAGGGTTACTAGGATCTACGAATGTAACTTTGATACCTAGTTTTTTAAACGTTACATTTAGTAAATTGTATGTACCTCCATATAAATTAGAAGAAGCGACAATTTCATCACCAGATTCTACAATATTTAAAAGTGCAAGATGGATAGCTGCTTGACCTGATGAAGTGGCTAAAGCGCCAACACCACCTTCTAAAGCCGCAATACGTTCCTCAAAAACGTTTTGAGTAGGATTCATAATTCTAGTATAAATATTGCCTTCTTCTGCAAGCGAAAATAATTTTTGTGCATGGTCTGTACTATCGAACACGTAACTGGAAGTTTGATAAATAGGGACTGCACGTGCTTTTGAAAAGTCATCTACCTCTTGTCCTCCGTGAATAGATAACGTATCTAAATGCCAAGATTTTTGAGTCATAAAACAAACCCTCCTATAAGATTGAATTTTCTGATAATTACAACTATACAAGAGCTTAAATGCTATTTCAAGTTTTCTTACTAAAAAGCTAGGAATTGTAAAAGGCATTTTACAATATTTTAAAAATAATATTTGCAAAACATGGAATAATTAATTATAATTCTTATCAGTATAGTAGGGAATAGAAAAAGGAATAACTGCATGTATGGAGGACTATGATGATTGGGTATGATTTAATAGGCAATACACCGCTTGTATTATTAACATCTTTTAGTAATGAGGATGTACAAATCTATGCTAAATTAGAACAATTTAATCCTGGCGGGAGTGTTAAAGATAGATTGGGTAAGTTTGTAATAGAGCGCGCATTGGAGAAGAAGTTAATAAACAAAGGTGATACTATTGTAGAAGCTTCAGCAGGTAATACGGGTATTGGATTAGCGATTTCAGGTAATCATTTTGGCATCCATACAGTTATTTTTGTGCCTGGAGGTTTCTCAGAAGAAAAGATATCTATTATGCAAGCCTTAGGTGCTGAAATTAAAAGAACTGATAAAGCATTGGGCATGAAAGGGGCTCAAAATGCAGCCAAACAATATGAAGCAGATACTGGAGCACTATATATAAATCAATTTGAAAATGAAGATAACCCTAGAACTTATGCGCATACTTTAGCACAAGAAATTACATTAGAGTTACCTGAAATAGATTACTTTGTTGCTGGTGTCGGCTCAGGAGGTACATTTTCTGGGGTTGCTCAATATTTGGCATCATTTGATGTCGAGAGTGTCATTGTAGAACCTGAAGGTTCAATATTAAGCGGAGGTAAACAGCATCCACATGATATTGAAGGTATCGGATCGGAACAATGGCCACGGTTTTTACCTCGTTCATTGGTAAGTGATATTGTGAAAGTAAGTGACAAAGAAGCTTTCAATAATGTAAAGCAATTGGCTAAAAAAGAAGGCTTATTTGTTGGTAGTTCTTCAGGGGCTGCGTTACAAGGGGCGCTAGAAGTAAAGAAACACATCAATAAAGGTGTCATCGTAACAATATTCCCAGATGGTAGTGATCGTTACATGTCTAAACAAATATTTGATTATAAGGAGAATTTATAATGAATAAAAAAACACAATTAATTCACGGCGGATTAACGACAGATCCTTACACAGGCGCGGTAACAACACCGATTTATCAAACAAGTACGTATATCCAAGATGAGATTGGTGATTTAAGACAAGGCTACGAATATTCACGGTCAGCAAATCCGACACGCAGTGCTTTAGAGGGTGTTATTGCTGATTTAGAGCAAGCTCAGTATGGTTTTGCTTTTGGTTCTGGGATGGCCGCAATCACTGCAGTAATCATGTTATTAGATGAAGGCGACCATTTATTGTTAAATTCTGATGTCTACGGTGGGACTTATAGAGCATTAACAAAGGTCTTTACGCGTTACGGTATAGAGGTAGATTTTATTGATACTACACACATTGACCAAGTAGAGCAATATATTAAACCAGAAACAAAAATGTTATATATTGAAACACCTTCTAACCCTTTATTACGTGTTACAGACATTCAACAAACAGCGGAAATTGCTAAGAAATATGAGTTGATTTCTGTAGTGGATAATACATTTATGACGCCTTATTTTCAAAATCCATTAGTACTAGGCATTGATATTGTATTACATTCAGCTACGAAATATTTAGGAGGGCATAGTGATGTTGTCTCAGGATTAGTTGCTACAAGCGACAATAATTTAGCAGAGCGCATCGGCTTCATTCAAAATTCAACGGGTGGTGTCTTAGGACCCCAAGATAGTTACTTATTGATACGCGGTATTAAAACACTTGGTCTGCGTATGGAGCAAATACAACGTAATGCGCTTGCAATCATTGAAATGTTACAACAGCATCAAGCGGTAGAACAAGTATTCCATCCAAGTATTGAAACACACTTAAATCATGATATTCATCAAGCACAAGCGGAGGGACATACAGGTGTTATTGCTTTTGAGGTTTCTAATATAGCTAGTGCTAAGGCAGTTATCCGTGAATTACAATATTTTACGTTAGCTGAAAGTTTAGGAGCAGTAGAAAGCTTAGTCTCTGTCCCAGCCTTAATGACACATGCTTCTATTCCCAAAGACGTTCGTGAAAAAGAAGGTATTGCAGATGGTCTTATTCGTTTATCGGTAGGTATTGAAGATACTGAAGACTTAGTTGAAGATTTAAAACAATCTTTAGATAAATTAAATAAATAACACAAAGTTAGATGTTAATATAAAATAACCTAGGAAATTATTCCTAGGTTATTTTATATTTTAGTAATTTTTAATGATTGAATATATGAAAGGACTATATATAAAATAGTCTGTTTTTGAGAGTACTATGAAATAAAAATAAGGTCATTAAGCATATGACTTATAGGGTAATTAATACGTATATATAATTTGTTAACACACTTTAGTGTAGTGTTACATTTGGAAGGTATGAAAATTATTGCGAAGTAAGGGGTTAAAGAGATGATAGAAGTTCATAATATTAATAAGTCATTTGACAAAAAACATATACTTAAAGATATAAATGTTACTTTTGAAAAGGGGAAAATTGTCGGACTCATTGGACCCTCTGGCACAGGAAAAACGACACTCATACAATGTATATTGGGTATGGAAAAAACAGATACAGGTTGGGTAACAGTAAATGATAGAGAAATTCCAAATAGGAAAGTATTGAAAGATATTGGCTATATGGCACAAAGTGATGCTTTATATGAAGATTTAACAGGTAAGGAAAATTTGAAATTCTTCGCTGGAATCTATATTAAGAAACGTAAATATATTAAAGAACGTATTAAAAGTTGTAGTGAAATGGTACAACTTCAAGATGCGTTAAATCAAAAGGTATCTACATATTCTGGAGGCATGAAAAGACGACTGTCTTTAGCGATTAGCTTTTTACAGGACCCTAATATTTTAATTTTAGATGAGCCTACGGTCGGTATAGATCCCAAATTGAGACAAGCTGTATGGCAAGATTTAGAGGAGGCGAAACAAAGAAATAAGAGTATATTGGTAACGACGCATGTGCTAGATGAAGCTTCTCGCTGTGATAAATTATTACTAATGAATCACGGAAAAATTATTGCTTCAGGTTCGCCTGACGAATTAAAGCAGCAATATAATGCAAAGACAATTGAAGAAGTATTCTTGAAGATGGAGGATTAATTATGAAGTCATTACACATTGCGAAACGTATATTTAAACAAACGATTAGAGATATCAGAACGCTAATGCTGTTATTAGTTGCTCCAATACTTATTTTATCATTACTATATTATATATTTTCCGTTTCAGATAATACAAATGGCGTGAAAGTAGGCGTTCAAAATGTGCCACAAACGCTTGTAGCTGAATTACATAAACAAGATATTTCCACACAAAACTATACGAGCCATAAAAATATAGCTGATAAAATTAAAAAAGGGGAGCTTACAGGATTTATCTATCAAAAAGGTGGTAACTTGCATGTTACTTTAGCTAATGATAATCCAACAGAGTCAGGAACATTAGCTTCTACAAATCAAAAATGGGTCATTAGTCATAATATGGGACAAATGAAAGCTAATACAAATCAACTACAAAAGGCCTTAAGACAAGCTAACACTCCCGAAGTTATTCAAACAGATGCAGGTAATAATGATATGAGTAAAGAGCCTATGAATATAAAGACGCATTATTTATATGGTGATAAAGATTCGACATACTTCGATATGATCAATCCGATACTAATTGGTTTCTTTGTATTTTTCTTTACGTTTTTAATATCAGGAATCGGGTTATTAAAAGAAAGAACATCTGGTACTTTAGAAAGGTTACTGGTCTCACCCATTAAGCGTAGTCAAATTATTTTTGGCTACATCATGGGTTATGGTCTGTTTAGTATTATTCAAACTTTTGTGGTAGTAATGTTTGCTATTTATGTATTGAATATTGCTGTTCAAGGGCCGATTTGGTTGGTGTTAGTGACTACAATTTTAACTGCACTCGTAGCATTAACGTTCGGTATTTTATTATCTACCTTTGCATCATCAGAGTTTCAAATGATTCAATTTATTCCACTTGTCATTGTCCCTCAAGTGTTATTTGCTGGACTGATACCAATCGCATCTATGAATGTGGGATTACAATATTTTGCGCACCTTATGCCATTATTCTATACTGGACAAGCAATGCAAGATGTCATGATTAAAGGTTATGGTATAGAAGATGTTTATATGAACTTAGCGATATTATTCGGCATATTTGTTGTCCTATTAATTTTAAATATTTTTGGGATGAAACGATATAGAAAAGTATAGAAAGTTTAATTCAAGTCATTGTAATAAAAATTTTTATCATATTAATATAAGAGGCCTAATCAAATTATGAGATTTTGATTAGGCCTCTATATTTTATATGTTACTTTTAATTTTTGGAATACCTATGACATGCCCAAGTTGTTTTGGAATTTCAAACGGTTGTTGTTTGTCAAAGTAGCTTTTAATTTTTTCATATATTGCTTTTGGAAATGTTGTACTGCGACGAGTTTGGTTATCCACACACATCATAATGACTTCATAAGTCGCAATGCGTTCATTTTGTAAGTTATACATTGTAAGGAATAGATGGACTCTCTTTTGATCATAATCATAAATATATGGTTTGATATAAAATGCTTCATCGAGTAATAACTCTTTCAAAAAAGATATATGTGCTTCGACACTAAAAATAGTGACGGCTTGATTTTGTCTATATGATACTGTGAAATCTATTGAATCGAAAAAGCCAACGACTGCATCACTGAAAACTGAATAATATTGTGCGTCATGCATATGATTGTTATGATCTATCCAAGATTGTTGCACAGTGTTCTTATAAATATATAGTTCAGTCATAAGATCACTCCTATAAAAATTTTACTGTTAATATCTATTATTTATTGTACCAATAATAAAAATAAGAAGTTAGCAATTTGTTTTATTATAAATAAAAAATAGCGCAATTTAAAAGTGGGTGGTGTACCAATTCTGTTATATATAAGTAAAGTAGTGCTTTATGTATGTAAATGAAAATATAATTAAAGAGATAGTGTTACGATAGAACTGTACTATAATACATAGGAAGGGGTTCTGTGTGATGTTTTTGATATCATTGATAGTGTTTTTTATATCTTTAGTCTTACTTATTTATTCAATTGCCTTATTAATGGGGAAAGATGGATCATTATTTAGTTTATTTACGAAAAAAGAAAATGCATTAAGCAAAGGACAGAAATTATTAATTTATATTGCAACAATTGTATTATTATTAATTAGTGTGATAGGGCTACTTAGTACATTATAATATTTGGTATTTAATGAAGCGTAAGAAACGAGGCATATAGATAAGAGGGTCATCAGTTCAGTCTGATGACCCTCTTACTTTTGGAATTCTATCCCAGAAGATTTAATATTTTCTTAAAAAGTCTAAGTCTCGATCAAAAATTTGTTTTAAAACATAACTTTGTAAAGTTGTTAAAATTTTCTCGATAACTTGTGTCTTATTAGACAAGATACGAATCGTGAAACCGTGAGTAGGTAATTGTGTAATACCAAATCTGCAATCATATTCTTGCTGAAAATGCTTGATTTGGTCATAAACATTATCGATGAATTTCTGATTCACTTGAGGATGTATGAAATAACAAGATCCAAGGTGTGTATAGTTTTCCATATAGCCAATATCATTAACATTGTTCTTTTTTGGATCGAGTAGCATATTATCAAAAACAACAAGGGTATCATCAACATAAACTTCATTTAGTAAATGCATATACGTATAGCTAAATGTTTTATCCTCTTTAGAATAACCTGGGGTTAAGATATCAGTATAAAATAGTGCAGCATTTTGACTTAAGTTGAAAGTATTGTGTTGATAGAATTTTGCGTTTTCAAAAGCGATAATCGGATCTCCGACATATTCTGCATAGCCGTTATCTTTAATATTAAATGTTTGATATTGTTCCACGTGATCTTTTAGTGTTTTATAAATCTTAGTAGCCCCTTGTGATGTTAAAATAACTTTAGCATTTGAATCTATATTAAAATTCATTTTATAACGATCACCATCTAAGTAGCCACCTCCGACATTGACGATATAAAATGTTGGAATATTAGAACCATTTAAATAAACAGGGCGCATCACTTTTAATGCTTTTTCAAAAAAGATATCTCTTGCCACAGATTTTTTTCCGTTATTAAAAACAGATAAATCTAATTGGCCAGTCCATATTTTCTTGGATTGAGCCATTAAGCTAATCCTTTAAGCAATACATCTTGATCAATCCATTGTAGAACGTCATCTAAACCTTCATCTGTTTTCAGATTGGTAAAAGTAAATGGACGATGCGCACGGAATATTTGTGTATCTTCCGCCATGCGTTCTAAAGAAGCGCCAACATACGGGGCTAAATCTGTCTTATTGATGATGAAGTAGTCAGATTTAATCATCCCTTGTCCGCCTTTACGAGGTATTTTCTCCCCTTGAGCAACATCAATAATATAAATTGAAAAGTCAACAAGCTCTGGACTAAATGTAGCAGCGAGGTTATCTCCACCAGATTCAATAAAAATAAGTTCTATATCGTCATTACGCTCTATTAATTCATCGATTGCAGCAAAGTTCATTGATGCGTCTTCACGGATAGCTGTATGAGGACAACCTCCAGTTTCTACACCAATAATTCTATCTTCTGGTAATACGCCTGAGTTAACCAATATTTTTTCGTCTTCTTTTGTATAGATATCATTAGTGATAACACCAATGCTCATATCTTTCGATAATCGTTTAACAATTTTTTCAATAAGTTGGGTTTTTCCAGCACCAACTGGGCCACCAATACCAATTTTAATGGCTTCTGACATAATTTAGTCCTCCTAAGATATAAATATTCTTACATTTACGTTTTCATGTTCCATTTGATTTATTTCGAGGCCTGGTGCAGTAATACCAAGTTGTGATTCATCTAAAGTGAGTATATGTGCTCTCGTTTCTTTCATTTTAGGAATCATTTGATGGACGATACGTTGTCCAGCAGTCTGGCCTAAAGGAATTGCCCGTACAGCATTTTGAGTGAGGCTAGAAATATTCTGATAAAGATAATAATCAATAATCGTTTCTATATCTAATTCCAGAAAATGACCAAGCATCGTAAAACAAATCGCAGGATGCAAATGTGCCTTTTTCTCTTTCATTTGTGTGTAATACCACATCAACCATTCACTGTCATAAAGTTCTTGAGCGAGTTTAACCATACGATTTCCCATTTGTTTAGAACCTTGTCTTGTTTCTTTAGGTAAACTTTGTACAAAGAGGAGTTGATCTAATCGTAAAATAGCTGCTTCATCCTGATGATTCAGTGCATCATAGACTAGACGCATTGTTAAGCCATCTGCATATGTTAATTGCTCATTTAGAAACAGTGTAAGCCATTGTTGGAAGCTTGCTTCATCGTGAACAGTGCGGCGTTGAATATAGGTTTCAAGGCCGAACGAATGACTGAATGCACCTGTCGGAACTTGTGAATCACAAAATTGGAACAGGCGAAAGTGTGCATGATTAATCATGTGAATGTCCTATATGTCTAAATGCTTGATTCACTTTACGGTCTTCATGACTGTAAGGGATGCCTAAATCTTTAAGTAAAGTTTCTACTAAATAATCATATTGAACAAGCATTTCATTTTCAGTGAATTGTGCTGGCAAGTGTCGATTGCCAAGTTGATGTGCGATATCACCCATTTCTTTTAGGGTGCGTGGTTGAATGACAAGTAAATCTTCGGTATTAACGTCAACGATAATCATATTGGTCTCATCTTTATATAAAATATCGCCATATTGAAGATCGATAGGTTGTTTTAAACGTATACCGATTTCATTTCCATGATCTGTAGTTACACGTTGAATACGTTTAACCAAATCTGAATTTTCAAGATAGACTTTCTCAATATGTTTGCCTTTTTCGCTATCGGATAGATTCGCGACGTTGCCTACAATTTCTTCGATGATCATATTTATCCTCCTAGAATAAGAAATAACGTTGTGTTAGTGGAAGTTCTGTAGCTGGTTCACTCGTGATTTTTTTACCATCTACGAACACTTCATATGTTTGTGGATCAACTTCTATTTTAGGTGTTGCATTATTATTTTTCATATCGGCTTTGCTCAGTTTACGTATATTATGCACAGGTCTTAGTTTACGTTTGAGTCCTAGTAATTGACCAATATCATTATCATAGGCAGTTGTAGATACAAAAGTCATAGACGTACTTTGCATATTACCACCTAATTGACCATACATTTTACGGTACTTAAGTGGTTCAGAAGTAGGAATAGAGCCGTTAGCATCACCATTTATAGCGGTATTTATTAAGCCACCTTTAATGATGACATCTGGTTTTACTCCAAAAAATGCTGAATCCCACATGATAATATCTGCAAGTTTGCCTTCATCTATGGAACCAACATATTCTGAAATGCCATGTGTAATTGCAGGATTAATTGTATATTTAGCGATATAACGCTTGATACGTGTATTATCATTATATTCACCATCACCATCTAACGGTCCACGCTGTTCTTTCATACGATGAGCAACTTGCCAAGTACGCGTAATTACTTCCCCGACGCGTCCCATAGCTTGGGAATCGGAACTTACCATGCTGAATACGCCCATATCTTGTAGGACATCTTCTGCAGCAATCGTTTCTTTGCGAATACGAGAATCAGCAAAGGCGATATCTTCAGGAATTGCAGCATTTAAATGATGTGTAATCATTACCATATCTAGATGTTCATCCACTGTATTAATCGTATAAGGGAGTGTTGGATTAGTAGATGAAGGGAGAATATTACTGTAAGCAGCTGATTTTATTAAATCAGGAGCATGACCTCCACCAGCACCTTCAGTATGATACATGTGTAGTACGCGGTCTTTCACAGCAGCCATAGTTTCTTCCATAAAACCAGCTTCATTCAATGTATCGGCATGTAATGCGATTTGAATATCATATTCATCCGCTACACTTAATGCATGATTTAAAGCAGAAGGCGTTGCGCCCCAATCCTCATGTACTTTTAACCCTATAGCACCTGCATGGATTTGCTCTACTAAAGCAGTATGGTTTACAGCTTGTCCCTTGGCGGTAAATCCAATATTTAAAGGTAAGGATTCGGCTGCTTCTAGCATACGATGGAGATGCCATGGACCAGGCGTTACAGTTGTTGCTTTTGAACCTTCTGAAGCACCTGTACCGCCACCGATATGCGTTGTAACGCCACTTTCAAGAGCTACTTGGGATTGTTCTGGATTTATAAAATGGACATGTGTATCAATACCACCAGCAGTGATGATTTTCTCTTCAGCAGAAATAACATCTGTTGTAGCACCAATAATGATATCGACATTATCCATAATATCTGGGTTGCCAGCTTTACCAATTTTCATGATATATCCATTTTTTACGCCAATATCCGCTTTGATGACTTTGTTATAGTCAATAATCATTGCATTTGTAATGACTAAATCTGCAACTTTCTTGTCATCACGTGTCACGTTAGGGTTTTGGGCCATCCCGTCTCGAATAGATTTGCCGCCACCAAATGCTGCTTCGTCTCCGTACGTAGCATAATCTTTTTCAACTCTAGCAAATAAATTTGTATCACCAAGTCTAACGGAATCACCAACAGTTGGACCATAAAGACTCGTATATTGTGATTGCGTCATTTTAAAACTCATCGTTATTCCCACTTTCTTTATTGACATTAGTACTAGATCGCTTAGCTTTTTGGTTCACTATAATATTTGTGTCGTCTTTATTTGGTTTGTAGACACGTGTATCATCTATGGGTCCGTCAACGGCACCATGGAATCCAAAAATTTTACGTTTCCCAGTATATTCCACAAGCTGAATTTCTTTTTCGTCTCCTGGTTCGAAACGAACAGCTGCACCTGCAGGAATGTCTAGACGTTTGCCATAAGCTTTTTCACGATTGAAATGAAGCGCAGGGTTAACTTCGAAAAAGTGATAATGTGAACCAACTTGAATAGGTCGATCACCAGTATTTTTAACGTCTATAATCGTTGCATCAAGCCCTTTATTCACTTCAATTTCAGTACGTTTTACAATAATTTCACCAGGTTTCATATAAACTATTCCTCCTTATACAATAGGGTGATGAACTGTAATTAATTTCGTCCCATCAGGGAAAGTGGCTTCAATCTCTAAGTCGGTTAACATATCAGCAACACCTTCCATTACATCATCTTCACCTAATATTTGTCTGCCATAACTCATAAGCTCTGCAACAGTTTTTCCGTCTCTTGCGCCTTCTAGCAATTCAAAACTAATAATTGCTACGGCTTCAGGATAATTTAATTTTAGCCCTCTTTGTTGCCGTCTGCGCGCTAAATCAGCAGCTACGACTAACATCAATTTATCTTGTTCACGTTGTGTGAAATGCACGAACCTCACTACCTTCCCATTTTATATAATTTGTACATAATATATACGTGCACTTTAATAATAAGACGAATAGGATTGAACTACAAGAATTACACATTGGAATTCATTTCACAGATAAAAAGTAATTTTGCGACAAAAAATATGTATTGCTTTAAATTCAATATAGATTAATATATTATAAATTAAGTTAGAGCATATTTAGAAATCAGGTGACAAAGTGAATGCAATGCAGATTGTATTGAAGAATATTGCACAGGTTTTGCTGTTAAATCATGCATGGACGGGATTGTTTATATTAGTTGGTTTGTTTATAGGTAATTGGAAAGTAGGACTCATGGCTTTAATTGCCAGTGTCATTTCATTATTGCTAGCTAAAAGAACAAATTATTCAGAACAAGAAATCAATATGGGATTGGCAGGATTTAATCCTGTATTAACTGCAATTGCTTTAACACTTTTTTTAGTTCCTAAATGGTATAGCATCATCATTATATTAGTAGCCATAGTTATAACAATGCCAATTGGGGCAGCGTTTAGAGTTTTTTTAAAGCCGTTTGGTGTGCCCATGCTAACGATGCCATATGTATTTGTAAGTTGGATGATTTTATTAATGTCATTTCAATTTAAATTTGTAAATGCAGATGTCAATATTTTACCTGACACTGTACAAGAGATTAAATTTTCGAGCCATAGTATACATTTTATAAATGCTTTTTTATCAGGCTTTAGTGAAATATTTTTATTGAAAAGTATACTAGCAGGTATATCAATTCTAATAGGTATATTCATTGCTTCTAGAAAAGCGGGAGTATTTGCCATGATTGCTAATGTCATTGATTTTGCAGCGGTAATAGTATTAGGTGCTAATCACGATCAAATAAATGATGGATTGTTTGGTTATAATGTCATACTTACTGTGCTAGCATTGGGTATAAACTTTAATACGAAAATTTCGCGTTATATAAGTATCATTTTAGGTATTTTACTAACGGTTATTTTACATGCTAGTATGACGACGCTATTAACACCTTTTGGGTTGCCAGTATTTACGCTCCCATTTATTATAGCGACTTGGATTATGCTTTTTGCAGGTAACCAAAGAGAAGAGAAATGGCAACGCTAGCTCATGAGATTTAAAAATGTGTTTTCGGTCAAACCAAAAGTTATCTGAATCTAAACATTTAACAATGATTACTTTGGAAAGAAGGAGAATAAATGAAAAAAATGCTTGCACTTTTAGCGACTTCTGCAGTTGTTTTAGCAGGATGTAGTAGCTCAGGGGATTCATCTAAAGGAAAAACATTGAATGTTGAATTGCCTTTGAAAACAACATCAATTGCTCCATATAATACAGATGTGCCAGTGAAAGTTGGCGCTGCAGAATCTTTATTTAAAGCTACAGCTGAAGGTAAAGTTCAAAAGTTATTAGTTAAGTCTTATCATCAAACTTCACCAACGCAATTAGAATTAACGTTAAGGGATGATATTAAATTCCAAAATGGTAAAAAAGTTACTGGTAAAGCAGTGAAATCAAGCATAGAAGAGAGTATTAAAAAAAGCGATTTGGTTAAAGGGTCACTCCCGATTAAAGCGATTACAACAAAGGGGCAACAGGTGACGATAACAACCAAAGCACCATATCCAGAATTGGTGTCAGAGTTAGCGAGTCCTTTTTCTGCAATTTATGATACGAAAGCCGATGGGAATATCAACAAGAAACCGGTTGGAACTGGACCATATAAAATAAAGGATTATCAACAGTCTCAGAGTATTAAATTAGATCGTAATGATGATTATTGGCAAGGCAAGCCTAAGTTAGATCATATTAAAGTAACTTATCAAGAAGATGGTAATGCACGTACAAGTGATTTAGATTCAGGTAAAGCAGATGTCATTACTGATGTACCAGTTGAAAAAGTGACAACATTAAAAAACAGTGAGAATTCAAAAGTTTCAACTGTTTCTGGATTTAGGACTGGCCTACTTATGTATAATCATAAAAGTGATAAAATGACGAAACCTGTTCGAGAAGCACTTGATAAAGTTATAAATCGTGATAGTATCGCCCGAAATGTGGCTAAAGGCTATGCCACACCAGCAACTGGGCCGTTTAATACGAAATTAGATTTTATAAACAATCAAGATATACAAACACAAGATATAGCTAAAGCGAAAGCGTTAATGAAAGCAGAAGGATATACAAAGTCACATCCATTGAAACTAACAGTTTCTACATATAATGGACGTCCAGAGCTACCTAAAATGGCACAGGTAATTCAATCGGATGCTAAAAAAGCTAATATAGATATCACTTTAAGAAATGTAGATGACATTGACGGTTATTTAAAAGATAAAAAACAATGGGACGCTTCACTTTATAGCTTCGGCACAATTCCAAGAGGGGATACAGGATACTTCTTTAATCAAGCTTATAAAAGTGAAGGGGCTATTAATGCTGGCAGTTATAGTAATAAAAGAGTAACTGCACTAATTAATCGCTTTAATACTACAGTGAATAAAGATGAACGCAACCGACTAACAAATGAAATCATAGATATTACAAATAAAGATTTAGCAAATAGTTACATTACCTACAATGATAATATCGTTGGTTTAAGTAAAAACGTAGAAAATTTAAAAGCTGCACCAGAGGGTATTTATCTTATCGATTATAAGGTTAATAAAAAACAATGATATTAAAAAATATATTATCTAGAATTGGACAAATGATCATTGTATTATTTGTCCTTTCTACAATCACATTTATTTTAATGAAACTTACGCCTGGAGACCCTGTTAATAAAATATTGCATCTAGATGTAGCAAATGTATCTAATGATCAAATCAAAGCAACAAAAGAAAAATTAGGGTTAAACCAACCTATATTAATACAATATATCCAATGGTTGGGACAAATTATAAGATTGAATTTTGGTAAGAGCTACCAAACAGGCGAGCCAGTGATTAACGAACTGATATATTATACACCTACAACATTAATAATTGCTTTATGTACAATCATCTTGGTATTCATAGTAGCTGTCCCTTTAGGAATAATCGCAGCTAAATATTACCATACATGGATAGACACAATTATACGAACGGTGACCTCTTTCACGGTGAGTATGCCATCATTTTTCTTAGGAACGATGCTAATATATATTTTTTCACAAAAATTTGGTTTATTACCTTCTTCTGGAGTTGACTCTATTGCAGGTTACATCCTTCCGATAACTTCGCTTAGTATCGGTATGAGTGCTTATTATGTAAGACTCATGCGTTCGAGCTTAGTTGAACTATACCAGTCTAAAGAAGTGAAAGCTTCAAGGTTGAGAGGTATGTCAGAACGTTATATATTATGGGAAGATTTATTTAAACCTGCCATTATACCTATAATTACTGTACTTGGAATGTCTATAGGAAGTCTTATCGGCGGCACTGTTGTGATTGAAAACCTCTTTGGAATTCCAGGTGTTGGTCGATTCCTTGTAGACAGTATTAGAGCGAGAGATTATCCTGTCGTACAAGGTGCAGTCATTATGATTGGTTGCTTTGTAGTGCTCGCTAATACATTAGGTGACTTATTATTATTGTGGATAGATCCTAAAAGACGTTACATGAATTTGAAACATAAAAATAATGGCGATGGTCAAGGTGGTGCCCCATTATGAGACGTCTAAACAAACAGAATATTATTTTCTATGTCTTTGCTTGTTATATCGTTGCACTTTTTATTGCTCAATGCTTTGTGTCATCACATAATGCGTTAGAGGTAAATCTAAATCAAACGTTAGAGATGCCAAGTCTGTCGCATTGGCTAGGTACAGATGATTATGGTAGAGATTTAATGTCTCGGATAATTATGGGCGCAAGGTATACGCTGATTATTAGTTTGATTACTTTGTTGATTACTGTATGTATTGGTGTACCACTTGGACTGATGGCAGGATATAAAAAGGGAATCATCGATACAATAATTATGCGGGTGATTGATATAGGCTTAAGTATTCCAGAATTTATATTAATGATTGCGATGGCAAGTTTTTTTAAACCTAGTATTTGGAACTTGGTTTTAGCTATTACAGTAATTAAATGGATGACCTACACTAGAATGACGCGTGCAATTGTCAGTAGTGAGACGACTAAACCGTATATACAAATGGCTAAATTATTTAATGTGCCATCATGGAAAATTATCATCAAACACTTCTTGCCACAGGTGATGCCATCTATCATTGTTTTAATGACTGTAGATTTTGGGAAAATCATTTTATATATTTCATCATTATCATTTCTAGGTTTAGGTGCACAACCACCTTTACCGGAATGGGGAGCAATGTTAAACGCTGGACGGGATTACATCAGTTCATATCCACTGTTATTACTAGCGCCTGCTTGCTTAATTACTGTGACCATCCTCTTATTTAACTTAGCAGGTGATGCGTTGCGAGATAAACTATTGAAAGGGGACCGACATAGAGATGTCTAACATTCTTGAAATAACACATTTAACGATTAAGGATAATAAAGGTGTTGAGTTAATACGTAATGTTGATCTTGCACTAAAAGAAGGTAAAGTCAATGTGTTAGTCGGAGAAAGTGGTTCAGGAAAAAGTCTGACAGCTAAAGCTATGGTTCAACAAGTCCCTGACATGTTAAACATGTATTATGAGCGATTTTGTTATAACAACCATAATGTGACTAATGTGCAAGCGTTACTCGGAAAAGATATTGGTTTTATATCTCAGGATTATACACACAGTTTTAATGATCATACAAAATTAGGCAAACAATTGATTGCGATTTATCGAGGCCATTATAAGGTTGAAAAATCAACTGCCAAACAAATCGTGAGGCAGTCATTGGAATCTGTAGATTTAAATCCTGATGAGGTTATGAAACGCTATCGTTTTAGTATATCAGGTGGACAACTTGCTAGAGTTCAAATTGCAAGTGTGCTCATGTTGAAACCTAAACTGCTCATTGCAGATGAACCGACAGCGTCTTTAGATGCGATTACAGGATTTCACGTGATGCATTTGATTAAACATTTGACAGAGGTACACGGAGTGACACTATTACTTATCACTCATAATTTATCTCATGTCTTACATTTTAGCGATTGGATTCATGTTATAAGACATGGGCACATCATAGATTCAAATCATGTAACAGCTTTTACAGAAGGTAATATAAAACCATATAGTTTGAAATTATTTAACGCCCGAAGTCAGTTGAGAAACGAGGGTGCATATGATTGAATTGAAAGAAATACACTTTAATTATAAACACACAACTATTTTAAGAGATATAAATCTAACAATAGATTCAAATGAAATTATTGGTATTGTAGGTGAAAGTGGTTCAGGAAAGACAACATTAGTACGTATGATGTTGGGATTACTTCACCCCAAACATGGTAAAATTTATACAAATGGCTTGCAGTTATTACCTATTTTTCAACATGCATATGATAGTTTTAACCCTAAATATACTATTCAAAAATCACTAGAAGAACCTATGCAATATTATCAATATGGGAAGTTGGCAGTCGTTAGAGATAGAGCGAAATCATTAATGCAGCATATGCATTTGGAGGTTAAGTTGTTAGAGCGATATCCAGATGAATTAAGCGGAGGTCAATTACAAAGGTTCAATATGATACGCACGCTCATGTTGCAACCCGATGTGCTTATTTGTGATGAAATTACAGCAAGTTTAGATGTGATTGCAGAGCAGAGAATGATAGAATTATTGAAAGACTATCATACTAAAACAAATAAAGGGATGATTGTAATTTCTCATGATATCGCTTTTCTTAATCAATTTGTAGAGCGGATTATCGTAATGAATGATGCCGCAGTTGTAGATGATTTTAAACGAGAAGCATTATTTGATGAACAACGTCATCATTATACAAAGCAGTTACTTTCGATATACTAATGAAATAGCTGTTTATTTGAATTGTTAACTATAAGGTTAAATAACATTGAAATTTAAATATAATAATAAAGATGTGCCCGAGGGTGTAACTTAAATATAAACAATAAATAAGGTAATTACGGGTAGCACATGTTATGATTTGGGAAAGTAAAAAGTCGTTTGAACACACTGAACTTCAGTAGTGATTGGAGGGAGAAGCGATGGAAAGACAACAAAAAATTGATAATTGGATAGAAGTGACCAAATACGTCCATTATATCGATATGATGATAGAAAAAACGTTGAAAGAAAAATATAATTTAAGTTTGAAAGAATTTTATGTACTTTATGAAATTTTTAAAGCAAAAGGTAAAAAATATAAAATTAATGATCTAATTAAAATAATAGATTTAAGTCAAAGTGCAATGTCACGACTTATTGTGAGGATAGAAAAAGTAGAGAAACCATTAGTTGTTAGACAAGAATGTACTGCAGACCAACGTGCAATGTATATTTATTTAACAGATGAAGGAAAACGAGTTATTGACTTAGCATTAGAAACTTATAATCAGTTAATTAATAAAGTGAATCTTAACGCAGTAAGAGCACTTATAGCCAATGAGGAAGTGAAGTAATATTATGAAATATTATATTACCGCAATAAATATGAATAGTGAGAGTTGAATCTTGTTTAGGTTGTTGCTGTCGATAAAGTTTTATAACTTTGTCGACAGTTTTTTTATGTGATTGTAACCACACATTACGATTTTCGATTTATATTAATCTAAACTGAAACATGAATAAGGAGTAGATTAATATAACCGGGGAAATGATATATGCTCATCAAAATAAAAGTAATGTTCATTCTGATCTAGATCAGAACGAACATTACTTTATAAATTAAATATTTGAGGTTTAATATCGGGGTCATGGTTAGCAAGGACTTGAATACATTGAGGATGTGTCGCTTGAGATTTGATCCAATTTAAAGAGTTGATAGTTTCTTCCTTATTGTTAACGAGACCTGGCAAAATACCATAATTCCATGATTTTGAAGCATATGCTGCATCTGAAGCTAACAGTAAAAAAGCATCATCGTCTTTATGTGCTTTGATACGTGCCGCGCATTGGCCTATGCTATGACCTGGTGTATGTACAAACTCAATCGTACCATCATCGAATAAGTCAAATGACTTACCTGTGGGTCCTATACCGTTATGAGTGAATGCAAAGGTATCAATATTGATATTCTCCCATTGATGAGGTTCATACCCGATTGTATTATGATTAGCCGCATCTAGCTCTTCTTGGCTAACTAAAATGTGATTTGCAGTTGAAACATGTCTTAGACCATCTGCATGATCACAATGTAGATGGCTTAAGACAACATAATCTAAATCTGAAACTTGGTAGCCAAGTTGCTCAATATGTTCATGGACAGCTTCACCTTCAGGTAGATCAGCTTTGTAAATTGGATAGGCTAAAGATAGATTTTTAAATGGCTTTGTCCGATTAATTGCGTGCCAACCTGTATCAATTAAGACAAGTCCTTTAGGGTGTTCAATAAGATAAATAGATACAGGTAAACGCATTTGTTTCTTTTTGGATCTAAATAGACCTGTCCAAGCAAAAGGTGGATTAGATTTGTAGTTGAACGGTAAAGCTTCATCTACAATAACTGAGCCAGTATGTAGAACATGGACTTGAATTGAACTAGACATTAATTTAATTACCTCCTTAATGGAACCACAATGAATGCAGTGAACACGAGAGCTATAATGATATGTGTTTTTATGTCTAATAAAGCACGTTCAATGCTTCATTTAAGTTAATTTTAAAATGATACTATTTCATTTTTTAGTTAAGATTACAGCAATTGATGCATCATACAGGAACTACGACGTGACATGATATAAGTTGTTGCATTGATTACTGTCTGTTTTAACTTAAGTCAGTCAAAGATACTTTAGGTAAGTAAATAAGATGTTGAACACTTTAACTTAATAGAGATAATGTGTCAAATAAATGGTAGAAACATTACTTATGTGTAATTTTATGTTTTACTGTAATTGAAGTATATAAATTTGATGAAAAGTAGAGGAGTGGTGAAATGGATATACAATCAGCATGGCTCAATTTACCTGTAAAAAATCTTAAAGCAAGTGAAAAATTTTTCGAATCAATTGGCTTTGGTATTAAGCAACAAGAAAGCGTAATAGATAAAATGATAGGGATTGAAACAAAAGATAATAAAATTATTATGTTAATTGAATATAGCCAGTTTGAAAAAGTAGTGCAACTGTCAGAAATAGGTGCGCATGAATCACTTGTTTCTATATCCGTATCATCAGAACAAGAAGTTGACGAATTATTAAAATTAGTAAAAGAAGCGGCTGGTGAGGTTTTGCAAAGTGGTACCAGACATGAAGGCTATTATGGTGGTTTATTTAGTGATATAGATGGTCACTTATTTAACGTCATTGCGATGTAAGCCAACAGCGGTCTTATGGTATTTTATATTATAAAATAAAATTTGAAAGGCGTGTATGTATGATTAAAGCAATTGCAGTAGATAAAGATGGTACGTTTTTAAGATCTGATCACACATTTGATGAGGCACATTTTGAAAAGATATTTAATGAACTTATGGCTAAAAATTTAAAATTTATCGTGGCAAGTGGTAATCAATATGCACAGTTGCGATCAATATTTTCTGGAAAAGAAGAAGCAATTACGTATGTTGCAGAAAATGGCGCAGTTACTTATTTTAATGATGAAATTATAGCATCACATTATTTTGATAGTGAACTTATTTTAGATTTACTGCACACAATTATTCACGATTATAAAGTAAAGGATATCGTTTTAAGTGGTATTAAATCTGCATATATTAGCCAAGATAGTAGTGAAGAATTTATTGAGTTTATAAAACATTATTATTACGATATTGAAAAAGTTGCAGATTTAAAGCAAGTTGAAAATGATTACTTTGTTAAAATAGCACTTAGAATTAAGGATGAATTTAAAGTAAAAAAAGTTATCGCAAGTTTAGAAGAAACTTTTGCAGGTGAAGTGAGAGCTGTTACAAGTGGAAATGACAGTGTTGATTTAATTTTGCCTGAAGTGAATAAAGGGGTAGCAATCCAAACGCTTCTAACACAGTGGGGGCTGAAAAATAATGAACTGCTGGCGTTTGGTGATGCAAATAATGATTTAGAGATGTTAGCGTTGACTGAACATAGTTATGCAATGGAGCATTGTAGTTCAGAACTTGCGAAAGTTGCAAAATACAGGGCACCTTCTAATGATGAATCAGGTGTTTTACAAGTTATTGAGACTTACTTGAAACCGTAAACCAGTAGCGGGATGTAGGCTAACTAAAAAGTATTTATAAAAAAACTCAAAAGCTATTTCAATAAAAGTCGTTAGCGACCAAGATTGAAAGATTTTGAGTTTTTGTATTTATAGACTATTTGATGATTAGAACGGGAATATTAGCGTTGTTTGCAATTTTATGAGTGACATTTCCTAGTACATTTTTGAGTTCAGGTTTTGAACGTTTATTACTCATCACAATCATTTCATAATTGTTTTCTTCGATTTCTTCTAAAATCATCTGCTTAATATAACCAGTAGCAAATTTAACTGTAACATTTAAACCCTTATCTTCTAATTGTTTTACAAAAGGTTTAAGTTTTTCGCTCTTTTCCTGTGCGATTTCTTCAAAGTGTTTATCATCATAACGTACAGAAGTTTGCAGTTCACCTTCCGGAATTACATTGAATATAGTAATTTCTGCATCATCTGCGTGTTCTGTCAATTTTAGTAATTGCTCAGGTACGTTGTTGAACGTATTGTTAAAGTCATAGGCCAATAATATATTTTTATACATAATAGTGCCTCCTTTATGATATAAATACCCTTTTAAAATCAAAGTAATAATATACCGCTACTTATTCTTTAATAACATTATAAACTATTTTACATCTAAGCCAATAATTTCACTTACATGATTATAACCATGGGACTCAAGATATTGTGTGAGCGATTTGTTTAGTTTTTTAGTTAATCCGGGCCCTTCAAATACCAAAGAACTGTAAATTTGAACAAGTGAGGCACCGTGACGTAACATCATTATCACATCATCAGTATCGAATATACCACCAGTACCAATGATTAAAAATTGCCCGTTTGTTTTTTTATAAGTATAGTTAATCATTTCTAAATTGCGTTCAAATAAAGGTCTGCCACTTAATCCACCAGCTTCTGAACGATTAGTTGAATGTAAATTATCACGTTGTTGCGTTGTGTTTGCTAAGATAATCCCATCAAATGTCTCTACAATAGGATCTAGCATGCGTCCCAATCCAGGTAAGTCCAAGTCAGAAGTTAATTTAATAAAAATAGGAACAGATATATCATGCTTTATTTTATAAGATTGAATAGCTGAACAAAGTTGAGAAAATTCATCTTTATCATGGAAACTTTGCAGATTTTCAGTATTAGGCGAGCTAATATTTACAGTGAAAAACGTGACATCATTTTTAAAAGTATCAATGACTCTAATATAATCTTGGTAACGTTCTTCGTAAGGCGTAAGTTTATTAACACCTATATTTAACCCAACTGGAATCTTATAACTATATTTACGCAAATTGCTCAATGCTTTATTCATGCCGATATTATTAAAGCCCATACGGTTAATTATAGCATCATCTTCGACCAATCTATACATACGTGGTTTAGGGTTTCCTGGTTGGGGCTTAGGTGTGATGCCGCCTAATTCAAGTGCGCCGAACCCAGCGTTTTCTAAAGCTTTTGGCACTTCACAAGATTTGTCAAAGCCTGCTGCAAGTGCTATTGGATTGGGGAAAGAAACCCCTTTAATATTTTGTTTTAATATTGGATTTTCATAATGGAATAGCTGACGAACTACAGGTAATAACTTTGAGTGTCTTTGAACAAATTTTAATGCATCGATAGTCATACCGTGTGCTTTTTCAGGATCAAATTGAAATAAAATAGGTTTAATAAGTTTATACATGATATTACCGCTCCATTTATCAAATTTTAGTATTTATTACTTTCGAAAATATGTATATAAATCACATTACACAATGAACTGTCACAAGTTTGTGAAATGGATGTCTTTAATAGACTAGCATTTTACACAATGTATGCCTAGAGTAAACTTATATAATTTATAGAAGTGTCACATTAATTAAATGGAAGCATACATTGTTGATTAACATGGTAATAAAAAGGTAATAACAATAAGGTGATAAATTTAATGACATAAGTTAATGGAGGCATAAAAAATGAAGCAACAATGGCAGGAACAACTTCCATTGGACAATATTAAATCCATATCTCCAGTTGGTGGCGGTGATGTAAATGAGGCCTTTCAAGTAAAAACATCAGAAGATACTTATTTTTTACTTGTGCAACGGAACAGAGACAAATCATTTTTTAAAGCAGAAATAGCAGGACTAGATTTATTTGAAGCATATCATATCAACGCGCCTCGAGTCATTGACAGTGGAGAAATTCATGGTGATGCGTATTTATTATTAACATTTTTACAAGAAGGAGCGACAGGAAGCCAGCGTGAACTTGGGCAACTTGTGGCAAAGATGCATAGTCAGCAACAACAAGATCAAAAGTTTGGATTTGATTTACCGTATGAAGGTGGAAACATTTCATTTGATAATAGTTGGACAAACGAGTGGGTTACTTTATTTGTAGAACGTCGTTTAGATCATCTAAAAGATGAATTATACTACCAAGGACTTTGGACAGATGAAGATGTTAGACGGTATAACCAGGTGAGAGCTGTTATTGTAGATAAATTAGAACAGCATAATAGTAAAGCTTCGCTTTTACATGGTGATTTATGGGCTGGTAATTTTATGTTTTTAGAAGATGGAACGCCAGCATTATTTGATCCGGCTCCGTTATATGGGGATAGAGAGTTTGATATTGGAATAACTACTGTTTTTGGAGGATTTACACAAGCATTTTATGATGAATATAATCAGCATTATCCTTTAGCGCATGGGGCGGAAACGCGTATAGAATTTTATAGATTGTATTTATTAATGGTGCACTTACTAAAATTTGGAAGCATGTACGACCATAGCGTTAATCGTTCAATGGAAAAAATTTTAACAGAAGCATATTAAATATATTTATGAAGAATAGTAGCTTGTTAGGCTACTATTTTTATGTGTAAGTATAGAAGTAAAAATAGTTGAAGTTATATTAAAGAAATTTTCATATTTAATTAGAATTTTCTTAATTTTAAAAATATATTTGTTATACTTGTAACATGTTAATTAAATAAATTTAATAATAGTGTAATAAATAGGCTCTTTAAAGGTTGAATATAGGAAATATGGAGTGTCATGTAAAGATAGCGTAAATACAATCTAGGCATAGGTGATGAATATAATTTCATCAATTTCTCTAAATTAAGTTGAAATGGTTATATATTTAGAATCTAACGTAAAATTATACATAATTAAATGAAACACTTTAGACGCAAAATAAAGGGGTGTCTAAATAGCATATAGGAGGATAAAAATTGAAAACATCTAACAAACTTATATTCAATCGTACGTTCATGCTGATGTTGTTGGCAGGTATTTTTGCGATGATTGGATTTAGTACAATTTTAACGACAATTACATGGTATGCCGTAAAAGAATTAAAGTCTTCTATGGCATTAGGGTACATTTTGGTGGCTGCAACAGTTCCAAGGTTGATAATGATGACATTTAGTGGCATGGTAGCTGATAAATTTAAGAAAACGACAATAATGTATTATTCAAATATTGCGGAAGCTTTAGTATTAGTCATTCTTTACTTTTTAATTATTAATGATCAATTATCACTTGTACCCTTGATGATTTTAGCTGCATTTTTTGGCATGCTAGATGCTTTCTTTGGGCCTGCGAGTACATCACTGATACCTAAAGTAGTCGAGCAGTTCCAACTCCAAAGAGCGAATTCATTGTTTCAGGGCGGTACACAAATATCATTTATTTTTGGTCCAATTATCGCTGGAATCGTCATGGAACATTACTCTATAGCAACGAGTTTTTATTTGGCTTTGATTTTCGTATTCTTGTCAGCAATTTTTGTATTCCCTCCATTAATTAAAGAAACAAGTGCGGTTGAGCATTCTAATAACACGCCGGTTAGAGATATTATTGAAGGATTTAGATATGTAAAATCTTCACGTTTTTTAATAACGGGTATTATTATACTGATAACTGCTAACTTTTTTGGACTAGGTGCATTAAGTGTAGGTATTCCTATATTAGTAGAAGCATCTGGAGGAACGCCGATTAATTTAACTTATCTTCAATCAAGTTTAGGCGTGGGGATGTTGACTGGAACAGCACTGTTAAGCGTTATTACTTTTAAAAAGGGACGCGGGAAGATAACACTCTTCACTTTATTATTTATGCTTGTACTGTTCCTAGTATTCACACAGGTAAATGCAGTAATATGGCAAGTGCTCTTACTATTCTTAATAGGTCTAACGTATACGATTGTGTATATTCCATTTATCACAATGGCACAAGAATTCTCTGATGAAAAAGTGACAGGTCGTGTGATGAGTTTGATATTTTTAGCGATGACTGGATTCGATCCAATATCATATGTGCTTATTTCAGGACTAAATACAATGAATATCTCTATTTTCTCAGTATTAGCAATATCTGCCTCAGTCAGTCTAGTGGTATGGGTGTTTATTTTATTTAATTCAAAAACATACAGACACACAGATTGATACCTTTAATTAAGAAGGTAGTTTTCAATAAAATGGATAAATAACTTGGAGGTATTTAGATGAAATTTTTGAGTAATAAATGGCAATATCTTACTATTGTCGTGTTCGTAATACTTTTAATTTATATGATTCTATGGGGGCACCAACAACTTAATGATCTCCAAGTGATATTAATGTATAGTCTAATCGCGTTGGCGATACATCAATTTGAGGAATATATTTTACCTGGTGGCGGACCTATTGCTATTAATAAAGCAAGTTTTAAAGAAGAAAGTGATTTTTCGCGGTTTCCAGCAAATGCTTTATCGACATGCATTATTAATTTAAGCGTATATATTTTTTATATTTTAGCTCTAATCTTTCCTCAACTTATTTGGTTAGGTTTGGCTACAATGATCTTTAACTTAATGCAACTTGTAGGGCATGGATACTCAATAAACAAGGCTATGGGCACTTGGTATAATCCTGGCTTAGTTACTAGTGTTATTCTTTTTGCACCAATTAGCATCTATTATATATTTTATATTTATCAACATGGTTTAATTAGTATTTTCACATGGGTTATAGCTATTGTAGTTTATTTTATAGTTGTTTATTTAACAATCAATATACCTATGCAGAGTTTAAAAAATAGAAATTCTAAATATCCCTTTTCAAATTGGCAAATAAAACAATATGATAAAGTTGAAAAATTTTGTAGTCTGAAAAAGTAATACTTATGATTTGAATGCTATGAACCATAAGTATAAAAACCTGGCAATCACTTTAAATGGTTGCCAGGTTTTTTTTGATAGAAATATGTAAATTAAAAGTGGTGCAATATATTTTACTTTCAGTAGATAATATTACAAAATGAATTGATGATTGAAGTGAATATTTATAATTGATTTGAAATTTTTGGGAATTAATACTATAAAAATGTGTTAAAAGGAGTTGTATGAGATTGAAAAAAGTAATGAGTTATAATGATTTATTGAATGAAATAAACACAAAAGATAGACTTATATTATATGTAATGTCTGAAAATTGTAGCGTTTGCCATGCTGATTTTCCTAAAGTAAATGCATTAGCTGAAACTTATAATGTAGACAGTGTAAACATTATGATTAATGAAATACCAGAAGCAGCTGGTCAATTATCACTATTTACATCCCCAGTGGTCATTTTATATTATAAGAATAAAGAAATGCATAGACAGGCGAGAATCATAGACTTTGAAGATTTAGAGTATCGTATTAAACAATTAACTGAAATTGAAGACTCATTATAGCGTCTCACCCCGATCTTAATAAACTAAGATTGGGTTTTTTTTAATTAGAGTTAAATAAATCTCAAAATAAATTAGACCTTTAATTAACTTTGCCAAAAGTTAATTAAAGGTCAAGACAATGCTTTAGAATTTATTTATGAAATAAAGATTTAATTATAAAAATCCTTTTTCAAGCAGTTCTAAGATTTTTAATAATAGTGGCATAGCTGTATCAGTCATATGTATTACCTCCTTAAAGTAGTAAATACGCAGTATCAGTACATTCAAAAATGCTGTAACCACATTTATTGAAGATAAGACTGTGCGCATAGCGTAATCCGCTAACATTATGCATATACCCGTAATAATCTTAAAAAAACAAAAAAATTTTAAAATTATAAAAAAATATTATCGTAATATTTTTTGGGTAGTATAGAGTAAATTTAAGAGAAGAATTAAAACTTATTTTAATCTACTATTTGATTACCATTGATAAAAATACGAAATTTTGAAAGATATAAAACATTCAAATTGACAAATCGTTAAATGACGATGTATCATGCGTATATAACAAAAATGATTTAATGATTTGTGGTTTAAATGTAATTAGCTGTGTTTCGTAATTTATGAATTGATTTATGAAAAGGACTAAAGCTTTTACAGAATAAACACCATATAAAATTATATATCGTTATTTCGTTTAATGTTTAAATGTAAACAAAAAGAAGGAGTGAATGTATTATGAAAGCATGGAGAAAAGAAGGTATCGGATTAGAAAATTTAAAATTAGTAGAAACTGAGACACCAGAACCAGGTCCTAGACAAATATTGGTAAAAGTAAAATCAGTATCTTTGAATTTCAGAGATAAGTCAATTATTGATGGCGATTATTTACCAGATTTAATGAACAAACCATTTATTCCAGTTTCTGATGCGGTAGGAGAAATTGTGAAAGTTGGCAACGAAGTAACTAAATTTAAAAAAGGTGATCGAGTGGTATCTCATTTATACACTAAATGGATTGATGGTGCACCAAGTCAAGATTATGCACCAACAGCAATTGGTGGGCCAAATGATGGTGGGTTAGCTGAATATATGATATTAGAAGAATATGCAGCTGTCATGGCACCTTCAAACTTATCTGATGAAGAAGCATCCACATTACCTATCGCAGCATTGACTGTGTGGTTTTCTTTAGTAGAGTATGGAAACATCAAAGCTGGAGATACTGTGCTTGTACTAGGGACAGGCGGTGTATCAGTTTATGCAATCCAAATTGCTTCAGCTTTAGGTGCTAGGGTTATTGTCACAACAAGTAGCAATAGCAAAGGAGAAAAAGCAAAAGAATTAGGTGCAAGTGAAATTATCAATTATGTAGACACGCCTAATTGGGAAGAAGAAGTATTGAAATTAACAGATGGTGAAGGTGCACAACACATTATTGAAGTCGTAGGTGGAGAAAGTATTAATCGTTCAATCAAAGCTGTTGCTTTACAAGGTCATATATACGTTGTTGGATTTCTAAAAAGTATGTTTGCAGAAGTGAACTTATTTGATTTATTAGCAAAACAAGCACATATTCAAGGTATATATGTAGGGCATAGTAGAGCATTTGCAGATATGAATAAAGCCTTTAATGAATTAAACATACACCCTATCATAGATACAGTGTACTCATTTAATCAAGCAATAGAAGCATATGAACATTTAGGTCGTGGCGCCTTTGGAAAAATAGTTATTAAGGTTTCAGAGTAATAAAAAAGCGAATTTTATAAAATAAATAAACATTTTATGATAGGCTATTGTCTCACAAGTAAAAAATGAGGCAATAGCCTCATTTTTATTTTATTAATGAAGAAAATCATCATATAAATAGTATGTGTGTTTTAACAAGATATATAGTTTTTTTTGATTGTTAGGGAAATAAGGATATTTTTTATAGAAGCAATAACGCACTTCTTTCAGATATATTTATGTATAATGCTAAATAAAGGAATAAATCTTATATTGAGCTATATTGTTTTTATTAATATTATAGAATAGGATAAAGTATGTTTAATGTATGAATATTTTTATAGATAATATTTTGAGAAGGTTATCGTAAAAATTAAATATAGCATCTTAAAGATGGAGGATATTAATGAATAAAGTGGAGCCAGTAGACATTTTTAAAGCTTTGGGTAATGAGACAAGATTACAAATATTGCAATGGTTGAAAGAACCTGAAAAGCATTTTACGCCACAACCAGCAGAAGTTAGCGATTTTCAAGAAGTAGGGGTCTGTGTAACCCAATTTCATGAAAAGCTTGGGGTTACACAATCAACAGCATCTCAGCATTTATCTATATTATTACGTGCTGGATTATTAACATCACGACGATTTGGTAAGTATACTTACTATAAAAGAAATGAAGAAGCATTCCAACAAGCAAAAGAGATAGTAGGACATGAGATATAATATAGGAGATTGATACTTAAACTGTTAGAAAGAGATTTAGTCTTATTTTGACAATCAGAGTATATGGTATTTGATCAATCTAAGAAATATTATTAGTATTTTAAAAAGAACGCTTAATGTAGGCTTATAACAAAAGGTAGACCCCTATTTGGGGTCTACCTTTTATTATATATTCTTAAATTACAGTAACACCAATATTTTAATTGAGTTCTAGTGTACCCATATCTTCACGCAATTGATACACTTTGTCTGGTGTTACATCTTCACCTAATGGATCTACAACTTTTAATGTTGAGAAAGTGTTAATTACCTGTCCACGAATCATTTTTAAATATTCTTGTCTTAATGCTTGTTGTTCTTGTTTTTCTTCAGTGCTCAACGGTTGAATTTTTTCTTTATTTGCAAGTGTATTAATTCTATCTAATAATGTCATAATATGGTTTCCTCCTATAATTGATGAGGTGGAAAATGCGGAATAATATAATTTCCTACCTCTGTTAATAAATCTTGATATGATCTTTCTGTTGTAATAAATTGCAACATAATATGGTTAGTTCCTATGCGTTCATAGGATTGTAGTATTTTTAATAAGGTATTTCTGCCTAAACGATATCCACCTTTAATTGGTTTTACCAGTTCATTTGGATGACTTGATAAGTCAATGACTAGGGGATGCATAAATGGTTTGAATGAATCATTATTATGCCAATCTTGTAAAAGTGCCTTTTGCTGTTGAAATGGTTGTGGGTAGAACATCCATCCATCAACATGTTTTTTTAACCAGGATATGTCTTGTTTTGAATAACCAGTCGCAAACATAGGCACATGTTTATGTTTAGGTAGCACTTGTAAACCTGAATCCTCATGCAATTCAAATAAGTCATTTGAGATTTGGGGAGAATGGTCTTGCCATAAGTCATTTAAAGCAGTTATGGTACTTTGAAATGACTGCTTTAATTGGTTTGTTTTAACTTTAAATGCTGGAAATTCAAATGGTCGATCTCCAGTTGCTATTCCTAACAAAAATCGCTCGTTTGAAATTAAGTCAAGAGAAGCAGCAGCTTTGGCTATGTGAATTGGATGACGTAATGTAGCAACAATACTAGATGTTCCGAGAGCGATTTTTGAAGTTTTAGCGCTTAAATAAGTTAAAAATACAAACGGATCGTAGTTTGTCGTTACATTACCTAAATGTGGACTATATAGTGGGTTATCCCGCACAAAAAGGCTCGTAAATCCAAGTTCTTCAGCATATTGTGCTAAATCACTTTGATCTTCAAACGACAATGCGACATGTTCAGAATTATCAAAAGGGAGCATTAACCCTAAGGTTAAATGACCATATTGAAAAGTCCGTTTGAAACCATTGTGTTTTTGAATTGTTGTCACGTCTATCCCTCCTAACATTAATATTAAACAACACGCATTAACTAACTAACATGTGTTGTATAGATGTATTGTATACTGAGTTGTCATACAACGCAAACGACATGCTTAGCTATATATTGCATAAACAACATATAGTCATTTATGTTGTTTAAAGTAAAATAGATAGAAATACTTTGATATTAATTTTATATATTAGTGTTTAAATACTTTTGTAATAAGTGGATTTATAATGATAAATATTATTATCATTTGATTATTGTCGGAAAATTCTATAAGTTTAAAGAGTCAAATTATTTTTAATTGGAGGTTATTTATGTTTTTAAGAAAATTGATTAGCAGTGTTACATTATCTCTAGCTTTATTATTAACACTTGCATCAGGTAGTCACTTTGCCAACGCAGATGTAGAAAATAATGAAGTAAGCAAGCAGCCAGCGCAATCTACAGAAGTACAACAAGATGATAGTAAAACGAATCAACCATCTAACGTCTCTCAAAAGGTTATATTACCAAACGAGGATAGACATCAAATTGAAAATACAGAAACAGGTCATTACCAGTCCGTAGGATTTATTAATCTCGGACAAAATATTGCAACAGGTGTAGTGATTGATAAAAATACGGTGCTAACCAATAAACATGTTGCCAATCTTTCAGACGGTAATATGACATTTGCACCAGCTGCTAAAGAAAAAGATGATTTTCCTTATGGTACGTTTGCAGAAAAAGATGTTCAACCGTATCCTGGTTCAGCAGATTTAGTGCTTGTACATTTTAAAGAAAATAGTGAAGGACAGTCTGTAGGTGATGTAGTACAGCCAGCGACACTTAAAGACGCATCTACTGTTTCGAAAGATGATGCAGTAACGATTACGGGTTACCCTGGTGATAAACCATTAGCAACAATGTGGGAAAGTGCAGGGAAAATCATAGATAACCAAGGAACAGAACTCACTTATGATGCAAGTACATATGGTGGTAACTCTGGTTCGCCAGTATTTGATGAAAATAATCAAGTCATTGGATTACATCATGGCGGTATAGAGGGTGAAAGTAATAATGCCGTTGCAATTACAGGTGATGTGTTAGACTTTATTAATAATAATAAAGAATAGAGCATAACGAAATTAATGATAAACAACATATAAAAATCCCCTGAAGTATTAACAGTACTTTAGGGGGTTTTTAAATACTATTTTAATATTTGAGTCGTTAATAAGGGTAATGCTTTATCAATATAAACGCGTGCAGGCAAGTCACTCGTATGGAACCAATGCTTGGCGATACCATATAGTCCCCACGATAAAAATCTTGCGCTAGTAGCAAGTGCTTCTCTGTCTTCATTTGGATGTTCTTGTACGAGTAATGTTAGGAAGATATCTTCTAATTCTTCTTTTATTCTTTTTTCTACTACTTCACCATAGGCGTCGCTATTTAACTGACATTCATTATGGGTTTCATTAATATAGCGAGTGATTTTAATGAAGATAGTACATAGCGTTTGTGCGTTAAGCTCAGATACAATGTCTAAAGTATCATTTAAGTTTTTAAGAATAGTTTGCGATAATGTATAGTCCATAATATCGTATTTATCATAAAAATGAGCGTAAAAGGTTGCACGATTGACAGTAGCGCGATCTGTAATATCTTTCACAGTAATTGTATGGATTTTTTTCTCTTTAGCAATTTCGCGAAAAGCGTCCATTAATAATTTTTTAGTTCTTGTAATTCGCGGATCAACATGTGTTGTCGTCATTACTTTCATACCTCCTTCAAACAAGCCATCATTTATAGAATTTATACAAATTATCTTGTTTTCTTTAGTGAATGTCAACGTGGTTGATTGGAAGAAAGTACTTGTTAGATTATAAATTTAAGTGATGCGTGTGATTGTTTTATAAAATAGAACTCTATTTTATGAAACAATTTGACTCCAACTTTAAAGCTCAGCTTTATTTTCTTGAATCAAACTATTTAGATAGCAATATATAAATATGCCTAGTGTAATTAAGGAGATACCAATTAAACTCACAGCATCAGGTAACGGTAGACCGAGGAAAATCATTTCACCAATAAGTGTGAATATAATTTCTGTTGCCTGTGTTGCTTCGACCGCAGCAAGCTTACCTTGGTTGTGTTTGACTAAGTTTGTAGCATAGAAAAAGAGTGCAGTTGCTATGATTCCAGAAAAAATGGCAACTGAAAAGGTTTGTAATACTTGATTAGAGGAAGGTAAGCCATTTTTAGCTACGCCTACGCCAAAAATGATAAACCATATTGGCAGTGTAACCAGTGTCATACCATACATACGCTCAATAGTAGTAAGTTTATTATCTACTAAGACCATCATCTTACGGTTGCCTAATGGATAACAAAAAGCAGCAATAATCAAGGGCACAATAGAGATAATGAAAGTGTGAAGTTCAATATTAGAAATTTGTGGAATCTGAACGAGGACAACACCAATAATCATGAGAGTAGAAGTCCCGACTGAACGCCACGAAATACGTTCTCTTATTTTAACGGTTTGTTGCTCATATTGGACATATTCATAGAATAACGGCGCTAGTAATAATCCACAAATAATTGTCAGTTGCCAAGTAGCGGCAATAAGCCAACCAGGGCTAAAGCTGGAAACAAATGTAATGGGCACATAGAAGCATACAAAACCTAAAGTGCTCCATAAGAGCCACAACATAAAATTTTTTCTAATATGTAATAAAATAATATGATGACGCTGTTGAAACCATACAAAAATGAAAAGAAAAGGGAACATAAAGATAAATCGAAGTGATGAACTAAACATCCAACTTCCACCATCATCGGACATAGCATGATTCAAAATAAACGTAACAGAAAAAAACATAGCCCCCAAAATGCCTATTAAAATTGCTCTCATTGAATTACACCTCACTTAAAAAATATTAATAGTTTTAATTTATCAGTTTTTTAAATATTATCAAGGGTACACTATATATAAATATACATATTACAAACGATGGGGGACTTTGTAATTTCAAGTAATATTAAATAATGTTGCACACTTTGTTACAAAAAGACTTATTATAATGTGCGCACTTTACATCTAAGGGGTAGAATATATGGGAGAGCAATTAAAGAGAGAACTCAGCAATAGACACATCCAATTGATCGCAATTGGGGGTGCAATCGGTACAGGACTATTTCTAGGCGCTGGGCAATCAATACATTTAGCGGGTCCATCGATATTGTTAACTTATATTATAGTTGGATTTGTATTGTTTATGTTTATGAGAGCAATGGGAGAAATGTTGCTATCTAATACGAAATTTAATTCATTTGCAGATATTACACATGAATATGTAGGATCTTTAGCAGGTTTTATTACTGGTTGGACTTATTGGCTAACTTGGATTATATCTGGAATGGCTGAAGTAACGGCTGTTGCGAAATATGTTTCGTTTTGGTGGCCACAAATACCTAATTGGCTATCTGCATTAGCATGTGTATTGTTATTGATGTGTTTCAATTTATTAAGTACTAGATTATTTGGTGAGCTAGAATTTTGGTTTGCGATTATTAAAGTTGCGACAATACTGGCATTAATTGCTGTAGGTGTTGTGATGATTGTCATGGCTTACCAAACGCCGTATGGAGAAGCAAGTGTTTCTAATATTTATAGTCATGGGGGAATTTTCCCCAATGGACTATCGGGATTCTTTATGTCTTTCCAAATGGCAATATTTTCATTCTTAGGGATTGAAATGATAGGTATTACAGCCGGTGAAACAAAAAATCCGGAAAAGACTATTCCTAAGGCAATTAACAATGTACCATTTAGAATTTTAATATTTTATATCGGTGCAATTGCTGTCATTATTTCTATTATTCCGTGGAATGAGTTAGATCCCGAAAGTAGCCCATTTGTTAAATTATTTGCATTAGTTGGTATACCTTTTGCAGCAGGAATTATTAACTTTGTTGTACTAACTGCTGCAGCATCTGCATGTAATAGTGGTATTTTTGCAAATAGTAGAACGTTGTTTGGTTTGGCAGATAGGCAACAAGCACCACCTAAGTTTCAAGTTACAAATCGTAGAGGTATACCACTTACAGCGATACTCGTAACATGTTCATTTTTAATGTTTGCCGTATTGCTTAATTATTTCATACCTAATGCAACTACAGTGTTTGTATATATTAGTACAGTATCGACAGTATTGAATATTTTTATCTGGACGCTTATTACAATAGCTTATTATAGATACACAAAACAACGACCTGATTTACATAAACGAAGTAAATATAAGATGCCAGGTGGAAAGCATATGGCTGTTTGTATCATAATATTCTTTATCTTTATTTTTGGGGTATTACTCGTAAATCCTGAGACACGTATTGGTGTGATTTTTGCGCCATTATGGTTGATTGTACTTGCTCTCATGTATCGTCAGTATAAGAAACATGCGGCACTATAATAAGATAAAATAATATAGAACTATAGATAGGAGTGATGAATATGCGTAAAAAAATTATAATGGATTGTGATCCTGGTCATGATGATGCAATTGCACTCATACTAGCTGGGGCAAAGTTAAGTACATTAGATATTTTAGCTGTGACAACTGTTGCTGGTAATCAAGCAGTTGAAAAAAATACTAAAAATGCATTAAATGTGTTAGAGGTTATGGGGAGACCTGATATTGATGTTTCTATTGGCGCGACACGTCCGCTGATTAAATCAGCTTCCTTTGCTTCTGAAATTCATGGTGATACTGGCTTGGATGGACCGAAATTACCAGAAGTACCATCGCTTAAACCTACTCAAAGTCATGCTGTCGATGTAATTATTGAACAGCTCAAAAATAGTATAGAACCGGTAACGATTGTCGCAACTGGCCCATTAACGAACATAGCGACAGCATTAATCAAAGATCCTAGTATCACGCAATATATTGAGTCAATTACTATTATGGGTGGTGGTACGTTCGGAAATTGGACACCTACTGCTGAATTTAATATATGGGTAGATGCCGAAGCGGCTAAACGTGTATTTGATAGCGGCATCCATATAAACGTTTTTGGTTTGGATGTCACACATCAAGTGCTTGCGACAACTCAAATTATTGACCGTTTTAAATGTATAGACAATCAAATTGCTCGGTTTGTTGTAGAATTATTAGAATTCTTTAAATCTACATATAAAACACACTTTGATATGGACGGTGGCCCTATTCATGATGCATGTACCATACTTTATTTATTAGACCCAACGTTATTTACAATGCAACATACTCATATTGATATAGAGCACCAGAGTGCATTAACATATGGAACAATGGTTGTAGATTTGAATAATATTACGCAAGGTGAAAAAAATGCCTGCTTTGCAATAGCGGTTGATGTAGAGCGTGTTTGGAGCTTGATGGAAAGTATGTTAAAAAGCTATAACTCATAAGAGGAAAGATTCTTATAATGATGAAATATAATTGAGAGATATAAAAATAAAGGCAAGCCATATTATTTGTAATGAATTAATAGTGGCTTGCCTTTATTTTGAGTTTTATACAACTAAAGTATGAGCAGTTTTTGAGTTATATGATTAGCAAAGTTATAATATAAAAATTATACTAATATTATAATAAGCAAAAAATATGAAGGTGACTCAAATAGTGGCAAATATACTTAGAACATTTATTCTTTTAGTTATTATTATTGTACCTATTGTGCTATTAATAACGAATTTAGAATCCATACAAGAGAGTATAAATAAAAATTTAACTGAGCAACGAAGAGATGATCGTAGTAATCATTCCTCATCTTATAGTGATTTTTTTGATCGTAGTAGAGAAACAGAAACATTTGGTGAATATAAATATAGTGATTTTGATGGCAAACACTTCGGCATTGATTATGATTTACCAGAAGACACACCAGTAAAGGCAGCTTCAGATGGCAAAGTTACAAGAACATTTAATAATGAATTAGGAGGAAAAGTAGTACAAATCGCAGAATCAAATGGCCGCTATCACCAATGGTATATGCACTTGAATGATTTTAAAGTGAATGTGGGAGATGAGGTTAAAGCTGGAGAGGTGATTGCACTTTCAGGTAATACAGGAGAACAAACAACAGGCTCACATTTGCACTTTCAACGTATGAAAGATGGCATAGGAAATGATTATGCAGTAAACCCTAAATCCTTTGTGGAAAGTTTGCCTGAAGGAGAAGAAAGTTTATTTGATCATTAGCTTACAATAGTTAACGCACGAATAAAGCCTTGGATTATATGCTAAGGCTTTATTCGTGCGTTAATATCATTGATGATGAAATAGGATCGGTGCTTATCTGTTATTTCACTTGGGATTAAAAATATAGGATTTTAGTAAAATGAATTTTGCAAAACAACAGCTTGATTATGATCTTTATCCTTAGAGCCAAATAATAAAACGATATCTTGATTAGACTGTTTTATGATAGATTTTAATTCGTCGAAAGCTTGGCGTTGTTGTTCATTTTCACGTAATTCTTTTTTATATTTTTCTGTAAATGCAGCGTATAATTGGGGATCGTGATTAAACCATTTTCTTAGATGTGACGTAGGGGCAATATCTTTTAACCAATAATCTAAATTGGCCTTATCTTTCGATATACCTCTTGGCCACACGCGGTCAACCAGTATACGTATACCTTCAATTTGTGTATCATCATATATTCTTTGGATATAGATAGTCATATGTCACAACCTCTCATATATAACTATTTATATATCATTTTGCCACGCATTCATATTTAAAAACATCAAGTTCCTGTAGTTTTATATAGAAGAAAGAGAAAAGGGTATAGGTTTATAAAAGGAAAAGGAGTGAACTATGATGACTCAATTTGATGATATTTTACCGCCTAAAACATTTAAATATAGAAATAATGCAGTATTAATAAAGACTTTTTATGAATTTAAATGTGACAATAGAATTTATTTTACAGAAAAATTGCACAAAGACTTGGAAAATCAACAATATAAATTTAATGTAGAGATTTTATCTGAAATAGATCGTTATGGCTTGGCTATGGATTTTAATGAAGTTGACAAGCTCTATAAGGCACACATTGCGCCCTACTTAGAACATCAATTAGTTAATGAGACATTGCCAGAAATGAATACAACTGCTGAAAATATTGCTTTTTGGATATGGGAACAATTTGAAAAATTTTTACCTCAAAACAATAAGTTGCAAAAACTAGAATTTTTTGAAAATGACACACAAGGTCTCGTACTTACTGGAAAACTCATGGATAACTAAGCGTATTAAAAATAAATATTGAAGCAACTGACTAAAGCACATTTTTCTAAAGTTAAGAAAGTAGTTTACTTTCTTGAGGAAGTTTGGAAAGATGTGTTTTAGTATGTTATGACGAGTCGATGTGCAAAAGAAAAAGTTACAAAATAAATATTCTGAAAATTAAGAAAATATGATATAGTATATTTTACTACAGCTTAGGAGGAACTTCTATGATTAAGATGAGCCCGAAACAATTTATCAATAATGTATTATCCGGTGTAGCAATAGCAATTGTTGCAGGTCTTATTCCTAATGCGATTTTAGGAGAGCTGTTTAAATTATTTGCCCCGAAATATGCTATATTCCAAACATTACTACAAATAGTAGAAAGTATTCAATTTACTGTGCCCCTTTTAGTTGGCGCATTGATTGCGATGCGTTTTAAACTTACACCTTTAGCGACAGCAGTCGTTGCTAGTTCTGCGTTTGTTGGTAGCGGTGCAGCACAATTTAAAGATGGTATATGGATGCTTGTAGGAGTTGGAGATTTAATTAACACAATGATTACAGCTGCAATTGCAGTATTCTTTATATTAGTGATAGGAGAACGATTTGGTAGTTTGACTTTAATTATTTTACCTACGATAGTTGGCGTGTTAGCCAGCCTTATAGGTGTTCTTATACTTCCATACATAAAATTAATTACGACAGGCATAGGAAATCTTGTCAATTCATTTACTGAATTACAACCTATATTAATGTCGATGCTCATTGCATTGGTGTTCAGTTTTATTATTATTAGTCCGATATCTACGGTGGCAACGGCATTGGCTATAGGAATTAGTGGGCTTGCTGCAGGCTCTGCGTCTCTTGGTATCGTTGCATGTGAAGGTGTACTTGTTGCAGGTACAGTTAAGATAAATAGATCTGGCGTGCCAATAACAATTTTCTTAGGCGGGGTTAAGATGATGATTCCCAACATGGTGAGGCATCCCATTATCTTATTACCTATATTTACTACTGCACTAATTACGGGTTTTGTAGGGGCGCTGATAGGCATTGGAGGAACAAAAGAATCAGCAGGCTTTGGCATTATAGGACTTGTTGGTCCGATAAGTGGATTTAGATTTATGGATCATTCACCATTATTAAGTTTACTGCTCGTATTTATTGCGTTCTTTGTAGTTCCATTTGTTAGTGGTTATTTGGTGAACACATTCTATATGAAAGTATTAAAATTATATGATAGAGAAATATTCAAATTCTTAGTTTAAAACGTAAATTTTGTTAAGGAAATAAAGTTTTATGCTTCACCACAAAAAAAGTAAAATTACTCAAAAAGGCTACGTAACAGTAGTCTTTTTATATTTTCTTAATAATATAATTACAAGCATTGCACTAAAATATAATTTTTCTGTCGAATTTTTATTTTACAATTATGTAACAAAAACGGTTTCTGTAATAATTCAGAAAATAATTTATTGTTTTTAAAAATGTAATTAAACACTTATATGAAAGGGTTTATAAATAAAAATAGATTGAAAGAAGAGAATTTAAGCGTTATAAAACAAAACGAAAAGGTTTCCAATATTACAAAGAGAAATTACTTTTGTAAAGTTTTGTTATACAAGTGTAATATAAATCGGCGAAATTTATGGTATATTATTTGTGGCGAAAAAATAGCGCATAAAAAAATTAAACAATTTTGGTAGATATGTTAACTAGCAGATACGATAAATAATTTAACTAAAAATATAATTTTACTTACAAAAGATTTAAATGGAGGATTTTTTTATTATGAAGAAGACAATTTTAGCATCATCATTAGCAGTAGCATTAGGTGTAACAGGTTATGCATCAACAGATCACAATGAAGCACACGCTTCAGAATCAAACATTGACCAAGGTCATTTAGCTGAATTAGCTCAAAGTGGAGCTGCTCAATTAAACGAAAAACCATTACACGCTGGTGCGTACAACTATGACTTCGTATTAAATGGTTACGAATATACTTTCACTTCAGACGGTAGTTCATGGTCATGGAAATATGATGTAGCAGGTGCTCAAAGTACAACTTCTCAAAGCACAGCTTCACAAGATGTAAGTTCACAAGCTTCATCAAATACTAATGAAACAGCTGCTAGTGAAGTTCGTTCACAAGCAACTACAAAAACAACAAACGTAGAAGCAGTTGAAGCACCTAAAGCTTCATCAAAATCTAACGTTCAAACAGCTCAAACAAGTACTGCAACTAAAACTTATGAAGCTGCAAAAACTACAGCTGCTTCAACTGGTGGATCAGTTAAATCTCAATTCTTAGCTGCTGGTGGTACAGAAGCTATGTGGAATACAATTGTAATGCCTGAATCAAGCGGTAATCCAAATGCTGTTAACGAATTAGGTTACCAAGGTTTAGGACAAACTAAAGAATCATGGGGAACTGGTTCAGTAGCTACTCAAACTAAAGGTATGCTTAACTACGCTAAAGAGCGTTATGGTTCAGTTGACGCAGCACTTGCTTTCCGTGCTCAAAACAACTGGTGGTAAGATTTAAGTAACTAAATGATAAACATTTAGTCCTATATATCAGAGAGTGACTCTTATGAGTCACTCTCTTTTTTTATTAATAGATGATTGACAAGTATGAATATTCTGATAAAATTATAATTAATTTAATAATGACAAACTTATCCAGAGAAGTTGAGGGATTTGGCCCATTGATACTTCAGCAACAGACTTGCATGTCGAGTACTGTGCTTCGTCCAACAAGTAATATGACTTGAAAGATAGGTGACATGTGAAAGCTATATGCCACTTTAAAAGGTATATAGCTTTTTTATTTTTATAGGAGGACATAAAATGGTGATTTCTGATAAATTATCTCAAATTCCTGATAGTTATTTTGGGAAAACAATGGGACGTAAGGTAGAACATGGTAGTAAAACACTCATTAATATGGCAGTGGGCATCCCAGACGGTGAGACACCCCAAGGTATTATTGACTGCTTTAGTGAATCGATACGGATTCCAGAGAATCAAAAATATGGAGCATTTCATGGTAAAGATAGCTTTAAACAAGCGATTGTCGACTTTTATAAACGACAGTATCAAGTTGAGTTAGATAAGGAAGACGAAGTTTGTATATTGTATGGCACAAAAAACGGCTTAGTAAATTTACCACAATGTATTGTTAATCCTGGGGAATATGTTTTGCTCCCTGATCCAGGTTATACAGATTATTTAGCTGGTGTATTATTGGCTGATGCTAAGCCACATGCTCTGGTACTCAAAGCACCTTACTACTTACCAGAATGGAATAAAGTAGATAAAGAGGTTTTATCAAAGACACGTCTAGTTTATTTGACTTATCCTAATAACCCAACTGGTTCAGTTGCTACACAATCTGTATTTGATGAAGCTGTAGCTCAATTTAAAAACACAAAAACTAAAATTGTACATGACTTTGCGTATAGTGCTTTTGGTTTTGATAACAAAAATCCAAGCATACTCCAATCTGAAGGTGCTAAAGATTTAGCTGTTGAGGTATTTTCTTTATCTAAGGGATATAATATGTCTGGTTTTAGAGTAGGGTTTGCGGTTGGAAATAAAGAAATGATACAAGCCTTGAAAAAATTTCAAACACATACACAAGCTGGGATGTTTGGTGCACTTCAAGATGCTGCCACATATGCGTTAAATCATTATGATTCATTTTTAGAAGCTCAAAATGAAACTTTTAAACGAAGAAGAGATGAATTTGAGAAGAAATTAATAGAAGCTCATATTCCTTTTGAACCAATGAGAGGTGGCATATTCTTATGGTTACAAACACCTAAAGGATACGATGGAGAAGCATTTGTAACGTATTTATTACAAGAACAGTCTATTCTAGTGGCCCCAGGCATCCCATTTGGTGAACATGGGAAAAATTATGTACGAATTTCATTAGCACTTAGTGATTCAGAGCTAGTAGAAGCAGCGAAAAGAATCCAGTCATTAAGATATCTATACCAATAAAACATTAGGAGTGAAATGATTATGACAACGATTAAACTGTTTGGAGTGAGACCAGAGGATATACCCTATATTGAAGCGTGGTCTACACAGCGGGCGGTAGAAGTTGATTTAGACACAGATTTGCTTACTATAGATACAGTTCATCGTGTTAAAGGTTTTGATGGTGTATCTTTGTCTCAACAAATTCCATTAGATGAAGAAGTGTATAAAAAATTACATGAATTTGGTATTAAGCAGATTGCCCAACGAAGCGCAGGGTTTGATTGCTATGATTTTGAGTTAGCTAAGAAATATGATTTAATCATCTCTAATGTGCCGTCCTATTCACCACATTCTATAGCTGAATATACGGTATCTCAAGCGTTGAACTTAATTCGTAATTATAATGATATTCAACAAAAAACAGCAGAGTTTGATTTTAGATGGCAACCTGAAATATTATCACGTTCTATTAAAGATTTAAAAGTAGCTGTTATTGGTACAGGTCGTATTGGGAGTATTGTTGCTAAAATTTTCGCTAAAGGCTTCGAAACGAAAGTCGTTGCTTATGATATTTTTCAAAATGAATCGTTAAAATCATTTTTAACATATGAATCAAGTATTAGTGAGGCTATTAAAGATGCTGATATTGTTACAGTACATATCCCGGCAAGTAAAGAAAATGACTACTTATTCAATGAAGCGTTATTTAATCAATTTAAAAAAGGTGCAGTATTTATTAACTGTGCCCGGGGTACGATTGTTGATACGAAAGCATTATTAAATGCGCTTGATAATGGGACAATTAAAGGCGCTGCACTTGATACCTATGAAGGTGAAAAAGGTTTGTTTCCAAGTGATCAACGCGAGGGCACATTTGAAGATGAGTTGTTAAAACATTTAATCACGCGTCGAGATGTTATTGTATCACCACATATCGCATTTTATACAGATGCGGCTGTGGAAAACTTAATCGTTGATGCATTGGATGCAACGATAGAAGTATTGCAAACAGGGGATACGCAACTACGTGTGAATTAGAATAGCTAAAGTACCAACGTGAAGTGTACGTATAATTAACTTATGAAAAGTAGTTATAAATAAAAAATGGTGATTACATCGTCGATATGTAATCACCATTTTACTTTACATTGAGTAAAGCTATTTTACGTCGTACCCTTGATCCTCGATTGCATCTTTCATATGAGAAAATGTTACTTTATTGTCATCGTAATCGACATCAACATGCCCTTCTGAAAGATTGACCGTAGCAGTTGATACGCCATCTAAATTTGTTAGGGCAGATTCCACGGCTTGTTTACAGTGATCACAACTCATACCTTCAACATTAATTGTTTCTGTTTTCATATTAATCACCTCCTTAAATTCAATTGACGCATAGCTAATATTATTTTAACTATAACTTCATGCGTTTTAAGCGCAATGCGTTAGTGACAACACTCACTGAACTTAAAGCCATTGCAGCGCCGGCAACCCATGGTGCTAGTAATCCAATTGCAGCGATAGGAATACCAGCTATATTATAAGCGAGTGCCCAAAATAAATTTTGACGAATGTTACGTATTGTAGATTTACTAGCAAAAATTGCTTTGGGTAATAATAATAAATCGCCACCTAGAATAGTTACATCAGCTGCTTCAATTGCTACTTCAGCACCTGTACCTATTGCAATACCAATATCAGCTTGAACGAGTGCAGGTGCATCATTTACACCATCACCAACCATAGCGACAGTTTCACCAGTGTTCTGTAATTCATTAATCTTTGAAGCTTTTTCTTCTGGTAATACTTGGGCAATAACAGTATCAATATTTACTTGTTTTGCGATGGCTTGTGCAGTACGTTCGTTATCTCCAGTCAACATTGCGACGTTTATACCTAAGTTATGAAGTTGTTGAATTGCTTTATTAGCTGAATCTTTAACAGTGTCAGCAACAGCGATGATCCCTCTTAATTCATCATCTATAGCAATAAGCATTGCAGTTTTACCTGCTTCTTCATATTTAGTCATTTGTGACTCCATTTTATCAATAGATATAGATTGCTCAAGCATAAATTTACGGGTACCAACATACAGTGATTTACCGTCAAATGTAGCTGATATACCGTGACCAGGTATAGCTTCAAAGTAATCGACATCTAATAATGTGATCTGGTTAGTATGTGCATATTGAACAATTGCTTCTGCAAGTGGGTGTTCAGATCCTTTTTCTGCACTAGCTAACAATTGCAATGTTTCGGTATCACCTTCGAAATCAGTGACGATTGGTTTACCATTTGTGATAGTACCAGTCTTGTCTAGGACAATGGTATCAATGTTGTGTGTGCGTTCGATATGTTCGCCACCTTTAAATAAAATACCATTTTCAGCAGCTTTTCCTGTTCCTACCATGATTGAAGTAGGCGTTGCTAAGCCTAGTGCACAAGGACAGGCAATGACAAGTACTGCAATAGAAGCTACAAGTGCGGGTTCAAATTCACCGTATTGAATCAGTGTAATCCATACAATGAAAGTAATTAGTGATATACCAACTACGATAGGAACGAAATAACTAGAAATAATATCTGCTAAACGTTGGATTGGGGCTTTTGAACCTTGGGCGTCTTCTACGACTTTAATGATAGAAGCAAGTGCAGTATCTTTACCAACTTTAGTAGCTTCAATAGAAATTGAACCATTCTTGTTCATTGTTGAACCAATGACTGTATCATTTGTTGATTTTTCAATAGGGATAGATTCCCCCGTTAACATAGACTCGTCAATTGAAGTATTACCTTTGATGACTTTCCCATCTACAGGGACTTTCTCACCAGGTTTAATGATTAGAATGTCACCTTTGACGACTTCATTCAAAGGAATCATTTGTTCTTCATTACTTCGCAATACACGTGCTTCTTTCGCTTGAAGGTTGAGTAATTCACTTAAAGCATTAGTTGTTTGTGTCTTAGCACGTGTTTCTAAATATTTCCCGAATAGAATCAGAGTAATTAATACAGCACTTGTTTCAAAATATAAATGCGGTGCATAATTTTGGAAGGTAAGCCATTTTATCATCTCATAAATACTATAGAAATATGCAGCACTTGTTCCTAAAGCGACAAGTACATCCATATTTGCAGAACCATTGCGTAAGTTTTTATAAGCACCAACATAGAATTGCCAACCAATTATAAATTGTACTGGTGTAGCAAGTGTGATTTGAAACCAAGGGTTCATGAAAATATGTGGTATGGGCAGACCGAAAAGGTGCACAAGCATTGTTAATAATAAAGGCGCAGTTAATATAGCTGAAATAATAAGTTTAATACGTTTATGGCTTAATTCCTGTTTTTTACGAGAATCTTTTTCTGTTGCTTCACGTTTCGGTTGTGCATCATAACCAATTTTTTGAACTTTTTGAATTAAATCTTCTACAGATACTTCATTAGGATTATAGAATACCACAGCATTTTCAGTTGTTAAGTTGACATTAGCTGAAGTAACCCCATCCGTTCGATTGAGCACCTTTTCTATTCTATTTGAACATGCTGCACATGTCATACCTATCACATCTAGTTCGGTTTTTTCCATATGCACGCCGTATCCTGTTTTTTCAATGTTTTTAGTGATATCTGATGTGCTTAAAGTATGCGGATTATATTCAATAGTCGCTTTTTCAGTTGTAACATTAACATTTGCGTTAACATCACTCATTTTGTTTAAATTCTTTTCGACGCGATTCGCACAAGCAGCGCATGTCATTCCTGTAATATCTAAGGTTGTTTTTTTTCTATCTTCCATATATATACCTCCTTTATATTAAATTGCATTAATTTTATGGTTATGTGTTATCTTAATGCTTAATATACCCCCTAAGGGTATAAAAGTCAATTGACATGTTTAAAAAAAGAGATTAAGCTACGCAAATTTTTTAAAAATTTTGCATAGCTTAATCTCAGTCGTTATTTTAAAGTAGATGTTGTTGATTTACTTTGCTTAGTTCAGAAACAATCTTTCTACTGTCTTTGTTTAAATGTTGTACATAAATGGTATTATTCTTTTTGTTATAATTTTCAATTAAAGTATCAATCGCATTGACTGCGGAATCGTCCCATAAATGTGCATTGCTAAAATCTAAATAGATGATTTGATTTCTTAATTCCAAGTCTAATTGGTTCATCAAAGCATCTATAGAGACAAAGAAAATTTGTCCTTTGATTTGATAATGGATAGCTCCATCTATTTCTTTATATTGGACCACAACGTTAGAAATCTTTGTAGCAAAGCATAGCGCGCTAACGATGACACCGACGATAACGCCTAAAGCAAGGTTATTAGAAATTAATACGATAGCAACGGTTAAAATCATTACAAAAGCATCCGTACGTGGGGCCTTCTTTATAAATTTAAATGAGCGCCAATCAAATGTTCCAACAGAAACCATAATCATGATGCCTGCAAGAATTGGCATAGGTATTTGTACAACCCACTCTCCAAAAACCATAATTAAAATAATTAAAAATATGCCTGCTGTAAACGTAGATAAACGTGTAGTTGCACCAGAACGGACGTTTATTACAGACTGACCAATCATCGCGCAACCACCCATGGCGCCGAAGAAACCGGTGATCATATTGGCTATACCTTGACCACGTGATTCTTGGTTCTTATTACTATAAGTATCTGTTGCTTGATCTACGATACGAGCTGTAAGTAAACTTTCTACAAGTCCTACAATTGCCATAGATAATGCATAGGGGAAAATAATTTGTAATGTTTCAAAATTGAATGGCACATCAGGTACAAAGAAGTGTGGTAATGAACGTTTAATTTCACCTAAATCACCAACTGTCTTAACATTAGCACCACTGACGATTGCAATTGTCGTCAATAACACAATAGCAACAAGAGGTGCAGGTATTCTATTGAATACACGTGGTAATAAATAAACAATAAGTAGGGTAAAGATAACGAAAAGATATGTAGGGATAGAAATACCAAAGATATGCTTAAGCTGTGTCATAAATATTAGAATTGCTAAGGCATTTACAAAACCAATCATGACAGAGTTTGGAATGAATTTCATTAATCGTCCTACTTTTAATATACCAAATATAATTTGGATAATTCCCATTAATATGGTGGCGGCAAGTAAATATTGAACACCATGATCTTTCACTAACGGTACGATGACGAGCGCGACAGAACCTGTCGCTGCAGAAATCATAGCGGGCCTACCACCGACAAATGAAATGACTACGGCAATAATAAATGAAGAATATAAACCTACCATAGGGTCTACGCCAGCAATAATTGAGAAAGAAAGGGCCTCAGGAATCAATGCGAGTGCGACTACAATACCAGCTAATATATTGGTACCTGGCGCAGTGAACCATTCTTTTTTTATTTTATTTAACATATCTAATACTCCTTTTTTAATTTGAACTAGGCTATTATATCATATGAAAAAAGTAGTGATTGAAATAATACAATAAATATTTTGATGATAAAATATCCTAAAATGAACTTTTATGAATGATGCATGTGACAACTTTGTCATTTGAATCTTTGTTTTTGTTAGTTGTAACGAACGAATCTAACCCAAAATTAAGCTATGATAAATACATATAAAAACAAACGAAGGAGTGAAAATATGTCTATATTAAAAGTTGAAGGACTAACTAAAAAGTATGGCAATAGACACCGACAACAAGAAGTGCTAAAAGGTATTGATTTTTCTATTGAACAAGGCGAATTTGTTACGATTATGGGGCCTTCAGGATCAGGCAAGACGACATTATTGAATGTGTTAAGTTCAATTGATTATATTACTAGTGGTACAGTGGAAATTAATGGGCACAAGATAAATAAAATGAGTAATAAAGCTTTAGCAGATTTTCGAAAAAAGGAAGTAGGCTTTATTTTTCAAAATTATAGCGTGCTTCATACACTGACGGTAAAAGAAAATATTATGCTACCATTGTCGATACAAAAGATGTCTAAAAAAGTGAAAGAAGAAAACTATAATGAAGTAACAGAAGCACTAGGAATTAAAGATCTAGGTGATAAATATCCAAATGAAATTTCAGGTGGTCAACAACAACGTACAGCTGCTGCCCGCGCATCTGTACATAAACCAGCAATTATTTTTGCTGACGAACCTACAGGTGCTTTAGACTCTAAGAGTGCACAAGATTTATTAAATAGGCTTGAAGATATGAATAAAAATATGAATGCAACGATTGTTATGGTGACACATGATCCTGTAGCAGCAAGTTATTCCAATCGGGTTATCATGTTGAAAGATGGCAATATCCATTCAGAAATATACCAAGGCGATGATTCTAATCAAGTATTTTATAAAAATATCATTCATATGCAAACAGCCTTAGGTGGTGTAACGAATGAACTTTAATCAAATTGTATTAAAGAATTTCACTAAAAATATACGACATTATGCGATGTTCATTTTTTCGTTAATTGTCAGTATTGTATTATTTTTTAGTTTCGTTACATTAAAATATACAAATAGTATTAACAACGAAAATTCAATGAAAGTTATCCAAAAAGGTTCAGAAATAGGAGCTAATTTTCTGTTCTTTATTATTGTGGTTTTTCTATTGTATGCGAGTCATTTATTTATAAAACGTCGTACACGTGAATTTGCGTTGTACCAATTGATTGGACTAACTAGAAAAAATATCATACGAATGTTATTTATAGAACAGTTCATCATGTTCTTTATTACAGGAATTATTGGTATGGTGATAGGCGTATTTGGGTCGAAAATCCTTTTGATGATTGTGCTCAAAGTGCTAGATATAAATACAAGTGTATCGCTGTCATTTCAGTTTCCAGCAATCTTACAAACATTCATTTTGTTAATGGTTTCATTTATACTCATACTCATACAAGGATATTTGTTTTTACGAAAACGTAGTATCTTAGATATGATAAATGATAATTCGAAAAGTGAAGCGACCAAACCTAAAATTACAATTATAGAAGTGATTTTAGGTGTTTTAGGCATTATTATGATTGGCTTTGGTTATTATATGTCGACAGAAATGTTTGGTGAATTCGCTCGTATTGTTATGTTTGTCCCGTTTATTATCTTAGCTTTAACAGTTATAGGCGCATATTTATTTTTTAGAAGTTCGGTGTCGCTGATATTTAAAACATTAAAACGTTCTAAACATGGTAATGTGAGTGTTACTGATGTAGTCTTCACTTCTTCAATCATGCATAAAATGAAAAAGAATGCGCTATCTTTAACAATTATTGCTATCATTTCTGCTGTTACAGTTACAGTCTTGTGTTTTGGAGCTGTTAGTCGATCGATGATTGATGATACTGTTAATCAATCATCACCACAAGATTTTAATTTTATAAAAGCAAAACAAGCTGAACAATTTGAAGATAAATTAGAACAAGCGCATATTCGTTACACGCCTGTATATAAAGAATTATCAGAAGTTAAAGTTTTGAAAGATGATTTCTTTAAAAAATCAATGAATTATAATGCTACAGATAGAATATTTATTACTAGCAATAAATATTTTAATGATAAAGATATTGTTGGGAACCATGCGAAAATGGTGAATTTCGCTACTTCGTCTAGTTTACTCAAATATAATTTAAATAAAGATATAGAAATTAAAGGTGAAACAAAAGAATCGTTTAAAGTTATAGATGTGAATAAAGAAGTCGACTTTAAAAACGAAGTGAGTTACAGCGCACCTGTGTTATTAGTTAGTGCTGATAAATATGATCAACTTAAAAAATATAGTACAGAAATACACAAACAATATGGATACAATTTAATGAACTCGGCAGATTGGTCCAAAGTAAATAAACTAGCAAAATCAGTCGATCCCAATATTCAGTCCCAAAAAGTAGTGCGTCAAGATTTTAATGATAGCATGGGTATCTTATTATTTGTAACTTCATTTTTAGGTTTAGCTTTCTTAGTTGCAGCTGGGTGTATTATTTATATTAAACAGATGGACGAAACAGAAGATGAGATGCCTAATTTCCGAATTCTACGTAAAATAGGGTATACACATCAGGATATGTTGAAAGGATTAGCTTTGAAGATTTTGTTTAATTTTGGTTTACCACTTATTATCTCACTATTACATGCTTATTTTGCAGCGAAAGCCTTTATGGTATTGATGGGTGCTACAAATATGCTTCCAGTTTATATTGTCATGGTGATTTATTCAGTGATTTACTTTATATTTGCAATTATGTCATTCATACATTCGAGTCGTATTGTAAAACATTCTATTTAAAATGAGCTAAAAGTTCAGAGTGAAAATTTTATATTTCGTATAGTGTCCAATCAGATTTCGAAATCTGATTGGACACTTATTATATACAGTGATATTTCGTAATAGCGTCATGTAATCATTATAAATTGATTACAATTTAAGAAAAATGTTACATGTTTGCTTTAGGAGAAAAGTGGTATCTTGCAATACAAAGACGTAAAATGGAGGTAATTATATGAATCTAACTGAATTTCATAAACAAATCCAAGGTTACACGCAAGATCAACAGCCAGGTATCGAAAAAGATATGAATCCACAACCACTGTCTGAAATGGAAAATTATAAAAGTGGTGGTAAATTAAAAGGGAAAGTAGCTTTAATAACAGGTGGCGATTCAGGAATTGGGCGAGCCGTAGCTATACTTTATGCGAAAGAAGGCGCTAATGTCGCGATTGGTTATTACAATGAGCACGATGATGCACAGACAGTTGTGACTCGTTTGAAGGAAATTGGGGTACAAGCAAAGGCATATGCGCATGATTTAAAAGATGTAACGTCATCTCAAGATTTGATTAACCACGTCATCGATGATTTTGGCGGACTGAATATATTGGTTAACAATGGTGGTGTACAATTTCCAAGAGATCATTTTGAAGAGGTAACACCAGAGCAAGTAAAAGAAACATTTGAAACCAATATTTTTGGTATGATGTTCTTGTCACAAGCTGCCATGCCTCATTTGAAAGAAGGAGATGCAATTGTTAACACAACAAGTGTCACAGCATATAGAGGATCTGCGCATTTGATAGATTATTCCGCAACTAAAGGTGCGATTGTTGCTTTTACACGTTCTTTAGCATCATCTTTGGTTGAAAAAGGTGTACGTGTGAATGCTGTGGCACCTGGCCCGATATATACCCCTTTAATTCCAGCTACATTTTCAGCAGATAAAGTTGAAAATCAAGGCAGCGATACACCAATGCAACGTCGAGGACAACCAGCAGAATTAGCACCTTCGTATGTATTTTTAGCTTCGTATGCTGATAGTTCTTATATTACCGGACAGGTTATTCATGTAAATGGCGGAGATTATATTACTTCTTAATACAAAAAATAAAGCAGTATAATACACTTAATTTGTGTGTATTATACTGCTTTTCTTATGGAATCAAGTAATTAGAATATACGAAGTAAGTCATATTAGTTAATAATTAAAAGAAATCTGAAGGTTTAAGATTATCAAAATTCATATTTTTAAGTGAATCAAAATTTAGGTTTTCTACATTTTGTAGTATTTCACCACTTTTGATTTGATTATAATACGTTGTCGCTTCCGTCGCTACATCATGTTCTTGGAAAGTTTTGACAACACCTAGAATAAGTACTATAGCAATAGCGCCTTTAAAGAGTGTCTTCATATTAAATGGCTCCTTTTGTAAGTTTATACTATAATATTAAACTATTTTGTACGATATGACATGCGTCCATAGTATAGAAGCCTCATCATACCTTAGTAGTATAAGGCGATATTTTAGTATACAACTTTAATAATATTATATACCAAAGGCTATAGGCAACCAGAAATATGCAAAGAGAGAGATGATTATAATTGCGAATATATTTAAGATAAACCCAGCTCTTACCATGTCTTTCATTTCTAATTCGTCTGAACTGAACACAGCAGCGTTAGGAGGTGTAGAAATAGGTAACATAAATGCACAAGTTGATGATAATGCGACAATCCCCATAATAATAAACGGATCTCTACTAATCGCAGCTGCAAAACCAATACTGATTGGCATTAACATATTGGATACAGCAGTATTCGACATGACTTCTGTTAAGAATAAAATTGCCGTCGTTAAAACGATTACGATTAAAATCATAGGTAATGGTTTCACAACACCTAACATGCCACCAAACCATTTTGTAAGACCAGAATCTTCAAATGCGGCTGCTAATGATAGACCGCCACCAAACAACAGAAGAATTCCCCATGGCAATTTACTCATATCATCCCAAATGAGTAATCCACCTTTTTTAGATTTAGCAGGTATAAGAAATAATAATACAGCGCCGAGTATAGCAATGACTGTATCAGATAAATGTAAAGCTTCTGGTAATAAATTACCACCAATCCATAAAAGACTGACGAACAGAAAGACCATACCAGTTAGCTTTTCTTCGTTGCTCATTGGCCCCAAATCATGTAAAGCTTTTTTGGCAAAGTCAGAAGATATTTTATCAGCATCTTCAATTTTAAATAACCACTTTGTCATCATAAAATAGAGAACAACTAATAGAATAATTGTCACTGGTAACGCAAATATCATCCATTGTAAAAATGAAACTTTTCGATCTAAGCTAGAAGCGGCAATAGCTGCGAAAACAGCGTTTGGTACAGAACCAATCAGTGTAGCTAATCCACCAATTGATGCTGAGTAGGCGACGGTTAATAGTAATGCTTTACCAAATTTATGTGCGGATTCAGGTTTTAAAAATTGTGCTTCTTTGATTTCTTGAATTAAAGCTAATGCAATTGGTAGCATCATAAGCGCAGTTGCTGCATTGGAAATCCACATAGAAATAAACGATGTTGCAATCATTGTACCTAGAATAATGCGGTTACTGTTAGAACCCATCATGGAAATAATTGTCATAGCGATACGTTTATGTAAGGACCATTTTTCAATTGCTAAAGCTATGATAAATCCTCCCATATACATAAAGACGATAGGATCTGCATAGGCACTTGATGCAACTTTTTCATCCGTCCCTCCAGTTAATGGTAATAAAACAAGTGGTATAAGTGAGGTGGCAGGAATTGGAATAGCTTCTGTAATCCACCATGTGGCAACAAACACTGTAACAGCAAGTACTGCTCTTGGCGCATCATCAAGACCTGTAATACCAGGTATAAAATAAATGATGATAAAAAACAAAGGTCCAAGAATCAAACCAATCTTTTTCTTCATATGTAAATCCCCCTGTGTTTATAAGTTTATTATTTTAAGAATAGCAATTTCACAACACGAAGACAATTTATTTTCTGAAAATTATAAAAATTAAAGCCGGATACTGTTAAAATTAAGTTATTATAGTTGGAAATTTTAAATAGAGGAGAGATTTATATGGTTATAGGTGCATTTATAGCTAAAGATGATACATGGATGTTATGGGCAATAATTATCGTATGGGCAACGATGAGTTTGTTTTTAGAACAACGTTATCAATGGGCAAGTACAATTTCTGGAGCAATCATAGCGCTTGTAGGTGCGATGTTATTATCGAACTTTAAAGTTATTCCTACAAGCTCTCCAGTGTATGATACAGTGTGGGATTATATTGTACCATTATCTATTCCGTTATTATTGTTTAGTTCTAATATAATGAAGATTTGGAGGGAGAGTAGGCGGTTATTAATTATTTTCTTAATCGCTTCTATAGGAACAATGATTGGCACGACCGTTGCTTTTTTAACGCTACATCAGTGGATACCTTTTCTTTCGAAGATAGGAGCTATGATGACGGGAAGTTACATAGGAGGCGGTGTGAATTTTGCTGCATTAAGCTCTAAATTTGAAACGCCGAGTGATATGATTTCTTCTGCTGTCGTTGCTGATAATAGTGTAATGGCACTGTATTTTATGTTATTAATTGCCATGCCTTCATTACCTTGGATTAAAAATTATTTTTTAACAGATTATAAGAAAGATGTTTCACGAGAGTCTCGGCAGTCTTATTGGCAGCCTAAAAAAATACAATTACTAGATATTGCATTTTCAGTAGCGAGTGCAATTGCACTCGTGGCAATTAGTTTTAAGGCTGCTGAATTGATTCAACAATGGGTCCCTAAAAGTAATTTAATATTAACGTTGATTGTTTCTTTTTTTGGAGATTCATACTTGCTGCTCACCACACTGACTTTAATTGTTGTAGCGATATGGGGTGACTTTTTTGAAAAATTAGCGGGTGCAACAGAAATTGGGACGTTTCTTATTTATATATTTTTTGTAGTTATAGGAACACCAGCGTCATTTGTGACAATTATTACGACTGCGCCGTTATTATTTATTTTTGTCATTATTATACTTATATTTAATTTGGGATTGAGTCTTGTAGTGGGAAAATTATTTAATTTTAAAATTGAAGAAATACTATTAGCAAGTAATGCAACGGCAGGTGGTCCTACGACTGCAGCAGCTTTGGCGATTGGCAAAGGATGGTCAGGTTTAGTAGGTCCTATACTAATTATTGGTACATTAGGATATGTTATTGGGAATTATGCTGGCACATTTATGTATCAAATACTAACCTATATAGTATAGGATGAACTTTGCTAATTTATTTAATCGTATGAGAGTAATATATGAAATGTCATGCTATAGTACATAATTTTATAGGAGGGATTATTATGAATGAAAAAGAAAAAATGTTAGCTGGAGAGTGGTATGATGCTAACTTCGATGAAGTTTTAGCAAGCGAAAGAATAAGAGCAAAGGATTTGTGTTTAGAACTGAATCAAACCAAATTAAGTAATAAAAATAGGAGGCTGGCGATTCAAAAAGAATTGTTTCGCTATGAACCAAAGCACTTAGAATTATTGAGCCCATTTCAAGTTGATTATGGTTATAACATTGACATAGGAGAGCGTGTGTTTATTAACCATGATTGTTATTTTATGGATGGTGCTAAAATTACAATTGGAGACCACGTGTTTTTCGGACCGAATTGTGGTCTTTATACTGCGAACCATCCGCTTCCTTATAAAGAAAGAGATAAAGGATTAGAACAGGCGTTACCCATTCATATAGGAAATCATGTTTGGTTAGGTGCGAATGTAATTATTTTACCTGGAGTGACCATTGGTGATGGTTCTGTTATAAGTGCAGGTAGTGTCGTTACTAAAGATATTCCAGAAAATACTTTAGCTATGGGGATACCAGCACAAGTAGTAAAAAATATTAATAATGAATGAAATTGAGCATTAAGAAAAGCATTCTCGTTGTCTTTGATATACGTGGATGCTTTTTTGTTGTTTTAAACAGCACATTCATTACTAATGGTATAATATGATACTTGTTTTATGAATAAATTGTGTAATATTGAAATTATAATTAAAATAATTTAGGAAAATATTCCGCGGAGCTTAAATTGAAAATAATAAAATTGTTCGGAATATAATTAAGAAATATGATAAAATAAAAAAATGTGAGCAGTTAGATAGGGGTAATAAGTTATAAGTAGTATGACTAGTGTGATTATTTCTAATGTAAGGGTAGATATTGAATATTTGACTTATAGTAAAAAATTACATAATCCTTATGTGAATCATAATGACTTTAAGAATAGGAAAGAGGAATATCGAAAATGGATATATTGATAGGAACGTTGTTTTTAGTTGTTGTATTAGCTTTATTTACCCTTTTTACATATAGAGCACCTCAAGGTATGCGTGCAATGGGCGCTTTAGCAAATGCAGCTATTGCAACTTTTTTAGTAGAAGCATTTCATAAATATGTAGGTGGAGATTTATTAGGTATTAAATTCTTAGGTGATTTAGGAGATGCTGCTGGAAGTCTTGGCGGGGTTGCTGCTGCAGGATTAGTGGCACTTGCGATAGGTGTTTCTCCTGTTTATGCATTAGCTATTGCCGCTTCATGTGGTGGTTTAGATTTAATTCCTGGTTTCGTAGCAGGTTATGCTATTGGTTTTTTAATGAAATATGCTGAGCGTAAAGTACCAGATGGTATTGACTTAATTGTAGGAATTATTATTATTGCACCTTTAGCAAGATTAGTTGCAACAGGTGTTACGCCTATAGTTAATAATTCATTGTTGAAGATAGGTGATATAATTCAAAGTTCAACAGAAGTAAGTCCAATTATTATGGGGCTTATACTTGGTGGAGTGATTACAGTTGTCGGGACAGCACCTTTAAGTTCTATGGCATTAACTGCCTTATTAGGTCTTACAGGCATGCCAATGGCTATAGCGGCAATGGTTTCATTTTCTTCCTCATTTATTAATGGCACAATGTTTAATAAATTGAAACTAGGCGATCGTAAATCTAGAATTGCAGTGTGTATTGAACCGTTATCACAAGCAGATGTTGTATCTGCTAATCCAGTGCCGATTTACACAGCAAATTTTATTGGTGGAGCTTTAGCAGGAGCAGTTATTGCATCATCAGGTATGGTCAATGATGCTACTGGAACGGCGACACCATTAGCAGGATTTTTAGTTATGTTTGGCTTTAACAATCCATTAGAGATATTTATTTATGGTGCTATCGTAGGTATCATAGGACTCATTGTAGGTTATATTTGTTCGAAATTATTTAAAAATTATCCAATCGTATCTAAAGAAGATATAGAAGCACGATAATAAAAAAGACTTTGGCAGTTTTATATATGCCAAAGTCTTTTTTTATTAATTACTCAACTGACTTTCATGTATATCGGTTATAAACATATGACCTGGCGCATGGGTTATCATGAGTTCAGGTTTCGCATCTAAAGCTACGGATTGTGGGGTAACGCCGCATCCCCAAAAAACGGGAACCTCATTGTCTTTAATTGTCACAGGTTCTCCAAAATCAGGTTGTGTGATATTGTTTATACCAATTTCTTCAGGATTTCCAATGTGTAAGGGCGCTCCGTGAACATTATTAAAATGTGTGGTGATTTCAGTTGCTTTAATTGCTTGTTGCATTGTCATCGGACGCATACTCACAGTGATATTACCTTTGAATTGACCGCTTGTATTTGCGGGTATATTTGTCATATACATAGGGACATTGTGTTTTTCTTCTAGGTGACGTATTGGAATGCCCGCTGCTAATAATGCATGTTCAAAAGTAAAACTACAGCCAATTAAAAAGCTAACCATATCTTTGGTGAATAAATGTGAAATATTGGACGTAGTTTCAATGAGTTCTCCGTTACGATATATACGATAAGCGGCTACCTCAGTACATATATTTGCTTCTTTGCCATATATAGGAAAAGATGTTTCGCCTGTTTCTGAAACATCTAAAAGTGGGCAAGTCTTTGGATTTTTAAAACAAAACTTTAAAAAGTCATAAGCATACTTAGAGGGTAATATCACAATATTTGCTTGTATAAAACCTTTAGCCATGCCACTAGTATGGTCAGTAAGTTGTCCATCACTTATCATTTTTCTAAGTGTATGTGGTTGTTGATCTTGCAAGTTCATATCATCATCCCCTTGAGTTTAATTCTTAAATCTATTTTAGCAAAAAAAGAACTTTTATAAGGGAATAAGCATTTGGATAAAGAAAAAAACGTGATAAAATTAGATGTTCGCTCTATACATCATTCCATATGGGCATAATATATATTAGCTTTTATGTCAGATTGGTATATTAACGTTACATAGGCTTATGTACTCCTATCATTTGCGTTGATCTCATGTTGGAGGGGTATAGTATAAATAAATTGAGTAGTATACGCACAGGGGGAATTATTATGAAAAGGACTATTGAAAAAATATTAACATGGGTTGGGATTCTCTTACAGTTTTTATTAATATTTGTAATGGCGCTGATTGTTCCATTTTTAAATGATGAAAGTGCAAAAGATTCATTGATACAAGCTATTAATAATAGCGGGGAATTCAATCAAAATGTAACTCAAGTTGATCCATCACGCTACATTGACATTGCTAGTAGCTTATTCCTTATGGCTTTAGGTGCAGTGATTGTGTGTACGATTATAGCATTAATATGTGCATTGCTTATTAATAGATTGCCTAAAGTAGTTGGAGTAGTATTGATCTTGATAGCTATCGTAACAGTATTTACGTTTAACTTAATCACAGCATTGTTATGGTTAATCGCAGGTATTATGTTATTGGTAAGAAAGCCACAACAGCCTATATATGAAAATGGACACTATAACATTAATGACGATGATAGAATGTATCCAGCGTCTTCACATCAAAAGGAGACTGATGTTACAGAAAATAAAGATGACTCTAACGCTAGCAATGATATTAATGAGCAACCTCATAAAAACAACGAACAAAATGCGCAAGGTAATGATATTGCAGACAAGGTCGAATCCGATGAACATAGACATTATCGTAGACAAGATCGTCATCATAAATAATAAAAAAATAAACCAGCCGATAAGCTTAAGCAACTTATCGGCTGGTTTATTTATAGGCTAATCCATTTTACCGTTTTTATAGCTTTCATATACTGTTTCATACTTTACATGCCCAATACCACCAACAATGAACTTACCGAATTTAAATAAATTAAATAAATAGGCTAAGCAAATCGATATCGTTATGGTGATAATAAAATTGAAAGCAATATTTCTAAGTGAACTGTCGGCTCTTAGTAAACCTAAGTTATGAACAAAGAAGTAGTGTATTAAATAGATACAGAATGAATAGTTACTAATAAAAAGAATAAATTTCGGTACATATTTTACATATGAAGAGAATAAGAAAAATAGTAAAATAACCATTGTTACATAAAATGGAATGTCGAAGCGTTTTGATTCGACCCATGTACTAATACCAAATACAAAGTTACAAATTAGTATCGCCATAGACACTAAAGTACCTAATATAATGTACCAAGTATATTTTTGGATATTGCGCATAAATGTCTCATAGTAAACCCCAGTATAAAATCCAAGTAAGAAATAGCTAATCCATCCAAAGCAAAGCATCCAGCCTTCTCTTTCCCAAAAAAGCCCTAATATTGGATGATGTGATTGGGGTACAAACTCCCTAAAAGCCCAGTACAAAGTGGTGAATAAGATTGAGCCAACAATAACTGGCACGGGTTTCCATTTAACAATATATTTAGCAAAGAAAAAGTGTAATATGTAAAATTGGAAAATAATAACAATAAAATAAGTGATTGCACCACCATGAAACATTGTATCCCCAACATATTGAACAAACTCATTAAAGTTTTTAGGTTTAAAATAAAAGAATGATATCCCCAAGTTAATCAATATATAGGGAATACCTAAATAAAGCAATTTGTTTTTAAAAAAACCGGGCTTGGTTTTAACATGGTAACTTTTAGCTAGTAAAAATTCCGAAATAAATACAAATAGTGGGGTACTGAACATTAGTAATAACTGAATGATTCGAATTATTGTCCCATGGCCAACATAATCCATTTTAGAAAAGGTTGTCGTTATTGAGTGAATAAGTACAATACTTAAACAAGCGATTGTACGCATCCAAAATATAACAGATGTGTAGGTCTTCATGAATAACTTTTCCTTTCATCTATATATAAATTATAGAAATGATATTTATAGTTAACTTTCAATTTAACATATAAAAGTTAAATTAAATGTAAAAATAAGGTTACAAATAATTAAATTATTATAATGAAAAATGGGTATAATACATATGAATATATTTTTATATAATATCAGCAATTAATTTATATTGCTAATTAGACAGAAAAATATCTGTTTTCAGAAAATTAACTGAAAGCGATTGCATTTATTGTGCTATACATATACAATGAAAAAAGAATGGATTGTATCCATTTCAGTTTTCTATTTACAAACTTACATGGGGGTAGAAAAATGGTAGTTAATTATCACAACGAACCAGGCATAGACTTTTCAAATAGTCAAAATGTCGAATCATTCAACGAGGTATTAAAAAAAGTTAAAGGTGAATTGAATAGAAAAATTCCTTTAGTTATTAATGGAGAAGAAAAATTCACACAAGACACTTATCAGTCTATCAATCCTGCTAATACTACTGAAGTTATTGCAGAAGTTTCAAAAGCAACTCAAAAAGATGTGGATGATGCATTTAAAGCTGCTGATGAAGCTTATAAATCATGGAAGAAATGGTCTCATAAAGATCGTGCGGAATTCTTATTAAGAGTTTCAGCAATTATTAGACGTCGTAAAGAAGAAATCTCAGCAATCATGGTATATGAAGCGGGTAAACCATGGAATGAAGCTGTAGGCGATGCTGCTGAAGGTATTGATTTTATAGAATACTATGCAAGATCAATGATGGAATTAGCAGATGGTAAACCAGTTTTAGATAGAGAAGGCGAACATAATAAATACTTCTATAAACCAATTGGTACTGGTGTAACTATTCCACCATGGAATTTCCCATTCGCAATAATGGCTGGTACAACTTTAGCACCAGTTGTTGCAGGAAATACAGTGTTATTAAAACCAGCTGAAGATACCCCGTTAACTGCTTATGTATTAATGGAAATCTTAGAAGAAGCTGGCTTACCAAAAGGTGTTGTTAACTTTGTACCTGGTGATCCCAAAGAAATTGGTGACTACCTTGTAGATAGTGTTCACACGCATTTTGTAACTTTCACAGGTTCACGTGCAACTGGTACACGCATTTTTGAAAGATCTGCAAAAGTTCAAGAAGGACAACAATTCTTGAAACGTGTAATAGCTGAAATGGGCGGTAAAGATGCAATCATCGTCGATAAAGAAATTGATACTGACTTAGCAGCAGAAGCTATTGTTACTTCAGCATTTGGATTTTCAGGGCAAAAATGTTCTGCATGTTCACGTGCGATTGTACACCAAGATGTGTACGATGAAGTGCTAGAAAAATCAGTTAAACTAACTAAGGAGCTCACTTTAGGTAATACTGAGAGTAATACGAATATGGGACCAGTTATTAATCAAAAGCAATTCGATAAAATCAAAAATTATATCGAAATTGGTAGTAAAGAAGGCAACTTAGAGCAAGGTGGCGGTGCCGATGATTCAACAGGTTACTTTATAGAACCTACGATTATTTCAGGCCTTAAATCAAGTGACCGAATCATGCAAGAAGAAATTTTCGGACCAGTTGTTGGATTTGTCAAAGGTAAGGATTTCGAAGAATTATTAGACATTGCTAACGATACAGATTATGGTTTAACAGGTGCTGTTATTACTAATAATCGTGAAAATTGGATTCAAGCTGTAGAAGAATACGATGTAGGTAATTTATATCTTAATCGTGGTTGTACTGCGGCAGTTGTTGGTTATCACCCATTCGGTGGTTTTAAAATGTCAGGTACGGATGCTAAAACAGGTAGTCCAGACTACTTATTAAACTTCTTAGAGCAAAAAGTAGTTTCAGAAATGTTCTAATCTTTATATAGAATAATAAGAGACGAGTGAAGATAATATATTTTCACTCGTCTCTTTTTAGTTTTTCGAGATTAATTAGAAAAATTATTTATTCGTCTTTGACATGAATATTAATCATTTTATGAAATAGTTCATCAATGTCCTTTGCCGGAAGCTTTATACAATGGTCTCTGATCCATTCCATAAAGCCAAAAAGGCTTGCACCATACACATAAAGTATAAGTTCCGTTGGCACACTTGAGTCTATTGTAATTCTATGTTCATTTTCTTTGATATCTGTTTGTAAAATACGTATAAAATGATTAGCAATGGTACGTTCGAATGCTTGGTCTTCTTTTTGCTTATCTGCAATACGTTTCAATTCATCGAGATTATTCATTGTATTTTCTATAGTAGTAAAAGGATTGTTAATACGTTCTTTGAAATTACTAGAGAAGAAGTCTTTTGTTAAATCAGTAATAAGATAAATCAATAAATCATATTTATCATAGAAGTGTTTATAAAAAGTTGTTCGATGGATCAAGGCATCATCACAAATTTGATTGACTGTTATTGTTGAAAAGAGTTTATTTTCGAGTAGCTTATAAAAACTTTGAGAAAGTGCACGTTTTGTTTTAATGACGCGTAAATCATTTTCATTCATTCTACATTTCTCCTTATTTGTAGTTTAAATATACATTTTAGTATAATTAATTCTTTATATATTAGGGGGAGCATGTTTATTATGATATTATAGATAATCTACACATTACATTTAAACTATAACGTTGATTAAATAAGGAGGCAATAGTTTGGCAAAGTTTTTATATAAATTGGGATCGCTTGTTGCAAAACATAAATGGTGGAGTATTATTGTTTGGGTTGTATTATTGGCAGCAATCATTACACCGTTAACGATGAACGCACCTAAATTCGATAATGATATTAAAATGAATGGTTTAGAATCACTAGATACTAATAAAAAAATCGAAGATGAATTTGGTCAAGATAGTGAAAAGGCCCAAATTAGAATAGTAATGAAAAGTGATGCTGATAATGGCATCGTTAAACAAGATATGATGAAGGATATTAAAGATACGTTAAAAGATATCAAAGATGATGATAAAGATATTAAAGACGTTTCAGATCCTTATGATAATAAGCAAATTAGTAAAGATAAAACTACAGCATTTGCTGATGTAAACTATGACGTATCAGCGACTTCTTTAACAGATAAATCTAAAGATAATGTTAAAGACACAGTTAAACAATTAGAAAAAGATCACAATGTACAAGTTGAATTGATGGGAACAGGCATGGAATCTACAGAGATAGGTGGTTCATCTGAACTCATAGGTATTATTGTAGCGTTTGTCGTACTTTTACTTACATTCGGATCAGTAATTGCCGCGGGTATGCCAATTATAAGTGCATTACTTGGTTTAGGCACTGGCGTAGGTATTATTTCATTACTGACGTATATATTTGATATTCCAAATGTGACACTAACCCTGTCTGTGATGATTGGATTGGCAGTAGGTATAGATTATGCACTATTTATATTATTTAGATATAGAAAAATTGTGAAGACCGAACCGGATCATGTTAAAGCAGTAGGTTTAGCTGTAGGTACAGCAGGTAGCGCAGTTATATTTGCTGGTGTCACGGTCATTATTGCTGTTTGTGGTCTTTCCCTTGTAGGTATAGATTTCTTAGCAGTCATGGGATTTGCTTCTGCAATCAGCGTGCTTGTAGCAGTTATTAGTGCACTCACTTTACTACCTTCATTGATTAGTATTTTCCATAAACAAATTAAGCCCAAACGTACGAAATCAGAATTCAAAGGTGATGTTGATACAGCTTGGTCTAAATTTGTAGTAGGTAAGCCGTTAGCAGCTGTGCTCATCGGTTTAATCATCTTAGTTCTAGTTGCTATTCCAGTTAAAGATATGCGTTTAGGTATACCGGATGACGGTATGAAAACAGCAGATTCTACTCAGAAAAAAGCATATGATATTATTTCTGATAAATTTGGCGAAGGTTACAATGGTCAAATCGCAATGCTTGTAAATGTAAAAGATAAAAAGGATAATCCTCAAGAATTACAAAAAGATTTACAAGATATGAGTAAAGATATTAACAATAAAGAACATGTAGATATGGTTACCCCTCCACAACTTAGTAAGGATAAAGATTATGCATTAGTGGTGGTTATTCCTGAACACGGACCAAATGCTAAATCTACTGAAAATCTCGTTCATGATTTGAGAGACTACAATAATAAAGCTCAAGATGATTATGACTTCAAAACAGAAGTATCAGGTCAGAGCGTAATTAATATAGATATGTCTCAAAAACTAAATGAAGCTATTCCATTATTTGCTGGTGTAATTGTTGCTTTAGCATTTATTCTATTAATGGTAGTATTCCGTTCTATCATTATTCCGTTAAAAGCTGTACTCGGATTTGTGCTATCACTTGCAGCCACACTTGGTTTTACAACATTAATCATGCAAGAAGGATTTATGTCTGGATTGTTTGGTATTGATACAACTGGTCCATTGCTTGCATTCTTACCAGTAATTACAATCGGTTTATTATTTGGTCTTGCTATGGATTACGAAGTATTCTTAATGTCTCGTATTCATGAAGAATATAGTAAAACACGTGATAATGACTACTCTATTAAAGTAGGTATTAAAGAAAGTGGTCCTGTAGTTGTTGCAGCTGCATTGATTATGTTCAGTGTGTTTATTGCATTCGTTTTCCAAGAAGATGTTATGATTAAATCAATGGGTATCGCATTAGGTTTTGGTGTATTATTTGATGCATTTGTCGTGCGCTTATTGCTAATACCATCGCTTACTAAATTATTTGGGAAAGCGTCATGGTATATGCCAGCTTGGTTAAGTAAAATTGTGCCACATATTGATATTGAAGGGCATGCTTTACAAAAAGATATGATGTCAAAATCTCAAAACACAAATAAGAAAAAATAAGAAAAAGTTCAATTAAATGTTAGCAGTCTGCCAAATTATTTTGGCAGACTTTTTTTGTCTAAAAATCAACAAAATCAAAAAAATATGGAATAATAATGCGTTTGAATTTAAATTAGAAATTGAAAAGAGGTGGACTATGAAAAAATTTTATGAGATAGAATTTAATGAACAGTTTGGAAATGACACAAGGATGAATGAAGGTCTTCGTATTGTACTTGTATTAAACAGCACCCTGAAAGTATGGGGGCATAAGAGTATTAAAGTGTATCAAAAAGGAGACGTTTTTATAATTAATCACAGAGAACAGTTTCGTATGATTGAGAATAAAGACACACTTTATATGTCTCTGCACTTATCTAGGGATTATTTGAAACAGTACATAAATGACTTTACTGATAAAAAATTTATTTTGAAGAAGCATATATTACAAGATGTCATATATCAGCAAATCATTAATTCTTTAGCAATGATGGGTGTTGTTTATATTAGAAAAGGACGATTTTACAGATTGTATATTGAACAACAGTTAATAGACTTACTATTTATAATTGTGAAATACTTACCTACAAGACAAAATGAAGGTGTGGATAATAGTACAAAAGATCATAGGTTAGAATCGATTTGTGACTATATAGATAATCACTATACAGAATCAATTACGTTAAGTGAAATAGCTAAAATGGTTGGTCTGAGCAATGCGTATTTATCCAGATACTTCACTCGTCATATGGGTGTTGGCATTAATCATTATGTTAATCAAGTGAGGATAGAGCACTGTAAAAGAGATTTAATTCATACCAATGACACCATAACGCAAATTGCTTTTAAAAATGGTTTTACGAATTCAAATATGTTAATCAAATATTTTAAAGAAGATATGCACATGACTCCTACGGTATTTAGGGAAAAATATCGAAAGTTGAAAAAGATTGAACTGTTAGAAAATGGAAAAAAAGAAACGACATATCAACATTATTTGTATTACTTATCAATGTTTGTAAATCAAAATATTAAAAAAATAGTACAGTCTCCAGAAGCACAAAAAGTATGGGATGTCTCATTAAGAAACGACAATAAATATTTAAAGCATTATAATCATGTGATACAAATAGGTGATTTAGAAGCGTTGCTTGTCCAAAGGTTTAGGACACAATTACTAGAAGTGAAAGCATGTTTAGGATTGAATCATATTTTAATTAAAGATCCGATCAGAGTTGGGAAGATTATCAATGACAGGGTTGAAAGTGATGAATTGATACCTAATACTCATCCATACATGAAAATAGATGAATGCTTAAACTTTTTATTGGCACATCAAATTGGTTTGGGAATAGAAATTGAACCACCGAAAAGCAACAAGCAATTTAATAACTATTATAAAGAATTATCATATTTGTTAGAGCATATGCATAATACAGTAATAAATAATAATGTGTTACACATTATTATTTATATGAAAGTTGCGGATTCCCATCTATTTCAAAAAATGTGTACATTATTTAAACACTATTTTGAAAAGGTAACCATCGTATTAAATGTTAATATAGATGATCCAATGGAATCTTCAAAAGCGAAAGCTATTTTAAATTCAAACGTATATCACATAGATCGTGTCGCATTTTGTGCAAATCAAAATGATATGATTAATTTTAACTCTTTAGAAAGTAAACAATATGATATTGCTAAGAATCATATTACATTGCAAGTAAATAAAATGATGAAGTTATTAGAGGTTGATACACAAGATATACCTTGTATATTGCTAAACTGGAATACATTAACAGGTGATACAAATTTAACCAATGGTGAATATTTCAGAGCAGGCATCATTTTTGAACAACTTATTGAAATAAATAATCGTATAGATACAGTCGGTTATTGGTTAAACTATGAAATACATCAGAGATTTAATCATAAAAACACTTCGACGCAATTAAGTGGTATAGACTTATATCACCAATTTGATGGTAAAAGACCAGCATTTTTTACAAGTATGTTTTTCAAAAAATTATTTAGATGTATTTTATATATGAATGATAATTGTATGGTATTAGGTGATTATCATCATTTTCAAATAGTTGTATGGGATGCAGAACACTATAATCCTCATTTCACACTTAATGATTATACAGGAAGCTTAAATCATAAAGAGTACCAAATTAATATTACACACGCCAAACAAGGTACATACAAAGTGAAACACTTAACCTTAGATAAAAATCATGGTGCTTTATATAAGGTATGGCAACAATATAATACGCAATACGGTATGGATGAGGAGACTGTAGATTATGTAAATAGAATATCCTATCCTAAACTAGACATTAGTGAGGTAGAAGTTAAAGGCGTATTGACTTATCATTTGAAATTGCTGACTAATGCAATTCAAATGATAGAATTCAGAAGATATATTAAATCATAATAATCTTAAAGACTAATCGAAAAATACACGGAGCTGCTATTTTTCAATTAGTCTATTTTTTAATATGACAATAAGACAAAAATAATATATCTAAATTTGTCATAAGTATTAAATGAAAATAAATAGCTACAAATAAACTACTAAAACAGCAAACATTATATATCTAAAAAAAAGACTGCACGTTAAAATCACTTCTAGAAAGGTATCAAAAACTCTATTTTATTAAAGTTAATAAAAATCATGGGCTGTTAATCATACGTTTTTGAACTTTCAATATGTCATTTTCAAAATTATTTAGGAGGACGAGTGAATGACTCAAGTGAGAAATGTACAGAAATATCAAGGTGATAACAAGCTTATTTTAGGTATTGTACTAGGCGTAGTTACATTTTGGTTATTTGCGCAATCATTATTAAATGTCGTTCCAACGTTACAACAATCATTTAGTAGTGATATTGGTACAGTGAGTATTGCTGTAAGTATAACAGCGTTATTCTCAGAGATGTTTGTAGTAGGCGCCGGAAGTTTGGCAGATAAAGTAGGGCGCGTCAAAATTACGTATATAGGATTATGGTTAAGTATTATTGGTTCATTATTAATTATAATCACGAATTTACCTGTTTTATTAATATTAGGAAGAGTTATACAAGGATTGTCTGCAGCAGCTATAATGCCCTCTACTTTAGCAATTATGAAGACTTATTATGAAGGCAAAGAGCGGCAACGTGCTTTAAGTTATTGGTCCATTGGTTCGTGGGGTGGTTCAGGATTAGCATCATTATTTGGGGGTATGGTTTCAACCTTTATTGGTTGGCGTTGGATTTTTATATTATCTATAATCGTTGCACTTGTAGCAATGATGTTGATAAAGGGAACACCCGAGACTAAATCACAAAGTAATATAAAAGCAAGCTTTGATTTTATAGGTTTAATATTATTTGTTGTGATGATGTTAAGTATTAATGTCATCATTACAAAAAGTGCAGCATTTGGTCTAATGTCACCACTAATTTTAGGATTAATCGTAGTATTCATTATTTCAACAGTTATCTTTATTAAAATTGAAAATAGTATAAAAAACCCTTTGATAGACTTTAAATTATTTAGTAATAAAGCATATACGGGGGCAACGCTGTCTAATTTTCTATTAAATGGTGTTGCTGGTGCACTTTTAGTAGCTAATACATTTGTGCAACAAGGCTTAGGATTTAATGCATTTCAAACTGGATTATTATCTATTACATATTTGGTCACTGTATTACTATGGTAAAGGACAATTTAATATTATTAAAGATAGCATTGAAATAGAAGGAGACGTACGTGCTCTGACAGATGAAACGAAGCATACAATTAAAAAAGAGGTGCAACGTCTATCAAAAGGATTAGAAGCCATGTTTGGTGTGACTTGCGAGTTAGATTATCAAGATGATTATCCGGCATTGTATAATGATCCACAATTCACTCAATTTGTAGTTGAGTCACTAAAAAATGCGAATACAGATGCCCTTCAAAGTGTTGAAATGTGTGAAGCTCAACCACCATCTGAAGACTTTGCCTATTATGCCAAAGCGATACCAAGCTCATTTATATATGCTGGAGCTGCACCAGAGAATGGTGACATCCATCCTCATCATCATCCAAAATTTAATATTAGTGAAAAATCACTACGCGTTGCAGCTGAGGCAGTAGGGATTAGTGTTTTAAATTATTTGAAATAGTGAGCATAATTAAAGTTAAAGGTTTTGACCTCAATCAGATGGTCGAAACCTTTATTTGTTATAAAATAAAGTATGATGTAATTGAAATTTGAAGTTTATAGTTTATTATCGTGCCATATAGTGTATATACTATATAATTCAAAAATTGAAAAAGGATGATGAATTATGAATGGAGATAAGCAATTAACGGGACTCTTAGAAGAGTATAAGAAACCTTTAAAAAAACTTTTTAAGTATGATAAATCAAGTGCTTTAACATTTGATAAAGCAAGCAGAAGTCAAGTTCAAGAACAAAAGGGAATATTTGTAATTTTCAAAAATAAAAAACCAATATTTGTTGGGCAAGCTGGGGGATTTATGACAGGATACAAACTAACTCAAAAAGATTTGGAAAGTAAACTGTCGCAATTTAATTTACGTTCGGATGCGGGGACTGCCAGATTTAGAAAAGTTTATGTTGAACAACACAATCTTGATGAATCAGAATTGAAAAATATTAATGCTGAAGAACAAAATTTGAAATTTCAATATATTAAAATTAAAGAAAATCCAGCAATGATTAACATTTTAGAAATTTTAGCTTTAGAATATGCCAAAGAAAATGAAATCGAGTTATATAATTTTATGTAATACCGATTGGTTTTTAGTTTGAAGTGAAAAAGAGGTGAATGCTATGCGTATTAGAACGCTTAACTTTCGATATCAAGATCATGATATCAGAGTAAAATTGCCCAAAAGTTATTTTAAGCAAAATTCAAAGTCCTATCCACTCATTGTAGTTCAAGATGGAGATTTCTTATTTAAAGATATTGAAAAAGAGGTCATATTTGTTGGGATTGTACCAAACGAAAGAATAAGAGAATACACGCCTTGGGAAGCGGTAGTTCATAATATAAAGTACGAGGGAGAAGCCGAGAGCTATGTGACTTGGATGACTGATGAATTATTACCGTATTTAAAAAAATGTTTCAACATATCACAACATCATTCTGATATTGCAATCGCTGGAGCTTCGTTTGGTGGATTAGTTTCGCTATATACAATATTTAAAAAAACAAATGTATTTGGTACTTATATATTAATTTCACCTTCAGTTTGGTACCCCAATTTTATAAATTTTATGAGAAAACAAGAAAGTATTGATACAGAAAAGCATATATATTGGTATGTAGGGGCGCTTGAAGGGACACATAGTACCGAGCTAACCCGAAATATGTTCACAGATACAGAACATGGTGTCGATATATTAGATGAATTGTTATATTCAGAAAAAACTACGTTCCAATTTATAATTAATAGAAAAGGACTACACCGAAAACCTATATTTAAAAAACATTTTAAGCGTGCGGTTCAAAAGTTATTTTAGTATATAAAAAGGAGCTAGCAGAAAATATTATCTGAAAATTCTAAAAAATATCAAGGGATTCGTATCACCTATGTCCAAAGCGTGATAATACTTAATACAAGTAGCATGAATATAAGGATCAATTATGTGTTTAATGTTATTTATGTTTTATTTATATGTATGATTTAATTAATTGATTCAACAGACTGAAATGGTCTTTCTGTATTAAATGCTACTTATATTTTGGAATAATATAGGGGATGCTTATATGACAAAAGATGATAATCAATTTTCTGGTAGTAAACTGTTGTTGGGAATTGTGTTAGCAATTTTGACTTATTGGTTATTTGCACAAACGTTTTTAAATATTGGTCCTAAAGTACAATCTACATATGGTACTACGCCCGATATAGTAAATATTTCTGTGAGTTTAACATCGTTTGTTACAGGTGTATTTATGGTCGTAGCGGGCAATCTTTCGGATAAATTTGGTAAAGTTAGAATGACGCGTATTGCTCTAGTCTTAAGTATGATTGGTTCACTTATGCTTATTATTTCAGGCAATGTAGTATTACTTTTGTTAGGAAGGGTGCTTCAGGGGCTTTCTGCTGCTATTATTATGCCAGCTACGATTTCAATTGTGAACACATTTTTCGAAGGAGATAAAAGACAAAGCGCTTTGAGTTTTTGGTCTATCGGCGCATTTGGAGGTACAGGATTAGCTTCATTCTTTGCTGGTGCTATGGCAACATTTATATCTTGGCAAGCCATATTTATCCTTTCTATACTTGTAACGATTGTTGCATTGTTATTGTTGAAAAAATTACCTGAGGCTAAACAAGTTAAGGCTAAGCGAAGTGATTTTGATTATATGGGGCTAATCATATTTGTAATGATGATTGCAAGTATTAGTTTTGTCATTACTCAAGGATATAAAATTGGATGGTTAAGTGTTCCAATAGTTACTTTATTAGTGGTCTTTTTAATTTGTATATATTTATTCTTTAAGGTCGAGCGTGATAAGGCGTTACCATTTATTGATTTGAAACTTTTTAAGAACAAACCTTATATTGGGGCGGTATGTGCCAATTTTTTATTGAATACTGGCGTAGGCGTTATTGCGTTATTTAATATATATTTACAAGGTGGATTAAAGCTTAGTTCTTTTCAAGCTGGGTTACTGACGTTACCTTATTTAATTGCTTTATTGCTTATTATACGACTTGGTGAAAAGAGTATAAAAAGATTTGGAGCCAAACGCGCCATGATAATTGGACCAATATTTACAGCTTTGGGAGTTTTATTATTCAGTTTTACGTTCTTGAATGATTCAGTATATATAATTGTAGCGTTGATTGCTGCAATTTTCTTTGGAGGAGGTACAGGATTATTTGCCACTCCTGCACTAAGTACAGCAGTATCCACGACGCCCTCTGAGAAAGTTGGTGTCGCGTCGGGCATTTTTAAAATGGGATCTACATTAGGTGGTGCATTTGGTATTGCTATTATGACTTCAATCTATACAGGTATGATTCAAAATGGATACCATTTAAATACTGCTGCAGGGATTAGCTTTGTAGTTGGTGCATGTCTTATTATCGGTGCAATATGTACAAGTGTATTTGTGCTTCCGACCCGAAAAATAAATAGTTAAAAACAGTGTGCCCTTGCGTGTGAGAAGTTTGCAAGGGTTTTTATCATGTTGCAATACTATGAGAGATTCTATTATATGTTGTGTATCGTAATTTAGACCTTTGTATCGTTCTGTGGCTTTACTTAAAAGTGGGAAAGAATTATGATAAAAATAATGAATATCGATATAAAAGGGGGAGTTATGATGCATTATAAGAAATACTATGAATCTCCAATAGGTCAACTTGCTATGACATCCGATGGTAAAAATATTACAGGATTGTGGTTACCTAATCATGAAGATTTTGAATTAAAGTTTAATGAAAAATTGTTTGAGGCAGATTTAATCATTTTTAATAAAGCAGTAGCCTGGTTAGATGATTATTTCTTAGGAAATAATCCAGTTATTGATTTTCCTTTAAAAGCTGAAGGTACAGAATTTCGTAAACAAGTTTGGGAGATTCTGTTAGATATACCTTATGGCGAAACGATTACTTATGGTGAAATTGCCAAGCAAATGGCACAAATAAGAGGGAAAAAAACAATGTCAGCGCAAGCAGTTGGCGGGGCAGTAGGAAATAATCCAATATCAATAATGATTCCTTGTCATAGAGTTGTCGGAAAAGATGGTAATTTAACAGGTTATGGCGGTGGTATTGATACTAAAATTGAACTTCTTAAATTAGAACAAATGGATATGAATGCTTATTATAAACCGAAACATAGCACCAAACCTTAAGGAAATACTAGTATTTTAACTGTTCATAAATATGATTTAAAAATAATATCGCAATATATGATTTAAATATAAAAATACCCCTAGTAAAGCACTTTGAAAGATGTGCATATTACTAGGGGTTATATATTTAATAGAATAGTATAATTAAATAACAATAAAATTTAAAAACTTGCAATTAAACGAGATACGATTAAGTGATTTAAGAATTAATTTAAGGTATTATAATTACGGATATGATCATTAATACTTTCAAGATAGAAGATTGTATTTTGTTCATTATCTAACTCAGTTTCGTGATCGAATTCTAATGCATCAAAACGATTGAAGAATGATTCATATGCTTCAACTGAAATTTCAGTACGATTATTTAGTAAATCTTTATGGCCTTGAATATCAAGTGCTTCTTGGTAACCTTCAACAAGTTTACCGCTAAAGAATTCACCGACAGAACCAGAACCATAACTAAATAATCCAATGTTATCACCAGCTGAAAGTTTATGTGTTTCTAATAAAGAAATTAAACTTAAATAAAGCGAACCTGTATAGATATTACCCACATAACGGTTATAGTACGTAGCAGCGTCATATCCAGTTGTTAAACGTTCTTTTGTTTGTTCATCTACATCATTTGTTAAAATTGAATCAAGTGCTTTTTTACCCATTTTAGTAAATGGTACATGGAAGCATAATGACGCAAAATCATTTAATGATTTGTTATGACGTCGAGCATATTCCTGCCAACTTTCTTGGAATGAGTGAATATAAGCATCTTTTGATAAGGCACCATCTACTAAAGGATAAGGTTGACCACTAGGACGCCAGAAATCATAAACATCTTCAGTGAAAGCAACAGCATCATCATTTAGTTCAAGTATACGTGGGTTTTGTGATATTATCATAGCAACAGCGCCTGCGCCTTGTGTAGGTTCGCCACCAGAGTTTATGCCATAACGTGCAGTATCACTAGCGATAACTAATACTTTTTCATCTGGGCGTTGAGCTAAATAATCTTTAGCTAACTGAATTGCAGGTGTAGCAGCATAACATGCTTCTTTCATTTCAATACAACGAGCGAAGGGTTGAATACCTAGCAAGTTATGTATTTGGACTGCTGAAGCTTTAGCAGAATCTATTGCTGATTCTGTTGCTACGATAACCATAGTGATTTGTTTCTTATCTTCATCAGTAACAATTTCTTTGGCCGCATTAGCACCCATTGATACGATGTCTTGACTCATTGGACTTACAGACATTTCTGTTTGCCCAATCCCGAGTAAAAATTTATTTGGATCAACTTGGCGTGCTTCCGCAAGTTTAGCCATATCTACATAAAATCTTGGAACATAAAAATTAATTTGATCAATACCAACTGTCATAAAGCGTATCGACACCTTTCTGTTTATAAATAAGCAATTGTATCATACCAAAACGAGCTTATAAAATACAATAATTTAAAAGAGTGATAAAGGAGAATGCATAATGAATAATATAGCGATAGTAAGTGCTAAGCGCACACCGATAGGAAGATATAAAGGGAAATTAAGTAATTATTCTGCAGTAGAACTTGGTACAAAGACTTTAGAAGCAGCTATGAAAGCAATCCATCTTGATCCACAAGTAGTAGACCAAGTCATTTATGGGAATGTACTACAAAGTGGAAGCGGACAAAATCCTGCACGTCAAATAGGTATTAATGCTGGTATACCAAATACAGCACCTGCAATGACAATCAATGAAGTATGTGGTTCTGGATTGAAATCTATTATTCTTGGTAAACAGTTGATTCAATTAGGGGAAGCTAAGGTGGTTGCAGTTGGTGGCGTTGAAAGCATGACAAATGCACCCAAATTAATTCTAAATGAAGATGCGTCACCTGTTCAAAGTTTCATGCACGATGGATTAACAGATGCTTTTTTAAATGTACCAATGGGGATTACTGCAGAAACAATAGCAGAGACATATAATGTGACACGTGAACAACAAGACCAATTTGCGAACGACTCACACCTTAAAGCACACGAAGCTACTGAAGCAGGTAAGTTTAATGACGAAATTGTTCCCCTAGAAGATGTAAATGGAGAATTGATGACAACAGATGAAGGTATTCGTGGTACAAGTAGTGTAGATAAGTTAGCAACATTGAAAACAATTTTTAAAGAAGATGGCACTGTTACAGGTGGGAACGCGTCTAGTATTAATGATGGAGCTTCAACAGTTATTTTGATGGATGCTACGTATGCCAAACAAGAAGGCTATGAAATTTTAGCATATTTAGGTGATCACGCTGAAATTGGTTGTGACCCTGAATATATGGGTTATGCCCCATACCAAGCAGTTACACAGTTGTTAGATAAAACTAATAAAACAATGACAGATATAGATGTTGTTGAAATGACTGAAGCCTTTGCTTCACAAAGCATTCCAGTTAAAAATAATTTAGCCATTCCAGATGAAAAGTTAAATATATATGGTGGTGCTATTGCATTGGGTCATCCAATTGGCGCTAGTGGCACACGAATAGTTTCTACATTAATTCATGCATTATCGCAAGAAGATAAACAAACAGGTATTGCTACTGCTTGTATAGGTGGCGGTTTAGGTATCGCGCTATATGTTGAAAAGGGTGATAAATGATGGAAGTATTAGATAAGTCATTTCGTCATTTATCACGTTTTGAAAAATTACAACAATTAGAACAAAAAGGATGGCTGAGTAAGGAAAATAAAGAAATATTACTTAATAATCCTTTGATTTCTGAAGAAGTTGCGAATAGTTTGATTGAAAATGTAATAGGACAGGGCACGCTACCGGTTGGATTAGTGCCGGAGATGATTGTTGATGAAAAAGCATATGTGGTACCAATGATGGTAGAAGAGCCATCAGTTGTAGCTGCAGCAAGTTATGGCGCAAAGCTTGTCAATCAAACAGGAGGCTTTAAAATAGTCACAAGTGAACGTTTAATGATTGGTCAAATTGTATTCGATGCTGTAGAGGATACTGAAGCTTTAGAGATAACAATAAACAATCTTGAACCTAAAATAAAAAAAATTGCTGATGAAGTTTATCCCTCAATTATTGAAAGAGGCGGTGGATATCGTCGTATAGAAATTGATAAATTCCCAAATGAAGGGATGTTATCATTAAAAGTTTTTGTAGATACTAAAGATGCTATGGGCGCAAATATGCTTAATACAATATTAGAAGGTATTACGTCTTATTTAAAAAATGAATTAGAAGGTATCGATATACTGATGAGTATTTTATCTAATCATGCAACAGCGTCTGTAGTAAAAGTTCAAGGTGAAGTAGCAGTTGCGGCATTATCTAAAGGGGGACACGATGGAGAGACAGTTGCTAAACGAATGGAACGCGCATCTGTATTAGCCCAAGTTGATATTCATCGTGCAGCTACACATAACAAAGGTGTCATGAATGGTATACATGCAGTTGTGTTAGCCACTGGGAATGATACACGTGGCGCAGAAGCTAGTGCGCACGCATATGCAAGTAAAGATGGTCAATATCGTGGACTAGCTACATGGCATTATGATCAAACACGTCAAACACTGGTTGGAACCATTGAAGTGCCTATGACTTTAGCTACGGTGGGTGGAGGCACGAAGGTCTTACCGATTGCTAAAGCTTCATTAGATTTAATGAACGTGTCATCAGCACAAGAACTTGGACATGTTGTAGCTGCGGTAGGACTTGCCCAGAATTTTGCAGCTTGTCGTGCACTTGTATCGGAAGGTATTCAAAAAGGACATATGAGTTTACAGTATAAATCATTAGCCATAGTGGTAGGTGCTGAAGGCGAAGAAATCGTTCAAGTAGCGGATATGCTAAAGCAACAACCAAGAGCAAATACGGCGGTAGCACAACAAATATTAGAAATGTTAAGAAGCAATAAATAAGCGATATAATAGTTTTTATTATTTATGGTGATGCCAAAACGACATTAGTTTTGACTATGTAAAACATATATATTAATTAGAGACCAATCAGTGTTATCTGATTGGTCTCTTTGTAATTGTTAGTAAAAAATACAGATTTTTTTGAAATGATAACTCATTTATTTTCTGGGAAATAAAGCTATTATTTTTAATGGAGAAACCAGTGTCATATAATGAGTGTATTAAATATGTGGAGGTTAGGATTGATGGAAAATAACACGATACCAGCATTAGTATATAAAGAAAATACAAATAATATTGTGCCTATATTATCACATGAGGCACATCTCCAAACAGTGATGGCAGAACAGTGGTTAAAGATTTCTGATGAAGGTTTACAACTTGAAGGATTATGCTTTGATAGAGAAGGACATTTAAAGCTATGCGAAGTGTTTGGGGGCACGGTTTTTCATGTTGCATTACCAGAGAAAAAGGTAACTAAATTGTTTCAATCTAATAAGCAAAATCCAGCCGCAGTAAAGATTCATAAAGATGGTAGGCTGTTTGTTTGTTATTTAGGTGATTTTAACCACACAGGGGGAATTTTTGCGGTAGATTCAAATGGGGAAAAGCAAGAGGATATTATATCTGATATAGATACAGCCTATTGTATTGATGATTTAGTATTCGACAGTAAAGGTGGTTTTTATTTTACTGACTTTAGAGGTTATTCTACAAATCCTAAAGGTGGCGTGTACTATGTATCTCCAGATTTTCAAACGATTACGCCTATCATCCAAAACCTTGCTGTTGCAAATGGTGTGGCTTTAAGTACTGATGAAAAAACATTATGGGTTACAGAAACCAATGCGAATCGATTACATCGAATTGACTTATTAGAAGATGGCGTGACGATTGCTCCGTTTGGCGCTTCTGTTCCATATCATTTTACAGGTCATGAAGGTCCAGATTCTTGTTGTATCGATAGTGATGATAATTTATATGTGGCCATGTATGGCCAAGGAAGAGTATTAGTATTTAATAAGAAAGGCTATCCAATAGGACAAATTCTGATTCCTGGGCGTGAAAGTGGCCATATGTTGCGATCAACCCACCCTGCATTTATTCCAGGGACGGATCAACTTATTATATGTGCAAATGATATAGAAATGGGCGGCGGATCTTGGTTATTTACAGTGAAAGGCTTTGCTAAAGGGCATAAAAGTTATCAATTTCAGGTTTAGCTGATTAAGCATTAGAAAAAGAGGGTGAGACATAAATAGCTTGAATAAGCGTGTCTCAACCTCTTTGTTTAATAAAATACGATAATCAATAGATATAATGGTAATTTGAAGCGGCAGATTTACTTAGTATACGAGTACCAAAGGCATATGGATGATTGTAATTATATTCAGAGACTTTAATACTCCCGTTTTTATAAACATAACTGACATATGCGACGTGACCATATGTACCAGCAGTTGATTGCATAATAGCTTTTTTGGCAGGCTTTCGTCCTACATGGTAACCACTTTTTTTAGCATTGCTATACCAATATTTAGCATTGCCCCAACCATTTGGTACCGGCTTCCCAACTGAAGCTCTTTTTTTAAATACATACCATGTACAGTTATATTTTGCATAGTAATTTACTGCTGCTTTGGTAATATTATTCTCGTTTAGCGATTGGTACGAGATAGAACCAGTAAATAAAAGCGTAGTAGCGATGAAGATACGACCAATTTGACTTTTAAAATTCATACTTTTCTCCAGACATTTTTAATAATATAAGTATAATTTGAAATTACGTTCAATACAATATTGGACATAATTAATACAACTAATTTTAATACTAATGAAATATAAGTAGTATTTTTGTAATTCATTACAGGTAATTTTAAAAAAATTTATGTGAGCAAATATACTAACCACTTTCTTTATATGCATCATTGTAGTTTTCAGGAACATAGGCGTGATAAAAAACCGATATTGAAAGCGCATACATTTTTAGGTATGATGTAAATAACTTAGGGGGTGCTCATTATCTTGAAAAGAAAAAATTATAAAACAGGTAGTAAAAAGAATGTAAAAAGAAATCTTGGCTTAACATCAGCATTAATTACTTTGTCAGTAATGATAGTGGCGATGTTATTTACAGTTGCAGTATTAGAAAAGGAACCACATATCCCGTTAATGATAGGTACTGCTATAGCAATCATGGTTACGATGTTACATGGTTATGCATTTAGCGAAGTAGAAGAAATGATGTATAAGGGTATCCGTCATGCTTTACCTGCCATAGTAATCATAATTCTAGTAGGTTTAATTATTGGATCATGGATCGGTAGCGGTGTTGTCGCTACAATGATTTATTATGGTTTACAATTAATTGATCCAAACTATTTTTTAATGGTAGTCGTATTATTGTGTGGCATAGTAGCTTTAGCGATAGGCAGTAGTTGGTCTACGATGGCGACAGTAGGTGTAGCGTCTATGGGAATTGGAATAAGTATGGGCATCTCACCAGGAATGGTTGCAGGCGCAGTTATATGTGGATCGTACTTTGGTGATAAGATGAGTCCGTTATCTGATACTACTAACTTAGCGTCAGGTTTATCAGGTGTAGATTTGTTTGAGCATATCAAACATATGTTTTATACGACGGTTCCTGCATTGGTTATTACGCTAGTGTTCTTTTTCTTTATAGGTCAGCGTTTTGGTGCAAGTCATTTTGATACGAAAAACATAGATACAATTTTAAAAACAATGCAAGATGATTTTGTAATTACGCCATGGTTAATGCTGATACCATTAGTTGTTATTGCTTTAGTGGTTGTTAAAATACCAGCAGTTCCCGCCATTTGTGTAGGGATTATACTAGGTTTTTTTGCTCAAATATTTATACAGGGCGGTTCGCTGATTGAAGCGATGACTGCTTTACAAACTGGATATAGCATCGATTCTGGAAATAAACTCGTAGATGAATTATTCAACCGAGGTGGTCTAGAATCTATGTTCTATACGATTTCACTAACACTTGTAGCAATGACCTTTGGTGGTGTATTAGAATATTCTGGTATGCTTTCAGCATTGATATCAGTTATTTTGAAGTTTGCCAAGTCTACGGGCAGTTTAATTGCTTCTGTTATAGTATCTTGTATTGGTACAAACTTCACTTGCTCAGAGCAATACATATCCATTATCGTTCCTTCTAGAATGTATGCAAGTACCTTTAAAGAAAAAAAGCTCCATGCTAAGAATTTATCAAGAGCATTAGAAGACGGTGGTACATTAACATCTGTATTTGTACCTTGGAACACATGTGGTGTATTTATAGCATCTACGCTTGGCGTGTCTGTATTTGAATATGCACCCTACGCAATATTAAATTATACAGTACCGATAATTTCTATTATATTTGGATATATAGGTTTTAAAATTATAAAACTTACCGATGAGGAAATAGAAGAGAATGACAAGAAACAAGCTAAAGAAACGACTTTGGCATAATATAAGTGTTAGTGTGAATAGGTCAGGAATTTTACTACACAAGTATAGTTAAGAATGAAGAGAGAAAACAGTTCTCTCTTCACTTTTTATAATCATTGCATATTGAAAAATTATATATTAACCGTATACTGTAATATATTAATTATATTTTAAGTAAAGGAGAAAGTGCATGGATATTAAACAAATGAAGTACTTTGTTGAAGTTGTAAACCAAAATGGTATGACAAATGCTTCCAAATCTTTATATATTGCGCAACCCACAATTAGTAAAGCAATAAAAGATTTAGAAAAAGAGTTAAACATGACACTTTTCGATCGTAGTAAACGACAACTTGTACTGACCGATGCGGGAAAAGTATTCTTTCAAAAATGCAAAGAGATACTCACGCTTTATAATGATTTACCAAAAGAAATAAACAGTTTGTTAGGGCTAGAAACTGGGCACATTAGTATTGGTTTATCAGCGGTTATGAATATGAATAAATTCATTCATATACTAGGAGAATTTCATCAAAAATATCCAAATGTAACCTATAATTTAGTGGAGAATGGTGGGAAAATGATAGAAACGCAATTAATCAACGATGAAATAGATATAGGCATCACTACACTACCTGTTGATAAAGCTATTTTCCACTCTATTCCTTTATATCAAGAAGATTTGAAGTTGGTCTTAAATAGAGAACATCGTTTAGCTGAATATAAAAAAATAGATATGAGTATGCTTAAAGATGAGGACTTTATTTTATTTAATGAAGATTTTTATTTAAATGATAAAATCATAGAAGCGGCTAAAAATGCTGGCTTTATACCAAACACTATTTCAAAAATTTCTCAGTGGAATTTTATAGAAAATCTGTTGAATGCCCACCTTGGGGTTAGTATATTGCCAGAAAATATTGTGAATATGCTAGATAGTAGTTTTAAAAATATTCAACTTGATGATCCGGCCATGCGTTGGGAACTTGGCGTGATTTGGAAGAAAGATAAATATTTAAGCCATGCAACGCGGCAGTGGATTGATTTTATGAAAAAAAGATTATAATAATAAGAGGAAAGACAACAATCGCTATACTAAGATTGTTGTCTTTCTTTTTATTACTGGTGACTGTATATCGTGTGACTTTTAGTACGCACTAATTGAGTAATCATAATAAATTATAATGACATAAATCGCTTTCATAGATAAAAGTAATGTGTCCTATTGAAAATCAATATTTTTATTATGATTATTAGTGCTTTATACTGAAGTATGTAATCAATAAAACAGTCGAAGAGTACTGAAATATAAAGGATGATGAGTATTGCAAATATCACTGAAAGTAGTTAGAGTTTTATTGCAAATAATAATTATAATGGGTGTCACATACGTGGGGAATATTTTGCAAAGTGTTTTGCATATTCCAATCGCAGGAAGTATTGTTGGATTAATTTTATTTTTCCTGCTACTTCAATTTAAAATAATTCCTTCTAAATGGGTAAGTGAAGGTTCTAATTTCTTTTTAACATTTATGGTATTTTTCTTTGTGCCATCAGTTGTTGGTGTCATGGACGTAGTTTCTGAAATTAACTTGAACTTTATACTGTTCTTCGTAATGATTGCTCTAGGAACTTGCTGTGTTGCGCTTGTTTCAGGATTTATCGCTGAAAAAATGGTTAAAGGCCGACGATACGGGAATGGACAAAATTAGATGATGATTTTACAAGCAGCATTAATGATTGGTTTAACACTTATCATGTTTATAGGAGCAAAGAAATTACAGAAAAAGTATAATAGCCCATTTTTAAATCCAGCCTTAATATCATCTATCGGTATTGTTGTTGTATTACTATTATTTAATGTAGATTATAACGGGTATATGATAGGTGGTAAATGGATTAATTATTTATTAAATTGTACAGTTGTATGTTTAGCATTCCCTTTATATCAAAATCGACATAAAATATTAGAACACTCCGCTATTATTTTTAGTAGTGTATTTGCGGCAGTAATGTTAAATTTCATCTTCGTATATACCATATTGAAGGCTTTCGGTTATTCAAAAGAAGTCATTGCAACAATGTTACCAAGATCTATGACCGCAGCGGTAGGGATTGAAGTATCCCATCAGCTTGGTGGTGTAGATACGATTACAGTTATGTTTATCGTGGCAACAGGCTTAATTGGCAGTATTGTCGGTTCTTACCTGTTAAAATTGGGCAGATTTAAGACTTCGATTGCTAGAGGTTTAACTTATGGTAATGCATCACACGCGTTTGGCACAGCGCGGGCACTAGAAATAGATTTAGAATCAGGTGCTTTTAGTTCAATTGGTATGATTTTAACGGCGGTACTCAGTTCAATACTACTACCAATACTCATCCTCTTTTTATATTAAATGTAGCAGTGTTAAAGATTATTTTTAATAATAAAATATATATTTAAACACAGGGAATTTGAAAGGAGCTATTTATATAATGGCAAAAATTAAAGCAAATCATGCATTAGTAAGAGCGTTAAAAGTTTGGGACATAGATCATTTATATGGTATTCCAGGAGATTCTATAGATGCAGTCGTGGATAGTTTGAGAACAGAAAGAAATAATATTGAATTTGTTCATGTGCGTCATGAAGAAGTAGCAAGTTTAGCAGCAGCAAGCTACACAAAATTAACTGGGAAAATTGGTGTAGCTTTGAGTATCGGCGGCCCTGGTATCGTTCATTTATTAAACGGTATGTATGATGCAAAAATGGACAATGTGCCACAGTTAATATTAGCTGGTCAAACTGATAGTACAGCATTAGGAACAAAAGCATTCCAAGAAACTGATATTAGTAAAATGGTTGAAGATGTTGCGGTTTATAATCGCCAAATTTCAGAAAATGATAAAGATATCTTTGGTATTGTAAATGAAGCGATTCGCACAGCTTATGAGAAAAAAGGCGTAGCAGTTTTAATATTGCCTAACAACTTATTGACAAACAAAGTGAAAGATACAACAAATACGAAAGTTGATACTGCGCCTCCAGCTCGAATTGCGCCAAAACCACGTAGTATTAAAAAAGCGACAAAACTTATAGATAAAAGTAAACGTCCGGTTATTTTAATTGGCACAGGTGCCAAAAAAGCTAAAGATGAAGTACGTGAATTTATAGAAGCAGCTAAGATTCCTTCAATTATCACGTTGCCGGCTAAAGGTATTTTACCTGATGCACATCCATATAATATTGGTAATTTAGGTAAAATCGGTACAAAAACATCTTATCAAACAATTCAAGATGCGGACTTATTAATTATGGTAGGTACAAATTATCCATACGTTGATTATTTACCTAAAAAAAATATTAAAGCAATCCAGATAGATACAAACCCAGAAAACATTGGACATCGTTTCGATGTCAATGTAGGTATTATTGGAGATAGTAAAATTGCATTACAACAATTAACAGACTCTGTAAAACATGTATCTAATAGAGAGTTCTTGAATAAAACATTAGAAAGAAAAGCAACTTGGGATTCATGGATGGCTAAAGATAAAGCTGACGAAAGTTCACCAATTCGTCCAGAACGTCTTATGGATAGTATCAATCAAGTCAGAACTGATGACGCAATCTTTTCTATCGATGTAGGGACATCAACAGTTTGGTCAACACGTTATTTAGACTTAACAGTGAACAACAAATTTATTATATCAAGTTGGTTAGGTACGATGGGTTGTGCTTTACCAGGTGCAATCGCTGCAAAACGTGCGTATCCAAATCGTCAAGTCGTAGGTATTGCTGGAGATGGTGCTTTTGAAATGGTCATGCAAGATTTTGCGACAGCTGTACAATATGATTTACCGATGACGATATTTGTATTAAATAATCAACAATTATCATTCATTAAATATGAACAGCAAGCAGCTGGTGAATTAGAGTATGCCATTGATTTCACTGATATCGATTTAGCAAAATTTGCTGAAAGTTGTGGTGGTATAGGATATACGTTGAAAGATCCTAATAGAATCGATGATGTAGTAGAAGAAGCTATGTCACAAGATAAACCAACAATAGTGAATGTGTACGTTGATCCAACTGCGGCTCCGCTTCCAGGTAAAATTGTAAAAGATGAAGCAATTAACTACGGTAAATGGGCATATAGATCCATTACTGAAGATAAAAAATTAGACTTTGATGAGATTCCACCAATGTCAACAGCGGTTAAACGTTTCTTCTAAGATGAGATGAAGTGAAATGAACAAAGCTATCAAACCATAAAGGGTTTGATAGCTTTTTTATTATGGAATATCTAACTTAAGTACGTTAATCATAGTAAATAGCTGTTCACGTCATCGTTGCATGCACCTTATTGAACAGGCAATCAAAGCATATTTATATAGAAATAGGTTATATATAAATCAAACGCTATTGTGGAAATATGTTGTCTGTTATCAAGAAAGGAAGATTGCTAATGTTTAAATCAATGTTCAAAAATATTCATTTGAAGACACCACATACTTATGCATTATTGTTACTTATAATTATATTTGCAAGTTTACTGACATATATAATTCCAGCAGGGGAGTATGCGCGTGAGGAAAAAGGAGGACAAACACTTGTAGTTTCAGGTTCATATCAAGAAGTTCAACAACAAGGTGTGTCCTTTTTCGACATATTTAGGGCCATACCTGAAGGCTTAATTAGTGGTGGTGAGATAGTCTTTTATATCTTTTTGGTTGGTGGTGCTTTTGGAATTGTACATAAGACAGGCGCTTTTGAAAATGGTGTTAACAAAGCTATGCAAGTGTTGGGTTCATTTAAGTTTCTCATGATTCCATTGACTATGGTTATTTTTTCTATATTAGGATTTTCTATTGGCTTAGCAGAAGAAACCATTATATTTGTGCCTATTGGTATTATTATTGCACGGACATTAGGCTACGATGCACTTACAGGTGCTGCAATGATTATTTTAGGTGCAGCTAGTGGTTTTATAGGTGGTATGCTCAATCCTTTTACAGTTGGTGTTGCACAGTCTGTAGCAGAGTTGCCGATGTTTTCAGGATGGGGTTTAAGAACAATCATTTATCTGTTTATTTTAACTGCAGCTATTATTACAGTAATGATTTATGCACACAAAGTTAAAGGTGACATGACAAAGAGTTTAGTATACGAACTAGAACAAGTCGAAGAAAAGAAAGAAACGAAGATGGACATGCCACGTTTTACGAAAAGTCAGGCTACAGGTTTAGCGCTCATCATTGCAGCTATTATTTTAAACGTGTTTGGCATATTTAGATATGGATGGTCTTTTAATGAAATGAGTGCAAACTTCCTGTTGGCTGGATTGTTAGCAGGTTTAATAGGTGGACTAGGTTTAAATGGCACATTTGATGCAATGATTGAAGGCATGAAAGATATACTCTTCGGTGCGATGATCGTTGGATTTGCTAAAGGGATTATTGTGATACTAGAAAATGGCAAGGTTATTGATACAATCGTACATGGTATGTCAACTTTGTTAGGTGATGTGCCGTCATCTATCGTTATCTTGTCGATGTTTGTCTTACAATTTTTATTGAATTTCTTTATACCATCTGGTTCAGGACAAGCATTAACAACAATGCCTTTAATGGTACCTATTTCAGACTTATTAAATATTAATCGACAACTTACAGTATTGGCCTTTCAATATGGTGATGCAATTAGTAATATTTTATTTCCCACGTCGGCGATACTCATGGGGGCACTGGCAGTGGGGAAAATTACTTACACACAATGGTTAAAATTTGCGTGGAAATTAATTATAGTATGGGTATTGATTTGTAGTATTGCCATGTCTATTGCATTAGTGGTTGGATATTAGTGATATCATATCAATAGATAAATCTAATATTTTGAGTAATACTTCACTGTGTTGAACGATATAAGTTGTTGTTTATTTTTAAATAATAGTATATAATATAAAAAAACAAATCATCATATTGCGTGTTACTGGTAAAGCAGGCATGAGCAAACATAATGACTATTGGGAATAGTCTGTTTGCTCATGCCTTTTTTGTATGCAGTTTGATGATATAAATTAAAGAAGGGATGTTTTTAAATGTTTAAAAAACTTTTTGGACAGCTTCAACGTATTGGTAAAGCATTGATGTTACCAGTCGCTATTTTGCCAGCTGCTGGATTGTTACTAGCTTTAGGCACAGCGTTTCAAGGGGAAGCGTTGCAATCTTATTTACCGTTTATAAAAGTAGAGGGATTTCAAAATGTAGCTAAAATGATGGAAGGTGCGGGGGGAATTATCTTTGATAATTTACCAATCATCTTTGCATTAGGTGTTGCTATAGGGTTAGCCAGTGGAGATGGTGTTGCTGCTATTGCTGCATTTGTAGGATTTATTGTTATGAATAAAACAATGGGCGCATTTTTAGAAATTACGCCTGACAATGTTGATGATGCAGCAAGTGGTTATGCCAATGTCTTAGGGATTCCCACACTACAAACAGGTGTGTTCGGTGGTATTATCGTCGGTGCACTTGCTGCATGGTGTTATAATAAATTTTATAATATTACCTTACCAAGTTATTTAGGCTTTTTTGCGGGTAAACGATTTGTGCCAATTATGATGGCTACATGCTCATTTATACTTGCTTTTCCAATGGCGTGGGTATGGCCAGTCATTCAAGATGGGCTTAATACATTTAGTGAAGGGTTACTCGATTCAAATACTGGAATAGCAGTATTCTTATTTGGATTTATTAAACGTTTATTAATTCCATTTGGATTACATCATATTTTCCATGCGCCATTTTGGTTTGAATTTGGTAGCTTTAAAAATGCTGCGGGTCAAATCATCCATGGTGATCAACGTATCTTTATTGAACAAATTCGTGATAATGTACCATTAACTGCTGGTAAGTTTATGGGTGGAGAATTCCCAGTTATGATGTTTGGTCTTCCAGCTGCAGCTTTAGCGATTTATCATTCAGCTAAGAAGGCAAATAGAAAAGTCGTAGGCGGGTTGATGTTATCCGGTGCTTTAACATCATTCCTTACAGGTATTACAGAACCTTTAGAGTTCTCATTCTTATTTGTTGCTCCATTATTATTCTTTATTCACGCAGTATTAGACGGTTTAGGTTTCTTAGTTATGTATTTACTCAATGTGCATTTAGGCTATACGTTCTCAGGTGGATTTATTGATTTCTTATTACTCAATATCATGCCTAATAGAACAGCGTGGTGGCTAGTTATACCAGTTGGACTGGTCTATGCTGTCATTTATTACTTTGTTTTTAGATTTGTAATTAAAAAATTAAATTACAAAACGCCTGGTAGAGAAGATGAAGAAATGCAAAATAGTTCTGTCGCAAAGAACGAATTGCCGTTTGAAGTATTACACGCAATGGGTGGTAAAGAAAATATTAAACACCTTGATGCTTGTATAACACGATTAAGAGTTGAAGTTAATGATAAAGCAAAAGTGAAAGTTGATGTTTTGAAACAGCTCGGTGCTTCGGGAGTACTTGAAGTTGGAAATAATATGCAAGCAATTTTCGGCCCTAAATCTGATCAAATCAAGCATGACATGGCGAGGATCATAAATGGTGAAATTACAAGACCAAGTGAGACAACATTAACAGAAGAAGATGATAGTAAAGTAGTGAAATTATCTGAGTCTGAAGACAACAATGGCGTAGTATCACAATCAGAAATAGAAGTATGCTCTCCAGGTAGAGGCAAGTTGGTCCCACTCTCTGAAGTACCTGATGAAGTTTTTGCTCAAAAAATGATGGGTGATGGCGTTGCGCTGATACCTGAAGATGGTGAAATTGTTGCACCATTTGATGGTACAGTGAAAACAATTTTTCCAACGAAGCATGCAATTGGATTAGAATCTAAAGATGGTCTTGAATTACTAATTCATATTGGAATTGATACGGTTAAGCTAGAAGGTAAAGGTTTTGAGCGTATGGTTGCTACAGGGGACACGATTAAAAAAGGACAACTATTAATGAAGGTTGACTTAGACTATGTACAAGCACATGCGCCAAGTATTATAACACCTATAGTGATTACAAATATTGAAAATCGTACACTTAAAATTGAAAGTAAAGATATGATAGAACCACAACAACTGTTGATGACAATTAAGTAGATTCTTAAATCAGCATATCCAATAGCGTCATGAATTTATAGGTATAAATAACAATATTCAAAAATAAAAGTGCACTTTCATTTATATGAGAGTGCACTTTTTTTGATTAAAAACGAAAACAAAATAAAACTATGAATGCTTGAATATGCATACCTTTTATTTATAAAAACGAAGTATTAATTAACAAAAACGAAAATTTATTTTGTAAATATATACTTATCTTGTTGGTTAACTGTTGAAAAATTCTGAAAAAATAAATAGGATGGGTTATAATGACTAACAATGACGAATAGAAAATGAAGGTGAAACGATGAAATATCATTTATCAATAGAAGTTATGCCTCAAGTTAAACTCGTACAACCAGAGTTATATATGGCTGAAGAATTGTACCATACGATTAAAGAAAACTTTTCACATTTAGCACAGTTTTTAGACTTTTTGAAAGAAGATATGACAATTGCGGATGAAAGTGCATATTTGAAGATGATGATGCAACAACAAGTTGAGAATAAAGGGAGATTATTTCTAATCTATCATAATGATAAATTAATAGGGACAGTGGACTTACATAAAATTGACAATAAAAATAAAAAAGCTGAGATTGGCTATTGGATTGCCAAAGGATATACAGGAAAATCTATTATCACGACATGTGTGAAATATATTTGTGATTTCTCCTTTGAAGTAATGGGCTTAAATAAACTTATTATTATGGCAGACTTAAGGAACAAAGCGAGTAAGAAAGTTGCAGAAAAAGTTGGTTTCACGTTTGTATCTACTGATTTTGAGGACGTGTTTGATGGCGAGACCTATCGTGATATGAATCGATATATATTATTGAGAAAAGATTATTTTTAACATCATCCACAAGTTATATAGGATTAAAAAAGCATATATTTAGTGAACATATGAGAAGGGTGGTAACTCATGAACACGACTAGAGGAATTAACCATATTGGTTTAACTGTTCCCAATATTGAAGCAGCAACTTTATTTTTTAAAGAAGCTTTAGGTGGGAGAATTGCGTATGATAGTCAAACAACAGCTAATCCTCCACGTGAAGGTAGATTTGTAGAACAGGTATTAGGAATAGAAAAAGGAGCGAAAATTATAAAAAAGCGTATGTTGGTATTTAACCATGGGCCTAATATAGAGTTGTTTGAATTTAAAGAAGCGAACCAAAGAAATCCAGAATCATTACAAGATATAGGCTACACACATTTGTCATTTTATGTAGATAATTTTGATTATGCGTTTAAACGTATAAAATTAGCAGGAGGTGTCCCTATTTCTGAACCGCATGCAAATACAAAATATGAAGATACTAAAGACAATAAAACTGTATATGTACGTGCACCATGGGGAAGTTTGATAGAATTACAAACCATACCGAATGGCTATTATTATCCAGAAGATAGTGAAGCTGAAGTATTCATACCTGAAAAATAAAGGAGCAATTAAAGATGTTACAACGTAAATTAAATATTGCCAATTTAAACACACCTATACATAAGTTAGAGCATTTAAGCCAAACGCTTGGTAAAGATATATATATCAAAAGGGATGATTTCACTGGGACAGAAATATCTGGAAATAAAGTACGGAAATTAGAGTATACAATACAATATGTCTTAGATCATGGTTATGACACTGTGATTACTACTGGGGCAATCACTTCGAATCATGCACGAGCAACCGCTGCACTTTGCGCGCAATTTAATATAGAATGTCATCTTGTATTGAGAGGAACAAATACGGAATATGAAGGTAATTTATTTTTAGAGGCGATGTTAGGTGCTCATATCCATATCATTAAACCGAGTGAATCTAGAGAAGAAGCGATGAATATATTATATAGCAAGCTTGAGCAAGAAGGAAAGACACCATTTCTTATTCCAGTAGGCGCATCAGATTGGATTGGCACGCATGGCTATGTTAATGCTTATGAAGAAATTATTGAGCAAGAAGCTGAATTAGGCATTAAATTCGATTCTATTAATTTAGCTGTAGGTTCTGGTGGCACATATGCAGGACTTTGGTACGGTAATGCAAGTAACAACTTGGCAACTAAGATTATAGGGTATGCTGTAGATCAAAGCACAGAGGACTTTGAACAAAAAGTAAAAGAGATTGTGAAACAGTTAGATCAAAATATACTATCTTTTAATACATTACATATCAATGATAACTATGTAGGACTTGGATATGGTCAAGCGACAGATGAAGAACTACAATTCTATATTAATATTGCTAAAACGGAAGGGATTATTTTGGATCCTATATATACCGGCAAAGCGTTTAGTGGATTAGTTCAAGAAATAAAACAAGGGAACTATGATGACCAACAAGCAATCTTATTTATTCATACAGGTGGAATTTATGGTTATACTCAAGAAATGAGAGAGCGTATAAAACAACTATTACCTGATATTTCAGATGCAGTATAATAACTAAGTAAGAATTGAATATATTCGCGATATTACCGATTTACATGTATGCTTATTTTATATTAAATAGTCAGTTTTATATAGCATTACTCCATTACAGTATAGTTAATAATAGGTGTATTTGACGTTATATTGTTTGATATTGAGCGTGAATCCTTTGATTCTTCACGGAACAATGTTTCATAATAGAATACAATTTACGCAGTAAGGGTGGTGTTCACCAATGAAACAAGATTTGGTTACGATTGAAGATTTTCATGATTTTATAGTAAGTCATGATCTTGCTGTAATACATGTGATGAGAGATAGGTGTAGTGTATGTCGGGCAGTATTACCACAAATCGAAGGTCTTGTGAACGATTTCCCGCAAGTGGCATTAGGTGTGATTAACCAGAGTCATTTAGAAGCAATTGCAAGTGAGTTATCTATATATATACGGCGCCAGTAGACTTGATCTATTTAAAAGGAAAAGAAATGCATAGACAAGGTCGTTTTATTTATATGCAACAATTTGAGCATCAATTGGAGTTGTTGACTTATAATGGTGACTATTCATGAATGAGACATAAGTTATAAATGTGAAAGATAAATAAATCTTATTTGAAATGAAATTGATATGGAGATAATACGATAAACGTCTTTGAGAGTGAAAACTTGAGAAGACGTTTTTAATTTGCGCTATAAACATGATATTTACGCACCCAATTTATGTAGTTAGAAATAAAAGTGTGCAAAATTGAATAATAAGTATCTTATTTATATATAATAATGTATGATGGTATTAATCAATTGGATGAAGGTGATGATCATGCGCGTAGAAAGAATATGTCCTAATGAAGCGGAAGCACTTTATGACTGTATGAAGCAGATAGATCAAGAAGCACAGTATATGCTCTATCTTCCAGAAGAACGCACATTCAATAAAGATAAATTAGTTGAGCATCTTAGATATCAGTTTTATATAAGTGTCAAAACAGAAGATAATAAAATCATGGGTTATTTGTCTGTACATATGAGTACTTTATATAAATTGAAACACATTGGTTACATTAGCATAGGATTAGTGGAAGAACTTCAACAGCAAGGATTGGCGACTAAAATGTTTGAAGAAACGATTAAATGGGCGCAACGTAAGGGGTTAAGACGTTTAGAGTTAACGGTGATTACTTACAATACACCAGCTATAAAATTCTATGAAAAGTTAGGATTTAAAATTGAAGGTATTAAACGTGAGTCTATTTATATGAATGAGCATTTCTATGATGAATTATATATGGCAATGATGTTAAATGAAATGAATATAACAAAATCTGATAATTTATGGTAATTTACGTTTATTGTTAGAGATAAGTGTTTTTTGCTGAAATCATTATTCTATCTCATATAAAATGAATATAACATGAGGAGGTAGATTATGGTTGTAAAGAAAATGATAGCATTAACAAGTGCGTTACTAACAACATCATATTTATACATCAAGATAAAAGAAAAACGTAGTTACAAAAGTTTTTTATGTGAAATGATGCTAAGAGTGAATAGAGTGAAACGTGCATTTTTAACTGTAGAAGGTGCACAACGTGCATTAAATGAAGTTGAACAAGATACAAAAGGTTTATATCAAGGAACACAGTATCAATTTCAAAATAATGTAGAAAAGACTTTTTATCAAAATGTAACTACATATGTTGTGAATGATAAATCTCAAAATCAACAAGCTGTTATTTTGTATTTACATGGAGGTGCATGGTTTCAAAATCCATTAGACCACCATTTTGCATATATTGATATGCTGGCGAATCATTTTGGTGCTAAAGTCATCATGCCTATTTATCCCAAAGTACCTCATGCTACATATCAAGATACATTTGATTTGCTAGTAGAAATATATGATGAGTTAAGTGAAACGATACAACCTGGGAAGCAATTAACCATTATGGGAGATTCAGCAGGTGGACAAATTGCTTTGTCCTTTGCACAGTTATTAAAATACAAAGGATTAAGCCAACCGCAACATATTGTCCTATTATCCCCCGTATTAGATGCAACTTTTAGTAATCCAGAAGCACAAGAATATGAGCGTATTGATCCTATGCTAGGTATTGAAGGAAGTAAATATTTCTTGAAATTATGGGCAGGAGATCTACCATTAGATAATTGGAAAATATCACCCATCAATGGTGATTTAACAGATTTAGGGCATATAACCATTTCTGTAGGCACAAAAGAAACATTATATCCAGATGCAGTGAAATTATCTGATTTGCTTAATAAACAAAATATTGTGCATGAATTTTTGCCAGGATATAATTTATTTCACATTTATCAAGTGTTTCCGATTCCAGAACGTCAACAAGTACTATTGAAATTAAAGCAGATTATTAAAGTAGACTAATAATATAGGATGAGTCATATCGTTTTCTAAATGGTTACACTATTATAAAGTGTATATAAATAAAAAATAAGCACATTTCAACTACCTTTGTTGAGATGTGCTTATTTTGTTATTGTTGCTTTTATTTTTGAAATGAGATAGCCGTTGTTTACAATAAAAATCATTAGCAAGATTAAGGTGAATAGAACTTAGATGTAAAAGTAATTATAGATACTTAAAAATAAAAAATCATACAAGGTTTTCAGAAGATGGATTATCTAAAGCTCTTGTATGAGATTGAATTGAGTTAAAAGATGATATTTGTTTTATCAAACTTGATTGTGAATCATTAGGCACGCTATTCGTTTCTGTTGTAGTTTGTTTAGAAGTGTTATTGATATGATCCACGTTTTCAACACGTTTAGAATTATCAGTATCTAAAACCGAATTTTTCATGTCATTTCCTTGCATGCTACCGATTAAAATCAAGATTAAATAGCTACAAGTTAATACGGATACAATGACAAGGTAAATTGAAACGGTTAGTTTTACAGGTCTACTCATAAACTGCCTCCTAAATAGCTCTATTAGTACTTTCACATATAACTTAACATTTAAATTTTAATATCATGTAAAGATGTAGTAAATTTTGCATATTTGTTTATTACAATTTATTGCTAGAGTAGTAACTATTATTTTTATTTTTTTATTAAAATAAAGATATTTTTTAATTTCCATAAAACGCCGTCATATAAGTGTTTTCAAAAGTCTTAAGTTTAATATTACACTAAATGTAAATCTTTATTTACAAATTATTAACAACCCCTTTAAACAGTTAAAACTAAATCAATAACAGCATGATAGCATATCTGTAATGAATGGTAGGAAATGATTAAGCAGTATGAGAACAATACATAAGCTTTACGTATTGTATGACCCCATATGATTGACCTATCTTAAAATTTCATAAAACTTTAACTACGCTGATGAAAAGAGGGACAAAATTTGCTACTGATCATAATATGTGTAGGGTTAATTCTTTGGTTGGGCATTGTTGAGAAACAAAGGCATTCTAACAGATTAGAAAAAATCCCAATACGCATCAATATTAATGGTATTAGAGGTAAATCTACTATAACGAGATTAATTTATAGTATTTTGCGTGAAGATAAATACCGAGTAATAGGTAAAACAACAGGTACTGATGCACGTTTACTGTATTGGTTTACACCTAGAGAATATCCAGTTTATAGGAAACCACAAGGTGCTAATATCGGAGAACAACGTGACATTATTCGCAAGGTTGTGAAGCAAAAGGGTAATGCGCTTGTGAACGAATGTATGGCAGTTAATCCAGATTATCAAATTACCTTCCAAAGAGATTTAGTTAAAGCAAACATTGGCGTTATTGTTAACGTAATGGAAGATCATATGGATGTCTTAGGTCCTACATTGAAAGAAGTTGCAGAAGCCTTTACAGCTACAATTCCTTATAAAGGACATCTTGTAGTTATGAAAGATGATTACACAGACTTTTTTGCCAAAGTAGCTAAAAGACGTAAAACAAAACTTATAGTAGTAGATAAAGAAGAGGTGCCTGAATCTTATTTAAGAAAGTTTGGTTACATTGTGTTCCCAGATAACGTAGCAATTGCTATGGGTGTAGCAGAAGCATTAGGTATTGATCGAGATACTGCTTTAAGAGGCATGCTCAATGCGCCACCAGATGTAGGTGCCGTTGAAGTTAAATACTTTAATGCAAATCAAACTACAAACGTTTATGTAAATGCATTTGCAGCGAATGAACCTCAGTCAACAAAAGCGATATTAAATAAAGTGGAAAGTTACAACTATCCATATCGAAAAGTTGTTATCGTATTAAATTGTCGTGATGACAGAGTGGATCGAACGAGACAATTTGTTGAGAACTTTATAACAGAAGTTGAATTTGACACTTTAATTTGTACTGGTAAAAGTACCCAAATGGTCACTGACGCAATGAAGGGTCAGAAACACAAAAAATATCTAAACTTTGAAGGTAAAGATATGAAACAAGTTGAAGATGCGTTGTACAAGGAATCTGAAAATGCCCTGATTTTCTGTGTAGGTAATATACACGGTCCAGGTAAACAAATAGCGCAATATATAGAAGGGATCAAATAATATGATAGGTTCAGAGTTATATTTTTCATTATTTGTAGGCATTGTGCTCAGTTTAATCTTTGCCGAAAAATTTGGTATCAGCCCAGCAGGTTTAGTTGTACCAGGATATTTAGCACTTATATTTGACCAACCAATAATGTTATTATCCGTGCTAATTATTAGTTGTATTACATATTTTATAGTAAATCATGGCATCAGTCGTTTCGTAATTTTATACGGGCGCAGGAAATTTGCAGCAATGATACTAACGGGTATGGTATTAAAATTTGTATTCGATTTGCTCTATCCTATAACCCCGTTTGAAATGGTTGAAATGTCTGGTATAGGTGTTGTTATTCCAGGAATCATAGCTAATACGATACAAAAACAAGGTGTCATTATCACTTTATCTACATGTATGCTGCTAACATGTATCACTTACGTCATCTTATTCTTATATAGCTTTATCAATTAGTAAGGAGCATAAATATGAAGAATTCTAAACGATTTTCTATAGATGAGCGTGTATTAAAATGGACGAAACGCCATAAAAAGCGCAACTCCATATACACCAGTATCATTCTAATAATAGCTATTGTACTTATAGTATTTGCTATGAACTCAGAAAAGATAGTCCCCGTTAAAGCTATGAGTAAAAGTCAAGGTGACATAAGGATGACTTATTTAGGCAATGTGGAGTTAAATAACCATATCCGAAAAAATAATATCAATGAATCATTTGGTGCTATTAAAGATATTTTAAAAGGAAGTGATTATTCAACAGCAAGTTTAAAACTTTCCGATTTTTCAAATGATAAAAAAACGAATATTAACAATAACTTAGAGAATGTAATGTTTTTAAAGGAATTAAACGTTAAAAGTTTGAATATTGTTAACCAAGTTACAGATAATATAACAGCTAGAGATTTTAGCAAAGCTGTGGAAGCACAAGCGGGCTATAATTATTTAACTGGAAATGGTTCTAACCCGATAAATAGTAAAACAGTGCAACAAACTGTTAAAGGGAAAAAAATCGCTAATGTTTCATTTACTGATGTTGAATCCGATTATACAGATCCAATAAAAAATACAACCTCAGTAAGTTTAGAACCCAATATTTTTATTCCTTTAATAAAAAAACTTAAAGAAAATAATGATTATGTCGTCGTCAACGTAGACTGGGGTATTACCGATGAACGAGCAGTTACAACGAGGCAAAGACAATATGCACATGCACTTTCAGATGCTGGTGCTGATGTAATTATTGGACATAACACAGTAGTTCAAAAAATAGAGAAATATAAAGGAACAAGCATCTTTTATAGTTTGGGTAATGTTACATCAGAAGGATTTCTATCTAAGAATAAACAAGGATTGGCAGTGCAACAAAATTGGAATGGAAAGCAATCGCAATTTATGGTTACACCAATTAAATCACAAGCAGGAAAAATTACTGAAGCACGCCCTAATAAAGTAGAAGAAATTAAAATGCTAAATAATATTCAAAGTAAAAGCGTGAAGCTTAAAAAAGAGAATGGAGGGTACATATATGAACATTAAAGAACATTGGGTAAGTATTACAGTCATTGCAGTAGTATTAGTCATTTTTCTATTAATTATATTCGCTAAAGCGAATGAAGGACTTGATCCATATGAGCTAAATGAACTTAAATCATCTCATCATCAATATTTGTCTAAAGGAGCTTAGTTATGAGTATTTATAATCGAAAAACGCTCATCGTAATATTACTCCTAACTATAATCATTTCTATCCTGTTTTTTATGGCAACCAAAAAAGATAACTATGATAAAGATGATTTATATGAGAATAAAATTGCTGATCATGATCAAGATACATCAGACAAAAATTACGGTGTTGCTTCAAATAACCCCATAGCAACACGTGTGGGCGAAAAAATATTGAAAGACGGTGGTAATGCAGTTGATGCCTCCATGGGTGTGTCCTATGCGCTTGCTATAACAGAACCACACTCATCTGGTTTAGGTGGTGGTGGTGCCATGTTATCTTACGACGGTCAACCTAATGTTGCGCCGAAGCAATGGCAATATAAAGATATATCTTCTTTTAATTTTAAAAATAAAGATCAAACAGGTACCCCAGGATTTGTGCGTGGTCTGCATGATGCCCATAAAGAAGCAGGAAAGATGGATGAAAAGAAAATTATGAATTACGTTATCCCTCTTGCTGAAGATGGATTTGAAGTCGATTCTGAATTAGAACGTAGTTTGAAGCTTTATGGTTCTGATGTTGATAGAGATTCTCCTTTCTTTGATGGTAAACAAACCAAAAGAGAGGGAGATGTTATAAAACAACCAGAATTAGCTGAAACATTAAGAGGGATTAGAGATAAAGGTCCTGATTATTTTTATGACAAAGTTGGTAAGAGTATTTCTAAACAACTTGATGATAAATTGACAGAAAAAGATTTTAAGAGTTATAAATCAGAGAAAAAAGAACCTGTGAGTACAGATTACTTAAATAATAAAGTATATTCTGCGTCTAATCCATTAGGTGGCACATTAATGCTACAAGGATTAAAAATTGATGAAGCAACTGATAATCAAGCTGCCCCAGATAATCGCTTAGATTACATAACTGGCATATTGAAATCAAGAGCACTGATGTACAGAAATAGAGATATCGTAAATGGTCAGGATGAAGATTATGATGAATACTTATCGCAAGACTATTTATTAGGCAAGTTGAATGAAATTAACTTTAATAGTAATTTTAATACGACAAATGTTGATAATACGAGTACGACACATTTCGTTGTTATTGATAAAGACGGTAAGTTAACAAGCACTACAAATACGTTATCTAGCTTCTTTGGAACAGGTAAGTTTATGAAAGAGGGCTTTTATATGAACAACTCTTTATCAAACTTTTCTTCGAACCCTGCGAGTCCGAATTATGCTGGTAAACATAAAGAGCCTAGGTCATTTACAGCGCCAAGTATAGTAGTTGGACCGGATTATTATATGGGCATTGGTACACCAGGTGGTAATAAAATACCAACCACGATTAACGAAGTGCTTATAGATTATTTGAGAGGTAACGGTACACTACAAGAATCTATTGATAAGCCACGCTTCTATAATGATTATGGCAAAATTTTCTATGAAAATGCGACGAACAAGCAAGATATTGATATTTTCAAGAGTTTAGGTTTCCAAGTTGAAGAGAAACGTAATGACCCTAACTTTGGAAGTGTTCAAGCTGCATTATATAATCGAAATGATAAGACAGTAGAAATTGGTCACGATGTAGGTAATAGATAATCAAGTTGATATAAGATGATTAGATATCCTATAAACTACGATAAGGAAAGGCTTAAATAAAACATAAAAGCAAGTGGATATCCTATTGCAGGATGTCTACTGGCTTTTTGCATTTAGAGAGTAAACTTCAGGTAATGTGAACTGAAGTTCAAATAATATAGAAAATAATATAAGTATGACAATGATTAACTTGAGGCAATATGGATATAACTAGAAAAGAAATTTGGAAATTGGTAATATTATACTTAAATATTAACTTTGTACACTATTGGTGGGAGGTATTTTTTTAAGTATTCATATAGAGAAATTCAATAAATTTTACAATAATAATAACTATGAATGAACCGGATATTTAGGAGGAAAATATATGATATATGCTGGTATATTAGCTGGAGGTATTGGTTCGAGAATGGGAAACGTTCCTTTACCTAAACAATTCTTAGATTTAGATGGCAAGCCGATACTTATTCATACAGTTGAAAAATTCTTACTTACAAGTGAATTTGATAAAATTTTTATTGCAACACCTCAAAAATGGATTTCACATACAAAAGATACTTTACGTAAACATAATATTACTGACGACAGAATTGAAGTTGTACAAGGTGGTTCCGACCGCAATGAAACGATTATGAACATCATTCATGCAGTTGAAGTAGAAAATGGAGTCAATGAAGAAGATGTAATTATAACGCATGATGCAGTACGTCCGTTTTTAACGCGACGTATCATCAAAGAAAATATAGAAACTGTGATTCAACATGGTGCGGTTGATACCGTGATACCAGCTACAGATACCATTATTACTTCGGATGATGGGGAATCCATTCAATCTATCCCTGTAAGAAGTGAAATGTATCAAGGGCAAACCCCTCAATCATTTAATATTCAATTGTTAAAACATACTTACAATGAGTTATCAAATGAGAATAAGAAAATATTGACGGATGCTTGTAAGATACTGGTAGTGGCAGGTAAACCTGTGAAAATTGTCATGGGAGAATTATACAATATTAAAATTACGACCCCTTATGATCTTAAAGTTGCTAACTCAATCATAAAAGGTGGGATGTCGCGTGATTAATCAAGTATATCAACTTGTATCGCCCAGACAATTTGAAGTAACGTACAATAACGAAGATATAAAAAGTGATAAAGTCATTGTACGCCCTTTGTATTTATCTATTTGTGCAGCGGACCAAAGGTATTATACAGGAAGTAGAAATCATAAAGTTTTAGAACAAAAGCTACCTATGTCATTAATTCATGAGGGTGTAGGAGAAGTAGTTTATGACAATAAAGGGATATATCATCCAGGTACAAGAGTACTTATGGTTCCAAATACACCCGTAGAAGAAGATGAAGTGATTGCTGAGAACTATTTAGCAAGTAGCAAATTTAGGTCTAGCGGTTATGATGGATTTATGCAAGATTATGTTTTTATGAATCATGATAGAGTAGTTGAAATAGATGAGGGTATAGAAGATTTAAGTACGATTGCCTATTCTGAATTAGTAACAGTGAGTTGGCATGCAATACAACGCTTTGAACGTAAATCTATTGCTTATAAGAATAGTTTTGCAGTTTGGGGAGATGGGAATTTAGGATATATAACTGCTATCTTACTTCACACAGTTTATCCAAACGCTAAAATTTACGTATTTGGTAAAACAGATTATAAACTAAGTCATTTTTCATTTGTAGAAAAGGTCTTTCATATACATGATGTACCTGAAGGTGTAACGTTTGATCATGGTTTTGAATGTGTAGGTGGAAAAGGTAGTCAATCAGCCATTAACCAGATCATCGATTTGATTTCTCCAGAAGGGACGATTAGCTTATTAGGCGTAAATGAATATCCTGTAGAAGTAAATACGCGTTTAGTATTAGAAAAAGGATTAACGCTATTTGGTAGTAGTAGAAGTGGTGTGCAAGACTTTAAAGATATTGCTAATTTATATAAAAATCATCCTGATGTTGTTGAAAAGTTAGCCTTATTAAAAGGAAATGAGTTTGAAGTTAAGAACATTAATGATGCTGTGAAAGCTTTTGAAGAAGATTTATCAACATCATGGGGAAAAACGGTAATTAAATGGATTATGTAATTAGCACATATACTTTCTCGATTCAGCAATCATACTCATTCGCTTGAATCTACACAATTAAGATGAAAGATAAACTTCATAACGCAATTAGAGAGGATTTGTTAAATTGGGTAAATCTAAAATAATAATTGATAATATCTACTGGGAACGTATTCAATTATTTATTGAAGGTCATGTAGATGACATCATAATGAATAAGCACAATTTTATATTACGAAATTTAACTGAGACAAAGGAGCTACTTGCCAATAATGTACAGATAAATGGTAATAAATTTAAAGCACGCTTTAATGTAGCAATTCTTGATAATGGAAACTACCTTCCATCAGGAGAATATTTGTTAATTTATAAAGGTGACTACGATTACATTGGAAATATTAATGAACGATTATTAGATGCAAATGAATATGAGTTAACAGAGGAACAATTAGAAGCATATGAAAACCAGGAAACAGAAAATGGTAAAAACAATTATCTATTAAATTGCTATAAGTGGACATTCAAAAAAGGTGGCAACTCAAAGACAACAGAATATACCGTTAGACCAATGATTTCGAGTGAAGTAAATGAATTTGTATTAAATATTAATTTTAAAGTGCCTGTACCTAAAATGAATCCAGTCAAAGAAAAGATGAAAGAGTTAAAATTAAAATATAATCAATATTCTTTTAATGTACGAAATACAATGTTTAAATTCATTTTTAATACAACAAAATTTTTCCATTTGAAAAAAGGGAATACGGTCTTGTTTACTTCTGATTCAAGAGCCGATATATCTGGGAATTTTGAGTATGTATATAATGAAATGTTAAGACAAAATTTAGACGAAAAATACAAAATTCATTGTTTATTTAAATCTAATATTTCTGCGAGAAGAAACTTTATTGATAAATTTAAATTCCCATATTTACTAGGTAAAGCTGATTATATATTTGTAGATGATTTTCACCCATTACTTTATACTGTGAATTTTAGGAAAAGCCAAGAAATCATTCAAGTTTGGCATGCTGTAGGTGCATTTAAAACTGTTGGATACAGCCGTGCAGGTAAAAAGGGTGGTCCATTTTTCAACTCTGTTAATCATAGAAATTACACAAAAGCCTTTGTGTCATCAGAAACAGATATTCCATTTTATGGGGAGGCTTTTGGGATAAAAGAACAAAATATTATTCCAACTGGTGTACCTAGAACAGATACGTTATTTGACAAAAACTATGAGCAACAAATAGTAACGGAAATGGAAGAAGTATTACCTATTATTAAAGGGAAAAAAGTAGTGCTTTTTGCGCCTACATTTAGAGGTAATGGTCATCATACTGCACACTATCCATTTTTTAAAATTGATTTTGCAAGATTTGCACGTTATTGTCGTGAAAATAATGCAGTCGTATTATTTAAAATGCATCCATTTGTTAAAAATAGATTAAGAATTCCTAGAGAATATGAACAATACTTTGTAGATGTATCAGATATGAGAGAAGTAAACGATATCTTGTTTATTACAGACATTTTAATCAGTGATTATTCTTCCTTGGTATACGAATTTGCAGTTTTCAAACGCCCTATGCTATTTTATGCGTTTGATTTAGAAGACTACATTACTTCTCGGGACTTTTATGAACCATATGAGACTTTCGTTCCAGGAAAGATTGTTCAATCATTCGATAATTTAATTACGTCATTAGACAACGAAGATTATGAACTAGAGAAAGTAGAGCCCTTCTTAGATAAACACTTTAAATATCAAGATGGACGCTCTAGTGAACGTTTGGTAAGACATTTATTCGGAAGTTAAGAATATCTATAAGCTAAATATAAGGTTAAATTTTGTGAGTGAAGTGCAAAGGAAAATATAAACTCTAAGTATATAAAGATTGAACAGCATTATTGTTAAGAAATCCATAAAGTAGGATTGTTAACTAACAAGCGACTGATTTTTTAATATCTTTATTGAGCGCAGTATACGACTTTGTAATGGCACTCACTTTTTTACGAGGTGAGGTTAGTAATGAAATTTTCAATTATAGTACCGAGTTATAATTCAGAGGCATATATCAAAGAGCTTATGCAAAGCCTTCAACAACAAACGTTTAATAAAAAAGATTTTGAAGTGATACTTGTTGATGATTGCTCTACAGATGACACACTAAAAATCGTAGAACCTTTTAAGAACACATTGAATTTGGTTGTAAAGCAGCTTGAATTTAATTCAGGTGGACCAGGTAAACCAAGAAATACAGCGTTAGAAATTGCACAAGGGGAATATGTATTCTTTGTAGATTCTGACGATTACATTAACCCAGATACTTTAAAAGATGTCGCAGGTTTTGTGGACAATAATAATGCTGATGTAGTCTTAGTGAAAATGCAAGGCGTCAATGGTCGTGGAGTGCCAAAATCAATGTTCCAAAGAACCAGTGATTCTGTGACACTTTCCAATTCTAGAATTATGTACACATTAAGTCCTACAAAGTTTTATAGAACCTCACTTCTAAAAAAGCATGGTATTGTATTCCCAGAAGATTTGAAAAGTGCGGAAGACCAATTATTTACTATGAAAGCATATATAAATGCTCAAAAAATAGCAGTACTCTGTGATAAACCATATTATTATGCAACAAAACGTGAAGGGGAACATATGAGTTCAGCTTATGTCTCACCTAAAGATTTTTATCAAGTCATGTCATTGATTACTGAAGAAATCATAAATAGTACGTTAGATAATAAAGATGAAGTATTAGCATGTTTCATAGACAGACATTTTTCTTTCTCAAGAACAAACAACTTTTCGTTAAAAATAGCAGATGATAAAAAACAAGAGTGGATGGATGCCTTAGGTGATTTTATCCTAAAAGTACCTTCACGCGTGGATGCATTATTAAAAGATGGGTTAAAACCATTATTATATTATGCACGTAAGAAGGATATGAACCATTATCAAATTGTCGAAGAAAGCTATAAGAATGGTGGATTTTATAACTTTAATGCATACCAAGAAGGATTAGAAATTCAATTCGATAAAGATGAGCCATTTTTTAAATTTCAACAACTTACTAAACCTGATTTAATGCTTACACAATTTAATTTTAATGATAAAGGTTTTAATTTAGAAGTAGAGTTTTTAAAATCCATTATTAATCCTAACCAGGTAGCTACTATGATTCAATTAAAACTTGTTTCGCGAAATAAGAAAGAAATGATTTATATACCTTTAGCAGTTAATGATCAAACACGCTTTAAATTTGGGGTGACTATGGACGAGATTATGCCATATTTAATTAAAGAAAAAGTGTGGGATATATTTTTAGAAATGCGTATTGATAATATGACGATTGAAAAGCGTATTGGTAATAAACGTAAAGCATATCCTTATGAGGCGGAGACAAGCACAATCACGAAAAATGGGAACCACTACTATCGCTTTACACCTTATTTTACAAAAGACTATGATAATTTATCGTTTTATGTAACACAAAATAGGTTGAACGATATGATAGAAGTGAAGGCTGTGGATAAAAATACGATGCAGTTACGAAGTTTAGAATTTAATTATTTAATATCTGAAGGTATGACAGCACTTATGTTAGGAAGTGATTTTACATATGGCTATCTAACTACAGCTACAGATGAAAAATGGATGATATATAAATTGACGCTTTTAAATAAGATAAAAACAAGTGAATTAAAAAAAGACTTTCGTATTGAAACACCGCACTTAGTTTTAAAATATTAATTGTATATAATGGAAAGTGGTCTAATGATATATTAGATCACTTTCTTTAATATACAGCGCGCTGTTATTGATAATCGTTTTCAATTATAGTATCGTGGGAATATGTAGAGTACGATCGTTAATTACATATTTGTAACAGTGTTTGATATTGAAGAAGCAAATGTTGATTGATGTTAAAAGGAGTTATCGATGAAGAATAATAAGATTGATGTTAAAGACTTAATAAATATTGGATTGTTTACGGCTGTCTATTTCATTTTTATAGCACCACCAGGTATTTTAGGCATTATCCCTATTTTTATGGTGTTACTTCCAGCAATGATAGGTTTAATTGGTGCTATTCCTATAATGTTACTACTCAGTAAAACTCAAAAATTTGGAGCGCTGACCATATGTGGAATAGTGGTTAGTTTAATATTAGCAATCATGGGACATCCATGGATAGCATTGATCCTCAGTGTCCCAATAATAATTATTGCAGATGTTATCATGTCTGTTGGACGCTATAAAAGTTGGAAATATAATATTGTAGGTTATATCGTATTTTCATTTTGGTCTGTTGGTAATTTATTGCCATTCTACTTTATGAGAACTTCATATTTATCATTTATTCGAGAAAAATATGGTGCAAATTATGAGGCGACAGTAGCAGGATTATTTTCATTTGGAATGATTCCTGTAATCATTATTACAACAATTGTTGGGGCATGGTTAGGCGCATATATTGCAAAAGGTGTATTGAAAAAGCATTTTAAGCGTGCAGGTATGATTTAATATGTATAATCATATAATAAAGCAAGATAAATTATATAATCTGGACCCAAGAATAAAGTTAGCACTTATGATCATTGTATCGCTTATCTCATTGACCGGTAGTGTAACTGGTAATCAAGTTATAGTGAGATTATTAATTATGTTGATACCAGTCGTATTAATAGTGATGATAGGTAAATATGTAAAAGGTATATCAGCACTTGTACTCATTACTTGTGCTTGGTATGGAGAAGCCTTCATTACAGTTGGTCAGAGTCAATTTGCAACACTAGCAATATTTATTCCTTCAGGTATTGTTACGCGCTTTTTACCGGCACTTGTTATGGGGTATTATATTTTCAAGACTACACAAGTAGAAGTGCTCATCGTTGGGTTGGAAAGTTTGAAGTTACCTAGACAGATTACGATACCTATATCAGTGATGTTTAGATTCATACCGACAATTAAGGTGGAATCAGCTTTAATTAGAGATGCTATGAAAATGAGAGGCATCTCATTGCGATTTGCTTTAAAAAAACCAATTCAATACATAGAATATCGTATTGTACCGATGTTAAGTAGTGTTGTGAAAATAGGCAATGAATTGACTGTTGCTGCAATGACGCGTGGCTTGAATTTAACGCATAGAAGAACAGCTATCATAAAATTAAAGTTAAGTTGGTTGGATTGGTTGTTTTTAGGTATAGGATTATTATTATACATTGCTTATTATCTATTGTGAGGTTAAAAAATGATTGAAATAAAAGGATTATCGTTTAATTATGAAAATGAACAAAAGGCACTGAACGATATAAATCTTACTGTAAATAAAGGGGAAGTGATTTGTTTAACCGGCGCTTCAGGTTGTGGTAAAACGACATTAACGCGCATATTAAACGGAGCAATACCTCATTTTTTTAAGGGGCATATTGAAGGTGAAATAATAATCAATAATAAAGATATGAAAGACCAATCTATCTATGATGTTTCTAAAGAAAGTGGGTCCGTATTTCAGAATCCTAGATCTCAATTTTTTTGCTTGAACACAACAAGTGAACTTGCCTTTGAACCTGAAAATTATGGCGTTAACCCTACGCAAATAAAATCAGATATTGGATATAGCGCATATCAATTTAACCTCGAACATTTACTAGATAGAGGTATTTTTAGCCTTTCAGGAGGAGAAAAGCAACTTATTGCATGCACGGCAATTCAAGTTTCTGGACATGCATTGATTATACTTGATGAACCCTCATCTAACTTAGATTTTAAGACGATTACTAGATTAAAAAGCATGATTGAACTTTGGAAAAGCACAGGAAAGACTATAGTAATTGCGGAGCATCGCTTACACTATTTAATAGATGTAGTAGATCGTTTTATCGTTATGGAGCAAGGAACTATAAAAAAAAGATATGATAATTACACTTTTAATACATTATCACTTGAGACGTTGACTTCATTAGGTTTGAGGCACACGCATCTCACTCATATGAAACCCAAACGAGTTAAAAGTGAAAGTACCACGTATTTAAACTTACATAACTTTTATTTCAGATACAAAGCTAAACAACCACTTGCATTGAATATCGATAAGCTAAAGTTACCTAAAGGAGAAGTGACAGCTTTAATTGGTTACAATGGTTCTGGAAAATCTACGTTTGCACGTTGCTTAACAGGTCTTGAACGTAAATTTAAAGGTAAAGTAAATAATGAAAAGAGTGTATTAACTCGAAACCAGAGATTAAATCATGTATATATGGTTTTTCAAGATGTTAATAATCAGCTATTTGCAGAAAATGTGGAAGAAGAACTGAGATTAAGTAATGATCAATTGAGTGATGAAGCAATTAAATCGTGTTTAACAAGATATGGGATAGCTAGTCATATTGAGCGGCATCCATTAGCACTTTCAGGTGGTGAAAAACAACGTTTAGCCATTGCTAGCGCTGTGGAAACCCAAAGAGACGTTTTAATATTTGATGAACCATCAAGTGGTCTAGATGGTAAAAGAATGAGAGAAATGAGCGAAATTATTAATGATTTGGCCCAGCAAGGGCATACAATAATAGTAATAACTCATGATTATGAGTTATTACTATCATGTGCAGATGAAGTATTACAATTGGAAGCAGGTTCTGTCGTATCACAGTATAGATTAGATGAATATAACTTAGAAAAATTGCAAACGTTCTTTGAAATAGAGAAGCCCTCAGATGAATAATATCTGGGGCTTTTTGTGGTTAATTTGGTGGAATAACTACATATTGTATAGATGAATTAGAAAGGGCATATGTAATAGCTTGATTATGATTATGTAAGCTTAATTTAGCTAATGGATGATTTGCCTTATTAATTTGTGTTAACAATGAAGGCTCAATAGAATTTAAATTTAAATCAGCTGAAATCATATTCGTTATAATGCCATGGTTTTGATTCAGCAGGCGCGTGAATATTGGGAAATCTTTAGAATAATGGTGATAAATGTTAACAATTATAGATGATTGACTAGGGTTCCTGATGAGATTAGTAAATAACAATAAATGATAGTGATTATTTATTTTACTTACCATACCACAGGAATGCAACATGATATGTTGATTGATAAATGGTTGTAATAAATTGTAAATATGCACAATTGGCATTGTACTTTGATGACTTCCAATAAGCATGAGTCTATTCTTATCATTTGAGTAGTAAGGATAACCCAGACCACCAATTTTTTGATTTAAATCAATTAGTAAATGGAGTAAAAGTATGTGACTTTCGCAATTAAGATTATTAAAGTAGCGTCTCAATGCGTGATGTGTAATATTATTGAAAATTAATTTGTGTGAATAGGCGTTAGTCATGCGATTAATAAAGAGTAAGATTGATTCTCTTAAATTGTATTCGTTGTTATTTTGTTTTGATTTTTGCTTTAATTGTGTTCCTAGTTCAATAAAATCAAGATTAATATAATAATAATCAACATCGAAAGCAGTGATAGTTGTAATCATGTCACTTAAAGTTAATTTAGTGAGGATGATATCGTCTACACAAATGCCTAATTTTAAATTAGAATATTTTTTTTGTAGACGTTTAACTAAGTGATTCGTCTTATTGATACTATGAGATGTAAGCTCAAATAGTAGGGAGATACTATTTAAACATTGTATGTAAGATAGTGATGTATTAAATGCTTGTAATATATAATAGTTGAACGATTGGAATGAAGAGATATTAGTGATTTTAAATGTTAAGTGGCAATGTTTCCGTGTCAGAAATTCAATTGCATTAAATAGTTTTTGCATTGCTAGATTATTTATAAAATCAAAGTTTATGTTTTTAATTAGTAATATTACTTTTGAAAATTGTGAATAGATTATACTTTCTATATTATTTCTCTTGAAATTTAATAAATCGTACATGTTTTCTAACTCAATTACGATATAAGGATCTTTAAAATAATGGTTATATTTAATGTGAGTTAAATCTATATCGTTAACAGCTTCATTATTAGAAGTAGTATGTTTATAAAATTCAGAGATATGTTTGGACAAAACTATATGATCAGTTACAGGCCGATAAGGGATATCAAACTCTCCACATCTAAAGAGGTAGATATATCGCTTAGGTGGCATATTAACATAATATTTAAAATGCTTTGTATATGTACTTACATTTTTAAAACTATATTTAGCGGCAATATCATAAATATTTTTATTGTCTTGTGCCAAGTCATACAAAGACAAAGCTATTTTTAAGGAAGTAGTATAATACTTGAAATTAATATTCAATACTTTTGTAAATAGAATAGAAATATAAGATTGAGATATATAAAACGCCTTAGAAATTTGTTGGGTCGTGAGTGTTCCAAATATATTTTTATGTATATATTGAATGATTTTATTTAATAAAGGATGTTTTGTATGTAGTTGAGGTAAATATATATCCTGCAAAGGCACTTTGGCTTCTTTTATTAAATAATCTATTATTTTAGAAATATAGGAAGTGAGATGCGCTTCTTTAGAAAAATCTTTGTGTAATTCTTGCAAAATCATATTTTTAAATTGATCTATATGTTTAATACGGTTAAAGTCAAAATAAGCATTGACTAGGTAAGCATCTCTTGTCATAAATAAAGGTAACGGTATTTTTATTTCAATAAGATTATGGACATCTAACAATTGATATAAGTCTGCATTATTAATGATTATGCCGTCTTCTATGGTAACAACAGCCCCATTTAAAAATAATTTACAGGGATCTCCTAACGGTATTAATATCATGGTTTCATTTATACATCGTGCTAATTCAGTTGAGTAATGGTTTCTTATAGATATAGAACTAATCACAAATATCACCTTTGGCCTCAAATGGTACTATTATTAATAAGTAATAAAACTATTTTACAACTGTAAGCCCTTAAAAATGAATGGATATTAACAAAGATTAATAAAGGTATATTTAGAATTAATAATTAGAAGTTGGAAAGATAATTTTTAACTTATTAAAGAGAGAGTAGTAAAAAAAATATAGGTTTGATTAATAAATTTACTAAAAGTTAGTTAAAGGAATAGTTGTAAGAGAAAGTGTTCGGTTAAATATATGAAAAACAGGTTTCACATGGAAAGTGCATTTAAATGTATGAGTGGTTAATAATTATATTGTGTTACGAAGTATAACTTGAGAATCAGCAGTTTTAAAACATACATGAGTGAATAACACACGAATATTGAAAGAGATCTAAAATCACTGCCTGAAAGCGATTTTAGATCTCTTTTTTCAAATAAGCTTCTTGTGTATAAGCTTGAATTTGATAAGAATGCGGTTTTATATCATGTATTTTTAATGGGTGCATAAAGTTTAATTCTGGGAATGGAATATAACTATGATGATAGATGGCACATTGATAGAATTGATATAAAACACTAAAGCATTCTCTAAGAATATTATATAACTTGCATTGTAATGTTACAATATAATTTTTATTAGAATTATAATTCATACAACTTAAAGTAGGCTATAAAGAACTACGAAAGTTGTTAATATAGCTAAAATATAAAATTAATTTTTGAAAGTGCTATCTTTTTTTTATATAAAGGTCTAAAGATTTATAAACGACAAGCACGAATGAAATGATTAAAAATAAAGTGAATAAACCGTTAAACAAAGTGTTGTTAAAAATTTTAAAAATAGTAATTGAACTTAAAGTTTCTAAAAATACAGAACCGGTTGTTTTTACTTCAAAAATATCAAATACAAATAGCGTTAAAGTAATCAAGACCATATAACAGAACGCGATGAAAAAGAGATTGAATAAATCATGTGCAAATAATTTTCTCATAACAACCAGCCTCCTCTCTTACTTTTCTATATCCGATTTTAAGAATGTTAATGTTGCAATTTGTAAATTTACACAAAATTTACAAAGAGCCCCATAAAAAAATATTGAAAATACAATAGAACCTGTTTTAAATTATTGTGAAAGTGTATAAGAGTAAGTAAGTTTGATTTTTTATTTGTAAGAGGGAGGGTTAATATGTATAAAGCTATAATCTTTGATGTATATGGCACAATTTTTGATATATCATCTCTAAAAAATAATATGCCAGATTTTGATGATGATTTAGCGACCTCTATTGCAAAGTTGTGGAGAGAGACGCAAATGAGGCACATGTTTTTAAGGCAAGCAATGCAACGTTATATTTCATTTGATGAATTGACTAAAGAGACATTACGTTACGCTTTAGATGTTCATGAAATTCAATATAATCGTGAGGACGTTAATAGATTATTTGAAGCATATTTAGATTTAACCTATTTTAAGGAAATCCCTAGAGCATTATCAGATATAAAAGCAAAGAATATAGATTTGGGTGTGCTTTCAAATGGTAGTGATAATATGCTCATGCCATTAGTTGATAATTCAAAGATAGCTGAATATATCGATACCGTAATTAGCGTGGATGAAATTAAACAATATAAACCGAGTCCTGCTAGCTATGCACTCGTTTTAGAATATTATAAATTAAAGCGTGAAGATATTTTATTCGTATCATCGAATACATGGGATGTTACAGGCGCTGCCAATTTTGGATTTAACACGGTTTGGGTAAATCGAAAAAATGAAGTGTTTGATGAAAATGGTCAGCAACCTACTATTACAGTGAACAATCTTAATGAAATGGTAAAGTGGCTGGAAATGAATAAATAATTCTAAAAGAACATTTATATTATAATGGATAATAAACAAAGTAAAACGACAGATCTCATGTTATAGAGGTCTGTCGTTTTATGTCTGACTGAGCATAACTCAGTATATGAAGAACTTTTTATGAAAATAATTTTCGCTACTCATTTAATATATCATTTTATAGGAGATTTGTGACCTTACAGTACTGTCACATTAACTAAAAATGAGGAATATTTATAATGATGAAATTTAACCTTAAATCGCTAATTTTACTGCATTAATAAAGGTGAATAACAATAAAATATTATATAATATTTAAATTTTAAACATATTTATCTTTATTAAGGGTAATGATGAGTTGAAAAATATTTTTAAATCAAATAAATATTTTTTAAAATTTTTGGTTATTTGAAGTCTGGAGGATATATGGTTATTTCGAAAAGATTAGCGACACTCATTCTAGTCATACTTAGCAGCATTTTACTTGCGGCTTTATGGATTGACTTACCTGTTTCACAATTTCTTATGAATCAGAATTCTGTATTTGGAACAATATTTCAAGATTTAGGGTTATTTCCGCCTACGTTAATATTAATTATTTCAATGATTATTTTAAATTTTTATATATTTTCAAGATTACATAGCAAATTAGCTAAATATATCATTCTAATTATGACATTTATTTATACTTTAATAAAAACTAATTCACTTCTATCAGAAACAGTGCAGTATGTCGTATCAAGTTTAGATAATATTAAGAAGCATAAACCGATAGGCGTGGCTAGTAATGAAGGTGATGCAGGAAGTGCATTATCTATAGGTGCAGGGTACTTAATTACATTTATTATTTTGCTTATTATTATACTAGTTGTCTATCAATTTTGGTTAAAACGTATAGATCAAAATGAAATAGAAAGGTTGTTTAAAGTAGCGCTAGTTAGTTTTTTTGTATTACTTGTTGGATTAGAAACTATTGATAGTATAAAAGAATTATGGGGACGCGCAAGACCATATGAAATCGGCACTCATGGAGCGCATTTTACAAATTGGTTAACGATAAATGGTAATACTGGACATAGTTCTTTCCCTTCAGGGCATACGACTGATGCGGCATATTTTATGTTTATAGCCTTTTATTTTAAAAAGTTAAAATCGCAAAAAGTGATATTCAATATTGGATTGGCGTATACAATTATTATGTGTCTCAGTCGTTTACGTATTGGTGCCCATTTTTTAGGCGACGTTACGATGTCGTTTATGTTAATTTTTATGCTAATGATTGCAGCAGATTATATGATTAATAAGTTGAATACGTACAAAATGTAATATTTGAAGTTAATATATATTCAAAATAAGTTTAAGCTAGAGGATATTGAAGTACTATATATCTTCTGGCTTTTTTACAGGATTTAGCGCACTGATAAATTAGACAGTGAAAAATATGATGAATTTTTGAAAAAGAATATGAATATTTTTTATAAATTTATTTGTAATTAAAAATGATTAGTGTTAAGTTTGAATCAGAATTTAATATCAATTGCTAGGGGTGCTTTTCAATAGCTGAAAGAGACATTGGTCTCAACCCTTTGAACCTGATCTGGTTAATACCAGCGTAGGGAAGCATAACATAGCAGTTTCAAAATGTAATTTGATACTGTTTGTTGTTTAACTTCACTATATATGCGATTTCTGACCAGGTCTCCTAGCAATAATACATGCTAAGGAGTTTTTTTATGGAACAAGATAAAATTGAATTAAAGAAACAATTTCCATCTAGTCAACGATTATGGATTAGCGGTGAAGAACGAGATATTCAAGTGCCTTTTAGGTCAATAGAACTATCACCGACTGTCACAGAGCAAGGCACAACGCCTAATGAATCAGTAGTTGTTTATGATACTGCTGGACCTTATCATGATGATGATTATGAAGTGAATGTTCAAAAAGGCATACCACAATTACGAGCCAAGTGGATTGAAGAACGTGACGATACGAACTTTTATGAAGGACGTAAAGTCGTTTCATTGGATAATGGTTTTAAAAAAGATAACCATAAAAAATTCGTAGAAACACCCTTTGAATATAAACCACGTAAAGCAAAACCTGGAAAAAATGTGACACAAATGCATTATGCAAGACAAGGTATTATTACAAAAGAAATGAAATTTATTGCAACAAGAGAAGATATATCAGCTGAGTATGTACGTTCTGAAATTGCACGTGGACGCGCAATTATTCCTAATAATATAAATCATCCAGAATCAGAACCAATGATTATCGGGAAAAATTTCCAAGTGAAAATTAATGCTAATATAGGGAATTCAGCAGTGAGTTCTTCAATAGAAGCAGAAATAGAAAAATTAGTATGGTCAATTCACTGGGGTGCTGACACAATTATGGATCTCTCAACTGGTAAAAATATTCACGCAACACGTGAGTTTTTATTACGTAATTCTCCTGTTCCAGTTGGGACAGTTCCAATATATCAAGCGTTAGAAAAAGTAGATGGTAACGCACAAGATCTTACTTGGGAAATTTATAGAGATACCTTAATCGAACAAGCTGAACAAGGTGTAGACTATTTTACGATTCATGCAGGCGTATTATTAAGATATGTACCAACTACAGTGAGTCGTTTAACGGGTATTGTTTCGCGTGGTGGTTCAATTATGGCACAATGGTGTTTAGCGCATCATGAAGAAAGTTTCTTATATATGCACTTTAGCGAAATTTGTGAAATTTTAAGAGAATATGATATTGCAATATCTTTAGGCGATGGTTTACGACCTGGATCAATTTATGATGCAAATGATGAAAGCCAAATCTTGGAATTAAAAACATTAGGAGAACTTACAGCTATTGCATGGAAGTATGATGTTCAAGTGATGGTTGAAGGTCCAGGACATGTGCCAATTCATAAAATAAAAGAAAATCAGGAACTTGAAGATTTTTATTGTCAAGAAGCACCATTTTATACTTTAGGACCGCTTACAACAGATATTGCCCCAGCTTATGATCATATTACTTCTGCAATAGGAGCGGCACAGATTGCGAGTTATGGCACTGCGATGTTGTGTTACGTTACACCTAAAGAACATCTAGGATTGCCTAACAAAGATGATGTAAGAGAAGGGGTAGTCACATATAAGATAGCGGCACATGCAGCTGATTTAGCAAAAGGTATGAAAGGTGCCCAAAAAAGAGACGATGAGATCAGTAGGGCACGGTTTGAATTTAGATGGTATGACCAATTCAACCTTTCTTTAGATCCTGATAAAGCGAGATCATTTCACGATGAGACGTTACCGGCAGAATCAGCAAAAGTTGCGCATTTTTGTAGTATGTGTGGGCCGAAATTCTGTTCAATGCGTATCTCTCATGATTTACGAAAAAACCCCGAATTGAAAGCAGAAGGATTGAAACAAAAGTCAGAAGAATTTGTGTCCGAAGGTAGTAAAATATACCATTAAATATAAGGTCACAGCATATAATGTTTAGTTTCAGACTGCCAACAAGGTTCCCGACTTTGTGGCAGTTTTTTTGTATGCTTTCTTCAATCATTATCTAGAAATTTAAGTTAATATATGTCATTATCTTTAAACATAATGTTTTTGCAATAAAAATCACCTTAAATGAGCGATTTATTCGTTGTTACTTAAGTCGAGTTGATAGAAAGCTAAGTCTAGCCATTTATTAAATTTATAGCCTACATTATGAATTGTGCCTGAATGGGTGAATTTAAACTTCTTATGTAGGTAGATACTATAATCATTAGTTGCATCAATACCAGCTACTAATGTTTTATATCCATGATCACGTGCAGTTTGAATAATTTCAGCAAGCAATAGAGAAGCAATACCTTTACCTCTATGGTGCTTATTTACATAAATAGAATGTTCAATGGAATATTGATAGGCTGGCCAATCACGAAAAGACCCATAAGTTGCAAATGCGATTGCTTCGCCTTGTTCTTCATATACGAGTACAGGTTCATGATTATTTGCTTTTTTTTCAAACCATTCTTCACGTGCCTCAATAGTTTGTGGATTGTATGTATATACTGCAGTAGTATTTAAGATTGCATCATTATAGATATCTAATATATTTGGTAAATCTGTTTTAGTAGCATGACGTATCATAAGCAAACCATCCTTTTTCGATTATTTTAGGTAATGTAATTATAAAGTATCTATTTATTTATATTTAACACTTATTTTGATTAAGGTGCAATTTATTGTAATAAAATTTACGAAAATATCACGATAAGGTATGATAAATATAAATATATATGATAAAGTGTTGCGCTATATTTAAAGTAATAAATGTAACTGTAAAGGGAGGTATTAGAGCATGAAAAAATGGGGCGACCGACTCATTACAACTGTTGGCATATTACTCATATTAACTGCTGTTTATATGTTTGCTAAACCATCCATTCAACACTATTTTGCTGTCAAAGATAATGAAAAAAAAGTTGAAAAATACGAACGTAGGCAGCGACATCATACATCCACCGCTATACCTAAAGATAAAACAAAAATGGTCGGTTATATTTCGGTACCAGATGCTGACATAAAGACGCCAGTTTATCCTGGTCCTGCTACGCCGAATCAACTTGATAGAGGGGTAAGTTTTGCTGAAGGAAATGAGTCACTAAACGATCAAAATATTGCGATTGCAGGACATACAGTTAAAGGATCTTCTGATTATCAATTTTCAAGTTTACCTAAAGTACATAAAGGCAGTAAAGTTTATTTCAATGTAGGAAACGAAAAGCGCACTTATAAGATTACTAAAGTATTTGATGTGCAACCAGATGATGTACAAGTGCTAGATGAGCAAGATACATCTACTAAACAATTAACTTTGATAACATGTGACAACTATAATGAACAAACAGGGGAATGGGAAAAACGTAAAATATTTATAGCAAAAGAGATATAAATCAATAAAGACCGCAATGACATTAATGTTTGAGTAATTAATTACACAATGCATGTTCACGGTCTTTTATCTGTTTACTGATTCATAGCTTGTATAAAGCGTTTGGTAATTTCCTTAGGACGTGTAATTGCGCCACCTACTACTGTGCAATGAACACCAAGATCCGTGACTTGTTTTAACATTTCAGGTGTCATAACATTACCTTCAGCAATGACTTTGGCATTTACTTGATTGAGCACATCTTTAAGAAATTGGAAGTCATCTTCGAATAAAATATGACCTTGTGTATATGGTGTATAGCCTCGTAAAGTCGTTCCAATATAATCAAATCCGAGTTTATCAGCATACTGTGCTTCTTCCACTGTAGAAATATCAGCCATTAGCTCAATATTCGGTGCAGTTTCTCGTAAATAAGCAACAAGGTCTTGAAGTGATTCTTTGGGACGCGTTTGCATTGTAGCATCTAGGGCAATAACTTCACACTGGCTTGTAATAAGTTCATCAATTTCTTGACGTGTGGCAGTAATAAAGACATTTGATCCAGCATAATCTCGTTTAACAATACCAATAACAGGCAAATCTATTTCTTTTTTGATTGCGATAATATCTTCTTTCGAATTTGCTCTAATACCAACTGCGCCACCTTCATATGCTGCTAGGGCCATTTTTGACATGATAAATGATGAATGCAATGGTTCGTCAGATAATGCTTGGCAAGAAACAATTAATCCCTTTGGTAACATAATTACACACTCCATAACTTTAGTAATTTTAAAAAATAATTTTAATTATATTTGGCAGGTAATTTCAATATAACACCAAGAAAATATTAATCAATACATTTGTTTGTTATGAAAAACATTTTCATTTATACTTTGTTTATACTTATTTTGAGAGGTGACTTAAATGAAATTTGAAAACCGAATACAACGCTATCATCACTTATTTACCAAGACGGATAAGCAAATTGTAGATTATATTCAAAGTAATGATTTTGATGATACATTTTCAACCATCAATTCTTTGGCTTATGCAATCGGTACATCACCAGCTACGATTACGCGTTTTAGCAATAAATTGAATTACGAGAATTTTCAAGATTTGAAATTCAATTTACAGCAAGAAATGACAGATAAAAAAATTGAAAATAGCCCGCTTATACAACGTATCCACAAATATCATCAAGATATCATACAACAAACAGGTGAATTTATCGCAGATGATAAAATACAGAGTTTCGTGAATCAAATCATACGTAGTCGACAAATTATTTATGCTGGATTAGGTAGTTCTGGCTTATCGGCTACAGAATTTTATTATCGGATGATGCGTATGGGATTGAAAGGAAATGTTTCAACAGATGCCCATCAAATGAAAATTTTTGCTTCTCTATTATCGGCATCAGATACATTTGTAGCTATATCGAATAGTGGTGAAACTGCAGAACTTATCGCAGCAGCAGAAATTGCACATGAGCAAGGGGCTTACGTCGTTGCAATTACAAATTATGAGGGTAGTGCTTTAACACAATGTGCAGATTTAGTGTTAATCACAACAGATCAATCTAGAATCAATGATTCCAGATTTATTAATACTCAAATCGCTACACTTTTTTTAATTGATATCGTAAGTTATTTATTGTTAGACGATGAGTATATGCAAGGTGTTTATCAAAAAACGAAGCATGTTATTTTGAATGAATAAAAAATTAACCTGAGAAATACTGATGTTCCAATATCAAATATTTCTCAGGTTATATTAAAATCTAGACACTGCACCGAATAAAGCGGCATGATTTTCACTACGTACAGTTTGAATAGGTGCATGTCCAAATTGGTGTGGTAAAAATTGATTGATTTTCGGTGTAATATATTTAAGTAATTGGTTACCTTGAGTCGATATACCACCACCAATCAGAATTAATCCTGGATCATACATAATTTGTATTTGAGCAAGACCTTCTGCAACATCGTTCCCCCATTGGTTAAGTATAGCTAGAGCTGTACGGTCATGATATTTTGCTGCTTCGAATAACTTAGGTACATCATCAGCATATGCAAACGCATAGTCATGCATCAATGATTTAAGTGCTGAAGTGGAGGCACGTTGTTCAAATGTTGTACCATCTTCTATTTTATATAATAAATATCCTATTTCATTAGCCCTATTTCGTTCACCATTATATAGCTGTAACGTATTATTATAAAACGCGCCACCAATACCAGTACCCAAAGTAAGGCAAAATATATTTTCCTGATCGTATTTATGGAAAACGAGTTCACCTAATAATGCAGCATTTACATCGTTAAACACATGTACTTGAGCACTTAAAGGTGATAGTAACGTATGGAAATTTGTACTTTTGAAGTTAGGAATAGTTGGTCCACTATAAACCACTCTGCCATGAACCTCATCAATGACACCTGCACTAGAAATACCAACTTTTAAAGGATTAATGTTATATAGCTGTTGGTATGTTTCTACTAAGTCATATACGACATCAACGATAAAGTGATTGATATTGTTTGGCGTAGGTACTTTTTTATAATCTATGAAATGATATGATTCATCTAAAACTGCAGCTTTAATCGCGGTGCCTCCGATATCTATTGCTATTTTATAATTTTCCACCTAGAATCAGCCTCCTTGATTTTTAATTACTAATCCATACACAAATGAAGGGAAATGTCTGTTGTTTTATGAAAAATATTTTCAAAGATATATAGACTATTTGATTATTATTTTCATAAAGCTATTGCCACTCTCTATGATAGCGTTTACAATTTGAACTGTAAATGAAAAATATACGCCTGTTCGTATGGGCATGAGACTTAAAAAATGGAGGTTATTATATGGAAGATACATTGAAAGGTTTATACGCAGCATTGTTAGTGCCATTTGATGAACGAGGTCAAGTTAAAGAAGAAGGATTAAAACAAATTGCCCAAAATGCCATTGAAACTGAAAAGTTAGATGGATTATATGTAAATGGGAGTTCCGGAGAAAATTTTTTAATAAATAAAGAACAGAAGAAACAGATATTTAGACTAGCAAAGGAAGCCGTTAGTGAAGATGTGAAAATGATTGCTCAAATTGGTTCACTAGACTTGAATGAAGCAATAGAACTAGGTAAATATGCTACAGAATTAGGCTATGACGCGATTTCTGCAGTTACACCATTTTATTATCCTTTTTCATTTGAAGAGATTAAAGCGTATTATTTTGAGTTAATTGAAGCTACTCAAAATGACCTTATTATATATGCAATACCTGATTTAACAGGAGTAAATATTTCTATTGAACAATTTGGAGAACTCTTTGACCATGAAAAAGTCATTGGTGTGAAATACACAGCGCCTAATTTCTTTTTACTTGAACGCATTCGAAATGCTTTTCCAAATAAATTAATACTTTCTGGTTTTGATGAAATGTTAGTGCAAGCAGTAATATCTGGTGTGGATGGTGCAATTGGATCGACATATAATGTGAACGGAAAACGTGCAAGACAGATTTTTGACAAAGCTCAAAATGGAGATATTGCTGAAGCTTATCAAATTCAACATGATACTAATGACATTATTGAAAATATATTAGCTATGGGCATATACCCAACATTAAAAGAAATATTAAGTTCACGCGGGATTGATGGTGGTCAACCTAAACGTCCATTTAAACCTTTTGATGAAAGTAATCGAAGCCAATTAGAAACTTTAATTAAAAAATATAACTTATAAGACATCGCATAAGGGGATGAAATGAATGCAACAAATAGGATTTGGTCTATGGAACTGGGTAGCTGTGATTGTATATCTCGTAATAATGCTATTAGTCGGTGTTTATTTTACAAAACGTGCAAGTCAAAATACTGATAGCTTCTTTACTGGTGGAGGACGGTTACCTTCTTGGGCGATAGGTTTTTCTATCTATGCTACGACACTAAGCGCCATTACATTTATGTCAACACCGGAAAAAGCATTTTTAACAGATTGGTCATATATCGTTGGTAATATCGCGATTGTGGCGATTATTCCATTGTTAATATATTTTTATGTACCTTTTTTCAAAAAGCTAAAAGTAACTTCAGCATATGAGTATTTAGAAGCACGATTTGGACCGAGCGTGCGCGTAATTGGGTCAATGCTCTTTGTACTATTCCATTTAGGACGCGTTGCAATAGTAATCTACTTACCCACATTGGCAATCACTTCTGTATCTGACATAAATCCTTTTTTAGTTGCAAGTCTTGTCGGTATACTATGTATATTATATACCTTTTTGGGTGGATTTGAAGGTGTCGTTTGGAGTGACTTTATTCAAGGCGTTATTTTATTATGTGGCGCTGCAGCCATTATTATCCTAGGCGTCATTCATATTCAAGGTGGTATGGGAACAGTTGTCAGTGATGCGATTGACCACAAAAAAATAGTGAGTGTAGATAATTGGAAATTGAACTCTGCCGCTGCTGCAATACCAATTATTTTTTTAGGTAACATTTTTAATAATTTACATCAATATACCGCGAGTCAAGATGTAGTACAACGTTATCAAGCTTCAGACTCTTTGAAAGAAACGACTAAATCATTATGGATGAATGGTGCCTTAGCGTTAATATCTGCACCTTTATTTTACGGTATGGGGACAATGATGTATTCATTTTATAATCATGAAAGTACATTGCCGAAAGGGTTTAACACGTCTTCTGTAGTACCATACTTTATTCTTACAGAAATGCCACCATTTGTAGCTGGATTGTTAATTGCTGCAATTTTTGCAGCAGCACAATCAACGATTTCATCCAGTTTAAATTCAATTTCTGCATGTTTGTCAATTGATATAAAACATAGATTTTTTGGTAAAGGTAACGAGAAGCATGAAGTGAGCTTTGCGAGATGGATGATTATTATATCAGGCATTATTGGTTTTGGTATGTCTATTTACCTTATTGCCTCGGACTCTAATGATTTGTGGGATTTATTCTTACTTATTACTGGTCTAGTTGGTGTACCACTTGCAGGTGTATTTGCGGTAGGCATATTTACAAAACGTACGAATACCTTTGGGGTAATTATGGGACTGATATTTGGCGTAGTATTTGCTTATATTTTTAACGGTATAGGCGGTGGGAATTCACCATTCTTTGTTTCAATCATTTCATTTGCAGTTGCTTTTGTCTTTTCCTACTTGATTAGTTTAGTAGTACCAGGAAAGAAAAAGGACATCAAAGGATTAACTATTTTTGATAAAAATGAACAGTCGAATTACATTTCCAAAATACATGTAAGAGAAAAATAATAGTAATGTTTATTTATATTTAGTATGAAAAATGACTGTAAGCGTTTAGGCAAATTATTTTTCTTTTAGTCATAGTAAGTTTAATATAAAATTATTAAATTTGAATTAAAGAGAGGAAAATGAAAATTGTCTACATTAGTGATTGTTGCACATCCAGATATTACAAGTTCTACAGTCAATAAACAATGGAGAGATGCTTTATCAAAACATGAAGATATAGTAACAGTACATGAACTATATCCAGAATATCCTCATGGCAAAATTGATATTGAGAAAGAACAAAAGTTATTAGAGACACATGATCATATTGTGTTTCAATATCCGCTATATTGGTATAGTAGTCCTCCATTATTGAAACAATATTTAGATGAAGTACTTACTTATGGATGGGCCTATGGCTCTGAAGGTAATGCTTTAAAAGGAAAAAGTATTGCGCTTGCTGTATCCATTGGTGCGTTACCGGAATCATATACATTAGAAGGCAATGTGAAGTATACGGTTGATGAATTATTGAGTCCAATGATTGCGACGTCTAGATTTGTTAAAGCGAATTATGTAGGTTCTCATAAATTATATGGTGCACTCACTATTACATCAAGTCAACTTACAAATAATACAGAAGCATATGTGGAATTTATAAAACAATTAGAACAATAAGGCATATCGCTATTCATACCTTTGAAGCTTCTTTAAGCGATCAAAGGTATTTTTTTATTTTAATTTAATTGAAGTAGTAGAGTTACTTTGAATAGCGTGAGATAGTAGATATAATAAAGACATTACAATAATTGGAAGATTTGAGGGGACAATATGATAAAAGCGATTGCGGTTGATATGGATGGTACGTTTTTAGATTCAAAGAAAAATTATGATCAAGATAGATTTGAAAGTATTTTTCAAAAACTCAAAGCTCAAGACATTAAATTTATAGCAGCAAGTGGGAACCAATATGCTAAATTAAAATCCATTTTTGGACAACGAGATATGTTGTTTGTTGCTGAAAATGGCGCAGTGATATATGAAGGTAATACATTATATGATTACTGTGCGTTTGATAGAAAACAATATCAAAGTGTAATTGACTACTTAAATATTGAACGAGGCATCGATAATCTCATCGTTTGTGGTTTGAATAGTGCTTACATCTTAAAAGATACTGCAGAGATGTTTAAAGAAATTGCTCATTTTTATTATCATCAATTAGAAGAAATTGATTCCTTTCAACAATTGCCAGAAGATGAATACGTAAAAATTGCATTAAATATTGATAGACACACGCACCCAACGCTAGACCAAGATTTAAATGACTATTTCAGTGAAAATGTAAAACTGGTCTCCAGTGGACGCGATAGTATCGACCTTATTATACCTGGGATGACGAAAGGGAATGCATTACAGAGGTTATTGACCAAATGGGATATGACAGGGGATAACTTAATGGCTTTTGGTGATGCAAATAATGATTTAGATATGTTGCAACTAGCTAAACATAGCTATGTTATGAAGAACAGTGATGACAAATCACTATTTGATATCGCAAATCATATTGCACCTTCCAATGATGAGCAAGGCGTGTTAACAGTGATTGAAGATAACGTTTTAACAGCAATCGGCAAAGAATAGATACAGATTATTTATGGACGTCTTTTCAATCCAGCAAGATTTCTATAAATGCTATTAAGCCATGCTAATGGTTTATAAACATATTACTTTAATAAGAAATAAACTTTAGCTTATACTGAGTAATATAAAAATGAACCATTAGGAAAGGTAGGGCATAAAGTAATGACACAAATGCAAGGACATATTATTGAGGCATTTAATTTTAGACATGCAACGAAACGTTTTGATGCAACGAAACAAATTAGTTCAGATGAATTTAATACAATTTTAGAAGCGGGGAGACTGTCTCCAAGCTCACTTGGATTAGAACCATGGAGATTTGTCGTTGTACAAAATAAAACACTTAGAGAAAAATTAAAAGCTATAAGTTGGGGCGCGCAGGGACAATTAGATACTGCAAGTCACTTTGTAGTAATTTTAGCGCGAAAAAATGTTACTTCTAAATCACCGTTTGTGCAACATTTATTACGCTATATTAAACAATATAGTGAAGAAAGTATTCCAGCAACAGAAGAAAAATTCGATAATTTCCAAACCGGATTTCATATCAATGATAATGAACGTACATTATTGGATTGGGCTAGAAAACAAACATATATAGCACTTGGTAACATGATGACAAGTGCAGCATTATTAAATATAGATTCTTGTCCTATTGAAGGGTTTGATTTAGATGCAGTGAACCAATTGTTAATTGATGAAGATATTATGGATGGAGAACATTTTGCGCCTTCAGTAATGGTCGCATTTGGTTATAGAGAAACTGAACCTAAAGCTAAAATACGCCAACCACAGTCAGATGTTGTGAAATGGTTTGAATAAAACTATACAAAAGGCTTGAAGCATTAGCTTCAAGCCTTTTGTATTAATCATAACTTAATTTTAAATTAGTTAGCTCTTGTCTGCTACACATGAAGTGTCGCTGTGAATAGTTACACTAAATCCTTCTGGAGAAAGTAATGGTAGTTTTTCAGATTCTGGTTTGTAGATGTCTACATGCGTTAAGCCAAGACTATTTGAATTATCTATACGAACTGTATCAGATTGCCAAGTGTTCGTAGCGATATGATGATGATAGTTATTCGTAGACATAAATAAAGCTTGAGGGAAGTCGGATATGTGTTGCAAACCGAGTTGCCCCATATAGAACTGTTTGGCTTGCGCTAAATCAGCTACTTTTAAGTGTAAGTGGCCTATCTTAGCATTGTCAGGCATACTGTCCCAGCCTGTTTCAGTACGTTGTGCGACTAAATCATTTACATTTACTGCAAGTGTATCCATTTTGACTTTACTGTTATCCCACGCCCAAGTAGATTTAGGGCGGTCATAATAGACTTCAATGCCGTTACCTTCTGGATCAGCGAAGTATAATGCTTCACTAACAAGATGATCGCCACCACTAACTTGAATTCCCATACTTGAGGCATGGTATAAAAAATTGCCTAAGTCAGCGCGTGTAGGTAGCAGAATAGCAATGTGGAATAAACCAGCCTCTCTCATAGAAGGGCGTCGTGCATCGATAATTTCATTTAAAGTAAGCGTATGACTGTTTTTTCCTATATTAAAAACGATAGATGTTTTGTTCTCATATCTAATTGTTAAACCTAATATCTGCTTATAGAATATGCGCATAGTAGATAAATCAGAAACATTGAGTGTAATATTTGTTACGTGTGTTGAGGCATTATCATGAAAAGTCATTATATCAAACTCCTTACATCAAACTTGTATTCTTATTAGTTACAAGTTTGATGTTAATATAAAAAATATACTAGGTCAACTATTAAGTTCTTTAGGTGAGTGTGGAAATAAGTTGTTTCTTGTATATTGAGTCATTTAAAATGGGTATAGAATACAAATCATACTTAATAGGGGATAGGTTCATGGCACATTATTATTTTAAAGAACATTTTTTTAATACTTCAAAATCTGCTATTGATGTTTTTAATGATAGTGATGAAGCGTGTTTCAAATTACAGTTATTTTATACATCTGCTACGCAAGAAGCATTTGCAATGTTTGGCAATAATAAACAAAATTTTGAAATTACTGATGGCCAAGCTACTTATCGTATTTTACAAGAAAAAACAATACGTGGTGCGCTTAAAACACCGTTTAAAACTGTCTGGCAAGTTGAGAAAAATGGGACGGTTATTGGAACGTTTCGTTCAAAAATGGGAATTAAAGCAACTATGTTATTCGAAGGGAATAAGGGAGATGTTTTAAAATTCCAATCAGGTTTTATTTCAAGAAGTGTGAAAGTTATGGAGGGGCGTCATGAAATTATGCACAGTAAATCGGAGCGCTTCAAATTAGCATCTCGTCATGACCTTGATATATACACTGAAACATATCATCCTGCTATGCTTGTAATGTTGTTTCAAGTATTTTATGAATTTCAAGAACAACAAAGAAAGCAATCGAATTAATCATTGATACTAATATTTTTGGGAAATAGAAATACGAAAAAAGCACCACTAACTATAGTTTTAGTTAATGGTGCTTCTTGTTTAAAGAGAGTTATATCAAGATTTAACCTACATATACATCTTGATATTCTGGATTCTTTTCAATGACACTCTTGGCGAATGGACAAGATGCTACTACTTTTAAATCGTTGTCGCGGGCGTAGTCAACTACAGATTTAACAAGTGAAGAACCAATGCCTTGGCCGCCTAATTCATCAGGAACACCAGTATGATTAATGTCAATTTGATTATCGTCTTGTGATTGGAAAGTGATTTCTGCTTGTGGATTATTCTCATCGTCACCAATATAGAATTTATTTGTACCTTGTTTAATTTCAGCCATTTTACCACTCCTTTTATAATACGTAACACTTACTAAATATCACGTTTTGAGATAACTTAAACAATTATATCTAAACGTTTAAGTTATCTCTAACCAAATTAATAGTATAAAATAGTATGATTTGAGCATTAACCATTGAAATATAGTTGAAATAAGTTTATAGTTTTAACGGAATAATTTCGATTTGGAGGGGCGGATTTTGAAAAAAAGTATACTATTGTTACTCATATGTACGCTCGGTATAGTATTAGGTGCATGTGGAAACACAAACGAAGAAGAAAAAAAAGATGTAAGCACAAAGAATAAATTAGAGATATCTACTACTGCATTTGCTTTTCAAAGTTTTACAGAACAGATTGGCGGTAAATATGTGGACGTGCATTCAATATATCCTCCAGGGGCAGATATTCATTCTTTTGAACCAACACAAAAAGATATGATTGATATCGCAAAAGATGATTTATTTATATATTCAAATAATGAAATGGATCCAGTGGCTAAAAAGATTGCTAAGTCTATTAAAAATGATGATTTGAAATTGCCTTTAGCCCAAAATTTAAGTAGTCATGACCTTGTAGCAAATGATGAACACGAGCATGAGCACGAACACGAACATGAAGATGAAGCTCATGAAGAAGGCAGTGAAGACCCACACGTATGGCTTGACCCAGTCTTAGATAAAAAATTTGCTAAAGAAATTAAAAATAATTTGGTGAAAAAAGATCCGGAACATAAAGCCTACTATGAAGCAAATTATAAAAAAGTTGCAAAAGACATCAACGCAATCGATAAAAAATTAAAAGTAATTACTAATCAACCAAAACGAGACACTGTAATTATTTCACATGATTCTATTGGTTATTTAGCGAAGCGCTACGGCTTCAAGCAAGAAGGCGTTAGTGGTATGAATAATGAAGAACCAAGTCAAAAAGCTTTAATGGGAATTGTGGAAGATATAGAAAAATCACAACAACCCTACGTTTTATATGAACAGAACATTTCATCTAAGGTAACTGATGTTATCAAGAAAGAATCAAATACAACGCCGGTAAGTTTCCATAACATGGCAACTTTATCCAAAGATGAAGAAAAGGAAAGAAATATATCATATCAATCATTGATGAAACGTAATATTAAATCTTTAGACAAAGCGTTAAATCATTAAAAATATAGGATGAATATTAAGAAAAGCCTCGAAATAGTGATGAAAAATCACATGATTTCGAGGCTTTCATAATATTGATTAACAGCTATAAATGATTAGCTAGGTATCAATCATATCGAATATAGGATACAGTAGTATTGTAATATTCTTCAAAGCCATGAATACCATCAGCACCACCTAAACCTGATTCTCTCCAACCAGCATGATAGCCGTTAACTACTTCTTCAGCTTCGCAATTTGCATAAACCTCTCCAAATTTAAGTTTTTCAGTTGCACGCATAACTTCTTTTAAATCTTCTGAAAAGATATAAGATGATAATCCAGCGTTTGTGTCATTAGCTAAATTGATTGCATCATCAAAATTTTTATAAGTAACTATTGGTAATACAGGTCCAAAAATTTCATCTTTAAAAGCACTATCCGTTGTTTTAACGTTGTCTAAAATTGTTGGCGCATAAAAATAGCCGGTTTGATCAATTTTATGACCACCTGTTATTAAAGTAGCGCCATTTTGTATGGCAGATTGTACTTTTTCATCGATGCTATCCAATTGCTGTTGATTAATTATTGCACCATAGTCAGTAGTTTCAGAGAATGGGTCGCCAACTGTTAATTTCTCCATTTTGGCTTTTAATTTATTAATAAATGCGTCATGTACAGCATCATGTACAAAAATCCGTTCAGGACAAGTACAAACTTGTCCTGCATTATTAATTCTAGCTGCTACGAGATAGTCGACAGCTTTGTCTAAATTAGCGTTTTCTGTAACAAGGGCAGGGGCATTACCACCTAATTCTAAATTAACTTTTTTAACAGTATTTGCACTTGCTGCATAAACAGATTTACCTGCACGCATACTGCCAGTTAATGATATTAATTGGATATCTGGATGTTGTGCTAATTGTGTACCTACTGTTTCTCCAGTGCCAGGGAGTATTTGTACTAATCCAGCAGGAATAGTAGACTCACGGATAAGTTCGGCAAGTTTTAATGTTATTAACGAGGTTGCTTCACTTGGTTTAATAACAACAGAGCAGCCTGTGATAACAGCGGGAATGACTTTTCTCATTAAGACCATTATTGGAGCGTTCCAAGGTACGATACCTGCAGTCACACCGAGTGGTTTTTTAGTAAGTAAAATCGTTTCATTTTCTCGACTATTTTGTAAAACTTCGCCCTTGTTAGACATACTCAGGCTCGTCATATAATCTATAAATTGAATTGATTTATCTATTTCACCTTTGGCTGAAGCTAGCGTTTTGCCTTGTTCTTTAACATATAGGTCTGCTAATGTATCTTTATACTTCTCTAGTAAAGGTATTAATAATTTTACATAACCAGCGCGTGTAGGTTCTGGCACTTGTTCCCATTCTAACTGTGCTTGTTTAGATTTTGCTACTGCATCATTGACTTCTGATTCGGTAGCAAATGTTATTGTATCTAGCTTGTCTCCTGTAGCAGGGTTAATTACATCCATTGTGTCAGTCGATTTGCTTGCTATAAATTCATTGTTAATAAATAGTTTATTCAATGTTTGACACCTCCACATTATCACTTCTACCACTTATAAAGAATGTGAAAACAGAAATAACATAATTCTAGTCACCTTTGTAGAAGAATATTTATTTTGCAAAATGAAAAAGATTGTTAAAGATGGCGTTTAATAGATGAACAAAGTAATGATTTTATAAAGTAATATATTTTTTATACTTATGTGTTGACTTATTTTTATTATGGCGTTATAATTTATCTCGAATTCGAAATAAATTTAAAGTGGGTGATGTGGTGAATCGTACTAAAGAATCATTAAATACATTTATTGGGTTAAACCGTACACTTGATCATTTAGAAAAAATTGTTCGTAAAGATGTACAACGTCATGGGCTAAATATAACAGAATTTGCAGTAATGGAGCTACTTTATAATAAAGGTGATCAACCTATCCAACGTATTGGTAATAAAGTATTGATTGCTAGTAGCAGTATTACTTATGTTGTAGACAAATTAGAAGAAAAGGGTTGCGTCATTCGAAGACGCAATAATAAAGATAAACGTGTGACCAATGCTTCGCTTACGGAGAAAGGTCGTACGATGATGGATCAAATATTCCCAGAACATGCAGAAACTTTAGAATCAACATTTTCGGTACTAACCGATGCAGAGATTACAACCTTACAGAAAGCTTTGAAAAAATTAAGTGCGCGACCTATAAAGTAGGATAAGCACTTAAATTTTTAACTAAAAATACTTCGAAACCGAGATAAAATTAAAAAGAGAGAGGCGTTTATTATGACAAATAATCAATTATTAGGAATTCATCATGTAACAGCAATGACAGATGATGCAGAAAGAAATTATAAATTTTTTACAGAAGTATTAGGTATGAGACTTGTTAAAAAAACAGTGAACCAAGATGATATTTATACGTATCATACATTCTTTGCAGATGATGAAGGCTCTCCAGGCACAGATATGACATTTTTCGATTTTCCAAATAATCCTAAAGGTGCAGCGGGCACAAATTCAATCTCTCGCGCAGCATTTAGAGTACCTAATGATGACGCACTTGCATATTATGAACAACGGTTTAATGAATATGGAGTAAAACACGAAGGCATTCAGTCATTGTTTGGAAAAAAAGTTTTACCGTTTGAAGAAGCGGATGGTCAAAGTTATCAATTAGTTTCTGATGAAAATAATAAAGGTGTAGCACCTGGAAAACCATGGAAAAATGGTCCAGTGCCAACAGATAAAGCAATATATGGTCTTGGTCCTATTGAAATAACAGTAAGCTATTTTGAAGATTTCAAAAAAATATTAGAACAAATTTATGGAATGAAAGAAATCGCAAGTGAGGATAATGTTGCATTATTAGAAGTTGGTGAAGGTGGCAATGGTGGTCAAGTTATTTTAAGAAAAGATACAGAAACACCGGCAGCACGTCAAGGATATGGTGAAGTACATCACGTATCCTTTAGATTACCAGATCATGAAGCGATTGAACAATGGTTAGAAAAATATCAATCCGCAGGTATAGGAAACTCAGGTCTAGTTGATAGATTCTACTTTGAAGCTTTATATGCACGTATTGGACATATCTTAATTGAGGTATCTACAGATGGACCAGGATTCATGGGAGATGAGCCATACGAAACATTAGGTGAAAGCTTAGCTTTACCACCATTTTTAGAGAAACAACGTGAATATATCGAATCAGAAATTCGACCATTCAATACAAAAAGATAAATGATAAATATAAGCTTATTTTAGAATGTTGTGGTAATATTTCAACATTTCAAAGCGTTATAAATGAAGGAGGTTATACTATGGAAGCTATCCAACATATTCATCATATTTCAGCAATTGTAGGTAATCCAGAAGAAAATATTAAATTTTATAGAGACATTTTAAATTTAAAATTAATCAAAAAAACAGTCAATTTCGATGACCCATCTACGTATCATTTATATTTTTCTAATGATGGTGTGGACAATGGAACAATTCTAACATTCTTTAATTGGCCAAATGCACATAAAGGTCGTATTGGTTCAGGCCAAGTTGAAAGAATTGCTTTTAGAATTCCAAAAGATGCAATAAGTCACTGGGAAAAACATTTGAAAGCACATGATATAGAAGTCTCTCGCACTCAACTATTTGATAGAGAAACATTGGAATTTAATGATGTTCATGAGCTACCATTGGCATTGGTTGAAAGTGAAGATATGCACGATGGAAGTCAAGATATTATTGGTTTTCATGGCGTAACGATGTTATCAGCTGATCCCTTGGCAACAGTGCACACACTAACTAATGATATGGGATTAGAGAAAATAAACGAAGATGAAACGCACATCCACTTAGAAACTGTTGGTGATTGGCAACATCATGTTATGGTAAAAAAAGAGACACCTGAAACGGCGGTACACTGGGGTGTAGGCGTTGTACATCACATTGCTTGGTCAGTACCATCAACACAAGTACATCGTGCTTGGCAGGTAAAAATGAGTGGGAAAGGTTATCATGTTACTGATGTCAAAGATCGCAATTATTTTGAAGCAATTTATATGAAAGAGCGTGGCGGTATTATTTTTGAATTTGCTACTGAAGGTCCGGGATTTACTATTGACGAACGATTTGACGAATTGGGATCTAGTCTAGTCTTACCACCTCAACTTGAAGAACAAAGAGCAGCGTTATTGCAATTATTACCACCCATCCGTATATAACGTAAAAGGGCTATTATTATAACTAACTACAATGGCTAATTTATTGATTTAAAAAGGAGCTGAAATAATATGGAACATATTTATAGAGAAGGCGAAGCAAATGCGCCGACATTTATTTTATTGCATGGCACTGGTGGAGACGAGAAAGATTTATTACCTTTGGCTACAGTATTAAATGATAAATATAATGTATTAAGTGTAAGAGGTGAAATTTCTGAAAATGGTATGAATCGCTTTTTCAAACGTCATGGAGAAGGTCAGTATGATGTTGAAGATCTTAATTATAGAACTGAACGTTTAATTACATTTTTAAAAGAAGCGGCTCAAAGATATAATTTTGATTTGTCACAAGCGGTACCTGTAGGTTTTTCAAATGGTTCAAACATTGCAATTAGTATGATATTACATGAAGATACTATTTTTAATACAGCGCTATTGTATGCACCACTTTATCCTATAGAGATTACAAACGATAAAGACTTAAGTCAAATGAATGTATTGCTTTCTATGGGAGAAAATGACCCAATTGTCACAGTAGAAGATAGTAAGAATGTCATTGATATTTTTAAAAATCGCGGAGCGAATGTGACTGAGTTATGGGTAAATAGCCATGAACTTACACAAGCGGGTGTACAAGCAGGGCAAAAAGTGTTGAATCAATAAGTGGCATTTAAATGATTTGAATTTTAAGCGTTGAGACAAATATTGCTTTAATAGAGGATAAAACCTATTTTCTGAAAGCATAACTTGTGTCTCAACGCTTTTTTAGTGAATGGAAAAATAACATATCAAGTGTTAGTGGTAGATGTAGAAATAAACTAATATTTAGATATTCAAAATAAAGTGAGCTACAATTATAAAATATAAATATAACGAAAATAAAGGTGGCCATCATTATGGAAAATAGCGCGTTAATAGTAATGGATATGCAAAATGGCATTGTAAATGGTTTAGAATTTAAAGATGAGGTAATTAAACATAATCAGCAAGCTATTGAAGCAGCAAGGCAAAATAACATACCAGTTATATTTGTAAGAGTGGCTTTTAATGGAACATTTCTAGAAGTCTCTCCCAATAACAAAATGTTCTCTGAATATCAAGCAAGCGGTCAACAGATGTCATTGACTGATGAATCAACACAAATCATTGAATCATTAAATCGTAAAGAAGATGAACCAATTGTAACTAAACATCGGCTAAGCGCATTTACAGGCAGTAATTTAGAAGTATTATTACGAGGCCTTCAAGTTAATCATATAGTGTTAACAGGTGTAAGTACGAGCGGAGTGGTGTTATCTACGACAGTTGAAGCAGCAGATAAAGACTATAAAATCACTATATTAGAAGATGCTGTCACTGATAACAATAGTAAAAAGCATCAATTCTTAATGAATGAAATACTGACAAGATATGCTGAAATCAGTTCAACACATTCATGGACAGCAGTACAATAAAATTAAAGCCCCAAGTTATCGTTGAAGATTCAGTTCTGGCATTTAAAGCCAAGGGAATCGAGCGTTAACTTGGGGTTTTTATATTACATAAGGCCGATAAGTTTCATCCAAAGTGAGCCAATACCTAACCATACAACAAAGTAAAATATAGCTAATATAGCATTCATTGCCCACCAGCGATTTTGAGTTACATAGCCGGCAGAATAAAGAATAGGAGCAGGGCCACTACTATAGTGTGTTGTAGATGCCATTAAATTACCAAAGAAACCTAATATTAAAGCGCTGAATAATGGTGGCGCACCCGTTGCAATTGCAACGGCAAGTAAAGCAGAATACATGGCACTCACATGTGCTGTCGAACTTGCAAACAGATAGTGAGAGTAGAAGTAGAAGAGCACTAGTATGATGAGGACAATTGGCCAACTTAAGCCGCCTAAACTGCCTGATATACTTTTACTTAACCACGGTATAAAACCAAGTTCATTGAGTTGATTTGCCATCATAACTAAGATTGAGAACCAAACTAATGTATTCCAAGCACCTGTTTCTTTTAAGACGTCATTCCATGTCAGTACGCCTGTAATGAGTAAAAGAGATAACGCAATAAATGCAGTTAAGGTTGCATCAATATTTAAGAGGCTACCTAATACCCAAAGTATGAGTGCTATTAAAAAGATACCGATCATGAATTTTTCACTCTTAGATATTGTACCCATATCGTTTAACTCATTTTGAGCCCATGTTTTGGCATTTGGTGTTTCTTTAATTTCAGGTGGATATAACTTATAGATGATTAAAGGTACTAAAATTAAAGAAATAATTCCGGGGATGAGGGCGGCTAAGAACCAGTTCATCCAAGTAATATCGACACCTTGATGTTTTGCGAGTGATTGAGCTAATGGATTACCAGCCATCGCAGTTAAAAACATAGCAGCTGTAATTAAATTACCATGAAATTCTGTAAAAATAAGAAATGCTCCCATTTTACGTTGTGTACCGTCTTCAGGTTTAGAACCAAAAGAGCGAGAGAGCGCATTAATAATTGGGAACATAATCCCACCAGCACGAGCCGTGTTACTTGGGGTTGCAGGTGCTAAAATCAGATCAACACCTATCAGTGAATAGCCTAGACCTAAAGTCTTCTTGCCGAATAGTTTGACGAATTGCAATGCGATACGTCTCCCTAAGCCTGTTTTTACAAATCCTCTTGAGATAAAAAAAGCCATGGCAATTAGCCAAATACTACTGTTACCAAACCCAGCGACCGCAGTATCTATTTTGACCGTACTCGTAAGCACAGTGAGTGAGAAACCAATCATTGCGACTGCACCAATTGGTAAAGGTTGAGTAATACAACCAATAATCGTTGCAACGAATATAGCGAACATATGCCATGCTGTTGCATCTACGCCATCTGGTTTAAATGGGGTAAGAAACCAAATGATGAGCCCAACAACTACAGGGACAATGAACTTTTTATAATTAATATTACTATTCACAAATATTCACCTTTCTTTACTTTCAATTTTTAAAATATTAGGAACTAAGCTTGCATGCATAGCTACCCACTATCAATAAAAGAGAAAAGACTATTATGAATTTGAATGAAGTGATGTAATGCGTATGGATTCGTATATCTTATACCTTCAATAGTTCCATCTCATTTCTTAATTTTAATATATAATTTTCATAATAATTATAGTGTCAGCAAAACATATTGTAAAGGTGACATACACCTTAATATTATCAAAGGTAGGGACAGCAAATATTAGTTGTTTTATGCAAGGCTTTAACTGATTATAGAATACCATTAATAGGAAACATAAAGACATGTGAAGGATTGATTAAACTATCGTAATTTTTAAAAATAGATGATAACGTTTTCATATAGAGGAAGGCCTTCTAATCAAAATTTATTGTAACAATTTAAACCCAAAATGAATATGAGTAGGTGACAAGTGAATGGAAAGAAATTTAACTAAATTTCAAAAGTATGCATTTGGATTTGGTACAGTCGGCAAGGACGCTGTATTTAACATTGTAAGTTTATTTTTGATGTTTTATATGAGTGATATTTTAGGATTATCTCCAGCTTTTGCAGGGGTGTTATTTTTTGTTGCTAGGATTTGGGATGCTATTAATGATCCGGTGATGGGGATGATTGTAGATAATACACGTAATAAGCTAGGTAAATTTAAAACATGGCTTATTGTAGGAACATTGATTAATGCAGTAATCACGGTGTTATTATTTACCAATTTTGATATGTCTACCACTTCGATGTACGTATATATATCGATTGTATATATACTGTGGGGAATGACATATACAATTATGGATATTCCTTATTGGTCTTGGTTACCAAACTTAACAAGCAACCCCAGGGAAAGAGAAGAAATAGCTGTAGTTCCACGATTTTTTGCGAGCTTTGCAGCATTAATTATTGGTAGTTTTGGTCTATGGTTTATAGATGAATTAGGTGCTTTGTTTGATAGTGGTTCGAGGGAAACAGGTATCTTTATACTAGCTATTATTTGTAGTGTTATTTTTATTATAACTATAGGAATCACAGTCATTTTTGTTAAAGAAGATGTAGAAATTGAAAGGCAGAATGCTATTAAAGTTAATTTTAAAGATATATGGCGTATTTTATTTAAAAATAAAGAACTATTAGCGATTATTGGTGTAATTCTTGCATTTAACTTATGTGGTCAAATGATTAATGGCATTATTATTTACTATTTTAAATATGTAACAAACGCTGAAAGTTTATTCTCGCTATTTAATACATTAATTATTATGGAAATGGTAGCTTTGTTAGTCTTTCCATTTTTAGTGAAAAGGTTAGGACGTACCATAGTATTTAATAGTGCTATTTTAAGTGTTATTATGGGTCTCTTTGTCATATTAATTGCAGGATTTGTAGCACCCCAAGCGCCTTTATGGATTATTTTGGGAGGCGGTCTCATCAGATATGGTACTGGAACATTAGTAGGTGTAAATACTGTCGCATTAGCAGATGTTATAGATTATAGTGAAGTTAAATTTGGTCAACGCAATGAAAGTGTGATTACATCTACACAAACATTTTTAGTGAAGTTGGCACAAGCGGTAGCTGGCTTATGTGTAGGTCTTGGTCTTTCACTTGTAGGTTATATCCCAAACCAAGCTCAAACAGCAGGGACAATTTTAGGAATGAGAATTGAAATGATTGGTATACCGCTCATATTTATTATTGCTTGTGGTGTACTTTACCATAAGGCATTTAATTTAAAAGGCGATTTTTTAAGTGATATACAAAAAACGTTGTATTATAAGCGTAAAAATAAAGAAAAACAAACCGATATTTAGTCGTTGTATCATTGCGCATTAAACACCGTAACGTGCTCTATATGCTGTAGCACTTATTTTGAAATAGTGCTTAAATGACTTAGAAAAAACGAGCGGGTCTTTATAACCTACACTGTAAGCAATATAGCTAATAGGGTGTGAAGTTTGTATTAACAGTTGAGCAGCTTGATACATACGAAGATGTATCAAATATGTTTTAGGTGATACATTGAAATGCTTAATAAACATTTTATAAAGATAACTTCTACTCAAATTCGCTTTTTTAGCAACGTCATCAATAGTAATGTTTGAAGTGAAATTCTGGTTTATAAAATCTAATGCTACTTGAATATTTGTATGTAATTGTTGGTTATCTAGTATGTCTTGATTGGTCGGAAATGTTTCTTGTAAGCAATGTAACAACTCAAATAAGTATTGATTTAATAAGATATCTTGTGATTTTTTAATATCCATATTTGCGGATAAATCACATATTTTAGAAATAATTGAAAATAGTAGTGTTGTATCATAATTTTTCATTACAATATGCTCAGCTAAAGCTGAACGAGAAAAATAGGTATGTGCTTGTTTGCCACTTATACCTACCCAATAATAGCGCCAAGGCTTATTTATTGAAGGGTTATATTGAACTTTCATGCCTTTTTTTAAAACAAAAACATCGCCAGAACATAAATGATGCTTTACGCCATCATATATAAAATCACCTTCACCTTCTGAAACAATGTGAATTACAACAGGCCGAGTAACAATATAATCATATCCAATAATAGATGTGCCTATTTCAATACCGCATTCATCAACTTGGGCTTCATAATTAAATTTTTTGAATTTTTTCCATAATAAATGCATGAGGACACCCACTTTATAAAGATTAGTTTTAAATTATTATACCACATATATATTAAATAATATTTGAATATATTATTGGAAAAGATAAAAGTTAGGAGCGGATTTGTTTGAATTTTAAATTTCATACTGATATAGAAAAACAAAGTGTAAACGCATTACCGAAACATGCTTATTTTGTACCATATACTAATAAGACAGAAGCTTTTTCTAATCCGAAGCGGGAACATATGAATAGAGTAACGTTGCTCAATGGAACATGGAAATTTAGATATTTTGAGAGTTTAAATGAGTTTTTAAAGCAGCATGAATTATTAGAATTTGATGAAATTCCTGTACCAAGCGTTTGGAATTTACATGGATATGATCAATTACAGTATACAAATGTACAATATCCTATTCCATACGATCCTCCTTATGTACCTGAAAAGAATCCATGTGGTTTTTACCAAAAAGATTTTGATATAAAAAATTACGATGAAAAATTAGACTATCATTTAAACTTTGAAGGTGTAGCTGGTGCATATTATGTATGGGTAAATCACCAATTTGTAGGATACGGACAAATTGCACATGATATTAATGAATTTGATATTTCTTCATTTGTAAGAGCACAAAATAATAAAATTGAAGTATTAGTGTTCAAATATTCGGATGCCACTTATTTTGAGGATCAAGACATGTTTAGACATTCAGGTATTTTTAGAGATGTTTATGTGGTAGGGAGAAGTAAAAAACGTATTATTGATTTCAAAATAGAGACAAAATTAGGTGAGTATAAAGAAGCGACGATTGAAGTAGCGATTTTAAAGCAGAAACAAAACCCTGAAGTAACTTATCAATTATTAGATAATGAAGGCAATGTTATTGCTGTTGATAATGCAGCATTAGAAGGATTTTCAATCACTGTGCCAGAAGCGAAATTATGGAGTGCAGAGCGTCCCTATTTATATGAATTATTTGTAATAACAGCGGATGAAGTAATTAGCCAAAAAATCGGAATTAGGGAAGTTACTATTTCTAATAATAAATTATTAATCAATGACCAAGCGATTAAATTAAGAGGGGTCAATTACCATGATAGTGATCCTGAAACTGGATATTCAATAAGTGAAGAACGATTACTTGAGGATTTTAAACTTATGAAAGCAGGCAATTTTAATGCGATTCGTACAGCGCACTATCCGAAGTCCCCGTATTTTTATGAACTTGCGAATCAATATGGCTTTTACGTTATGAGCGAAGCAGACCTTGAAACACATGGTGTCGTATTACTATATGGTGAAGAGAATAACGAGGATTATAACCTCATTGCAGATGATAAACGATTTGAGAAACCCATTATAGAAAGAGTAGTATCATCGATCGTCCCATTGAAAAATTTCACTTCAATTATTTCATGGTCTATGGGCAATGAAGCTGGTTTTGGCTGTAACTTTGAGAGGGCGCTGGAACAAGCAAAGCAATTAGATACTACGAGACCATTACATTATGAAGGGGCGTTGTATGCTGAGGATCATCATGATTTATCACTGATTGATATGATTAGTAGAATGTATCCTTCTACCGATGAATTGGTACAACGCTATCTATCAAAAGAAGATTTAGATAAACCTATTGTTCTATGTGAGTATGCACATGCTATGGGAAATTCTCCTGGAGGTCTTAAAGAATATCATGAATTAATGGAGAATTATGATGCGTTTATAGGTGGTTTTGTATGGGAGTGGTGTGATCATGCAATCAAAACAACTATCCAAAATGGCGCATCGGTATATAGATATGGCGGCGATTTTGGAGAAAAGGTACATGATGGTAACTTTTGTGTAGATGGTATTGTGAACCCAGATAGAATGCCGCATGATAATTATTTTGAATTTCAACAAATACATCGTCCTATTATTTTAAAAGAACACAACGCTACTAATTATATTTTCGAAAATAGACTGGATTTTGTTGATGTATCTGAAATAATTAATATAATTTGTACAGTAACTCATCGAGACGGTGAAAAGGTTGTATTTGAGCTAGAGTTACCTGAATTTAAACCTCATACAATTATCGAAATGAATTTGAGTGAATATATTATGCTAGATACAGTCAGTGATGTTTCATTTGCTTATGTAGTTAAAAAGGATCAATTATTATTACAAAAAGATACCTATTTAGGTACCGATCAAGTTATTTATAAACGAAGAGATATAGCTGCTTTGAATAACAAGCAGCAAGAAAAGGTTTCTCTAATCAAGGACACATCACAAGAAGTCGTTGTTAAGTACCAGAATTGGTATTATGTTTTTGATAAACATTGTGGTGTGCTATCGAAAGTGGTGCACGAGCAGCATATTTTAGTCAATGATCCTATACAACTTACAGTATGGAGAGCACCGACAGACAATGATAGTCATGTCAAAGTTGAATGGAAAAAGATGAATTATGATTCATTACGTCCAAGAGTCTATGAGACATCTGTGAAGCAACATCATGATGGAAGCATTACGATTTGTTTCGACCTAGCACTTATAGAAGATCGTCGACCTAAAGTGATGACAGGGACACTAACATGGAGTGTTTTAAATCAAGGTGAAATATCAGTAGATTACAATATGAAGAAAGAGGCAAGAGCGCCATTTTTACCTAGATTCGGTATGACGTTTAAATTATCTGAGCAGTTTGAAGCATTAAAATATTATGGTTTCGGGCCATTCTGTAGTTATATTGATAAAAGAGAAGCAAGTTATTTAGATATGTTTGAAACAACCGTAACTCAGAATTTTGAACATCATATTATGCCTCAAGAAACAGGAAGTCACATTGATACAAGTTACATCGCATTAACTGATGGCCAGTATCAAGCAGAAGTGATAGCAGAAAAACCAATAAGTTTTAATGCAAAACATTATTCAGATTACCAATTAACGGTAGCTAATCATGATGATGAATTAACCGCAGAATCCTATACATTTTTAACTATTGATGAGGGACAAAGTGGTATTGGTACAAATAGCTGTGGGCCTAGACTACCAGAAAAGTATCAATTAAACCAATCACAATTTAAATTGAAATATAAAATACATTTTAACAAGCTTTAAAATTGAAACAATCATGTGATATTTAGGTAGCAGAAGTATGAGGTAATAAAAATTGTTATAAATTTAGAAGTAACTGAAAGATACATTACTTGTGTCTTTCAGTTTTTTGACGTTTATCTAATGTTAAATAGGTATATAGTTATAATGTAAATTTAGACAAAAAGAAAAATAATATAAAAGTGAACTTAATTTGTATATTATGAGTAATAAATGAAGCTTATTTTAATGCGTTACGCTCCAAATTTTGGTAGTATGTTTGCTTAATGCTTTTTTGAGTGATATCGTTCGTTGAATTGCATGATTGTAGACGTTTGATAATTAAATGAAATAGAGAGAGGGAGTATACGTGTCTTTACTAAATTTGCCACTAATGCTAGTCATTGTTATATTTTTAGCATTAGGTATTTTCAGCCAGTGGTTTGCTTCTAGAATCAAATGGCCATCTATTGTAGTTATGGCTATAGTAGGGTTGCTTGTGGGACCTGTGTTTGGCTTAATTAATCCACAAGAAAGTTTAGGAGAATCAGCGTTTAGTCCGTTAGTGTCTATAGCAGTTGCGATTATACTTTTTGAAGGTAGCAGTAATTTGGATTTTCGTGAGTTAAGAGGTATATCCAAAGCAGTGGTTCGCATTATTACAATTGGTGCAATTATCGCATGGATTTTAGGTGCAATTACGCTGCACTATGTGCTTGATTTTTCAATTGCAATTTCGTTGGTTTTGGGTGGACTGTTTTTAATAACTGGACCAACTGTGATTCAACCCTTATTAAAGCAGGCTAAAGTGCGCAAAAGTGTGGATTCAATATTAAGATGGGAAAGTATTATCCTAGATCCTATTGGACCGATGTTAGCGTTAGGTGCATTTTATGTCTTTCAAATTATAGAACAAGGCTTTAACTTACAAATTATTTTGAGTTTTGTCTTACGTTCATTCATTGCTGTCATTGTTGGATTTGCAGCATCTTATTTATTTATGTGGTTAATTAAACGTGATCTTATACCACAAAATTTAATGCCACCGATTCAATTGGTATTCATCCTACTGACTTTTGCGATTTGTGATGAATTCCTACCAGAATCAGGTTTATTAGCAGTTACAATATTTGGTTTAATGATGGCTCGAATGAAGCGACATGACCTCATATTTAAAGAATCAGATCACTTTATTGAAAATATGTCGACAATTATGGTTTCAACCGTATTTATATTGATTACTTCATCGTTGACCTTAGAAGTCTTGAAAAGTATCTTATCGTGGAAATTATTTATTTTTTGTGCAATTATGATTATTTTAGTTAGGCCTTTATCAATTTTGTTAGCTACAATTAATACTGAAATTTCAAAACGAGAACGAGCAATGGTATCAATGATGGCACCAAGAGGTATCGTTGTGCTAACAGTAGCTCAGTTCTTTGGTGGTTTGTTTGTAGAAAAGGGCACACCGATGGCTGAATATATTACTCCGGTTACTTTTGGCTTGGTATTTGTAACAGTGGTTATTTATGGTTTTAGTTTCTTGCCATTGAGTAAAGTTATGCGGCTTTCAAGTACAGAACCACCAGGCGTAATCATAGTAGGCGAAAGTGAATTTTCTTTTCATCTCGGTGCGAAGCTAAGAGCGCATCGAATACCAGTTATGACATTTAATTTATTTAATAATACATCACAACGTTCCAAAGATTTGGATTTCGAAGTATTTGAAGGTAACTTACTTTCAAGTAATGATCGTATTTATGCAGATATGACGCGTTATAATAAATGTTTACTTATGACGCAATCATTTGTCTTTAATAGTTTAGCCTTTAATGAACTTGTACCTGAATTCGGATTGAAAAATGTCGACATGATGCCAGTGTCATTCACTGATGAACACGCTCGTAGTAATGTCGATGGACCGATTAGAAACCATATTTTATTTGATAAAAATTTCACTTCACATTGGTTTAATCGTTTTATCGTTAATCATAATATATTAGAAATTCCAGTTTCAAATAAGCGACAATTAACTAAAAATGACATGATCTTATATCATATTAGCGATAATAAAGTTGTTACTTTTAAACGTAATAATAGTTTAATTGATGCTGATAATGGCACAATTGGCTATTTGAAAGATGCATATTTACATCAAAATATATAATGAAAACCCATTTGCGCTTAATTAAATTTTTGAGCAAATGGGTTTTAAATTTGTTTTATGTTTTAGGTATTTAGTTTACATAACGATCATGCATCAGTTCTTTGAGTATGTCTATTTTTTCCTGAATTTCTTGACCTGTATTAGTATCTCTTATTTTTTTTCGTTTCAATTCTTTATCAACAACACGACGAATAGATAATTCATCGGCACCGTTAAGTAATACATGTTTTTTTGAATTGAAATGTTGATGTGCTACGAGTTGCATACCAAATGAATTATAAAGTAGCGTGTAGCCGGCGATACCAGTTGTTGACTGGTATGCTTTAGAGAAACCACCATCAATCACAATCATTTTACCTTCAGCTTTAATGGGGTTTTCACCATCAATTTCTTTAACCGGTGTATGTCCATTAATGATATGGCCTTGATCTGGATCGAGTCCAAAGTCTTTAAGCATTTTTCTGCACATATTTACATCTTCACGTAAATGATAATATGGATTTTTGGTTTCTTTATGAGCTGATTTATCTTTTATGAAGTAACGTTCGAAAGTTGTCATAGCACGTTTACCAAATAATGAAGAATATTTCCCGGTCCATAAATACCATACAAGATCTGTTGCCAAATCATCCTCGATGTCTTTGTGATCAAAGGCGACTCTCACATAATCTTCGAAATGGTCTAATAGATCTCTACCATAATGTTTAACCCCATCAATAGTCATGGATTCCATCTCTCCATTTTCATCTACAGGAATACAGCCATGTATAAGCAAGTTTCCATTATAAGGCAAATACAGTTTTCCTTTTTGCATTAAAAATGTCATGTGACGTTTTAATTTTTCAGATTGTTGTACTGACAATAGTAGTTTGTCCATGACCTCAGCTTCTTCTTCAATTAATTTATTTGGGTCTTCAGGGTCAATTGTTTGGAAGCAAGTATTATCTAAAGTATATGTTTTTCCATAAAGCGTTGCTTCATTTTTTTCATAATCAATACTTTCTAATACTAAGCGTTCTTCCATTTCAAAAGTTGGACGACGCTTAATAATAGGTGCTTCTAGTTTGAACTGTATGATTGCGATAGCTTGATGTATCTTAGTAATTTGTTCTAATTCTGGATCTGTCAATGCTTCAGGATTTTTAGGTCTAAAAGCTAAATTTGAGCCATCATAATATTTTTCAGCAAGTGTTAATAAGGGACGTAAATTTATACCATAAGCATCTTCTATAATATCTAAATTATCATAGCGAGCACAGATACGTAGTAAATTAGCTAAGCAAACTTTACATCCTGCATAGGCACCTATCCATAAAACATCATGATTGCCCCATTGAATATCCACAGAAGGGTACGCAATCAGAGTTTCCATAATTTTGTCAGGTTCAGGGCCACGGTCATAAATATCTCCAACAACATGTAAGTGATTGACAACAAGGTGTTGAACAGTAAAGGACAGCCCAATAATTAAATCGTCAGATTGTTCAAGTTCGATGATTTGATTGATTAGTTTTTCATAATAAGATTGTTTGTTGTTATATTTATTACTTTTATAAAGGAGTTCTTCAATGATAAAAACATAATTTTTAGGTAAAGACTTTCGTAATTTTGTACGTGTATATTTTGAAGATGCATAAGTAATTAATTTAATTAAACGATTAATGGTTGTAATGTACCATTCATTCAATTCAGATTTAGAGTTAAAACTATTTTTGATTAATTTTAATTTTTCCTCGGGATAATAAACAAGTGCTGCAAATTCATTAATTTCTCTACGTGTGAGTGTATCTTGAAAGATGTCATTTATTTTGGAACGCACATTTCCAGAACCGTTGCGTAATACATGTTGGAATGCATGAAATTCTCCATGTAAATCACTAACGAAATGTTCCGTACCCTTTGGAAGCTCTAGTATAGATTCAAGGTTAATGATTTCTGTAGCTAACTCTTCTTTATTGTTAAATTGTTCAGATAAGAGATCTAAGTATCTCCCCTTCACGCTTTTGTCTGTTGGTTTACGCATTATTTAGGTCACTCCAGTTGTAATATTTTCATTTATATGGTCTACACGTCTGAGTAAAACGCTTCCATTTATATCGTATATTGTAGCACTAATTTTGACTGCTTTGTCTATTTCTTATTATATTATGAATTTTAATTAAATTCTAAAATATGGCTTGTTGTATAACATAAATTAATTGAAAGTTAGGGGGATAGTAGTTAAAACAACTGTAAAGATTATGATTTTAAGGTGTTAATAAGGGAAAAAGAAATTATGTTACTCAAATATATAAAAATGGTTATTTGTATAAACATTGTAGAAAACATTCATTTTAATGAATGTTAATATGTGTTTTATTACTAATTGAAAAACTAAATATACTATTGGTTATGTAACTTATAAAACCCTTTTAAATGTTGATATATAGCTAAAAAGTGCGTTTTGTCGTAATTGAATATAGAATTAATTTATAAAAAGCCCTTTAAAAATCTCTATACTTTTGTATAATGAATGCATGTAACAAAATTATTTATAGGGGAGTTATTTCATGTTTACATTGGGGGCAACATTGTCGAGCCAAGTTAATCCAAATTGGCAGACATATATTATGCTTAGTGCTTACTTCCTAGTGTTATTGATTATTGGGTATTATGGATATAAACAATCAACAGGGAATTTAAGCGAGTATATGTTAGGTGGTAGAAATATTGGTCCATATGTAACAGCGTTATCTGCAGGTGCATCTGACATGAGTGGGTGGATGGTAATGGGATTGCCAGGCGAAGTGTATACAACTGGTTTATCAGCAGCATGGCTAGCAATTGGTTTAACAATTGGCGCATACATAAACTATATCGTGGTAGCACCACGTCTTCGTGTATATACAGAGAAGGCTGGAGATGCAATTACATTGCCAGATTTTTTTAAGAATCGTTTAGATGATCAATCAAATGTGATTAAGATTATTTCCGGTGCAATTATAGTAGTGTTTTTTACGCTTTATACTCACTCGGGAATGGTATCTGGAGGTAAGTTATTCGATAGTGCATTTGGATTAAATTATCATTTTGGATTAGTTTTAGTAGCTGCAATCGTTATTGCATATACATTTTTCGGTGGCTATTTAGCCGTGTCTATAACAGATTTTTTTCAAGGGGTAATCATGTTAATTGCCATGGTAATGGTACCGATAGTTGCAATGATGCAATTGAGTGGTCTTGATACATTATCACAAGCAGCAGCGTTAAAACCTACAAACCTAGATTTATTTAGAGGGACTACAGTGATAGGTATTATTTCGTTCTTTGCTTGGGGCCTAGGTTATTTTGGGCAACCTCATATTATTGTTCGTTTTATGTCTATTAAATCAGTCGCACAACTTAAAACAGCCAGACGTTTTGGGATAGGGTGGATGATAATTAGCTTATTAGGTGCAGTAGGTGTTGGATTAGTAGGAATTACATTTGTCAATGAAGGCGGTGTAACGCTAGAAGATCCAGAAACATTATTTATTTTAATGGGACAAATATTATTTCATCCTTTAGTTGGTGGATTCTTATTAGCTGCAATTTTAGCTGCAATTATGAGTACGATTTCTTCACAACTATTAGTAACATCAAGTTCTTTAACTGAAGATTTCTACAAACTGTTTCGTGGAGAAGCGGCAGCTAAGGCACATGAAAAAGAATTTGTACTTGTTGGACGTTTATCTGTTATCGTTGTAGCCATCATTTCAATTATAATTGCTTGGTCTCCAAACGATACAATTTTAAATCTTGTAGGTAATGCCTGGGCAGGTTTTGGTGCAGCATTTGGACCACTTGTTCTATTGTCATTATATTGGAAAGGATTAAGTCGAACTGGTGCAGTAAGTGGGATGTTAGCTGGTGCAATCGTAGTTGTATTATGGATTGTATATGTTAAACCACTAGGAGAGGTAAATGATTTCTTCAATTTATATGAAATTATACCTGGGTTCTTAACGAGTTTGATAGTAACAGTTGTTATTAGTAAGTTTACTAAGAAGCCTCAAATTGATGTTGAATCGGATTTAGAGGAAGTACGACAACTTGTTAAAGGTGACATTAAGAACTAACAATTATAATTTATTTAGGGGTTAAATTATGATTGATAATTAAACAAAGTACTAGACTTAGCACTTCTTTGATTTGTATTACTTAATATCAATTGTCTAGATGAAAAAGGGAGAAATATAGAGAACGTGAAAGACTAACTTCAAAGGGGGAGTTAGTCTTTTTTTACATCAAAAAAGGACTACGCTTACGTAGCCCTTAATAGTAAGAAATTACTGTGCACGATTTTTTTTGAATAAATAATAAAAAATATAAATGATTGCTAAAAAAATAATTGCGTACATAATATAAGAGTATGTATGTAATCCGTTCATTAATACATCCCAACTGCCACTTAGCACACTACCTAAATAAATTAAAGCGAAATTCCAAATTGTCGTACCAATTAATGATAATATGACAAAAATAAAAATGTTCATTCTATTAATCCCAGCAGGAATAGTAATAAGTACCCGTAATACAGGGATAAATCGACATATAAATACTGCGATTGGACCATAATGTTTAAACCAGTTATTCGCGCGTTCTACGTCTTTGCCTCTGAGCTTAATCCATTTTCCATATTTATCCACAAAACGGTATAAACGTTTTTCTGAAACGAGTCTACTGATATAGTAGAGTACAATTAATCCTATAAGAGAAGCGAATGTAGATATGATAAACAGCGTGCCGATGGATAAGTCAGATTTAACAGACATTAAGCCAGCAAAGGTTAATATAATTTCAGAGGGTATAAAAGGTAGTATATTTTCTAATAATATTAGTATCGCAATGGCTGCATAGCCCCATGTGCTGATAAAATTAGTAAGTATTTGTTCCATAATTATGAAATGAGCTCCTTTGAAAATGAACGTATTATTATTGCTTTTTAAGCATTTGCATTCATTATAGTCCAATTTAGAGAATTGTGCAGAAAAAGTTACTACTACTTTAGTATGAATTCATTCTAAAAAGGTAAGATTTATTTTTTAAGATAAGTTTAAATAAATTCCTTTTATAAGAGTAATATGTAAAAAAAAGATTGTAAGCGATTACACGATGTGGTAATATCTAGGAAACACAATAGGTCATATGATGACTAGTAACTTTAAGGGAGAAAGTGTGGAGAGAATATGGAACAAAAAAGATCAAATGTCAGATGGTATTTTGCGATTGCATTTTTTATTATTGGGGTTATTGCTTATATGGATCGTTCTAATATATCTATTATTGCTGGACCAATGATGGAAGATTTACATTTAACTAAGACACAGTTCGGTTTGTTAGCATCATTTTTCTCATTAGGATATGCATTAATGCAAGTTCCTTCAGGATTTTTAGCAGAAAAATTTGGTTCTAAAAAAATGCTTACCATTGCACTTGTATGGTGGAGTGCATTTACGATTTTGACGGGCGTTGTTAAAAACCATGGTCTGTTATATGCAGTACGTTTCCTATTTGGTATAGGGGAAGCACCAATGTATCCTTCGAATGCAGTATTCAATTCATTTTGGTTTGCAAAAGGGGAAAAGGGACGTGCATCTAGTGTTTTATTAGCAGGTTCCTATTTTGGACCGGTTATTGCACCGGTAGTTACAATCGCTATCGTGAATATGTTTGGTTGGCAAGCAGTGTTTTATATCTTTGGTGTCATTGGGTTATTGATTTCAGTATTATGGGTTATTATTTCTAAAGATTTACCAGAGCAACATAAAATGGTTAATGAAGCTGAAAGACAGTATATATTGGAAAATCGTGATGTTATTAAAACTGAAAAAGCAAATGCGCCTTGGAATTTATTTTTAAAAAGATTCAGTTTTTATGCACTTGCAGCACAATATTTTGTAGTACAATTTGTTGTTTCATTATTTTTAATTTGGTTACCAACTTACCTAACAGAACAGTATCATGTTAAATTAAGTGATCCTGATATGGCTTGGGCAGCTGGAGCACCATGGATAGCGATGTTTATTTTGATTCTCCTTGGTGGAGCGATTTCAGACAAACTTTTACAAAGTGGAAAATCTCGCTTTGTTGCACGTGCTTCTATAGCAATTATTGGGTTTTTAGTCTTTTGTATTTCACTCTTTATGTCTATACAAACAGATAGTCTTGTAGTTAATGTTTTCTGGTTATCGCTATGTTTAGGTGGTATTGGAATTGCCACAGGAATGAGCTGGGCAGCAGCAACTGATTTAGGGCGTAATTTCTCTGGTTCAGTTTCAGGTTGGATGAACTTATGGGGAAATATTGGTGCGTTATTAAGTCCATTATTAGCAGGTATGATGGTAGATATCGTTGGCTGGACTGTCACATTAGAGCTTGTCATTATCCCAGTTATATTTGCAATCATTATGTGGTTCTTTGTACAACCTGATAAACCGCTCTTAATTGAAAAAGAAGATCTATAAAGTTTACATTATTTGTGTTTTGGTTATTATTAAGTATAATTGTTATACTTAGGAGGGAAAATATATGATTACAATTAATGCAATAATGAAAGTAGATCCATCAAAGCGTGAAGATTATTTAGAATTAGTGAAACCTTTAGTTGAAGGTGCTAGTAAAGAAGAAGGTTCATTATTTTATAAACAATTTGAACAAACTGACGAACCAAATACATTTGCGTTTATCGAGCAATATAAAGATGAAGAAGCGGTAGAAGCTCACAATAATTCGGAGCATTTCCAACAATTTTTCAAAGAAGTAAGTCAATATCTTACTGAAAAGCCTGCTATAACTGTTTCTCAAAGCAAATAAAATTTGTGGAATAATATGAGATAAAACCTAAACTTACCTAATAGGGTATAAGTTTAGGTTTTATTTTTTAGAAAGTGAGAAATAATAACTATAACAGCGTATAAATTTAAACGTCTATAGTCATATTAATCGATTAATATAAAGCGGAATTTGTTTTGATAAGGGGGAGAAATAATCATGTTATATCAACACGGTACACTAGGCTTATTAATGGCTGGTTTATTAGATGGTACTGCATCAATCAATGAAGTATTAGAACATGGCAATCTAGGTATTGGGACGTTAACAGGTTCAGATGGGGAAGTCATTATATTAGATGGCGTGGCTTATCATGCCAATGAATTTGGTGATTTTAAACAATTAGATGGTCATGAGATGACGCCTTATGCTACAGTGACACCATTTCAACCTAATAATCATTTTGAAATACGTAATATTACAGATTCAGAAGCTGTTTTGAATGAAGTTCAGTGTAAAGCTGGAAGTAACAGTGTATTTATAGCGATTAAAATCACAGGTGAATTTGAGTTTATGCACGTTAGAATGATGCCAAAACAAGAAAAACCTTATACAAAACTTATAGAGTCAGCTAAAAGACAACCAGAATTTCAATATGAACACGTAAGGGGCAGCATTGTAGGGTTTTATACACCACAACTGTTCCATGGCATAGCTGCAAGTGGATTTCATTTACATTTTATTGATGAAGCTAGAACGTTAGGTGGTCATGTATTAAACTTTGAAGTTAACAAAGGATTAGTAGAATTAAGTAATATTGAGACATTAGAGCAACATTTTCCTACTAATGACAAAACTTTTTTAGAATCAGACATTGATTATTCGACTGTGAATGAAGATATAAAAGAAACAGAATAACTATTTGGATAAAGCACTGGTATGACAGAAAACATATTCTTATATGAGAATGACAATTATAAAATTTATATAAAGCCTGTAGATGATTAAAAAATTAGTGTTAAAATAGTAGAGTATTGTTTGGATTTTGAACATGTGCATCATTTTAATATTGTAATGTATTAGATAATAAATGATATAGCACTTCAGTAATTAAATGACATATGTTTATGCCAAAATACGTTATTGCTAAATAACGTATTTTTGTATGCAATTTTTTCTATAGTATATTTAAAAACATAGAAAGTAAAAGATAAATTAATAAAGGAGATGCTTTCCAACTTTGATTAAATATTTAAAATCACTGATACGTTTTAATACAATGAAAATTGACGTCGCTAAAGGTTTCAGGCAAGGTATATTAATGCTTATTCCACTCATAATTGGTTACTTAACCAATCATTTTTCTACAGGGTTATTAATTGCCACTGGTACGTTAGCGCATATATATGTATTTGGTGGACCAGCGCAATCTAAACTTCGTGTTGTTTTCTTTTCAACGGTAGGATTATCGATAGCGATGATGTTAGGATCGCTCACTGTAAATCAACCTATATTATTTGGTATCTTATTACTGGTTATTACAATTATTCCGCATTACATATTCAGTTCTCTAAATATTGTAGGGCCTTCATCAATCTTTTTTATCGTGGCATTTAGTTTGCCTACAAATTTACCTTTCGCTCCAGAGGATGCTTTGTATAGAGGGATGGCCATGTTTGCAGGAGGATTACTAGCCACATTAATGGTTATTATTGTTATACTATTTTCTAAAGAATCTGCAGAAATGAAAGCTGTTAAAAGTGATTATAATATCATTAAACAGTTGATATATAATTTTGACGATCCTAAAGCATTTGCAAAAGCTTCACAGTTTGCAGTGAGTGCATTTAGAAACTCTGATAATCAATTAATCACTTCTAGCACGTTTAAATCGAAAGCTTCTCCTGAATTTCAACGCTTATTGCTATTACATAATACAGCTCAGGGTATTCATTCAGAATTATTAGAGTTGAATGAGAAACAAATACGCCCTTTACCGAAAGAAATTAAACAGATGGCAGATTTTGTCATTAAAATGGTGTTTTCAGAAGGTAATATTAAGACACAATGGACTCAAAAAGTAGAAATAGATTCCCAGTATCAAAATTTAGTTGATAATATATTTAAAGTTGATGCTATTATAAATGCTGATAATGAACGTGTAGAACATGAGGTGAATGTCCGCATGCCAGTATATGGACACCGCATGTTATCTAATCTAACTTTGGATTCCTTTGTCTTTAGAAATATTTTGAAGTATGCAATTATTATGGGAATTTCAATTTTTATTGCATTAATGTTTGATTTTGATAAAGCATATTGGATTCCTTTGAGTACACATACGGTGTTGGTAGGTGCCACTACTTTACATAGCTTTGAACGAGCAGGGGCAAGATGTATAGGAACAATCATTGGTGTGCTCGTGCTGTCATTAATATTGTTAACAACGCCTCCAATACTGGTTGCTATTATTTTGTTAGCTGCGTCAGCGGCAATAACAGAGATGTTTGTAGGTGCTAATTATTCTTTTGCGGTTATTTTTATCACAATCCAAGTTATTTTGTTAAATGGCTTAGCGTCTAATCATTTATCTATTGTCATCGCCTTACCACGAATTACTGATGTGATAGTAGGCATTGTGATTGCAGTGGTTTGTTTACTCTTTATTGGACGAAAAACAGCGTCATCAATGTTACCGGGGTCGCTTGCAGATGTTGCTAGAAATGAAGCAGTGTTGTTCCATTATCTATTCTCAAGTAATAAATACTCATCTATAAAACAAGATAAACGCGAATTATTAAACCTCAGTGTTAAACTCAATAATATGATACAAATATATAATAATGCGAACGGCGAACTTTTTAGTAATAAAAGTGAGATTCAATATTATTATCCAAGTATTTACGCATTAGAAGAGTTGAGCTTTATGTTCAATAGGGCATTGAATAACGAACAAAGATATCATATTAACGACGAAAAAATGGGACAATATTTACTTGTTTTTGAAAATATAGCGAAACATTTTGAAAGAGGTACAAATATCCAAATTCAAAATCTACCAGAATTACCACAATATATTAATATACGGACATCATTAACGAATATTCAAAGTAATTGTATGAATGCTAGATAAAATGCTTCGTTATCACAGTTTTAACAGGATAAGTCAATTCACGATTATTGCTTCGTGGTTTGGCTTATTTTTGTTGTGATAAAAATGATTTTATATAAATTGCTGAGTACACGCGCAGTCTACGGTTTGTGTAACGGAAGTATGAGTGATGGCTATTAAAAATAATTATTTAAACAGAAATATAGCTATGAAATATTAAAAAAATATAGATATATGCAATTTTACTCACTGTTTATTTTAATTTATAAGAGGTAAACACTATATAAAGAAAATAAAAGTATAGGAGGTTTTTTGTGATGCCTTGGACTATGGATGACTTTCCACAAAGTTGGAAAAATATGGATAAGTTGGAGCGCAAAAAAGCGATTGATATTGGTAATGCAATGCTAAAAGATGGTTATAAAGAAGAGAATGCTATTCCTATCGCTACTAAACAAGCTGAATCTTGGTATAAAGATGCTTCTGAAAAAGATTTAGAGCAATTAAAAAATAAAAAAATAACTAAGCATGACGCGGATGATTCGTCTAATCCACAATTGAATGAAAAAGATGTAGATGTTTATTTTGAAGACGACGTATGGAAAATTAAATCTGATAGTGCTAAGCAAGCATCTGATAGTTTTGAGAGGAAGGCAGATGCGATGAAACGTGCCAGAAATATTGCCGATAATAGAAATACAGAAATTATTGAGCATAAAAAAGACGAATAAATCATTATATTTTTATCTTAAATTGATAGGTGGATGCTTTTGTCATAAATTATGAAAACATATGCGATATTTAATGTTAATATTACGTGAAACGTTTTATAAACAGTAACGATGGACGTTTTCTTATGATTTGAAATATAAAATTACATTAGATAAAATGTTTTTCAATGAGTAAACACTTTGGAGGTCCAACATATGTACGTAGAGAGAAAGCCTTCATTAAACATAGAAGATTTGAAGGCGGAACTAAAAGAAAGTATAGGCCAATTTAGTAGTGATGAATCAGCATTCGATATGTTGATTGGATTTGTTGCACTTGAGCAATTATATTCTTCAGCACTAAAAGAAATAAGTACTAAATTAGATATATTAGATGATAATTTCCAACAAATGTACAAACATAATCCAATTCACCATATGGAACGTCGTGTTAAAACAATGAGAAGTTTAATTAATAAGTTAAATCGTAAAGGTTATGATATTAGTACTGATGCAGCTAAAGCGCATATCTTAGATATTGCAGGTATCAGAGTAGTTTGCAATTATATCGATGATATATACGTGATTGAATCATTATTACTTAAACAAGAGAATGTAAAATTACTGAAACGTAAAGATTATATTGAAAATCCTAAAGATAATGGTTATCGAAGTCTGCATATTGTTGTTTCTGTCCATGTATTTTTAGCAAATTCAGTTGAAACAGTGCCGGTAGAAATTCAAATTAGAACTATAGGCATGGATATGTGGGCAAGTTTAGAACATAAAATACGGTACAAAAATAATGCTGACACTGAATGTTATAGATCAGCATTAAAAACATGTGCGGGAGAAATTTCTACTGTTGAAAGTAAAATGCAGAATATACGCTCAGAAGTGTTCGATAATTAAATAAACAAAGTTGAAACGCATTGTGACTTGAATTAACGAGTATTGAAAATTCGTTATGAGTGACAATGTGTTTCAATTTTTTTGTAGGCTTTTGTTTTTTAGCAAATACTTAATTGTGATGCAATGTAACTGTGATAAAAGGACCATCAAATGTTCAAACGTACAAGACAAGTAGTGTTTATGCGATGATAAGAGTATGGAAATTTCAAAAATATTTTAATATATCAGACGTACGTATGCTGTTTAAAAGATACTAATTGACTATAATCTTGTAAGTAATTGATATAAAAGTACATAAATGAAAAGCATGATTTATAAAAATTTTTTACTGCCGGCAAATTTGGTTCAATACTGAATGTGTCGGTATTTTTATAAAAAAGAATAATGAAATTATTGTTGCAAGCGCTTGCAATTATAGAAGTTGTGTATTACCATACTTGTATACAAGTATATTGCAATAATGAATAGGAGATGTCATAGTGAAGTATGAATATCCCGAACAATGGTTAGATGGCGTATCTAAGGGTGAAATGATAGCAGCTGAGATTCGATTAAGAATCGTTGATGGTTCTATTAAACCAGATACATTATTGACAGAAAATCAAATTGCTAAAGAATTTAATGTGAGTCGTTCTCCTGTTAGAGATGCTTTTAAATTATTAAAACAAGACCAGTTAATTCATTTAGAACGTATGGGTGCAGAAGTATTACCGTTTGATGATAATGAAAAAAAAGAACTTTATGATTTAAGAATTATGTTAGAGTCTTTTGCTTTTAGTAGAATTAAGGCGAAAAATCATGACCAGATTGTAAAGGAGTTACGCAAACAACTAGAAATGATGAAAGTTGCCGTTCAATTCCAAGATGCAGAAGCTTTCACTGAACATGATATGAAATTTCATGAGGTGACTATACTGGCTTCTAAACACCAATATTTAAAGACGTATTGGAATAATTTAAAGCCTGTAATGGAAGCGCTTATTCTACTTTCGATGCGTAAGCGTATGAATGAAAATCCTGAAGATTTTGAGCGTATTCATCACAATCACGAGGTATTTATAGAAGCCATAGCTAGACAAGACGCTGAAAAACTCAGAGAGGCATTCCATTTGAACTTCGATGATGTCGGCGAAGATATTGATAGTTTCTGGTTAAATTAGCATTTTAAACTGGAAAAGTATTAGGAGGAAGAATCATGAAATACATGATAGGTGTAGATATAGGAACAACAAGTACCAAGTCCGTACTGTATGATGAAAAAGGACAATTTATAATGAAACACAATATTGGTTATCCATTGCATACACCTAACGTGGAAGTCTCAGAAGAGAATCCAGATGAATTATTTGATGCAGTATTGATGACAATTAAATATGTTATGAGAGAAGCGAATATTGCTAAAGAAGACCTTAAATTAATTTCCTTTAGTGCTCAAATGCACAGTTTGATAGCAATGGATGCAAGCAATCAACGACTTACTGAGAATTTAACTTGGGCGGATAATCGTGCAAGTCAATATGCAGATAAAATTAAAAATGAGCATGACGGTATTGAAATATACAAGAGAACGGGAACACCTATTCATCCAATGTCCCCATTGTCTAAAATATTTTGGATGAAACATGAACAACAAGAAATATATAATCAGACAGCAACGTTTGCTGATATAAAAACGTATATTTTTTATCAACTGTTTGAGAAATTTGTTATAGATCAATCTATGGCATCAGCGACAGGTATGTTTAACCTCGAATCACTTTCTTGGGATAAAGAGGCGTTAGCATTACTAGGTATTAATGAGTCACAACTCCCTGAGGTCGTTCCTACTACCCATATTTTAAAAGGCATGAAACGACGCTATGCAACATTAATGGGCATAGATGAGAACACACCAATAGTCGTTGGTGCAAGTGATGGTGTGCTTTCTAATCTAGGTGTAAATGCATTTAAAAAAGGAGAAGTTGCTGTAACTATTGGTACTTCGGGCGCAATTAGAACAGTGATTGATAAACCGCGTACAGATTATAAAGGACGTATTTTCTGTTATGTATTAACAGAGGATCATTATGTTATTGGAGGACCAGTAAACAATGGTGGCGTGGTATTAAGATGGCTACGTGATGAATTATTAGCAAGTGAAGTTGAAACAGCTAAACGTCTTGGTGTAGATCCATATGATGTGTTAACTAGAATTGCAAATAATGTGAAACCTGGTGCTGAAGGATTGATATTCCATCCATATCTTGCTGGTGAGCGTGCCCCACTATGGAATGCAGATGCACGGGGATCATTCTTTGGTTTAACATTAACTCATAAAAAAGAGCATATGATTCGAGCAGCTTTAGAAGGTGTGCTTTATAATCTTTATACGGTTTATTTAGCACTTGTTGAGGTAATGAACGAAACACCATCCACGATTAAGGCGACAGGTGGTTTTGCTAAAAGTGAAGTATGGCGTCAAATGATGGCAGATATTTTCGATACAAACTTAATTGTACCTGAAAGTTATGAGAGCTCATGTTTGGGTGCTTGTGTATTAGGAATGAAAGCACTTGGTGAAATCGAAGACTTCTCAATCATTGAAGATATGGTTGGTACAACAAATGAACACAAACCGAATCAAGATAATGTTCAAATGTATCAACAATTGATTTCAATCTTCATTAATTTAAGTCGTTCATTGGAAGAGCGTTATACAGAAATAGCGGCTTTCCAACGAGAACACATGAGTAATACAAAATAGTAAGCTAATTCAATGTAGGTGTGGGATTAAATCTAAAAGACATGCAACGTGGTATAAGGGAACGTTAATACATGTTGCTGTCTTTGGAACCTACTATATGCTTTTAGTTGTAATTAACATATGAAAATTTTTTAGTCATTAAAGAAAGCGTTATCAAGTGTGGAGTATCTTTAAATTAGAAGTGTCTTCTATCTTGAATTTGGAAGGGGAGAACAATTATGTTTGAAACAATTTGGCCATTAATTACGGTCGTAATCGGAATCATTGTACTATTATCACTTATTATTTTCTTGAAATTAAATACTTTTATTTCTTTAATTATCACATCAATCGTAACAGCAATATTACTCGGTATGCCTTTAGATAAAATCATTGACACAATCGAAGAAGGTATGGGAAGTACACTTGGACATATTGCGTTAATATTTGGTTTGGGCGCTATTCTTGGTAAATTACTTGCAGATGGCGGTGGTGCTACGCGAATAGCTGATACCCTTATTAAAAAGTTTGGACACAAACATGTACAATGGGCAATGCTTATTGCGGCGTTTATCGTCGGTATAGCTTTATTCTTTGAAGTTGGTTTAGTATTGTTGATACCTTTAGTATTTACGATTGCTAAACGTGCAAATGTATCACAATTGAAATTAGGCTTACCGATGGTTGTAGCATTGTCGGTAACTCATGGATTTCTGCCTCCACACCCAGGACCAGTAGTTATTGCAAAAGAATTACAAGCAAACCTTGGTCATGTATTACTATACGGTATTATTATTGCAATTCCAGTGACGATTATTGCTGGACCAATTTTCAATAAAATAGCACAAAAAATTGCACCAACAGCTTATAATCGTCAAGGTGATATTTCAGCTCTAGGTGCACAAAGAGAGTTCTCTGAAGAAGAAATGCCAGGATTTGGAGTTAGTTTAATAACAGCAATTTCACCAGTTATTTTAATGCTGTTATCAACAATTGTACAATTAATTACTGGTCATGAAGAAGCTAAAAATGGCTTCGAATCAGTTGTTTACTTTATTGGTACTGCAGGTACAGCAATGCTTATTGCTGTATTACTAGCTATCTTTACAATGGGAATTAAGCAAGGTCGCAAAAATGCAGATATTATGGATTCTGTATCAAATGCAATTTATCCGATTGGTATGATGATTTTAATTATCGGTGGCGGTGGTACGTTTAAACAAGTATTAATTGATGGTGGCGTAGGAGACACTATAGCTAAGATGTTTGAAGGTACAGAAATGTCTCCAATACTATTAGCTTGGATTGTAGCCGCAGTGCTACGCATAGCCTTAGGATCATCAACAGTAGCGGCGATATCATCAACGGGTATTGTATTACCATTACTTCAAGCTTCAGATGTGAACGTTTCATTAGTAGTACTTGCAATTGGTGCAGGTAGTGTTATTTTATCTCATGTAAATGATGCTGGTTTCTGGATGTTCAAAGAGTATTTTGGACTAACGGTAAAAGAAACATTCCTTACATGGTCACTATTAGAAACTATTATTTCAGTATCTGGTTTAGTATTTATATTAATATTAAGTATATTTGTGTAAACTGAGTACATTGATAATAAGAACTATTTTTATTTCAACATTTATTAAACTGACAATAAGTCATATGACTTATTGTCAGTTTTTTTGCATATTGTCCATGTATATAAATTTATTTTTATAATACATGAGTCTTTTTATTATTAAACATATCACTGATTATAAATTTTATGCATTTAAAGAGAAGTTAAAGTATAAAAATCTTAATCATAATTATGTGATAACTTATATACATATAGAAAATTAAACGGTGAATGTATAAATAAATACGATACGATTTAACTAGAAAATGATAAAATGAAGTAGTTGTTAAATTTTCATTTTATTTAGATACAGTTGAAAAATATAAATGATAAACTGTATGTGAAGTTAGCATTGAACTATACTTGTTGAAAAATTTATATGAAAAGCTACAGCAAAGGGGATTGAATAATGAAAAGAATTTTATTAATCGCAAGTGCTTTTATCGGGGTTATCGTAGGTGCGGGATTTGCTTCAGGTCAAGAAGTTTTACAGTATTTTACGAGTTTTGGATTAATGGGAACGATAGGTGCAATTATAACAACGGCGTTATTTGCTTATGTAGGTATGATGCTCGTCTGGTTAGGGAGTAAATCAAAAACAGATTCCCATAAAGAAGTTATACACCAAATTACGGGCGCTTCTACGTTTGGAAAATTACTTGGATGGATTATTGATTTAGTGATTATTTTTACGCTTTTTGGTGTAGGTGTTGTAATGATTGCAGGTGCAGGGTCAAACTTAAATCAACAGTTCGGGTTACCACCTATTATTGGAACACTCTTAATGACAGTACTCATTATTTTGGCAGGCATGTTAAAGGTTGAAGGAGTAGTCAAAGTGATTGGAAATATAACACCTTTTCTAATCATATTTATTTTGATTATTTCTTTTTATAGTTTTCTTTCAACAGATACGCCGATATCTCAATTGAATGACTTATCTAATGCGAAACCATCATCTTTACCTAACTGGTTTGTTGCAGGTATTAATTATGCATCATTTAATACTGCAGTAGGTGCTTCTATGGCAATTGTCATGGGAGGATCAGAAAAAAACACCAAGGTAGCAGCTACAGGTGGTTTAGTTGGTGGCATTGCTCTAGGCGTTATGATCGTATTAAGTCACTTAGCTATTTTCAAACAAATAGATGTTGTTGGGGATATGGAAATGCCGATGTTAGGAATTGTAAATCATATTTCTCCAATACTTGGAATTATAATGGCAATTGTTATCTTTGGTATGATTTTTAACACAGGTTTAGGGATGTTTTATGCATTTGCTACGCGTTTTACAGTTGTAGATACAGTACGCTTTAAAATATTTTACACTAGTGCTGTGATTATAGGATTATTATTGAGCTTTGTTGGATTCACAGATTTAGTTGCTATTTTTTATCCATTAATTGGTTATCTTGGCCTAGTCTTAATCTTAGTGTTATTCTATGCACCATTTAAATTAAAATTTGGTAAAAAAACATTATAATGTAGTATTAACAACCAATCATCTAACTTAATAAAGGAAGATGATTTTTTGTTATTGTAAGGATTGTACTAAAAAGTGATGTAGATTTTGTCTTTTCAGACACGTCTTAATTGTTAATTTTCGCTATAATGGAATTAGAAGATTAGGGGGTGTTTTTATGAATGAAGAGACGTTGGAGATTTTACAAATGCATGCACTTCAACTATTAGGAATTCGGCTAGAAAGTTATGAAAGCAATAATATTAAAGGCATAGGTAATTGCATTAGGACACCGTTTACAAGGACAACAAGCAAACAATACAAAGATGAGTTGAAGCATTTCTTAAAGTATATGAATAGTAATAAAATTTATCATTATAAGAACCAATTTGGCGTGAATTTTTTAATGTTCAAGTTTAAAAAGTATAAACAAATTTATATTATAGGTCCCTTTATAGAAAAGCGTCCAAATGAGCGCCGCTGTTATGAAATTATGAAAGAATTAAATATTGACTATGGCCAGTTTTCAATTTTAAAACAATACTTACTAAAAATTCCCTTATGTCATAAGCTTAAAGCTCAAAAAATGTGTCGATTAGCCATTCAATTTTTGAAGAAAAGAAATAATATTTATGATATTGTAAAAATTGATTTTCATTTTCATGTAAAGAAAGAAAATATTGCGTCTAACCAAGTTCAAATGGATTATACATTAGAAGATATTGAATATCGTTATAAATTGGAAAATCAACTCCTTACAGCAGTAGAATATGGAAACGTTGATGAAGCAATAGCAACATTCCATAAGATGTCTGTATCTCTGGTAGGACTAAGTCGAGTCAAAGATGACTTATCAAATGAACGCTATAAAGCATACTTGATTAATACATTATGTAGAAAAGCTATAGAAAAAGTAGGAGTGGGTCTGTTACAAATTGATGAAATTTCTACAAGTTTTGCTTCACGTATTGATCAAGCTAAAGACATAGTAACGTTAGATGAATTAATGGCTTCAACAATTATAGCTTATTCAAAATTAGCAATGAAGGCAAAATTCAATGATTTCAGTCCCAAATTAAGTAAAGCAATTCAATATATAGAGCGTAATTTAAATAGTGTTCTCACACTAAATAAACTTGCTGAACATGTTGAACTTGCTCCAAGTTATTTATCTAGAATATTTAATCAAGAACTACATAAATCAATTTCTCAATATATTACAGAATTACGAATCGAAAAAGGTCGAGATCTTCTGGTTAGAACAAACATGACGATTGCTGAAGTTGCCTGTTATGTAGGATTTAGAGAACAAAGCTACTTCTCACAATGCTTTAAAAAGCAATATGGTAAGTCACCTTTGAAGTTTCGGACGGAACATAAAGTATTTTATTAATATAGATTACTTTGAAACCATCACTTAACGTAATTTTTTATTTTATGTTAATATTTTATAAAAAATATTAACAATATTATAAAAAACGCCTTAAATTAAAAGGAATTGCTCTCTTCATGAACTGTGATAAAAACAGTTCTTGTGTGCAAATTTAAAATGTACTGTAGGTGTTATATATTCGAAGATGCTTTAGATATAGAGTTTGTAAATATTTGCAAATGATCAAGCTCAATTTTTAATAATATCATTTTATAACAACGTTGTTATTTTGTTGTTGACTGTTTCAAAATTAAAAATATAATGAAAGTAAGATCTCTATAAAAAGCGGACGAGAGATATATTTTATATAAATATATGAACTCGGTTTATGGAGATAAAAAAATTTAAGTATATAAGAAAACGCTTACAATTATATGCTTGATTTGCACAGATTGATGGCCACAATCACTAATACTTACTACGGAGCGCTTTTATCATTGAGTGAGAATATCATTACGTTTCGATAGTGGAAAGAGGTAGTCGACATGGTTACAGCAAAGCTAAAACCAGCAAATAAAAAGTTAATGAAATTCAAAGAAATCCAAGAACCCAAATTGAAATTCAAAGAGAAACTCGCATACGGATTTGGAGATTTAGGTAATGGCATGATGTTTGACATGGGTCAAATTTATTTACTTAAATTTTTTACTGATATTTTAGGTATTTCGCCATTTTATGGTGGGTTAGTATTCTTGGTTTCTAAAATATTTGATGCTTTTGTTGATACAGGAGTAGGCACAATGGTAGATAATAGACGCAACTTTGGAAAGAAAGGTAAGTTTCGACCATTTATTTTATATGGAACGATTCCTTTAGCCTTACTTACTGTCTTAACTTTCCTTTCTCCAGATATCAGTTACGAGGGAAAAGTGATATGGGCTTTTGCAACTTACATGTTATTTAATATGGCTTATTCATTTGTTAATATCCCTTATGGTTCATTATCTGCTTCAATGACAATTAATGCAGAGGATCGTACACAATTATCAGTATTTCGTAACTTAGGGTCACAAGGCGCAATGTTTATTGCAGGTATTGTTGTTATTCCTATGGTTAATCTATTTCCAAATCATGCAACAGGGTATCCAATTGCGGTTGGCTTACTTGCAATATGTGGCGTAGTATTTCATTTAATTTGTTATAAAGGTGTGAAAGAGCGTCATACTGTTGAGCGACCTAAAGAAAAAGGAATAGGTCGTAAAGCCTTTTTAAATTTATTGAAAAACAGACCATTTATCATATTGGCAATTTATACACTTTTAACAATCATGGCACTGTTTTTACAACAGTCTTCACAACTATACTATTTCCAATATGTATTAGATGAACCCAATTTAGTAGGTATTGTAAGTGCGTTAAACTTTTTAGTTTTGATTCCAGGGCTATTACTTACAACATTTTTGAGTAAAAAAGTTGGAAAGAAAATGACAGCAATCATTGGTGTTTCTGGGTTTGTAGTATTTCAATTTATTAACTTCTTTTTCTTTGCAGACGAAACTATGACATTTTTAGTTGTAAATTCACTCGCATCACTATTCTTAGTGATACCTAATACAGTGACTTGGGCCTTTATTGCTGATGTCGTTGAATATGGACAATGGCAAACTGGCATAAGGTCAGAAGGTATCATCTATTCTAGTTATAGTTTTACTAGAAAAGTATCACAAGCATTGGCAGGGTTCTTACCAGGACTTGCTTTAACAGTTATCGGTTATGTGCCTAATGTCGCACAATCTGCGGACACAATAACAGGATTAAAAGTATTATTCTTTGTTGTTCCTGCTACGGCATGTCTAATAGCTTTAATTTTATTTTTCTTCGCATATCCTTTAACCGATCATCGTCATAAACAAATTGTTAAAGAGTTGGCAATTAGAGATGAATTATAAAGTTTTTAAGGTTAAATAATAAAACAATATTTAGATAACGAAAGGAGCATGTTTACATGTTGTATCCAGTGACAAATGAAACTAGAAATATTATTGAGTTAAACGAAGTGTGGAATTTTAAATTAGAAAATGAAAAGGATGAAATCGATGTTTCTAAACCCTTAGATACTGAACTAGTCATGGCGGTGCCTGGTTCATATAATGACCAAGGTGTAACTGCTGATATACGTAATCATGTGGGAAATGTTTGGTATGAAAGAACTTTTACTATTCCCAATATTTTACGTGATGAACGTAAGGTATTGCGATTTGGCTCTGCTACACATTTTGCGACAGTTTATATTGATGGACAAGAAATAACTTCACATAAAGGTGGATTTCTACCGTTTGAAGTGGAGTTAGATTCTCAATTTTCAACTGGCCAACACCGCCTCACAGTTTGTGTCAATAATATATTAGATGAAACAACCTTACCTGTAGGTGATTATAGTGAAACGGTAGATAATCAGGGAAATAAAATTAAGAAAAATACACCTAATTTTGACTTTTTTAATTATTCAGGTCTTCATAGACCAGTTAAGATATATACAACACCAAAAGTATTTGTTGAAGATATTGAAATTGTGCCAGAAGTTTTAGAAGACTTGGCTAGAGTGAATTATAGAGTTACTACGAGTGAGACAATCAACGATATTAAAATTCGTTTACTTGATAAACAAGGTAATGTCGTTGCTACAACTAGTGGAGCGGAGGGCGTAATAGAAGTTACACAACCTCATTTATGGCAACCTTTAAATGCCTATTTATACTACTTAGAAGTAACGATACTTAAAGATGGAAAAGCTATAGATACGTATTCAGAACGTTTTGGTATCCGTTCAGTTGAAGTGAAAGATGGGAAATTTTTAATTAATAATGAACCTTTTTATTTCAAAGGTTTCGGTAAACATGAGGATTCCTATTATAATGGCCGTGGTATGAATGAAGTTACAAATGTATTAGATTTTAATCTTATGAAATGGATCGGTGCTAATTCATTCCGTACGTCACACTATCCATACTCAGAGGAAATGATGCGTCTTGCTGATGAACAAGGAATAGTTATTATAGATGAGACAACAGCTGTCGGTGTACATCTTAACTTTAGTGCTATATTATCTGGCGAGTCAACGCGTAAAACATTTGAAGAAATAGGTACAAAAGCAGCACATGAAGCTGTGATTAAGGAACTTATAGCACGTGATAAGAATTATGCTTGTGTAGTGATGTGGTCAATTGCGAATGAGCCTGCTTCGACAGAAGAAGGTGCAAAAGAATATTTTGAACCTTTAGTAAACTTAGCACGTGCATGTGATCCGCAAAAACGTCCAGTCACTATTGTGACAATACTGACTGCACAACCTGATGCATGTCAAGTTCAAGATTTGATAGATGTGCTTTGTCTAAATAGGTATTATGGTTGGTATACACAAACGGGGGATTTAACAGCTGCAAAAGAAGCTTTGAAAATAGAATTGGATGGCTGGAGTAAGAAACAACCAGATAAACCAATTATGTTTACAGAATATGGGGCTGATACAATTGCCGGCATGCATGCTATAAATGACGAATTATTTACAGAAGAATATCAACTTCGTTATTACGAAGCAAATCATGAAGTTATTGATAAATATCCACAATTTATTGGTGAACAAACTTGGAATTTTGCAGACTTTGAAACAGCTAGTGGATTAATAAGGGTACAAGGGAATAAGAAAGGTATCTTCACTCGTGAAAGACGACCTAAAGCAGTTGCTCACTATTTTAAAAAGCGTTGGGATAATATACCCAATTTTGGATATAAAAAGTAAACTTACCAATCCAATGAAAATATAATATTATTTTGTGAAAATATGTCAACTATTAACAGTTCGTGAAAAAATAAATAAAAGCATTTGTGATAGTTTTGTGAAAACAATCACAAATGCTTTATTTCTCTTCAAGATTCGATTAATATAATAAGTGTAAGAGGCATATATAGCATAGCGAAAGCTAAAATATGGAGTGATCAAGATGAGGAAAGTAATTGAACAGGTCATTTTTTCAGATGAAAGTAGTTATGATATTTACACACACACAGGTGTGAATCAAGGTATTATTAATGATATTAAAGATGGATACAGAAGTATTGATTATATAGCTTATGTTGATGCAGAAAAGATTTACAACTATGGTTTAAAGAAAAAGATATTAGTGAATAATTAATACGCTGTATACATCTATGTGTAGTGATTTTAAGATACTACCTCGGATGAAATTATCTTAGATAATGAATAATAGTGTCTTAAGATATTGCATATTTTTCTCCCCAGTAGCACCTTTCATGATTTACGAAACGCGCTTAAGCAATAACAAAAGCCTACAACTACTAAAATTAAGTAGTGTAGGCTTTTGTTATGCTCAAAATTCGGGTATATATTATACATACGATTTAAAGTTGTTTTTTATTTCATTGTAATCATAAAAAGAATTATACATACGCATGCGAATGTGATCTTCAGAGGTATAAGGAATACGTAAATGGTCATGGTTTTCTATAAATATACGAAATTCACGTTCTGAATTTTTACGTTGTGGTATTGACATATTTAACCATTCTTGTTTATCAAATAAATCTTCAAATTGAAAGTTAAAGCTTGTACGTCCTAAATTTGCTCTTAACTGTTTGATACGTTGATCGAAGTCAAAATGCATTATGCATCCTCCTTTATAAAATTTTATGTATTAATATATACCCACTTTATTATGATTTAAGAGTGATGACAAGGGGATAGGGAAGTTAGTAATGATATAACATGATATTTGATGATAGATTAACTGAAAATAGGGAATGGCATAAATAAGTGTTTTAATAGTTAATAAATAGAAAGGAAGATATAAATGATAGAGTTACAGGATAAGGTGGCAATTGTAACAGGTGCGAGTAGTGGAATAGGAGCGAGTATTGCACATGCGCTTTCTAATCATGGTGTGAAAGTAGTATTATCTGGACGAAATGAATCACGTTTAAATGTAGTGGCAAAACGCATTCAAGAAGAAGTACAAACAGAGGTGGATACGTTAACTGTAGATGTCACACAAAAAAGTGATATTGAACGACTTGTGCGTCATACTCAGGAAAAATTTGGTAGGGTGGATATATTAGTAAATAGCGCTGGTAAGATGCTTTCATCAGCAATTACAGATGATGATGTAGATGCTTGGGATACGATGCTTGATGTTAATGTGAAAGGTACACTTTATGGTATACATGCAGTATTACCGGAATTTTTAAAACAGTCTAGTGGTCATATTATCAATATTTCATCTATTTCTGGTTTTGAAGTCACAAAAAAAAGTACGCTATATAGCGCAACGAAAGCAGCTATACACTCTATTACTCAAGGTTTAGAAAAGGAATTAGCGAAGACAGGTGTGAGAGCTACAAGTATTTCGCCTGGCATGGTAGATACACCATTGAGTGGAGATACAGATTGGGGAGAACGTAAAAAGCTGGACCCTAACGACATTGCAGAAGCAGTGCTATATGCATTACAACAACCGAGTCATGTTAACGTGAATGAAATAACAGTACGCCCTGTTTAAATAAGATACATGAAATATAAATAATGCTTCAGGTAATAGTGAAAAATGAAAGAAGTGATAATATGTTCATTCGGTATTTAAATGAAGATGACGTAGAGCAATATAGAGCTTTACGTTTAACATCATTAAAGACGGATCCAAACGGTTTTGCTTCGACATATGATAGAGAAATTAAATTACCTATGGATGCGTTCAAATCACGCATTGCCTCTTCCTCAGAAAAATTTACGATGGGGACTTTTGAGCATGAAAAATTAATTTGTATGGCGACGTTTTATAGTGAAACTTTAGAAAAGGTTCAACACAAAGGCAATTTAGTTGGCGTATATTGTCATGTTGATTTTAGAAGACAGGGGTTAGCACAACAATTGATACACAATATTATCGATATTGTCACTCAACAAGGCAAAGTAAAGACAATAGCTTTATCTGTCTTATCGGACAATTATCATGCAATTGCTTTATATGAAAAGTTAGGTTTTAGAAGATATGGCATCGAACCGAAATCATTGTTTGATGGAAATGTTTATTATGATGAAGATTTAATGTGTTTAGAACTTTAATGGCAATATGAGGATAATTATTTAAGGAGGGGTACTGAATGGAAACAAACTGCGTGATAGAACATACCCGTATTATGGAGACAAACTTTATTATTGAGACGGAACGTTTATTTTTAATTCGACCTTCGCACTATTATCTTGAAAAGCTACACCAATTACATGCTAATCCTAAAACTAATCTATATAATCCCGATGGGCCACATCAAAGCATTGAAGAAACTAAAGCGATGCTTAAAACATGGATGAATCATTGGTTGAGATATAGCTTTGGATATTGTTTAATGATTGAAAAGAAAACAGGTAAAATGTTAGGAATATGTGGATTGAGCTATAAACAATTAAATGGTGAAACATATTTAAATTTAGCTTATAGACTTGAAACGCAACATACGCGTAAAGGTTATACTAAAGAAGCATGTAAGGCAGTTATTGAGAATGTGAAAACGACTGCAAAAGTAAATAATAAAATATTAGTTCGTACAAAAATAAATAATTTGCCATCTATTAAGACTGCAGAATCATTAGGTTTCGTAAGAGATAGTCATTATGATGATTTTGAATCCTATGATGACGTTTATTTTTTTGAATCCTAAAGTATAAATAATATGCCTGCACATCAAATGAGCTTTGTGCAGGTATATTATTTATTATGTTGTAAGATATGCTATTAGCTATAACCACTCGATAATTTCAATTCTATTGCCAAAAGGATCAGAGATATAAAATCGATCGGCGCCTTCAAGCTCATCTCCGTAAACTATTTCTACACCTTTGGATTCTAGATGTCTTCTTATATCTGAAATGTTTTCTACAAGTAATGCAGGATGCGCTTTTTGGGATGGTATAAAGTCTTTTTGAACACCAACATGTAGTTGTTGGTGTCCAATTTCAAACCACACCCCTCCATTTCTAGCTAATCGATCCGGTTTAGTAATTTCTTTCAATCCAAGTGTTTCAGCATAAAATTGTCGCGCTTCTACTTCATGATGTGCTGGTGCAGCCACTTGGACATGATCAATACCTAAGAATTTATTTTTCATAGTATCATCCCCCTTATTCTAATTTTATAATAGCAAATAATATTATATAAAACGAAGGATAGTTGGAAACGAAAAAATTTTCAATAATATAATTTTAAAAATTAAATTAATAACGTTGTAAGTGATAATGGTTTTCATTTATAATATAGGTAATATAAAATGAAAGAGGTTATTTTTTGAAAAAATTATTATGCTTGATATTATGTTTAACCATGTTTATTGCAGCTTGCGGTAATCACGATAAAAGTAATTCAAATACAAGTGAAGAGAAGCGTACATATACTACTGATGATGGCAAAGAAATACAAATACCTCAACATCCTAAAAGAGTGCTAGATTTAACAGCTAATTATGGTAATTTTAAAAAATTGGGCGTTAAACCTATTGCTATAACAAGTTTGTTTCCAAATTCTAAATATTTGAATATGGATAAAGTGAAAAAAATTGATCCAGAAGATGTAGAAGCTGCAGCTAAACTAAAACCGGATTTAATCATTACTTATAAAGAAAATAAAAATAATAAAAAATTAGCGAAAATTGCACCTACTGTGCCAATAAAAGTACAGAATATGGATTATAAAGAAACACATATTGAAATAGGTAAATTGGTGGGTAAAGAAGCAAAAGCTAAAAAGCAAGCACGTGCATTATCTAAAAAATTAGCTGAAGATGGTCAAGCGATTAAAAAACAAATAGGTAAGGATAAGACGTTTTCTATAATGGATGTCCAGGCAAAAGATATATATCAATTTGGTCCTCGATTTGGTAGGGGAAGTGAAGCGATTTATGAAGGATTTGGTTTTAAAGAAGACGCTGATGCTAAAGCAGCTATGCCTAAAGATAAATTTATGAAGGTCCCTAAAGAAAAATTTAATGATTACTCAGGCGATTATTTAATGATACCTTCAAAAGATGGTAAGCAGCCAAATAATGATTTTGTTAAATCAGACGTATGGAAAAACAATGAAGCAGTAAAAAATAATAACGTAATTTATTACCCAATGGATGAAGCAATTTATGCAGATGTAATATCAATAGAAAAACAAGCTGAAGTATTCAAAAAAGAACTAATGAAGAAGAATGAATGATGTAAAGTGACTGGAAGCATGATTGTAGATAAATACTTTATATTCAAAAGTGCAAGCGTTTAATAATAAAAATACACATCCGTGTATAAACGGATGTGTATTTTTTATGCTTTTTAATATTGAATAGTAATTTTAAAAGGGGATTAGCATAATTTAATAGTAGATATTACCAATTTTCAACATCAGTACGTTCACCTTTAAAATTATTTGAAGTTTGATGGCGTTCTGCGAGTATTTGTTCAACATCATCAAATTTTATGTCTAAAGCTTGTAACAATACAAATAAATGATACATAAGATCAGCAGTTTCATTTGTTACTTCACTTTTATCTGACTTCATAGCTCCTATAACGACTTCAAAGGATTCTTCACCGAATTTTTTAGTGATTTTTTCAAGTCCCTCATTGAGTAGATATTTCGTATAGGAGTTATCTTTGTTTGAGTTTGCGCTAGTAGCAACAGTTTGTTCTAATTGTTGTACTTTGAAGGGGACATCCGTATTAAAACAACTTTGACTACCTGTATGACATGTAGGGCCATTAGGTATTACATCAATTAAAATAGTATCTTCATCACAATCCAAATAAATATTTTGAACAACTTGGGTATGACCAGAAGTCTCTCCTTTTGTCCATAATCGCTGTTTAGAACGTGAATAAAAGCATACGACACCATCCACTAGTGTTTTTTTATAAGCTGCTTCATTCATATAACCAAGCATTAAGACTTGCTTTGTATTTACATCTTGCAAGATAGCAGGTAATAGTCCTTTGCTAAAATCAGGTTGTTGTTGGGTCATCTTACTGGAATACCTCCTTGTGACATCGTTTTTTTAATTTCATCAACGGTTGTTTCTTTATCGTGTAAAATACTGGCTGCTAGTCCTGCAGATACATCAGTCTGTTTAAATAAATCAACAAAATGGTCTGCGTTACCACCGCCTCCAGAAGCTATAACAGGGATATTAACAAGTTTTTCGATTTCATGTAAATGTTTTACGTCAAATCCTTGCTTCATACCGTCATGTGTCATACTCGTTATGAGTAGTTCCCCAGCACCTAATGTTTCGACTTTTTGCACCCAATCATAGACACGTATATCTGTGCGTTGTTTACCACCATGTGTATAACAAAAATAGTCATTAAGTTCGCTGTCGTAATTGCTATCGATAGCAATACAAATACATTGGCTACCGAACTTTTCACTGGCTTCTTTAATAAATTGTGGGTTTTTGAGTGCGCTAGAATTCAAGGATACTTTATCTGCCCCATGATTTAATAATTGTGAAATATCATCTAATGTTGAGATGCCCCCACCGACAGTGAGTGGTATGAATAATTTTTCAGCAGTCTCTTCAATGACATCAAGCACAAGGTCATGACCAGCCTCAGTGCGAGAAATATCCAAAAACACCAGCTCATCTGCCCCCTGATCGTTATAATACATGGCATAATCTACAGGGTTGCCGATATCGCGCAATCCTTTAAACTGAATCCCTTTAACTACACGGCCGTCTTTGACATCTAGGCAGGGAATGATTCTTTTTTTTATCATGAAAGGCCCTCCCAAAAATCAGGGTTATGGGCAGCTTTACCAACTATTGCAGCATCTACACCTAGCGTTTCTAATTGAGCGAGGTCATCTTGATGACGTATCCCTCCGGAAGCAATAACAGGTTTTTGAGTAGCTTGAACTAATTGTCCTGTAATTTCAAAGTTAGGTCCTGATAGACGACCATCTTTGGAAATATCAGTATAGATTATGCCACCAAGCGGTAAGGATTCAATTTTATTAACTAATTCAAATAAATCAAGTTGTGCATCTTGTTCCCAACCATTAATTTTCACTTCGCGACGATAAGCATCCACAGATAAATATAAACGGTTAGGATATTGATTAGTCATTGTTTCTAACCAATCTAAATCTTGAATGCCTTTAGTCCCGATAATACAATAATCTATGCCATCTGCAAAGTATTGCTCGATAGTATCTAAACTCCGTATGCCGCCACCAACTTCCATTGGTTTTTCCGTAAGCGTACGGAGCAGTTTAATATAATTTTGTTCAACAGAAGACTGTTGTTTGGCACCGATTAAATCAACGATATGAATACGGTCTACACAATCAAATTGGTTGTAAAATTTAACGCTTTCTTCAGCGCTTCGTGCCATTTTTTCTTCTGAATCATATTTACCTTCTGTAAGTCGAACACTTGTTGCATTGATTAGATCAATTGCTGGCCAAAGTTTGATCATTTAAGAAACCGCCTTTCAAAGCTTGATTGAGTATTGTTAAACCATAAGCACCACTTTTTTCTGGGTGAAATTGAATCCCTATATAATGTTTATATTGCACAATTGCCGGTACTTGTGTTCCATAATCAGCATAAGCAACAACATGTTCAGACATCTGTGCCTGGTAAGAATGGACAAAATAAACATCACGGGTCAATTGAGGATGGTCGCTGATTAAGTTGTTCCAACCTAAATGTGGTACTGGATAAGGTGTTTGGATAGGAACAATATTTCCAGGTAAAAATTTAAGTCCATCTACATTACCTTCTGCGCTCCATTCAAATAATAATTGCATACCGAGACAGATACCGATAATTGGTTTATCTGTAATATTTTTTAAAATAGTTTTAAGTCCACGTTGTTCAATTGCTTGCATCGCATCTTTAAAGTGTCCTACGCCAGGTAGTATGATGATATCTGCCGCTTCAATTTCACTTTGTTTATCAGTTAAAATCACGTCATAACCTAAATGTTTTACAGCACGCTGTACATTCTTAATATTACCTAATCCATAATCAATGATGGCAATCATTCAATCACACCCTTGGAAGATGGTGTGCTGTCATAATCACTATCAGATAGAGCATCTTTGAGGGCACGTGCAAATGATTTGAAAATCCCTTCGATTTCATGATGTGTGTTACCGCCACGTAATAAATCAATATGTGTTGTAAGTCGAGCATTAATTACCAATGCTCGGAAGAACTCTTCAACAAGTTCTGTGTCAAAGGTACCAACTTTTTCTTTACTTAATTCTGCATTGAAAGAAAGGTAAGGTCTGCCGCTAATGTCTACCACTGCACGTGCAAGTGATTCATCCATAGGGATATAACTTACACCATATCTTTGGAAAGCTGTACGTGATTTAACCATTTCTAATAGAAGTTGTCCGAGTACAATACCAATATCTTCAGTAACATGGTGATCATCAACTTCCGTATCACCATTTGCCTCAATGGTGATAGTCAATTTACTGTGAAAGGCAAAGAGTGTCAACATATGATCTAGGAAACCGACGCCTGTTTGGATATTACTCGGACTATTATCATCGGCTATAGCAATTTTTAATTGTGTTTCGGCAGTATTACGTGTTTTTTGATAAATCATACTGAGACCTCCAATTTTTTATGAGTTCCTTTAATTCGTCTAATTGTTCATCTGTAGCAATAGAATAACGTACATAGTCAGCCATTAATGGTTCATCGTATAACCTAGGAAGAAAACCATTTGATTTTATATAGCGTCCTAAGTTATGGGCGGCATCACCTTTAGTCAATACAAAGTTTGTGGCTGACGGATAAACTGTCATAATGTCAGAAACTAAATCAGTAAACATTTGACGAAGTTTTAAAGCTAATTGTCTTTGGTGATTCACGAAATCAGTTGTCATTTTTGGATGTTCAAACATATATATAGCAATATGCAATGTGATTGTATTGAGCGGGTAGGGGTGCTCTAATTTTTGTGTTTGTTGTATTGTATTTTGGGTACTAATTAATACACCTAATCTCAATCCAGCAATACCGAATGCTTTCGATAAAGTGCGCATTTGCAGGATATGCGGTTGCATCGTTAATTCATAAGATTCTCCGAAATCTAAATATGCTTCATCAATGACAAAATACCCGCCTATAGCTTTCATTTTGTCAGAAATTGCCTGTAAAAATGCTGTACTATATTGAATACCAGTTGGATTATGCGGATTGCTCATGATAAAGAAAGCAGGTTGAACTTCATCAATGCGCTGCAGTATACGCTCAAGACTAAAGCTTAAATCTGGTTCTGCATCTACAAATTCAATAGGGCGGTCTACTTGTGCAGCATAAGCTTGATACATGAAAAAGTCTGGGTTTAGAGTAAGTGCCGGGCCTTTAGGCATAATCAGCATTAATTTTTGAATTAACTCATCAGATCCATTGCCTGCAATGACTTGTGCTGCAGAAATATTATAGTATTTAGCATAAGCTGCTTTAAAACGCTCATATTCATCATCAGGATAAAAATTAAATGAGGCTTCTTGAATAAGTGTTGCTAGTTGTGCTGCTGATAAAGGGCGTAGTGGGCTTTCATTTTTGTTAATTCTTATCATCAGTAGACTCCTTTGTTGTTCGGACTTTGATAGATTGTTCATGGTTATAAAGTGCTTCCACATGTGCAAGATCACGTGCGGATTTTTCAATTTGGTTAAAAGTATCTTCAGATAGATCTATAACTGAATGACGTGTTAAAAAGTCATTTACAGATAAACCGTTTGTGAATCTAGCTGTTTGATTAGTTGGTAACACGTGACTTGGACCAGCAACATAATCACCGATAACTTCAGGAGAATAGTGACCTAAGAATAGCGCGCCAACGTAACGGACATGTTGTAAATAATCTCGCGGTGAAGCGGTTTGAATTGATGCATGCTCTGGTGCGATTTGATTCATTAAGTCACATGCAGCATCAAAATTATCCACTGAGATTAAAAAATGATTGTGTGCTAAACTTGCTTCTACAATCGGTTGACGCTCAATCTGTGTCAGTTTGTCTTGGATACGTTGCTCTAGTTGTTGTAATAAACGTGTATCTTCACTAATTACGAATGTTCGAGCTAGTTCATCATGTTCAGCTTGGGCAAATACATCGTATGTGATTGCATCTAAGTCAGCTGTATCGTCGATAATTAAAGCGATTTCGCTTGGACCAGCAATTTGATCAATACCGATTTGACCGAATAGATATTTCTTTGCATAGGCTACATATTGATTACCTGGACCAACGATTTTATCTACTTTTGGAAGTGTTTCGGTACCATAAGCTAGCGCTGCAATACTTTGTGCGCCTCCCACTTGAAAGACACGATCCGCGCCAGCAATATAGCAGGCAGCTAATACAATATCTGGTACCCCGTCTGATTGTGGTGGTGTAACGACAGAAATATTTTTGACACCAGCGACTTTAGCAAGTGTGACGGTCATTAATACTGTAGAAGGATAACTTGCTTTTCCACCTGGCACATAAACGCCTACCCGTTCTAAGGGGTGATACATTTCATAACATTCAGACGAGCCTTGTTTGTCTGACCATTTAATAGACGTTTGATAAGCTTTGATACGGGCGTGGCTTTGTTGAAGTGCACTGCGCAAATTTTCATCTATATTGTTATAGGCTGTTTCTAAATCTTGCATAGGTATTTCAAGTTCCGGTGTAGTGACATGATCCAGCTGTTCGTTATAATTTCTTAAGGCTTGATCACCATGATATTTAACATTGTCACAAATGTCTTTGACGATTGGATATAAATCTTCATTTAATGCAGATTGACTTAAATAATCATTGAGAAATGTGTTTTTATTTATAATCAACGAGAGACACCTCCAATGTCTTAATTAAATCATCAATCTCACTAGATTTTTTGAAGTAAGATTGTTTATTAGTAATAAGCTTAGCGTTTATATTTTTAATAGTATCTTTTTCAACTAAACCATTTGATTTTAATGTAGTACCAGTTTGAACAATATCTACGATGCCGTCTACCATATCAACTAAACAAGCCAATTCGATTGAACCTGATAATTTGACTAGTTCGACATCTAAACCTTGTGATTCAAAATAATTTCTTGCTGTTTGAGTATAGGAAGTTGCAATTTTCTTGAAATGAGTAGTTTCAGGTTTTGCAGCTAAGGCAAAATGACAATCACCAAAAGGCAAATCGAGTAAGTTGTTAATTGTATAATTGCCTTCTTCTAAAATATCACTACCTACAATTCCTACGTCTGCAACACCTTGTTCTACATAAATAGGGACATCACTGCCTTTGACTAAGACAAATTGGATATCTCTTATAGAAATAAGCAGTTGGCGATCTCTTTGCTCTAGTGCAACTGCCATTTCATTAGCGTTTATATCATTTAAATAAGCAATAAAACTTTTAAGTAATCTACCTTTTGCTAAAGCTACAGTAAGCATGATGTTCTCTCCTTTAAAATATGAGTTAAAGTATAAATCCTAGTCCAAAACCTTCTAGTTGACCTTTGTAAAACCCTCCGGTTAATTGCTGTGTTTTATTATTTTTAAGATGACATCTCATAAATGCACCTTTGTAATATGAACGTGGTGGTTGAGGCGTAATATCTAAGTGAATATCGGTAATATTTTGTGATTTAAACCATTGTTCCCAACGACGTAAAGCTTGAATCGTACGGTGATCGTGTGGAAAGAGTTGACTTAATAAATCTAATTGTTCTGTCGTTTTTGTTGTTAATAGTTGAACTACAGGGTGTGAGATACTCAACTGCGATGTCAGTTCAGATATATTGCGTTCTTGTATTAACTTTAATATTGATGAACTCTGTTCTTTTGGAGTCAAGAGTAAATCAATTAATTGATAGTGACCGAGTATAACAAAATCTATATCATCATTGAGTGTTGTTTTAATATAATCATAAAATGTTGTAAAGTCATTTTGCATATCAGTTATAGTTGGATTGTAATGTTCGATACCTAGCTGAGTATATACATCATTATCACGAACAATAGGTCCTGTATATGCGACACTTTGATATTGCGGCGGGTAATTGCTGTAATAACGTAATAGTTGATCGGTAAAATCATTGCGGAGCGCAAAGATGTGATGGTCATGTTGCCAGAAACTACGCTCAGTCATTTGTTGCAAATCATCAGTTGTAAGTGTTTGCCATGACAAGGATTCAATAAAGCTGAAATCTACAAGATGATATCCAGCTTGTTGAAAATGTTTTAAAAAGGCTAATTCGTATTCTTTATTTTTGATTAAAGTTGTTGTATCCATGGTATGACCACCTCTTATTTATTTACTTTGTCTCTCTACCGAACTAAAGTATTTGCGATAAACAATACTTTAACACAGTTATTTTTTAAATTCAATAAATATTCAGAAAATAATGGTAAGGGTTTATATTTGCAATGTATTATATTTCTGATTAAGTGTGTGAATTACCAAATATATACAAAAAGATAAGCCAATCATAAGTTCGGCCTAGCGCTTTGTGTGCGGTAATTTACCACGGATTATGACATTTAACATTTCGTATTTAAAAAGGTAGGTGTATTTTTAAACAACACTATGACCATAGTCTAAATATTTTTGCATTTCTTCTTGAGGAACCATGTGCCCACCTGTTGCCCAAACAATATGATTAGCATTTTCTATAGGAATACCATCTATTAACGCTTGGTTGATTGCACTTGAAATACCAGCAAAACCTGAAGCGGCGGAAGGTTCTATAAAAATAGCTTCTTTTTGATGTAGCATATATAAGTACTTGTACATTTGATTATCCTCCACTGTACACGAACCATATAATAGTGTATCCATAATTTGTCCAACTAAACGAGAAGGGCGAGACACTGCAAGCCCGTCTGCATCTGTGCGCCCATCTAATCCGATATCTGATACAGAAATTTGATCATGCCTTTGTGTCATCATACCAAGCATCATACAGGGTGCATGTGTTGGTTCTACAAAAACACAATAGACATGTGTACCCAATATTTTATTTAATCCAAATGCGACGCCACCAGGACCTCCACCGACACCACATGGTAAATAAACAAATAATGGGTGTTGAGCATCAATTTGAATATTTTGAGCTTCTAATTGTGCTTTGAGGCGTAGCGCAGCAACTGTATAACCCAAGAAAAGATCTACAGAACCCTCATCATCCACAAAATGACAATTTGGATCATCTTTAGCTATTTTTCTACCTTCTGCTACAGCGAACTGATAATCAGATTGATGTTCGATAACGCTAACCCCTCGAGCGTGCAGTAAGTCTTTTTTCCATTGGCGTGCATCGCTAGACATATGTACAGTCACACTGAAGCCTAACTTAGCACTCATAATTCCGATGCTTAGACCTAAATTACCAGTAGAACCAACTGAGATATTATATTTGCTGAATAATTGTTTATAATAGGGTTCGTCTAACTTGGCATAATCATCTGTCCATTTGAGATTCCCATGTTTCATAGCGATTGTTTCAGCAAATTTAAGTACTTCATATATGCCACCACGTGCTTTAATTGACCCTGATATAGCGAGGTGACTATCACACTTTAACCACACTTTACCAGAGCTTCTCAATTTTTCTGTACGCGCGATTTCGCTGTGCATATTTGGTATTTGCTTGAGCGGTGATTCAATGATGCCTTGGTCTGTTTCAGTTTCTGGAAAAACCTTACGAATATAACTACTAAAACGATCAAGACGAGCAGCAGCATCTTTAATATCATGGATTGAGAAAGGGGAAGACGCAGGGGCTCTAAAGTTAGGATTCTTCCAAAAAATAGGCGTATAGTTAGCTATGTCATTAATTAAAGGGAAATCTTTTTTTAGCTGTACGTAATCTGTCATGAAAATCCTCCAATAAGTTATTATCAATTTTTTATGCGTTTACAATAAAAATTATAGCAAATTCAGAAAAAAGTATGTAAAGGTTAACAACGATAAAAAGAACTGATAGATGAGCTATAAAATGTTCTATCAGTTCTTGATTTAAAGGTAATAATAATAATAATTACGCTTATTTTTTGAAAGAATTACGAATTTTAGAAAACCAACTATGCTTTGAATTGACAGGCAATCCTAGAGGTTGCGTAATTTCATTTTTAAATTCTAATCCGCATTCTGTAGCTTCTTTCATCAAGTAAGCTTGGGAGTTCAAAGGTGAGGCGCTATTATTTATATAATGGTAATTACCATATTGATCTTGATAACGTCCTTTTTGATTATCTGATAATTGAAGTTGCAAGTAATCTAATAAGCGTTTAGCAATAGATTTGCTTTCGATAGGAAACAAAATCTCTACACGTTTAATCATATTACGTGTCATGGCATCAGCAGAAGATAGATAGATTTTTTCATCACCATTATTATGGAAATAGTAAATACGGGAATGTTCTAGGAAGCGACCGATAATACTAACAACCTCGATATTTTCGCTAATGCCAGGGACACCTGGTTTTAAGCAACAAATGCCACGAATGATTAATTGAACTTTAACACCTGCACATGAAGCTTTAAATAGTTGCAGAATAATATCTTTATCTGTTAAAGAATTCATCTTCATGATGATATGTCCATTGCCGTGTTGACGGTGGGCTCTAATTTCACATTCAATACGTTCTAAAAAGACATCCCTGATATCAAAGGGGGCTACGATAAGTTTGTTATAAATAGGTTTGACTGAGTATCCGCTCAAATAATTAAAGAATTTGATTGCATCTTCCGCGATTTCCTTATCAGTTGTAATTAAACCCATATCTGTATAAATATTCGCAGTCTTATCATTGTAATTTCCAGTACCTAAATGAACAAAAGAAGTCAGTGTGTTATTAATACGTTTGACAACAAGTGAAATTTTACTGTGTGTTTTTAAGTGAGTCATGCCATAAATCACATGGCAACCAGCATCTTCCAACATTCTTGCCCAATGTACATTGTTTTCCTCATCAAAACGTGCTTTAAGTTCAACGAGTACCGTGACTTGCTTTCCTTTTTCAGCGGCTACTTTCAAACTATTAATAATGGGAGAATCTTTGCTTACACGATATAAGGTTTGCTTAATTGCAATTGTGTTGGGATCATCGGCGGCTTCGCGAATAAAATCAACAATCGGTTCAAATGACTCATAAGGATGATGGAAGAAAATATCTTGTTTTAACGCAACATCAAATATATTTTCATTACCTAAATCTCTAGGTAGTTGAGGGACATATTTGTTGTATGTTAAATGATTTAATTTATGTGATAAATGACCTACTAAGTCAAAAAGCATAGTTAAATCTAGGGGGCCATTCAAGAAATATACATCTTCATCCTGGACTTCTAATTGATTCATAATCCAAAGAATATCTTCATTAGTGGCATGTCTTCCATCTACTTCTAAACGTACAGCTGTACCGCTTTTACGCTCTTTTAAGAAGCGTTCTATTTCGATTAATAAATCTTCAGCACCATCTTCATGAATAGTTAAGTCGGCATTCCTTGTTATTCTAAAAGTAAAAGTATTTAATACTTCATATCCTGTAAATAAATCATTAATAAAGTAAGTAATAATATCTTCGACCATGATAATATATTGTTTTTCACCTTGATTTAATGACCAAAAACGAGGTATTAGTGATGGAATCTGGACAATTGCTGAGTTAATTGCATCCTCAGTATCTATATCAACAAATATATTTAAACTTTTATTATTTAATTTGGGGAAAGGATGATACGCATCAATACCTAGCGGTGTAAGTGTTGGTAGTATATCCTTTGTAAATTCTGATTGTAATTGCGGTAGAAGTGACTCAGGGAGTTCCTCTGGTTTAACAATTTCAACATGATACTGACGTAATTCGTCTACTAATTCATTATAACGCATGTATTGTAATTCTACATTTTTCTTATTTTTAATTTTAATTTGTTTAAGTTGTTGTAATGGTGTTAACTGCGATTTATTTTCAGGTTTGTTGTATCCCAATTTAACTTGATCTTGTAGGCCAGCTACACGAACCATGAAAAATTCATCTAAGTTAGAGCTGAAAATTGAAATGAAGTTAAGTTGTTCGAGGAGAGGATTATTTTTATCTTTGGCTTCTTGTAATACACGATAATTAAAATCCAACCAACTCAATTCTCTATTATTATAATATTGTGGTAAATTGAAATCTTTTTCTCCCAAATTTCTCTGCATAGCGCTTTTTACACCTCTTATAGTCTAAATTACATATTGTGCTACGTATAACATAGCATATGAGTTTTAAGATTTTGTAAAGATTATAGACAGTTCCGTTTTTAATATTTTTTCAATATGTTTTTTCTGTCTTTGTGCCTGATATTCTTCTGCAATAGGTTCTCCAGAATAGTAAACATATAGCGTATAACCGTCGTTATTGTGTTGTAACTCAATGCGATCAACTGAATTCGTGTGCGAAATATTTAAAGCGTTCACGAATTTGATAATGCCACCTAAATATTGAATATTATCGAGCTCTTTACCACGTAACCATTTTGTTTCGTGACTAAAGAATTTTAATAGCGATTTATTCTTGAAACTGGCAAGTAGTGCGAGTTTTACTCTATCTTCATGAGAGAAGCCATCAATCATTGAATTGGCGATAATATAATACGTATGTGGTGAACTTGAATCAGCATCTATAAAGCGACCTAAGTAATACAGAAATGCACCTTCGGCAAATAATCTCACTTCATTTCTAGATACTTCTAATTGATTTAAAGCAATCAATTGATTTAATAAGGAATAGGCTAATTTAGCACGTTGTTCAGCACTTTCTTCCTCAATGCCGTATTCATTAGCTAAATGATATAAAGCATCTTTTCTAATATTTTCTTTTTTAAATTCTTCAGGATGACGTTCACTAATTAATTTCATAGCATAACCTTCACGTAACCCTTTACGCGAAAAGGTAAACTGTGTTGCATTCATTTTATTGAATAAAGTCTTGAATACGGCAACAGCTGGTAAAATAATATCCACGCGGTCTCTACTTAATCCATCGATATCTTTTAATTCATCTCGCGAGCTTTTTTTGATAATTGAATAGACTTCCTCAATATTATCTTCAACCATTGTATAATTATGTACACCCCCAATAGGGTAGGCATGTTCAGATTGATGAATACGTGCTACGTTACGTGCTGATCCTCCGATACCAACTAATCTGACTTTTTGATTTTTAATCCATGCAAGTTGATCAAATTGTTTTGAAATAAATTTTTCCATAGATTTTATTGCTGCTTTATCATTATGTTCTTTGTTTTCAAAGAACTTTCTTTTTAGCGTAACCACACCAAATGGAAAACTGTATGCTTCTATTAATTTTTTATCTTTAAATAAAGTGACTTCAGTCGAGCCACCACCAATATCCACAGATATACCATCATTAATATCTGTTGTATGCGTAATTGCATAGAAACCATAAAAAGCTTCTTCTTTTTCTGGAATTATTTTTATATGAATATCGAGCTCTTTTTTTATATGAGTAAGAATAGTGTCATGGTTTGAAGATTGTCTGATGGCAGCTGTAGCAACAGGGTGTAATTCATTAACTTTGAATTTTTCAGCCACCTTTTTAAAGCTATATAATGCCTTAGTTAATACCGAAATACCTTCATCGTTCATGGATAAATCCGGAGTTAAATATTGACTTAATCTGGCAGGTGTTTTTATGTTTAATATTTCGTTTAATCCTGTTTTAGTATCAAATTCAAAAATAACAAGTCTAATGGTATTTGAACCAATATCTATTAATCCTATACGTTCCATGGTTGCCTCCTATACATATATGGTTAAATACTTTTATGTATATGTTTACCCGTTTATTACCTTAATATTACAGTAAATAAAATAATTTGAACCAAATATATTAATTGTAATTAAATAAAAATTAGAATGAATTTACGTTTTAATATGTAATAAAATTTTAAAAGTAAGATAAGCAATCGAGAGGAAGGTGTTTCTATGCTACGCAATAGCATGCCTCGCGATTGCTTATTTTGTAAGAAAATATAGTATAGTGTTTAATGTTTAATCATTAATGGCCCCCCTGGACCAAGTGGCCATCCTAATAAATACCAAATAATCATAAATAATGGCCAAACAATACTTAGAATAATGGTATAGGGCATTAAACTAGATAATAACGACCCTAACTTCATATTGTTATCATATTTTTGCGCATAAGATAATAACAATGGTAAGTAAGGCATCATTGGAGTTATTGGGTTACTGATTGAATCCCCTATACGATAAAGCATTTGCGTAAAAGCAGGATGAAATCCTACAATCATCAACATTGGTACAAAAATAGGAGCCAAAATGCCCCATTTAGCCGAAGCACTACCGATAAGTAAATTAATCATAGCACTTAATAATATGATACCTAAAATGAGAACGACACCGTTTTGATCTTGAAGCAAGGCAGCCCCCTTAACAGCTACAATAATACCTAAATTACTCCATTGTAGAAAAGCGAGCAATTGAGCAGCAAAGAATACGATAACGATAAATGAACCCATAGAAGACATTGAGTCAGCAAGCATCTTACCTAAGTCTTTTGTACTTCTGAATTTTTTCATCATAACGCCATAAACTAGTCCAGGTACTAAAAATAGTATTAAGATGAGTAATCCAACGCCGTTTATAATTGGAGCATCATTCAGTAAACTGCCAGTTTTTGCATTTCTTAAAAAACTATTCTGCGGTATAGAACAGATAATGATTAGTGCGATAACTACAAAAAAGCTAATATTAGCCCAAAATACCGCTCGATTCTCTTGTGGTGTCTGACCGGAATTGGCATCATTCACCTGAATGTCAGACTGAGATGCATCGAATTTACCGAGTCTTGGAATAACAAAGCGCATGGTTACCCAATAAACAGCAGGTAATAATACGATGACGCTAGCAGCAATAAAATACCAATTCATAGCTACATTGATATGTACATCATCAGAAACTATTTTTGCTGCAGGCTCCGTAAATGAATAGAGCAAAGCATCTGACATACCAATCATGAAATTTGCTGAAAAGCCTCCAATAGCAGCGGCATAGGCCATCGCTAGTCCTGCGATAGGGTGATAGCCTAACTTAATAAATACCATTGCTGTAAGCGGAGGTAATACAATTGGAGCAGCATCACCAGCAGCATTTCCCAAAATACCAATAATTATAATAACGGGTATGATAATTTTTTGAGGTGTTTTATGTACAACTTGAACCATGAGCTTATCAAAATAACCAGTTTTTTCAGCAACGCCGATACCAAGCATAACTGCGAGTACTAACCCCAGTGCTGGAAATTCCGAAAAATTCTTAATGGCATCATTGAGAATCATCGCGAGTCCATCTTTACTTAAAATACTTTTAATTGTGATCGTATCACCAGTACCGGGATGTTTAACAGTAATATGAAATAGTGAGACAAGCCATGTAAGTATAGCGAGACCCAAACACATTAAAAAAAATAAAATGCTGGGATCCGGTAACCGATTTCCTACTTTTTCAACAATGTTTAAAAACTTATTTATAAAAGATATCTTTGCTTTCGAGTTATTAGCCATTGTATCGACCTCCCAAACAAGTTAACGAAATTATATCAAATTATGCATGTAAATAGAAAGAATATTCAGAAAAATTTCATTAGAAAATAATTGTTTATTGCTTTTAAGGTAAATTTGATGTGATTTAAAAATGATTCGCTATAGATTATTAAGGAGAATAGATGAGAGACGTTTTAGTAACTTGTAGAAAGGAAATACAGGTAATGATGTGATAATAATAAAGGAGTTGTGATTATAAATGGGAAGATTAGATCATAAAGTGGCAGTACTCACTGGTACAAGTACGGGAATTGGCGCAGCAACAGCCCAAATTTTGGCTAACGAGGGTGCACATGTATTAGCGGCAGATATTTCTGATAAAGTACATGATATCGTAAAAAAAATTAATGAAGCGGGTCAAAAGGCTTCCGGGTATGTTGTTGATATCTCTGATGAACATGCTGTAGAACGTTTTGCCGAATCAGTTAAAGAGGACTACGGTAAAATAGATATTTTGTTTAATAATGCAGGGATAGACAATGCTGCTGGACGTATACATGAATACCCAGTTGAAGTATTCGATAAAATTATGGGTGTTGATTTAAGAGGTACATTTCTAATGACGAAATTCTTTATTCCAATGATGATGGATCAAGGAGGCTCTATAATTAATACTGCTTCATTCTCAGGCCATGCGGCAGATTTAAATCGTTCTGGATATAATGCCGCTAAAGGTGGTGTTGTGAACTTTACACGTTCAACAGCGATTGAATACGGTCGAGAAAATATTAGAGCAAATGCAATTGCACCGGGAACAATTGAAACACCACTTGTAGATAAACTTACGGGGACGGCTGAAGATGAAGCTGGAAAAGTTTTCAGAGAAAATCAAAAATGGGTAACACCACTTGGTAGATTAGGTACACCAGAGGAAGTGGGGAAACTCGTAGCATTTTTAGCTTCAGATGACAGCTCATTTATTACAGGTGAGTCAATTACAATAGATGGCGGTGTGATGGCATATACATGGCCAGGAGAGATGTTAAGTGATAAAAGTTGGCAACAAAACATTAAATAGTGAAAGAGTTATTGTTTTTAGAGTTTAAACATTATGTTTACTTAAAAAAATAATATTTGGGTTTTGAACACAACAAAGGTTATCTCGTTTAAAATACGAGATAACCTTTGTTTATAATTATTTTATTTGAGACTTTTAAAGGTTTCGATAACTAAATCTCTACTCAATTTATGATCTATCAATGCTTTTGGATAATCTGTGCCTACTGTTATATTATACTCACTTTTTAGTATATCTTTATTACTTGTAGGATCATGGATGAACTTACTAGGTATGTTTTTAAAAATGGATAATCGTGACTTAATAAAATCTCCTTGTAAATCGAAACGCTCACTTTGTCGAACAGGATTAAACATTCTGAAATAGGGTGCTGCGTCTGTTCCTGTTGACGCTGACCATTGCCACCCATGAACATTAGACGCATTATCATAATCAATTAAATATTTTCTGAAATAACATTCACCGAGGGTCCAATCAATAAATAAATCTTTTGTTAAAAATTGAGATACAATCATTCTTAGACGATTATGCATAAAACCAGTTTGCTTTAATTTTTGCATTGCAGCATCAACAATTGGAAATCCAGTTTCACCATTTTTCCAAGCTTCAAAATTTTGAGTATGATTTGACCATTGTATAGTACGGTATTTTTTATTAAACGATTGAGTGGCAGTTGCTGGATAGTAAGTCATCAAAATATAATAAAATTCGCGAAACATTAATTCTCTTATATATGCTTCATAATTAACTTCATCACTATCATAACCATTTAACAAATCGTTAATGATTTCCTGAATATCAACTAATCCAAAAGCTAAATAAATACTTAATCCGCTCACATAATCGTTTGAAATATCATTGGTTAAATCTTTGTAAGAAGAAATATCAAAATCCAAAAAATTTTGCCAATCTTTTAGTGCCATTTCCTCTAAGTCTTGTGTATAACGTAATGATAGTTTACTTTGATTCGAACCTTTTTCTGCGATTTGACTTAATTGCTTTAAATCATAATTTTTATTTGAACGATTCGCAATATATTTTCTATTGGTTTTGTAAAAACTTGTGAAAATTTTGTAAGGATGTAATTGCTTATTCAAAGTACTTGAAGGTTTAAAATAATGGTTCACGCGTTTGCCAATCACCTTTATATTAAAGTTATTGAAACGTGATTTAAGGTGTGGGAAATCATATTCATCATGGTGATAACTCATTATATCTTTTCCTATTAATATATGACTTAACTCTAGTTGATTAGCTAATGTCGGTAAAGTTTTATACGGGACAATGTAAGGGTGAATATTATGTTGCTGTAAGGAGTTAATAAAACCGCTTGCTACACTTTCATAATAATCTTGCTTTGCTTTTCCTGCATCCGAAAGGTCTTCTAAAGGTATAATAAGATATAGTTTTTTGATTTTATCTTGATTATGTATTACATAATCAAATAATGGATTGTTGTTAATTCTAAAAACACGATTAAGTAAGACCCCTAAATACATAATAATAATGCCTCCTTGCCTTTTAAACTATTTTAGTATTGTACTTTCAATTAAATATTGGATTTGATATTGATGCGCTAACTTCTTTAAAAATAGTCTCAGTACTTCTTCGCCTTTTTCATCATTTTTAAAAGCAGATTTAAGTTCTAAATAATGCGTTTTTTCTTCAAATGATGCTCGTTTTTTAAAATATCCCCACATATGATCAGCGGCGTTAATAACATTGGATTTTGTAATAGGTGTTTTTAAAGCTATTTTAATTTCATTCTCAACTACTGGATAGGAGGCGTCATCTTTTAATAATTCACGTATGTATAAATAACTTTTATGATTGTGCCATAGAACATTATATTTTTCTGTACGCCATAAATGTTCGGTTTTTTGTTTTTCTTTCATAAATAACTCCTTATCTCCTAATAAACAATTTAGTGTGTCTTGGTAATCTTAAATAGGGTGTTTACAATTCACTTTTAGGGTAATGATTAAATAGAGGTGAATTAAAAAATGAACAATGATAAAATACTTTCAACCATAAATAATATATTAAGCCAATCAAAAATTGGCGTCTTATCAACTGCACATCATAATGTACCTCGTAGCAGGTATATGGTGTTCTACAATGACGGATTGACACTCTTTACTAAGACGAGTATAGATTCTATTAAAGTTAAAGCATTTAAGGATAATCCTAGAACTCACGTTTTACTTGGATATGATGAAATGAACAATCGTAGTTTTCTTGAAATAGATGGACTTGTGGAAATTACTAAAGATCAAGCAACGATTGATTGGTTATGGGAACAGCAAGATAAAACATTTTTCGATTCTAAGGAAGATACTGACTTATGCGTACTAAAAATAACGCCAAAATCAATAAAAGTTATGAATGATGATAATATAGATACACCACAAACAATTACATTTGAGTAATTTAAAGACGTTCAATTTCACTTAGGAAACGGTGAGATTGAACGTTTTTACATATTTTGACTAATTAGTGATAATCAGGATTATCTTTATTTAAAAACCAATTACCAGTAGTCAGATAACTCGCAAATGTAGACCATAATACATAAGGAATCATAATTAAGCCACTAAGTTTATGTGCTTTAAAAAACTTCATACACATAACAATAACTGATAATAATAGAATATAACTTTCTATTAAAGCCAAGCCACGTAATTTAAATTTAAAATATAACAAGGACCATAAATAATTCAATCCTAATTGTGTATAATGTACGCTTGTAATGTGTGATGAATTATTTTGAGTATTTTTTGCTAAAGTATATGCAATACCCATGCATGTATATAATATAGACCAAACTATAGGAAATACATAGCCAGGTGGTGAAAAAGGTGGCTTTTTTGTTTTTCTTAAATCTGCACGTGCATTTTTTACTGCATATGCACCTATGAATTTACCACCTATGAGAGGTAAAGTTATTCTGAATATATTAGTAATTATAGACAAAATGGCACACTCCTTAGTGTTTGACATTCAATAGTATATTTTTCTTTGGTAAAAGTTTTGTGGATGTTATTAAAATAGCGAAAAACCCTAATGAAATACTAAGGTTTTGAATTAATTTTTTTTTAATTTTAATATTATGAGTATGAGCAAAGTCGGGTTTTGAGAGCGTATTCATTTTTCGTGCGAAAATATTCATTACGCTTTTGTGAATTTTAGCTTGCGTTAAAGTATAAACAAACCATGGTAATGTAGGTTGGTATTCTTGCAACGCAATTAAAGCTTTGTCGCTATCTAAGATGCGTCGAAATTCCAGCGTTGCTTTACCACCATTCGTTGAATAAGCAAAGTCACCACCAATAATTCTATATAAGACTCTATTAGTATTAGATGCTTCATGATCTTTTTTTAATAGTAATAATAATTTATTCAGTAGGGGTATTTTTATTTTAAAGTAATTATGATTAATTTCGCTTTTAACAAAGTTAAAAGTAAAGCGTCTTAAAAAATCTGAATACTCGTTTGCTACATCATTTATTGTATAGTCGTGAGGCACTTTTATACGTGTAATTGCTCTAACATCTTTGATTTGAAACTGTTTTTTTGTATTAGCACTTTTATTTGAGCTTTGTTTTTCTTCTTCTTTTAGTGCCCGTTCAACACTTTCTTCATAATTTATTTTACCGATTGAAATGTCATTTACGGTGTGTTTTTGTGATCTAGTCATGTCGTGAATTAGGCTATCCATTAAAGGATACACCATTTCTTTTGAAGTTCCAGAAATCACTTTTACCCAATATTTACTTAACCATATTGGAATGATTGGGATATCAATCATAGGTAAATTTTTTTCAAGTACGCGGGAGGTGCGTCTGAATAACGATTTATACGTCATATGTTCAGGGCCACCGATATCAATGGACTCGTTTTGTTTAGGCTGTCTGTCAACTAAAGTTGTGAGGCCATTGATAACATCATTAATTGAAACAGGTAATGTCATGTTATAGGCCCAAGCAGGTAAAACAAGTAATGGTAATCGCTCAACGAGTTTTTTGAGTATGGGATAGGAACTGCCTTTGGCACCGATAATTAGACCAGCTCTTAGTGTACTAACAGGTATTCCATAAGAACCTAGTATTTTTTCACATTCTAATCTACTTCTCAGATGGGGAGATAAAGTGTCAGTATTTGGAATTAGTCCACTTAAAAAAATAATGTGTTTAATACTATTTTTCTGTGCAGCTCTAGCAAAATTATCTGCAAGTAAAGCATCCATATCTTCAAAATTAGCTTGCGTAAGCTTGGCTGACGGCATCATCGAATGAACCAAATAAATCGCTATATCAACATCTTTCATTACCTCACTTATTTCATCTAAATCAAATAGATCTGCAGCTTTCCATGTCACATTTTTATCATTTTTTTTATTTTTTATATTTCTTGAAATAGCAACTATTTCATGATTTTTTTGGAGGTTTTCTTTAAGGTGCCCGCCGATATAACCCGAAGCACCTGTTAATAAGATTTTTGGCATACTTCACACTCCTCTACCTCATATTTTTATTAAGACAATCCTTATTCAGAACAATGAAGAAAAGTAAAATATCATAAGTAATTGATTAAAAGTTAAGTGGATAATTTCTTGAAATTATCCACTTATTTATAAAAATATTCCCTTTATTAGGGGGAGGAAACATGTAACGTAATACATTAAATTTAAATAAAAGGGTTAAAATATATTCTATAAGAAAATGTTAGATAGAGATGAATTTATAGGAGGATAAAGCATATAAAATAATCTCTTACAAAAAATTGTAAGAGATTATTGCAATGACTAATATAATAGACAAAACGTATATTTAGACTGTGAAATATTATATATGAATAATGCCAAGTATTACCAAATAATTTGATCAATAACATCATCATTTAATGACTTAACAATTTCAGTGACTAAAGCGACAGAATTTTTATAATCATCTGTGTGTAATACAGAAACATTTGAATGCATATAACGTAATGCTACGCCGATAGATACAGTTGGCGTACCCTCATTGGCTACATGTATACTTCCCGCATCTGTACCACCACCAGCAGTTGTATCTAATTGAATTGAAATATTATGTTTTTGGGCAACGGCTTTAATATGTTTGGTAAACCCAACATGACCGATATTTGACGCATCCATTATAATTACAACAGGTCCATTACCAAGTGCAGTATCACTTACTTGACCAGACATACCTGGTGTGTCATAAGCCACTGCAACATCAACTGCGATTGCTAAGTCTGGTTTAACTTTATTTGCTGCAACTTTCGCACCACGAAGACCGACTTCTTCTTGTACATTCGCTCCAGAGACAAGGTTCACATCAATTGCTTCATTTTTGAGATTTTGTAATACATCTACAGCTAATGCACAACCATAGCGATTATCAAATGCTTTAGCGGTTAAATATTTTTGGTTTGCTAAAGTTTCAAATTCGCTATAAGGCGTGACCATATTACCGACCTCAATACCGTATTGTTCGGCTTCTTTTTTACTTTTAACGCCGATATCAATAAACATTTCTTTCATATCGACATTTTTTTTACGATCTTCAGGAGATAATACATGAGGTGGTTTTGAACCGATAATGCCTCTGATTTTTCTGCCGTCATCAGTAGTAATAGTTACTTTTTGAGATAACATGACTTGATTCCACCAACCACCAATAGGCGTGAATTTTAAGTAGCCTTCATTATCTATTTTAGTAACAATGAATCCTATTTCATCTAAATGGCCAGCAACCATTAAAGTTTTAGTCCCATTAGTTGCGGACTTTTTACCGAAGATGCCACCTAAATTGTCCTCTACAATTTCATCGCTCACTGGTTCTAAATAATCATGCATTAGAGCTTTAACGTCCATTTCATGTCCGGCAATACCATCAACATCTGTTAAAGATTTTAATAATTTTACTGACTTGTTCATATAATTCCTCCCATTAAAATTTGATAACTTTATTTTACCATGAAGTTATTGAATATATAGTAATTTGAATATCACAGCTGTTGATAAATACTAGGATATAGAAATACAAACTTTAGTTTAAGTCCGAGTTAAAAAGTAAGACTAAAAAGGTGCAATAAATAAATAGCCATGTTTCAATATAAATATAAGGAGAGTGGAGGGATTTTTATATGACAGAAATAACACATCTTACTTTTGGTTCGGACGATGCAGCTATTACAGTAGAATCATTTATAAACTTTGCATGTCCTTATTGTAAAAATTATTTTAAAGCTGCAGATAAAACACTGCAACCGCTTATAGAGCAAGGAAAAGTGAAACACGTCATCAAACACTTTGATAAAACAAAGCAAGGTTTATTAAAAGGTACAATTGCTAATATTTATTTGGATTATCACCAACCAGATGAAACATTAAAAATCATTCATAAACTATATGATACGCAACGAGAATGGAAAGTCAGCTTTGCTGCTATTGAAGGGAAAATGGAGCAAGAATTTAAATTAACGCCTCGAAATTCGGCAGATGCGCGGTCATTGGCAATTCATACAGAAACCTTTGAAAGGGGAATCAACGGAATTCCAACAGTGTTTATTAATGGTGAAAAGTTTGAGTTTAATCCCTTAGAAGATACACAAAATGTCATCGAATCAAAATTAGTACAACAAATAAATGAAGCATAATTTTTTATAAAAATAAGCTCTATGACTACGAACAGTATGTTGGGTACTGATGCATATCATAGAGCTTTTTATATTATTTAGTAGATTCAATTAATTTTAATTTATAGTCTTGGACGGATTGAATGCCGCCATCTTTCTTTTTAATAATAATATGTTCTTTAGATATCATTGTAGGAGATTCTACGCCCACTGCAGCTGCTATATTAAATAATCCCTCGTGCAAGCTTGTAACAAAATTAGTTACGCGATATTTTTTCTCATCTATACTCAAACCTTTTTCTCTCTTAGGATCAGTCGTTGCCACTCCAACAGGACAAGTATTCATATGACATTGTTGGCTCATAATACATCCAACACTAATCATCATCCCACGAGCTACATTTATTACATCAGCACCAAGGCCTAGTGCAATCGCAGTTTTATCAGGGGTTATGAGTTTACCGGAGGCGAAAATTTTAATACGATCTCGGATTCCATATTTTTCAAGTATTGCTGTTAAGATAGGTAAAGCAGTAAATAATGGTAAACCGACACCATCTTCTAATTCCTGGAAGGTAGCGCCTGTGCCGCCTTCTCCACCATCAACAGTAATAAAGTTTGGATATTGTTGAGTCTGAATCATAGCATCAACTAGCGCTTCAACTTCAGATATTTTGCTGATGACAATTTTAAAGCCAACAGGTTTTTGACCATGATATTGTAGATTATTTACCCAATTGAGCAATGCTTCTGGTGTATCTATATTATCAAAACGATTAGGAGAATTAATTGTTTTCCAAGGTTCAACATTTCTAATTTCTGCTATTTCCTCTGTAACTTTGTTGCCTTGCATGTGTCCACCACGCGTTTTTGCACCTTGCGCCAACTTAATTTCAAATGCTTTTACTGCTTTATTATTAGCAAGCTGTAGAAATGCTTTTAAATCAAACTCACCTGCTTTATTTCTTACTCCAAAGTAACCGGGGCCTATTTGAAAGATGATATCAGCATGCCCTGAAAGGTGATATTTTGACAATCCGCCTTCACCTGTATTCATCCAAGTACCAGCGCGTCCCAGTCCTTTTGAAAGTGCAGTAATAGCGTGACTACCTAAGGCGCCGTAGCTCATACCAGATTGACCGACTAACCGCTTCAATTTGAAAGGATACTTAAGGTCATTACCGAGTATTATGGCATCTTCATCAGATAAATAATAGGGATCTATTTCAGTTTTATTACGATGTTCTTCACGATCCAATAAACGTTCATTATCAATGTGGTATACAAACGTTGAAATCATAGGTGATTGATCGATGTGTAATTCAGTCGTTTGAAGTGGAAACATTGTATTTTGAATATAAAAGCCATCTTCGTATTTTTGTTGTGTACCAAAACTTGTCATGCGCGTATTGTATTTTCCTGCAATCACAATATTAATAAAGTCATTACGTGAAAAGGGCTTACCTTCAGTATCTGCCAAAAATAAATACTGTCGGAGTTCTGGGCCTATTTTTTCAACGAAGTAACGTACACGCGCAAGTAAAGGATAATTTCGTAACACGCTATGTTGTTTTTGACGTTTATCTTTAAATAGTAATAGTACGCCAATGATGAGCATACTTAATAAAAATAAAACAATAGTGATGTTCACGATGAATTGCAATACAGTTAATATAGCCATTTCATACCCCTCCTATTTATGTATATACTACAACAAAAAACAAATATTACAACAATTCTATCAACGAAAAAATATATCTTTTAATATTATATTTTTTATAAAAATATATAAACTTTCATTTTATGAGATGTACATATTTAGAATAAATCGTGATATATTGTATATATTATTGAGAAAGGTGTTTTATTTACATGACAGAACAATTAAAACAACAAAGAGATGTTACAGATGAAATGAATATTTGGCGACAAAATAAAGTTGTAAAAAAAGATTTTTGGCTAATTCCTATTTATATAATTACTTATACTATTATTCCTACAATGTTATTTCTTTTTCTCTATATTATAATGTTAACCTTAAATATGAAAAATGAAGCTTTAATTTCAACTAATACGATTACAATTTTAGGTGGATTACTTGCTGAAATCATTATTTTATTAAGTTTTTATGCCTTTCATCATAAAGAGGGTATTGCTTATATTGGTATAAAGCGGTTTAAAAATGTAACTAGATATATATTACTTATAATAGCGACCTATATGTTCATTATTATTTTATCACCTATATATGAATGGTTAATCACCTTTTTACCTAAAGCATTGCAATATGGGGTAACAGAGAATCAAAAAGAAATAAACGGTATGTTTAAAGAGAAGTGGCTATTACCGTTAGTGTTTTTAGATATTGTAATCCTTACACCTATGATTGAGGAATTATTATTTAGACATTTAATTATTCATGAATTAGGCAAAAAAATTACATATAGTTTGGCAGCAATGCTTTCTGTGATTCTCTTTGCAAGCATTCACGTATTGGGAGCAACTTCTCCATTTGAAATTGGTGGATATATCATTATCGCTACAGGTCTTGTTTTTGTTTATCTTAAGAGTGGTATGAATTTGGCGGTATCTATTTCGCTACATGCATTAATTAATTTTATTTCATTTATAGCTACAATCGTTTTTAAATAAAAGTATAACGCAGAGCGTTGTTTATAAAGACTTATATATCCTAGCAATCAGAATGATAGTCATTTGTCATGTTAATAAAGCATATATAGTAATGCTTTATTAATACCGCTATCTGTTTGGGATATCATTTAAATGGCGTATCAATGATAGGAGGTTATAAGATGTTAAAATTAGAAAATATCTCATATAAGGTAGATAATCGAGTCATTATTAATGATCTTAACCTAAAGATAGAAAAAGGTGACACAATTGCTATTATAGGGCCTTCTGGAAGTGGTAAGAGCACCTTGTTACGCCTTATTAGTAATCTAATTAGCCCTACGCAAGGTGAATTATATTTAAACGGCAAAGCATACAATCAAATTAACCCGGAAAGATTACGCATGGATATCAGTTATTTACTACAAGAAAGTGATTTATTTGATAGAACCATAGGTGAAAATTTAGCATTTCCATCTATTGCGAGGGGTGATAAATTTGATCGAAAAAAAGCCAAATCATTATTGAAAGCAGTAGGATTAGGACATTATCATTTTAATACTCGAGTAGAGCGATTATCTGGTGGAGAACGTCAACGTATTACAATCGCTAGACAATTGATGTATACACCTAAAATGCTGTTGTTAGACGAAGCAACAAGTGCTTTAGATACTGAAAATAGCGAAAATATTGAAAGAATTATATTTAAATTAGCTGAAGAAGGCATTTCTGTTTTGTGGATTACACATAGTAATAATCAAAGTATGAGACATTTTAAAAAGCGTATTCGACTCGTTGATGGCAAAATTGAGAAGGAGGAGCATTTACGATGAGTACAACCGCGTTAGCACTTACAGGATTATTGTTGCTCTTTCCAATTATTGTATCGTATAAAGAGAAATTACATATTATTAAAGACTTACTTGTTGCCACGATACGTGCTGTTGTCCAGCTTGTGATTTTGGGATACTTATTGCATTTTATTTTTAATGTGAATCAAAAATGGATCTTACTCTTATTTGTGCTAGTCATCATTATAAATGCTTCTTGGAATACGATAGGTAGGGCATCACCTGTAATGCATCATGTTTTCTGGATATCATTCATTGCGATTTTTATTGGTGTGGCATTGCCTTTAACAGGTGTTATATTAACTGGAGCAATTCAATTTAAACCTAATGAACTAATACCTGTAGCTGGAATGTTGGGGAGTAATGGGATGATTGCAATCAATTTGGCATATCAGAATTTAGATAGAGAATTTGTAAAAGAAATGAGTCAGATTGAGGCGAAGTTGGCATTAGGAGCAAACCCCAAAATTTCTTCTAAAGCAACGATTCGTGATAGTGTAAAGACTGCAATTGTACCAACTATTGACTCAGTAAAGACTTATGGCATTGTATCTATACCAGGAATGATGACAGGTTTAATCATTGGGGGCGTTGCGCCATTAGATGCAGTTAAATTTCAATTAATGGTTGTATTTATTCATACCACAGCGACGATTATGTCAGCGCTTATTGCAACTTATTTAAGTTATAAACAATTTTTCAATGAACGTCATCAACTTATAGGGCGAGAGTTATTGAAAGAAAAAAAGTTATGAAAATTAAATCTGGATATTGTTATAAATCATATTTATCCCTCTTTAATATAGTCGTATTAAAGGGGGTTTCTATGTGCAAGATATTTTAAGTTATATAGTTCATATTTTTCTCAATAAAAGGTAATTAAATTATTAATCTTATATAAGGATAAAGCGTCAATGTGTTGACGTATGGTTTATAATATAAGAGTTATGAAAAATTTTAAAAATAACTCGAGAAAGGAGTGTATAGTATGTCAGCTATGCGTATCATAACCTTTATTTTAAGTATATTTATCGTAGGTATGGTAGAAATGATGGTAGCCGGTATTATGAATTTAATGAGTAATGATCTTCATGTATCTGAAGCTATAGTGGGTCAGTTGGTGACATTATATGCCATCACTTTTGCAATTGCAGGTCCTATATTAGTTAAACTGACAAATCGTTTTTCACCAAGACCTGTTTTATTATCGGCGCTTGCGATTTTTATTGTAGGCAACGTAATTATCGCAATAGCGCCGAATTTTACAATTTTAGTGTTGGGCCGTATATTATCATCTGCAGCGGCAGCTTTAATCGTTGTAAAAATTCTTGCTTTAACAGCATTGTTAACTGCGCCTCAACATCGTGGGAAAATGATAGGTATCGTTTATTCTGGTTTTAGTGGTGCCAATGTATTTGGTGTGCCGATTGGGACAATTATTGGCGATCTTGTAGGATGGCGTTATACCTTTTTATTTATTGTTGCTGTCAGTCTTATTGTAGGCGTGTTAATGTTTATATATGTGCCTAAACCAATGTTTCAAGAGACTACTGAAACGAGTAATAATAGAGAAAACTCAAGTACAAAATCTAAAATTTTACGACCTACAGAAATTGTGAAATTCCTAGGTATCACATTCTTATTACTTGTAGCTAATTCAGTAACATTTATTTATATTAATCCGTTAATATTATCTGGAGGTCATGATTTATCATTTGTATCAATAGCGTTACTCATTAATGGTATCGCAGGTGTAATAGGGACTTCTATGGGTGGTTTCTTATCAGATAAATTAACAAGTAAACGTTGGTTAACGATTGCCACAACCATTTTTATTATCATGCTATTGATATTGAATATATTCTTGCCAGGAACAGGTTTACTATTATTGGTGATATTTATGTGGAACATTATGCAATGGAGTACTAATCCAGCTATCCAAAGTGGTATGATCGAACATGTCGAAGGTGATACAAGCCAAGTAATGAGCTGGAATATGTCCAGTCTTAATGCCGGTATAGGTATTGGCGGTATAGTTGGAGGATTAGTCGTGTCGAACCTCAACGTACTTGCGACTACTTATTTCTCTGCTGCAATTGCTATTGTGGCTCTTATCTTAGTATTGAGTTTGAAAAATATTTCAAAATATAATCATGCATAAAAGAGTATAGACAAAAGTTGAACATTTGGAAGGTTTCTAAAAATACCAAACAACTGATATGCCCGTTTAATTTAAAACAAAGTTAAACTTTTATGCCAGAGCAAAAACAAACCAAGCGCTAAAAGTAGAGTTTGGTTTGTTTTTTTATTAAATTCTTAATTTGGCTAATTTCATTATAATTTCAAAGTTTTTTTAATGCACTTTGCTATTTTAATTTTTTAATCAGTATATAGCAGATAATGAATCAAGATTTAATTGTTTCTTTAGATTGTTTAGCTGTATTAAAAGTTATTGAATTAATTTTTAAATTAAGTTTACGATTAGAAAAGTGCGCGATCAATGCTGAAAGTGCAATATAGGTGACAGTTCCAATAATATAGATTAATTTCAAATCAGAAATGAGCAAATAGGATTGATATATTAATACAATAACTGCTATAACAGCAATGATTAATAATATAGGATACGGTATGTTAAATGGAGATTGCTGATAGGCTTTAGGATATTTTTTAGGCAATTGTGTGACAGCAATCGCTGGAAATGCAAAGACTATAAGTGATATGCCTGTACCGAGTTGAGCAACGACGTTTAAAGACATGCCGAAAATAATAGGTAAAGCGCCTATAATATAAAAGATGAATAATAACCAATGAGGTGTTCCAAAGCGTTTATTTACATTACCTAAGGCTTTGGGTAAGTAACCATCCTGTATGGCTATAAGTAAACTTTTGGTTACCCATGTAAATGTAGAGTTTAACGTGGTTGCCAATGCAAACATTGCACCACCTACCATAAAGAAAATAAAAATGGGTGTAGGTAATACTTCTTTGGCAACACTTGTTAATGGTCTCCCAGAGACTTCCGGTATAGGTAGTACGCCGACAGCTATTGACGCAATAAATGCGTACAGTAAACCTACAAAAATCGTCGCAACTATTATAACAATAGGTATATCACGTTTAGGGTTTTTCATTTCACCACCAAGTTCAGCTACAACTTGAGCGCCACCTGTAGCAAAAGATACTAAGCCTACCGCAGTAAAGAATCCTGTGAAACCGTCAGGTAACATTGAAGCCGGTGTGAATACATTAAAGTTAACATGAGGCATACCAAAAATGATGAAGCATGAAAGTGCAATGATTAAGGTAATAACCATTAAATTACCAACGATAGAGGCTGATTTTACACCTACAAGATTCACTATAAATAGAAGTGTCAATAACACAAATGCAGCTGTTCTAATTGGTATACTAGGGAACAAACCTTCAAGGTATTGAGCAAATGAAAGTGCATAGAGAGATAATGTAATTTGTATGAAAATGAAAAGGAGCAACCAAAATATTCCGATTTTTGGAGATAATAAACGACTTGTATATTGATACATTCCACCTGTTGTAGGTAACGTTGAACCTAAAATTGCGATAGGAAAAATTGTTAGTAACGTTATAATTGAGGATAAAATAAATGCTGGTGTGATGCCGCTACCAGTCATTTGAATCCCGATGCCAGTGAGTGACATGACCCCTGCCCCTATAATTTGTCCGATTGCAATCCCCATAACATCAGTTAAACCTAATACTTTTTTTAAATTTGTTGTTTGTTGCACTCAATCACCCCTGAAAATGTATGTAATAAAATAATTAAAAGTATCATAGCATAATATTTTATTAATTCATAGTAAGTTAATCGGAATACTTTGTTTATTTTGGATTTACCTCATATACATAGATAAATAAAAGAGAATCATAGTAAAATGAGGGTAAATATAAATAAAATGAAAAGGTGGGATATCTAATGGCTAATCAACAACACCATGTAAAGGTAGATGCTTTTATAGAGCGGTTAAATCAATGGCAAGAGGAGTTCAAAACACTCAGAACAATCATTCAGAAAACAGAATTAATCGAAGATTATAAGTGGATGCATCCATGCTATACTTTTGAAAATAAAAATGTTGTAATTGTCCAAGATTTTAAACATTATTGTGCTTTATTATTTGAAAAAGGGGCAATTATGGATGATCCTTATGAATCATTGATTCAACAAACCAAAAATGTACAAGCTGCTAGACAGTTGAGATTTAAAAATTTAGAAGAAATAGAGCGACGTAAAGATGAAATTAAGTGGTATCTAGACGAAGCCATACGTATAGAACAATCTGGAAAACAAGTACCTATGAAGCAAACCGAAGATTATGCTATGCCAGATGAGTTGCAAGCGAAACTCGAAACTATGCCTGAACTGAAAGAAGCATTTAATCAGTTAACTCCAGGAAGACAACGGCAATACATGTTTTATATTGGACAGGCTAAAAGATCGACAACACGAGAACAACGCGTAGAAAAGTATGTAACACATATTTTAGATGGAAAAGGCTTGAAGGATAAATAAACGTTAAACACTTGTTAATACAATGTGTATAGACGAGTGGTAAAAAAGATAAGTTGCAACGTGGTACTATATCATATATAGTTTGCTCGAATAAATAAATTTTTAGGTGACTAGGAAATTGAAAGGGAGATGTACGCATGCCAAGAGTTTCTAAGAGAACACAATTACTTGAAGCAGCGGCGGCAATTGTCAATGAACAAGGTAGTGAATACTTAACTTTGGATGCGGTTGCTAAGAAAGCTGGGGTTAGTAAAGGTGGATTACTGTATCATTTTAAAAATAAATTAACATTAGTACAAGGACTCGTTGATCATGCTGATGAATTGTATAGAAGTAATGTGAATCACCGTGTGCAAGAAGATCCACAAGAACAAGGTAAGTGGGTACGGGCATTTATTGAAGCGACACGGGAACATCGTTCAGAAAATGCTTCTATAACTTCAGGGATGCTTGCAGCGCAAGGTATTAACAGTCAATTATTATTACCATTGCAAGACACTTATAAGACATGGCAAAACAAAATTGAGCATGACGGTCTTGATAAGGTTGACGCTACGATAATAAGGTTGGCGATAGATGGTTTATGGTTATCGGAAATCTTTGGATTAGATGCCCTTGATGAGTCTATGAGAGCACAAGTGTTAGATCGTTTAACAACTTATACAGACAATTCAAATACTTAAAAATATAAAAATATAAAAAGAATTATAAAAAATAAAATACGTTATAAGGTGCAATAGTATAGGAATAATCAACAAGTTAAAGTTGATTATTCTTTTTTTTAAATTTTCAAGGACTTGAAACTAAACCGTCCAGTTGGTATACTAACCGATGTATTAAAAACTCTCTTGGAGGTTTATATCAATGAAAAAAGTTATGCTAACAGCAGCATTGACAGGTGCTGGAGATACTGTAGATAAAAATAAGCATGTCCCTGTGACGCCACAAGAAATTGCTGATTCTGCAATTAAATGTGCAAAGGCTGGTGCTACTGTAGCACATATTCATGCGAGAGACCCAAAAACAGGGGGGATTAGTCATGATGTGGAGTTTTTTAGAGAAGCAGTAAGACTAATTAGAGAAGCAGATGAAGATATCATTATTAATATTACATCAGGTGGAGGCGGAGATTTTATTCCAAGCCTCGAAGATCCGTATAAAGCAGAAAAAGGATCCGATATGCAAACCCCTGATGAGCGACATGAACCAGTTGGTACGTTATTACCTGAAATGTGTACATTAGATTGTGGCAGCGTCAATATGGGCGACGCTATTTATTTGAGTCCTGCAGATTGGTTGAGGAAACAAGCTCAATTGGTCAAGGATGCAGGGGTTAAACCAGAACTAGAGTGCTTTGATAGTGGTCATATTTCTTTTGCAAAACAATTGATAAATGAAGGGCTTATTGAAGGTACACCGCTATTCCAATTCTGTTTAGGTATTCCATGGGGCGCTGAAAATGATCCAGAAACCATCGAATATTTTAAAACACGTATACCTGAAAATGCAGAATGGTCAGCATTTGGTATTGGAAGAATGCAATTTCCAACAGTAGAGGAAGCAGCAAAACGTGGTGGTAACGTTCGTGTTGGGTTAGAGGACAATTTATATATAGCAAAGGGTGTAAAAGCATCTAACGAACAACTTGTTGAAAAAGCAGTGGAAATACTCAAAGATTTAGACATTGAGCCGATGACACCGGCAGAGGCGCGTGAAAAGTATCAGCTTAGATCGCCACAAGGAGGTACAAAATGAAGTTTGCAGTTGTAGGTACGGGTGTAATCGGTAGCGGTTGGATTACAAGAATATTAGCACATGGACATGAAGTCATTGCGACAGATCCGAGTGAAAATGCATTTGAAAGTATGTTGAAACAAGTGAAACAAAATTGGCCATATGCTGAACAAATTGGCTTAGCAGAAAATGCATCCTTAGAAAATTTAACGTTTACCCCTCATTTAGAAGAAGCAGTTAAAGATGCAGATCACATTCAAGAGAATGTGCCAGAAATTGAATCATTAAAGGATCAAGTATTAACTGAGATAGATTTCTATGCAAAACCTGATGCTATAATAGGTTCTAGTACATCAGGTATCATGCCTTCAGAATTACAAAAGAATTTACAACACCCAGAAAGGCTTGTGGTAGCGCATCCATTCCATCCTGTATATATTTTACCATTAGTTGAAATTGTTCCTGGTAAATTAACTACAGAAGAAACAACTGTAAAAGCTGAAACAATTTACGAGAATATTGGTATGGATGTACTACATGTGAGACATGAAATTGAAGGACATGTAGCTGACAGACTGATGGAGGCTTTATGGAGAGAAGCATTGCATATAGTCAATGATGGCATCGCTACTACAGAAGAAGTAGATAAAGCATTTACCCACGCAGCTGGATTGCGTTATGCACAATATGGTCCGTTTATGACATTCCATTTAGCTGGTGGTGAGGGCGGTATGCGTCATATGTTAAAACAATTTGGCCCTGCATTGAAAAAACCTTGGACTAAGTTATTAGCTCCTGAATTAACACAAGAACTTTATGATGAAGTCGTCAATGGATGTGAATCTTCATCACAAGGACAAACAATGTCAGAACTTGACCAAAAACGAAATGAATTTTTAGTTAAAGTGAAACAACTTGCAGAAACATATTGGCCAGAAGATACACCTTCAATGAAAAAAAGCAATACTCAGTCGGTGTATTAATATGACTCAATCACTATTTGAATATACGACAACCGTAAAACAAATTTGGGTAGATCATAATGGTCATATGAATGATGCTGAATATAATCGAGTATTCAGCGATGCAACAGACGCGTGGTTAGCTACTTTAGGGTTAGATTTACAAGCGATTGAACAATTGAAATATACAATATTCACGCTTGAAAATCACGTGATGTATTTAAAAGAAATAAAAGTAAATGAGTCCATCACTGTCACAGTAGAATTGTTTGATTTTGACGCAAAGCGTTTACACGTATTTATGACATTAAAAAATGAGCAAAATGACAGATGTGCGACATATGAAGTGATGCTAATGGGTGTGGATACTGAATCTAATAAACCGAAGCCATTTCCAGAAACTATTAGAAAAGCAGTTGAATTTTATGCAGATATTGCATTAATTCAACATCAACCAGAAGAACTTGGGCATCATATTGGAATCAAACGAAAATAAATTTTAGGCTATTGAATAAAAGTTTTTTTGAATGTGTGAAGAAACAAAGTTCGCTATTATAAATTGTTTAATTTTATTAATTGATGTATCTTATTATATATAGGTTGATAAAATATCTAAGCAAAAATGGCTATTTATTTATATGTATTTAGCGAAACATGAATAAATTAGGGCTATATGTGCTCATGTTTTTACTTATTTTAGAATTTGTATAACATCCACAGGTAGCCCTAAATTTATTAGGGAATAGTTGAAATTGAATATGTACATAGAAAGGAATTGACCCATGTTAAGTATTAAAAACTTATCTAAAGTCTATGGCGGCGGTAAAAAAGCTGTGGATAATATTTCATTAGAGGTTGAATCTGGTGAATTTATAGCATTTATTGGTACGAGTGGTAGTGGTAAGACAACTGCCTTAAGAATGATAAATAGGATGATAGAAGCAACTGAGGGACAAATTACAATTAATGGCAAAGATGTCCGTAAGATGAATCCAGTGGAATTGCGTAGAAAAATTGGTTACGTTATACAACAAATCGGATTGATGCCACATATGACTATTAGAGAAAATATTGTTTTAGTACCTAAGTTATTGAAATGGTCACAAGAAAAGAAAGAAAAAAAGGCAAAAGAATTAATTAAATTAGTCGACTTACCTGAAGAGTTTTTAGATAGATACCCATCACAACTTTCTGGTGGTCAACAACAGCGTATAGGTGTTGTTAGAGCATTGGCAGCTGAACAAGATGTTATTCTGATGGACGAGCCTTTTGGGGCATTAGATCCAATTACTAGAGACACGCTACAAGATTTAGTTAAAGAGTTACAACAAAAATTAGGTAAAACATTTATATTTGTCACTCATGATATGGATGAGGCTATCAAGCTAGCCGACAAAATTTGTATTATGTCAGAAGGACAAGTGATTCAATATGACACACCTGACAATATTTTGCGTCATCCAGCAAACGACTTTGTACGTGACTTTATTGGTCAAAATAGATTGATACAAGATAGACCTAACATGCGTACGGTTAAAGATGCGATGATTAAACCAGTTACAGTACATGCAGATAGTACACTGAATGAAGCGGTAGAAATTATGAGGGCACGTCGTGTCGATACTATTTTTGTAGTAGGTAACAATAGCAGATTATTAGGCTACTTAGATATTGAAGATATCAATCAAGGTTTAAGAACGCATAAGGATCTTATTGATATGATGCAACGTGATATTTATAGAGTGAGAATAGACAGTAAATTACAAGACTCTGTTCGTACTATTCTTAAGAGAAATGTAAGAAATGTGCCAGTAGTGGATAGTGATGGTAAAACATTGATTGGATTAGTTACGAGAGCCAACTTAGTAGATATCGTTTATGACAGTATTTGGGGAGAATTAGATGAAGATGTTAGCGCTACTGAAGATGCAATTGTAGAGCCCGATAATGTAGGAGCTGATATATAATGAAACAATTCATAGAGCAATATGGTGGTCAACTGATTTCTAAAACAGTAGAACACTTTTATATCTCAATGATCGCTTTGTTGATTGCCATTGTAGTAGCTGTGCCTTTAGGAATAATTCTATCCAAGATGAAGAGAACTTCAAACATTGTGCTTACAGTTGCTGGTGTATTACAAACGATTCCTACATTGGCTGTACTTGCGGTCATGATACCAATTTTTGGTGTCGGAAAATTACCAGCAATCATAGCTTTATTTATCTATGTACTTTTACCAATATTAAATAATACTGTTTTAGGTGTTAAAAATATCGATAGTAATATTAAAGAAGCGGCAATAAGTATGGGCATGACTCGTTTTCAATTAATGAAAGATGTGGAATTGCCATTAGCTTTACCGTTGATTTTAGGTGGTATTCGATTATCATCAGTTTATGTAATCAGCTGGGCTACACTTGCGAGTTATGTCGGTGCTGGCGGTTTAGGTGACTTTGTATTTAACGGCTTGAATTTATATGATCCATTAATGATTGTAAGTGCAGCAGTATTAGTAACGGCATTAGCCCTAATTGTTGATGTGTTACTATCATTAGTTGAAAAATGGGCAGTGCCAAAAGGATTAAAAGTATCCAGATAAATTAAGGAGGACATTATGAAACGATTGAAACAGTATTGTATCGCACTTGTACTGTGTCTGACGGTGTTATCTGGATGTAGTTTACCCGGTTTAGGTGGAAATAGCTCAGACAACGAAGTTAAGATTACAGCGCTTGCGACGAGTGAATCACAAATTATGTCTCATATGTTGAGGCTTTTAATAGAACATGATACAGATGGAAAGATTAAACCAACATTAATAAATAACTTAGGATCGAGTACAATTCAGCACAACGCTCTTGTAAATGGTGATGCTAATATGTCTGGTGCTCGTTACAATGGTACAGACTTAACAGGTGCATTAAATGAAGATCCTATTAAAGATCCAGAAAAAGCAATGAAAGCTACCCAAGAAGGTTTCCAAAAGAAATTTAATCAAACGTTCTTTAATTCATATGGTTTTGCAAATACATATGCGTTTATGGTTACAAAAGAAACAGCTAAAAAATATAATTTGGAAACAGTGTCTGATTTGAAAGCACATAGTGATGAATTAAAATTAGGTGTCGATAGTTCATGGTTAAATCGTGCAGGTGATGGTTATCCAGGGTTTACAAAAGAATATGGATTTAAATTTAATACAGTTAGACCGATGCAAATTGGTTTAGTATATGATGCATTAAATTCTAAAAACCTTGATGTAGCAGTAGGGTATTCAACAGATGGGAGAATTGCGGCATATGATTTAAAAGTATTGAAAGATGATAGACGCTTTTTCCCACCTTATGCAGCTAGTTCTGTAGCAACAAATGAATTATTAGATAAATATCCTGAATTAAAACCGATTATTAATAAGTTAGAGAAGAAGATTTCAACAAGTGAAATGCAAGAGCTTAATTATCAAGCTGATGGTAAAGGTAAAGAGCCAGCAGTTGTTGCAGAAAACTTCTTGAAAAAATATAACTATTTTGAAAATGATAAGAAGGGTGGTCAAAACTAATGGAGGGTAATTTATTACAGCAATTAGTCGAATATTATTCAGTAAACTTTGGCTACCTTTGGGATTTATTTATTAAGCATTTACTTATGTCTGTGTATGGTGTGTTATTTGCAGCAATTGTGGGTATTCCACTAGGTATTATTATAGCTAGATATAAGAAACTATCATGGGCGATTATTACGATTGCGAATATTATACAAACAGTACCAGTCATTGCAATGCTAGCGATTTTAATGTTAGTTATGGGATTAGGCCCTACCACAGTAGTGGTAACGGTGTTCTTATATGCATTACTCCCGATTATTAAAAATACTTTTACCGGTATTGTCGGTGTAGATGAAAATATCAAAGACGCTGGTAAAGGCATGGGAATGACACGCAATCAGGTATTGCGTATGATTGAATTACCATTGTCTTTGTCTGTAATCTTAGGTGGTTTAAGAATAGCGCTTGTTGTAGCTATCGGCGTTGTAGCTGTTGGTTCATTTATAGGTGCGCCAACATTAGGTGATATTGTAATTCGAGGTACGAATGCTACTGATGGGACGACATTTATTTTAGCAGGTGCAATACCGATCGCATTAATTGCAATTCTAATAGATGTTGGGTTAAGATTTTTAGAAAAACGATTAGATCCTACAACTAGAACTCAGAAAAAACAAAAACCTCAAGGGATTAATCAATGATGAAAGTAGTGAAATGATATGGCAATGTTAACTATCAATTATAAGTCGAAAACGATTGGTATGAATCATCAATTTATAGCAATATTACCAGAAGATATAAGTTACTTTAATACCGATAAAGAACCGAAACAATTAAAAACTATGTTATTATTACATGGCTTATCAAGTGACGAAACATCATATATGCGTTATACAAGTATTGAACGTTATGCTAATGATCATCAAATGGCAGTGATTATGCCAAATGCTGATCATAGTGGTTATAGTAATATGGAATTTGGTCATAAATACTTTGACTATGTGTTGGAAGTGTTAGATTATGCACACCAAATTTTACCATTATCACATGCAAGAGAAGATAATTTTATCGCAGGGCACTCAATGGGTGGATATGGAACGATAAAATATGCTTTAACTCATGGACATCGCTTTGCAAAAGCCTGTCCACTGTCATCTGTATTTAATGCACAAGCATTCATGGATATTGATTGGCACGATTTTTCAGGACAAGCCATTGCAGGTGTTGATAAAACAACTAAGGGGACAGAACTAGATCCTTATTATTTAGTCGATGAAGCTATAAATAAAGATAAAAGCATCCCTGAGTTACTTATTATGTGTGGTACAGAAGATATGCTCTATGAGGATAATAAACAATTTATAAATTATTTAGAGGATAAAGGGATACGATATCAATTTGAAGATGGACCTGGTAACCATGATTATGCTTATTGGGATCAAGCTATTAAACGTGCAATTGAATGGTTTGTAGCGTAACTAACGCTAACTGAAAAAAATAAAAAGCCTCATGCCATTGGTACACAACAATGTACCGATAAAGCATGAGGCTTTTTATTATATTATGATACGAAATAACTTTAGGTTATATAGTTAAAGTACTGATATAAATCATTGCCTATATCTCAAGGCAGTGTAATAGTTGCGTATCATATAATTACAATAATAAAGTTGCGAGAATAGGGGCAACAACTACGACAATCACACCTACGATGACTAATGAAATGGATGCCATTGATGCTTCGGTTTCACCGAATTCTTGCGCAGATGATACACCAAGGGAATGTCCGCTGGTACCGAGTGCAAGACCACGAGCAATAGGGTTAGTAATATTAAATAATTTAATAAGTTTTGTACCTAAAGCATAAATGATGACACCATTCAGAATCACGGCAAGAGATGTTAATTCTTTAATACCACCGATATCTGCTGATACAGGTAGTGCAATCGCAGTTGTAGCGCCTTGAGGCAACATAGATGCAATGATGCCATTAGAAAATTGAAATGCTTCTGCTATTAAATAAATGCAAATTAGTGCAGCTGTTGTACCGAGTGTAATACCTCCAAGTACTTGTTTCCAATATTTTTTTAAAACATCACGTCTTTTATATAATGGAATAGCAAAACAAATTGTTGCTGGTTCCAAGAAGAAATTAATGATGTCTCCGCCAATTTTATAATTTGCATAATCGATTCCAGTTAATTTTAGAAATGCAATACCTACAACCATAGATACAAATAATGGTGTGAATAGGAAGAAACCTTTTGTTTTTTTGAATAACAAAGTCGCAATAATAAAAGGTATTAATGATAGTAAAATACCGAAATAGGGTGTGTTAATCGCTAAATGTTCAATCATATCTTATCCTCCGCAAGTCTTTTGTGTGTTTTTTTTCTGGGAATAAAGGATTTGGTAATAAGCATTTGGGAAAAGAATCCTGTACACAATAGCAACAATAGTGTTGATATAATTATTAATAAAATAATGAGTATTGGACTCGTACTTAAAACACCAAGTGAATTAATGACTGATATGCCTGCAGGTACGAATAAGAACCCAATATTATTTGTTAAAGTTGTTCCGACTTTTTCAACTTCACCTAGTTTAATAATTCCTGTACAAAGTGCTATGAACAGTAGCACTAACCCTATTACTGAAGCAGGCATTGGAATTGGCATAAAACTTTCAATAATATTTGATACAAACATTATGATTGCTATTACTAGTGCTTGGTGGAAAAAATGATATGTTTTTGATGGATGTTTATTTTCTGTATCTTGTAGGTTTTTAGCTTTCATAATAAATTGCCTCCCGTAATGATCTTGGGTCAATTATAAAATGAAAGCGATTACTTATGTGTGGTTTTAAAGTGACTTACTAGACGTTATCTCTGAAATGCATAAATTAGAATGTGAAAATCAAGATAATCCCATATCTTGTTTGAACGGTTTCATGTAAGAGCGACTGACTTGAAATTTTAATTGATTAGTCATAGTGAGTAGGTACGTGTAATTAAACCAATGCTCAATCGTTAGAATATGTGCTTTGTTAATAAGGGTTGCACGATGTATACGCATAAATTGTTGGTTAGAAATACGTTTTTCATATTGACTAAGTGGTTCGTTTGTTTCAAAATCTTCCGTTTTAGTGTGTATCGTGGTTATACCATTATTTACGGAAATTGCAATAATATCTTCAAGATTAATAATGTGAATACGTTCGTTAACTTCAATTGGTAATACAGCTTGAGGGAATTCAATACTGTCAGTATGTGTCTGTGCATTATGCGATAAATCAACATTATTACTTTTAACAGAGTATTTTTCTAGAGCAATTTCTACTTTATGAATGGCTTGTGTAATACGCTGTAATTCAAATGGCTTTAATATATAGTCAATGGCATTTAATTCAAAAGCTTTAACTGCAAATGTATCGTGTGCTGTTGCAAAAATAATATAAGGTGAATGCTTCATTTTTTTTATTTTTTTAGCGAGATCTAATCCACTTTCATCCATCAAATTTATATCTAAAAAGATCACATCGTAATCCTCATACAAAAGTAATTCTAAGGTTTCAGCTACATTTTCAGCTTCGTCTATAGCTTCGAATGTGCGTATTTTATTTAATAAATAGCGAAGTTCATTACGCGCTAAAGGTTCATCATCGACAATGATTGTTTTCAATTGTTATCCTCCTCAGAAGTATAATATGGAATAGTATAACTCACATTTGTACCCAATTGGTTAGAATCAATTTTGAGTTTTGCAGTTAAACCAAATAGGCCATCTAATCTGCGGTTTAAATTTTCTAAGGCGCTGCCTGTACCAGAGTCTGAATACACACTTGTTTTACCAAGTATATTCAGTTTGTCTTTTGGTATACCCAATCCGTTATCAGAAACAGATATTTGTATGCCATTTTCATTTTTAATTACTTTAACGAGTATTTTATTATCATGCTTACGATTTTTAAAAGCATGCTTGATGGCATTTTCTACCAGTATTTGAATTGCAAATGGTGGTACGAGTGCATCATAGCAAGACGACTCTATTTCGAAATCAACATCAAAACGATTTGGATAGCGTGCTTGTTCTAATGATAGGTAAGAACTGACTTGTTGTAATTCTTTTTCTAAAGAGATTATATTATTACGGGCGCCTTGGAGGTTAGACCGGAAAAATTGGCTTAATTGTAAAAGTAATTCTCGTGCTTTTTCGCTATCGATTCTGACTAAAGCAGAAATTGTATTAATCGCATTAAAAAAGAAATGAGGATTAACTTGTGCTTGCAAGGACTTTATTTCTGCATCACGAATTAAGGCACTTTGTGTTTCGGCTTTACCGAGTTCGAGTTGACTTGAAAATATATCAGCAAGTCCAGTAGCAAGTTGTTTATCTGAAAAAGTGACATCATTTTTGTCAGTGAAATACAATTTTAAAGTTCCAGCAACTTCATTTTTTACATGTAAAGGAACGACGATGGCAGCTTGTAATGGACACCCTGGATGATTACAACCAATTTCTTCGCTTGAATAGGCTTCTTTAAGCGTACCACTTTGAATCGCTTTTTTTGATAAGTTAGTAATGATTTGTTTTTGAGCAACATGATGATTACTTGCTACACCTACATGAGTTAGTATATCTTTACGATTTGTAATAGCGACAGCTGAAACTTGCATAAGGTTTAGAATAATTTCAGCAGCTTGTTTAGCTGATTGTTCATTTAAACCAGACCGGAAGTAGGGAAGTGTTTGATTTGCTAATTGTAAAACATCATGTGTTTGAATCGCTCGTGTTTCTTCTTCTTTTTTAATGGTTGATAAGATAATAGATAAAAAGATTGCAGTACCAATTGAGTTAATTGAAATCATTGGAAGTGCAATTAATTTTACTAAATTCCAAGCATGCTCAGTGTTGTTTGAAAATATGAGTATACAAAGCATTTGGATGACTTCGGTAGTAGCTCCAATGAGTGCACCTTTGAAAATCGTAGGATAGCGACGTTCACGCATAGCTTTATGGCCAAAGTATCCAGATACGAGTGCAATAATAATAGAAGAAATTAAATAGATATAAGCATCGGCACCGCCGATATATACACGATAGAGTCCAGAAATAATAGCTACGGCTAATGCTACAATCGGTCCGCCAATTAAACCAGAAACTCCAATTGTTAACACACGTGTATTTGCTAATGAAGCATCAGGGTTTAAATGATTGTATACGGATCCATTAATCACTTGATCACCTTGAATTTGAATACCAGTGAAATTTGAAAGCATAGAAAAGCAGCCAAAAATGATGATGAGTTGCCATTGCGCATAGCGTTTATCCCTTTCATTCATCATTGTTTTGAAATGGTTGATATTCATGAGGATATAGGCGATTAAAATAATCAGTCCTACCCGCTCAAGTAATAAAATAAATAAATTTAACATGATAGACACCTTTTTAAATAGATTGTTTATATTATTATACAGCAGACTTCTTTTTTTAAATAGTTCATTAATGATAATCATCAATGACGATAATATTGTTTTAATGATGGCAGTTATTCTTTATAGAAGCAATTAAGTGAATACTATTTGAAAAAAAGAACAAAGTAATATAGCATAAATTACAAATTATATTTAAAATTACAATGAATCGATTGGCTATAAAAGTATCATGTATTATAATTTGGATAACGCTTACATCAAGGGGGTCGTTGAGTGACAAAAGCATTGTGGCAATCATACGAAGATAGAGCAACTTTATTAAATCGTTTAGTAAAGCACCAAACAGTTACCAATACAGAAGGTGAATTAACATTTCCTAGTTTTATAAAGCAACTATTATTACAACTTACATATTTTCAAATGAATAAGTCTCATATACAAATGGTTCAAACGGAAGATGATAAAGAAGCGGTAGTCGCATTTTATAAGGCACATACTTCAACTAAAACGATTACTTTAATCAGTCACTATGACACGGTAAGTGTGGATGATTATGGCTATTTTTCTGCTGAAGCATTTGATTCGGATGCATTAACAGCTTTATTCAAACAAAATGATAGTTATTTAAATGAACAAGCAATTAAAGATTTGAACGATGACACGTATTTATTTGGCCGAGGAACAATGGATATGAAAGCAGGATTAATGTTACATCTATCCTTAATTGAACGTGCTAGCCTCGAGGCATGGGATGTTAACTTAATATTAGTTACAGTGCCTGATGAAGAGGTCAATTCTTCGGGAATGAGAAAAGCTATAGAAACAATTGCTGAATTAAAAGAGCGTTATCAATTGGACTTTCAGTTACATTTAAATAGTGAACCGACATTTCAACAAGCAGGTTCAGATGAAAAGCATTATACCTATTCAGGTTCTATAGGGAAAATCATGCCTGGTGTATTATGTTATGGAAAAGAAACACATGTAGGTAATCCACTTGAAGGGCTAAGTTCCAACTTTATGATGAGTTATATTACTCAAGCTATCGAATATAATATTGCGTTTAAAGAGCATTTTGAAGATGAAGCGACGCCTGTACCTGTTTCACTAGTAACGCGAGACAAAAAATCGACATATGATGTACAAACGCCTTTTCGAACAATAGGGCTCTTTAATATGTTTTTATTTAAAAAAACACCAGATGAATTATTTAGACAATTTATTGATAATGTGATTCGGGCTATAGAACGTTGCGAAAGTGACTGGTTAACAATTTTAGAAGAAGAGGACATACAATTCGACACAAAAATTAATGTCCTAACATATAATCAATTAAAACAATATGCGATTAAACAGCATGGTGAAAAATATGTGAATCAACAAATTGACAAAGCGATACAACACACGCAAGCATTACATATGCAAAGTGTTAATGTAGTTGATGCTTTAATGCAATTATGTAGAAATATTGCACCAGCCGTTGTAACATTTTTTGCTACACCGTATTATCCTGCTGTAAACGCTTCTTATGACGCACGAGTTGAGGATACTATCGCAATTGTGCATCATACTTTACGAAACCAATTTAATCGTGAGAGCCAACGTATCCATTATTTTAATGGAATCAGTGACTCAAGTTATTTGAAATTTGATGGTAACATAGAACAAATGGCAACCTATAGTCAAAATGCACCAAATTTTAACCAAACCTACACAATACCTTTTGAGTCAATGCAGAAGGTAAGCGCACCCACATTATTATGTGGTCCAATTGGTAAAGACGCACATAAAGTGAGTGAACGTTTGCATAAACAAAGTGCTTTTGAAGAATTACCTATAGTTTTAGAGCAGATTATAAAAAGTTTTATAGATGAAACTTAGTTAAATCGTAAACAGCTATTACTAATATATTACAGTTTGTGAAAATATATATTATTGTGCATGGATTTTAATCTAAAGGGTATTACGATATATTAGTTAATGTAAAATACATGGCAATGTCCACAACAAAGAAAATGGAGTGGTTGCAATATGTTAAAGGCGTATAAGGAATTTTGGAAAAGATACATAGATTTTCAAGGTAAATCTGATCGATTAGAATTTTGGACACCAGTATTAATTCATATTATTGGTCTGTTCATTATCGCAGTGATTGGTATTTTTAGTTTTATAGCAGGGTCATTTATTATAGGAGTGATCTTGTCTGCTTTGGTAGGAATGTTTGTTATAGCTATACTAGTACCTATGTTTGCTGTGACTTTACGTCGTTTTTATGATGCCGGTAGAAAAAGAATATCTGCCGTTATATTAATTGTTACATCCATACTAGTAGATATTGGTTTTGATATCAGTCAAATTAATGGTATTGCGATTACATTAAATATAATTTCAGTGATTTGTACCCTGATACTCATCGTAATAACATTATTACCTTCACGGCATGTGGATGATGAACAATTAAAATGGTTATAAATATTGTTACATACATTAATAATGTAATCTTTCAAAGGTGAGTATTTAAATAAGGGCCGCTACTAAATGTTAGTAAATGTGGAAGTATTCGTTTATAGGAATGAATGCTTCCATTTTCATATTTAAGGAGGGGAAAATTAATATGAATATATTAGTTGCAGGATTCGATCCATTTGGTGATGAACAAATTAATCCAGCTATGGAAATTTTAAAATTATTGCCGAAAAAAATTAACGGGAGTGTTATAGATAAACTAGAGATACCTACTGTATTTCATAAAAGTAAAACAGTCATTGAAGGGAAATTGCAGCAAAAAGTATATGATATTGTATTAGTAGTTGGTCAAGCAGGTGGTAGATTTGAAATTACACCTGAGCGCATAGCTATGAATATTGACGATGCACGTATACCAGATAATGAAGGAAATCAACCAATTGATGAAGTGATACAAATTACCGGAGCACAAGCATATTTTTCAAATTTACCAGTAAAAAGTATGACAGCAGCGATTAAAGCACAAGGTATACCTGCACGTTTATCAAATACAGCTGGGACTTTTGTATGTAATCACATTTTATATCAACTAGGCTTCTTACAAGATACCCAATATCCTAAGATGAAATTTGGTTTTATCCATGTGCCATTTATCCCTGAACAGGTTGTGAACAAAGTGAATCAACCGTCCATGTCATTAGAAATGATGGAAAGAGGATTACAAGCAGCAATAGCAACGATAGTAGATACGAATGAAGATATAAAGAAGCCTTTAGGTGAAATTCAATAATATTTTAGCTTTGGACCTGAGTCACTAAACAAGTGAAATCTATAACAAAAACAAAACGCACGTCGTATGAAATCACGGCGTGCGTTTCTTAATAATCATGATCTATACGTACATAATTCATACGCACTTCATTATATAATTTCCCGAAGTAAACAGGTTCCTTTTGGTTTGTTTGTTTAAATCCAACTTGTTCATAGAATTGGATTGCATTTTCATTTTCTTCTACAACCCAAAGTGTAACATTGTCTGGATAGGATAATTCAAGTGCACGCTGTGTTAACGCAAAACCAATCATATGGTGTTGATATTCTTCTAATAGATATAAAGCATAAATTTCACTCCAATTATCAGATGCAGTATAGTTATGCGTCTTACCATAAGAAATAAATCCAACAACTTCATTGTCTACGACAGCGACTAGGGTAGGCACATCATGTAAGTAGGATTTTTTTATAAACTGTTCTTTATCAAGATTTTTTAAGTAATCATTAACAGAAATATGATTATAAGTCTCTAACCAACTTTCATAATGGACAATGGCTTTACTATGTTTATCTTTTTCTGTCAGCTCTCTAATTGTGAATTCCATAAACAGCCCCCTTACATACTAAATTGATTTTATTATAGCATCAATAATTTTGGAAAAACAATTTTTAAAATAATTATAAGTAATTTATTGATTGAAAGCATATGCCGAATGAAACTATGATTTATATAAGGCACATCAAAAATTCACTCCAATACAAACTTTATCAAATATAAACGCAATGCAATAGAATGCATGTTTGAAATAATAAAATAGATGAAATTTCAGGTATATAAAAATCGTTGTACCAATGCTAAAAAATACTAAGCATGGAACAACGATTTCTGTTTATTCTGTTGTAACTATAATTTCATTGTAATTAATATTTTCTCTTATTTGAGCAGCGATAGATGCATCAATTTGTTTGTTACGAATAAGTTCATCTAAATGCTTTCTTTGTAAATAAAGCCCTTCTAATTTAAGGTCAACTGTAGTTGAATCAGATGTTGGGAAGCGTTTGTTCTGATTCTTTCTAATTGATCGAAGGCGATTATAATATTGATTAAGGACGATACTTACTTCTAAAACATTGTCGTTTGTTTGTTCGGCTTTTATACGCAATGTAACATTATGATGTACAATACGCATTACCTTTTTCACTTCTTGGAAGTTTGATTTATATTGTTCAAATTTAGTTATATTTGAACGGCGTTTCGCTCTTAGGCGCAAGACTAACATTTTAATGACAATATTAAATTTATGAAGTGTGGTTGATTCTTGGTATTGTCTAGATGCTTCTAATGCAGAACGATAATTTAAAATCGTTTGTCTATCTATTTTATTTTGAGCGATTAATTTTTCTAAAGTCTCAGTTTCTATTTCATTAGCTAAATCCTCTAAGCGTTTTACTTCTTTAGAATTTTCATTTTCAGGTGTCATCTGTAGTAAGAAGAACATTTCATCAAAGTATTCTGATATCACAGCATTATAATCTGTTGTTTGTTCCTTTTTAGATAAAGATTTAAAATGAGAAATGACATTTTCGATGATATATATTTTGGCTACAGGGTAACTCATTGTGGATGTAGTTATTTTACGTTCTGATGGTGTAATTAACGGCAAGATAATCTGTGCAGATACCAAGCTAATAAGCACCATCAGGGAAGCAATAAATAATAAATCATTTTTAAATTCAAATGGCTGATTTTGCGACAATAATGTTGGTAAGGTTAAGGCCATAGAAAGTGAAATTGTACCGTGAATACCACACATGGTCATGATAAACGCATAGTGTGCACGCTTAGGCGGCACTTCTTGTTCATCGTTAAGATAAGATTGGATATTATTTGGATAATAAAATTGTTTAAATAGAATGAATATCCATATAAAACGAAAAACATATATGGCTAATGCAATTAAAAGTGTAGTAATAATTAAAAATTTAATATTTTGTGGTTCTTCTTTGATGATTTCAGCTACAACTTTAGGAACGATAAAACCTAATACCACAAATACAAAGCCGTTAAGTGCATAGCTCAAAGTACTCCATATCTGGTTATAGTTCATTTGAAGTTCAGTCTGCGCTCGAATCAAACGATCACGTTCAAAGCCATGCATGAGTCCAGCTACAACCACTGCGATAATCCCTGATGCGTGAAAAACTTCTGCGATAAGATATACAACGAAAGGTGTTAATAGTTGTATGAATATCATTGTATTACTATCTTTGAGACCTTTATGCATAGATAAATAAATACGTAATCGAACTATTACAAAACCAAAAATAGCCCCGATAAGTATACCGATAATCGTTGAAATGATAAATTGTTCAATAGCTTGAAAAGCCGAAAAAGTGCCAGTTACTAACGCTGTAACTGCGATTTTGAAAGAAATAATACCAGCTGCATCATTTAGTAATGATTCACCTTCAAGAATATTCATCGAACCTTTAGGTAATATTTTACCTTTTGTAATGGCTTGAACGGCTACTGCATCAGTTGGACATAGGATTGCTGCAATTGCAAAAGCAGCAGGCATAGGTAATTCAGGCCAAAACCAATGAATAAAGTAACCTACGCCTATAACAGTCGTAAATACTAAAGCCATTGCCATCAGAATAATAGGTTTGCGATATTCTAATAACTTTGTGCGTGATACATGGGTACCTTCAACAAATAGTAATGGTGCAATGACAGCCATCATAAACACTTCTGAATCAAATTCAAAATGGATAGGTATGGGAAGAATGTATACACAGACGCCAAGTGCAATTTGTATAAAAGCCATGGGTATTTTAGGGAATTTATTATGTATGATTGAGCTGATAATGACAGCGATGATGAAAATTAAAAATGCTTCTAATAATAACATAAATACTCCTCTATATAATTTTGTTTGTTCTATTTTACCATTATATAAAACGCATAAACAGTAGTTTTTCTTATAAGGCAAATAAAAATAAAAAGATTTTAATAGTGCTTAATATAATATATAAGCGCATTATTTCTTAAGTAATAAGTAATTATGTGATAATGACATTGTTATAAAAAAAGAGGAATGTGATAAATAATGGAAATAGGCGTGATTTCAGATTTACATGTTGATAGACATAAAACTTTGACACCTGAAGATTATCAGAACGTTTTAAGCAATGTATTATATCAACGTCATATAGATTTATTATTGATTGCTGGAGACATTTCGAATAATTACAAGTTGACTAATCAATTTGTAAAGTACATTGAGTATGAAATGCAAATTAAAGTACTATTTATTCCAGGAAATCATGATTTTTGGGCAACGGAAACCGATGTGACCTCTGCAGAAATTTTAGATTTTTATCTACAAATGGATGCGTGTCTCATAGGAAAACCTTATGTAATCAATGATGAATGGGCCATTGTTGGTAATACAGGGTGGTATGATTACACCTATGCTAATCCGAAATTTTCGCTTGAACGAGTGGCACGCAGAAAGTATTATGGCGCTACTTGGCAAGACAAGGTGAAGATTGATTGGCCCATGGAAGACCGAAAGTTATCAAATATAGCGGCAAGACAAGCGACTAAAGATATTGAACGAGTTAAAGACAAGAAAATAATTCTTATGACTCATATTGTGACGCACCCTAGATTTGCTGTACCCACACCACACAGAATATTTGATTACTTTAATGCATTTATTGGAACATCTGATTTTGATCAGATATATCAGCAGTATGATATCCGTTATAGTATTATGGGCCATGTTCATTTTAGGAATACATTTGTAGAAAACGGCACAACATATATATGTCCTTGTCTAGGTTACCAACGGGAATGGCGTACTTCTAATATTGAGCAAGAAATCAATCATGCATTGTATAGTTTCTCATTATAAGTAAGCGCGTTAATACAACTTATAATCAACAAGGAAGTTATAAGGATAAATCCTTGTTGATATATTGGTAAATCGATTTTCCATAGCTAACACAGTAGGGGGTCTATAATTTTTAGCGGCACCGAAATATAGATTGTAAATTTATTTGAAAACTAAAGGGTAGTGTTTTAATTTTTGTGTTTCATTAAAAAACGTGTGATGAGATTGGCAACGTGTTATTTAAAGAGCCGAATTAAGTATTATGACTGAATATGAAAACTCATTTGGCCCGGCGCATTGTAGCTTGCTTCTAACTTAGATTTTCTAATTTTAATAACTTGGTATTTATTCGGTATGAATGCTGGTAAAATAATTGATTTTCCAATATGTGACCATAAAGGATCAATATAATAATAGTAGTTCGCGTCGTAACCAATTAAAACAGTTACATGGATATTCGATACAAGTTTAGTGGGTTGTTCATCTAATTTAAATATACGCTTATAAGGGCGTTGACCTAAAACAGTATGATAGATAACAATGGGTTGACCATGATCAATAACCTGACATAATTCTGATAAAGATTGTCCTGTACTATCTACGATATGTTTATTATATTGTTTGAGATGAGGAACTAAAGCTGTAGGGAATATTGTTTGATGATGCCCCCACTTAACCCAGAGATGATGTCCAACGTACCCTTTATATGGATTGTTTTTATGTTTAGGCCAATGTTTCATAATTTCAGTGGCTGGAACTGTATGTTGGTTAAATTGTAGAATCATGGCAGCAGATACGCCTTCGCATCCCATAACCATAGGTATTGGGAAAAGTTGACTAATCGGTTTTACTGGTAAAATTAATTGACTCATGGTGTCGTCACCCCTAGTTCATTTTATGAAATATGTTGTGTTTTATTATTTTTATTGGTTATATTATATATTTATTTAGTGAATATACATATTAAAATGCTTAAAAGAAATCGACAGATTGTAATAGTTAAGTTGAATACTTACCCTAATAAAAAAGTAAGAGGATAGAGGCTACGCTATAGTCTCTATCCTCTTACTTTTGGAACCTACTCTATTTTATTTTAACGTACCAAATTATTTTTATTCATGACTTTTAATGATATTTCCAATAAGATAATTAATATAGTTGTGATAATTAAAATGACTAAGTAAGGTGTAGTGTTAAATTCACCTTTTATCCCTATAAGTGGGGACATAACACCACCTAGTATGAATTGGAAAAGACCAAGTAAACTTGAAGCGTTGCCACTACCACCAGTCCGCGACTCCATTGCTAAAGCAAAGCTTAAAGGTCCGATACCTGTTACAGGACAGACATTTAAAAAGAACGCAATGACTAATACCCAAATAGGTAAATGTAATGTCAGAGTAAAGATAATGAGTATTACACCCGAAATTTGTATAAGTGTAAGGCAAATGAGTAAAACATAGCGGTTTACATATTCCACTAATTTAGCAGTTAATTGACTCATAATAATTAACCCAATACCATTAACCGCAAACAGTACACTAAATTGTTGAGCAGACATGTCATAAATTTTCTGTGTGATGAACGGTGCAGCTGAAGAAAAGCTAAATAACATTACATATGTTAGACCTTGTAATAACATAGGTATAATAAATGTTGGTTTCTTTAATAAATAACCAAAATCTTTAAAAATCGCACCAAAGTTTAATTTTGAAAGATCTCGTGTATGAGTTTCTTCCATTTTCCATAATGCAAACAAAAATATAACTAAACTAACGATAGTTAGTATTAGGAAAATGGCTTTCCAATTTGCAATACTCAGTGCATAGCCACCAAGTAGCGGGGCAATAATAGTAATAATCCCATTTACTACTAGTAGTGAGGCTAGGCCTTTAGCTAAAGATTTGCCATTATGCTTGTCACCAATAGACGCCTTAGCAATTACAATTGCACCACCGCCTGTTAATCCTTGAATCAAACGTAATATCAATAAAAGTGACATAGAAGAAGTGAATATTGCTGTAAATGAAGTGAGCACATATATAGCAATAATAATCAATGCAATTTTTTTACGTCCAAATGCATCTGATAGTGGCCCAAAGATAAATTGTCCAATTGCCAGACCAATCAGAGCGAATGATAGTGATAGTTGCGCTTGTGATGCAGTTGTACTAAAATCACTCTGTACACTTGGTAATGATGGAACGTACATATCTATTGTTAAAGGACCAAAAGTAGTCATAATACCTAAGACGATGATGACCATCAAAGGCAATTGACGTGTGGAAGTTTTGTCCATATTATGTTCTCCTTTTTTCATGTTTCTAATGTTTTATTATAACCATGTTTAGTTACTTTGTAACTAAGTAATTATTACATATGATTTATGAAATGCAATCATCGTTTATGTTCGGTTCATTTGTTTCTTTTTAGTTGAATCATACATTTCATACTATATTATGATACAGTATGAAGCGTAATCTAAGTATCATGTAAATAATTAATGATAAATTAATTTTTACATATAGAATGAAGGCATATTTTTAATATTTAACATAGTGCAAAGGGGTAAATGTATGAAGTTAAGTATAAGTAAAACCCATTATGAGATTATAAAATTTGTGATTGTAGGGGGCATTAATACACTCGATTACTATATTATTTATTTATTCTTATTAAAAATACTTGGGTTGAATTATTTGGTTAGTCATATTAGTGGGTTTATTGTTAGTTTTATTATTTCATATTATTTAAACTGCTACTTTGTATATAAAGTAACACCAACTTGGCGGAAATTCATTCAATTTCCTTTAACACAAGTGATCAATATGGGCACTCAAACAGTGTTATTATATATCTTTGTACAGTGGTTCCACGTTTCATCAGTCGTCGCACCATTTGTAGGCTTAATCATTACAATTCCTATCACATTTGTGTTATCTAAATACATACTTAAAGATTAATATAAGAAGGGTCAAATCTTAAATTTGAAGAGGCGCCCTTCTTAATTTTTGCGCAATTTAATAATCATTTTTAGGAAAGGCTAAAAAATAATTAGAACAATTATATTAAATATTTTTTTAATAAAAAATTATTGTAAATGTGCTTGCAATAGGTCATAATATATATCCAATATCTATTAAGGTGGTCGCATGTCATGTCACAAACTGAAAATTTAAAAATTGCTCAAAAAGGCGCATATCTAAGTCTATTCGTCTATATCATACTCTCTATAGCTAAGTTTACTGTAGGTTATTTATATAATTCAGCGGCTGTACGAGCGGATAGTTTAAATAATATGACTGATATTATCGTTTCATTGGCGGTGATTATTGGTTTGAAAATCTCAATTAAGCCAGCAGATAAAAATCATCCATATGGCCACTTAAAGTCTGAAAATATTTCAACATTATTAGTTTCATTCATCATCATGTTTGTTGGTATTCAAGTCGTAATAGAGAATTTTCCTAGAATATTTACAAATGAACATCATACACCTAACATTATTACAATTTATGTTAGTGTTATCAGTGGAATCATTATGATTGGTGTATTTTTCATTAATCAACGATTAGCCAAGCGTACAAATAGCAGCTCGTTAAATTCAGCAGCAAAAGATAATTTATCAGATGCACTGGTAAGTATTGGTACTGCAATCGGTTTGGTTTTTACTCAATTTGGATTACCAATCATTGATACGATTTTAGCGACCATTTTAGGGTTATTAATTTTATATACAGGGTTTGGAATTTTTAAAGAATCTATCTTTACGTTAAGTGATGGGTTTAATGAACAAGAGTTAGAAGAGTATAGAAACTATGTATTAGATATCGAAGATGTCATAGACGTTCAAAATATTAAAGGGCGCTATCACGGTAGTAGCGTATTTGTTGACGTGACAATTGTTGTTGAATCAGATCTTTCGTTAGAAGATGCGCACCATATATGTGATGCTGTTGAACAACACATGCATGAGAAGGGGATTTCTTCAGTTTATGTACACCCTGAGCCAGCGTCTATTCAATGATAGTGAATTAACGCACATATTTAAGAAACCTATAAAAGCTGGGCATGTAAATGCCTGGCTTTTATTATTTTAGTAACTAACTATAAGTGATAGTAGTAATAATTTAGGGAATATACAAAAAAACTGCCACAAAGCCAGTAACTTTGTAGGCAGTCTATTGTAAAGCGATTTCACTGTTTTCTTAGCATAATTTATGTTTAGTAGAAAGCTACTAAACATTGATTTTACCACCAGCCATTAGCTACATGGAAATCTACTGCTGCATCGATTGAGCCATAACGTTCTTCAGCATAATTAATCATACCTTTAGTTTGTTCTTCTACTGAACCTGTTCCCCATGCTTCTTTAGTTTGTCCTAGACCTTTATATCCTAATTCGTTTACAGCGTCAGGGTTACCACTGGATTCAGGCATTACAACATTATCCCAAAGTGATTTAGTGCCACCAGCTTCAATAAATTGGCTGTAAACCTCACTTGTTGATTGTGTAGCTTCTTGTGTTTCAGCGGCATCTGCTGTTTGTATATTAGAGCTTACTCCGAAACCAGTTGCTGCAATAGTGATTGATGCGAAAGATGCTAATAATAATTTTTTCATTAAATAAATCCTCCTAATAGATTTACCTGATACATAATCGTGGATAGTCAGGTTTAATTTTTCTAGTCACATGCAATGTGATGTGTACTAAGCGTCATGAGTGCTGTATGTTTTTTCTTAATTCAACGTTTACAACTATAACATCAAAAATTAGTACATAGGTTACAGAAAAATAAAAAAAAGACTTCATTTATGAACAAAAGAATACAATTATTTCAAAGTTCAGTGTAAATTGTTATAATTTTAATGTGTACATTCTAGAGAAAAAGAGAGAAATGACTTAGCAAAGGGCTTTGTAGTAACGAAGCGAAGCCATTGTACTGTAACGAGTTTGTAAAAGTTGTGACAAACTTAATGAAATGAAAGGAAGATAGTGTATGCCAAAATTAATTTTATGTCGTCACGGTCAAAGTGAATGGAATGCAAAAAATTTATTTACTGGATGGGCAGATGTTGATTTATCAGATCAAGGTAGAGCAGAAGCGAAAACATCTGGTAAAAAGTTAAAAGAACAAGGCATAGAGATTGATATTGTTTTTACTTCATTATTAGCTAGGGCAATTAAAACGACGTATCATTTGTTATCAGAATCTGATCAGTTATTTATACCGATTGTAAAATCATGGCGATTAAATGAACGTCATTATGGTGGTTTGCAAGGATTAAATAAAGATGATGCGCGTGATAAATTTGGTGAAGAACAGGTTCATATTTGGAGACGGTCCTATGATGTAGCACCTCCTAAACAAAGTGAATCTCAAAGGAATGATTACTTAAAAGATAAAAAATATGAGCATCTCGATAGAAGAGTTATGCCAGAATCAGAAAGTTTGAAAGATACCTTAATTAGAGTAATCCCATATTGGAACGATCAAATATCACAACAATTATTAGATGGTAAAACAGTCTTAGTATCTGCACATGGCAACTCTTTACGTGCACTTATTAAATATTTAGAACATATATCTGATGAAGATATCATTGGTTATGAAATAAAAACTGGGGCGCCATTAATTTTTGAACTTACTGATGACTTACAAGTCATAGATAAATATTACTTATAAAAGTATTCAATTTTAGAATGACTGAGAAGATACAAATATCATTATAGTTTCTTATTAAGGTAAGAGACATATGTTATTTATTAAAATTGATATATAAAAGTTGTATAAAAAAGAATCTAATAGGGTGCCTAATCATTAGGTACCCTATTAGATTCTTAAATGGTTAGTATAAGATTCTAGAAATGGTTCATTTGGTTCATTAAAATATAAAAATAGTTGAGTATAAAAAGATTAATCATATTTTCAGCAAAAGCGAATATGTAATCAAAATTGTAAAAGTGGTAATTTAATTATGACTTATTACGTTTATGTTGCTGAATAATTTTGCGCGCAAGCTTACGTGTTTTGATATTAGGGCTGTTTAAATTACGGCGAGCAGTTTGTAAATCTAGTTTCATGGAAATGACCTCCTTTAGTAACTAACACAATTATGAAGGAAAAACAGCGTTTTGTAAATAGTAATAATTACGATTTATAATAAATGTGTCTGAACTTAATTAGAACAATAAAGTTTTTTACAATATGCCAAACTTTTTTAATGATATGTTAATAAAATATATGTATAATTCATTATTACAGCTAATTTTAAGTTTTATATATTATTGTAGAAAAGGAGAAAGGTATGAAGCACAAAACAAAATTAATAATGATATTTGTAATGCTGCTTGGTGGATTCTTTGGACTATTAAATGAAACCTTATTAACGACAGCATTACCTAGTATAATGAAAGAATTTAATATAGATTATACAAAAGTACAATGGCTTACAACGGCATTCTTATTAACTAATGGGGTAGTTGTCCCATTATCAGCAATGATTATACAAAGATTTACAACAAGGCAGGTCTTTTTAACTGGAATATTAATCTTCCTGATCGGTACGCTTATTGCTGGGTTCAGTCCGAACTTTACAATATTATTAATAGCAAGAATTGTTCAGGCGTTAGGTTCAGGAATTATGATGCCATTAATGATGACTACGGTCTTAGATGTATTTGAACCACATGAACGAGGTAAATACATGGGGATGTTTGGGCTAGTTATTGCTTTAGCACCAGCGATTGGTCCGACACTTTCTGGTTATCTAGTTGAGTATTTCGAGTGGCGCTCACTTTTCCATGTGGTTACGCCAGTTGCTGCTGTTACATTCCTCGCAGCACTTAAATTTGTGAAAAATGTTGGTTTGAAAAAGAAAGCACCTATTGATGTACTTTCAATCATTATGTCGGTACTAGGCTTTGGTAGTGTACTATATGGTACAAGTACAATTTCTCGTGAGGGATGGAATGATCCGATCGTACTAACAACTGTCATCGGTGGAATCATTTTAATCGCATTGTTTATATTTAGACAAACACGATTAGAAAATCCATTACTCGACTTTTCACTATTTAAAATCAATCAATTTACTATAGGGATTATAATCATGTCATTTACGATGATATCAATGATTGGTTCTGAAACAATATTACCTATGTTTGTGCAAAATATTATGAAAGATTCTGCATTACAATCAGGTCTTATATTATTGCCTGGCGCTATAGTCATGGGAGTGATGTCAGTATTATCTGGATTATTATTTGACAAGTATGGTGCTAGAATTTTAGCTATTATAGGTATGATTATTGTAGTTATAACGACTTCTTATTTTGTCGTTATGGATGAGCATACATCTGCTACTATGCTAGCAACTATTTATGGTATCCGCATGGTGGGTATTGCTTTAGGATTAATGCCATTAATGACGCATACAATGAACTTCTTATCATACGAAATGAATGCGCATGGTTCAGCTATGACCAATACATTGCAACAAATTTCAGCATCTATTGGTACAGCAGCACTTTTCACAACAATGAGTCAATCATCAAAAAACTTCACACCAGACATGAGTGACTATAAAGGAATGGGTAAACAAGAAATAGCAGCTCAAGTGCAACATGATGCATTGCTAAATGGCTATCATAGCGCCTTCTGGTTTGCTGTAATTATTTCTTTCCTTAGTTTAATTTGTGTATTCCTGTTGAAAAGTAAGAAGAAAATGAATTTAGAACAAGAATAAGTATATAATAGCTGATAGATATGTGGGCGAGGGGACAACTCAAACAGAACATCTATCGGCTTTTTCTTTATCAGTAATAATTTATAGAGGATCATAATAATTTGAAGTCTATAAATAGCATAGTAAGTTATTTTCAAAATAAATGAGGTAAATAAATAATGGATCATAATATGAAATTGTATGATAAGCCATTTCGGTTAATTGAAAATGGCTCAAAAACGATTGAAGTCAGACTAAATGATAAGAAGAGACAAGAAGTACAGGCGGGAGATTTTATCGTTTTTGAAAATATTGAGAAGAATCAAAGTATTAAAGTTGAAGTGTTAAAAGTAATACAATATATATCGTTTCAAGCATTGCTTAAAGCATATTCTAATAAAGAAATTGGCATGGATGAAAAAATGCAATTATCTCAAAAATTGGCTCAAATTTATCAAATATATAGTCAAACAGATGAATTAAACTATGGGGCATTAGCTATAAAAATACGTGTAGTATCAAAATAATCTTGATAAACATGTCGGTTATAATTAGGTAAATAGACTGTAATATCAACTCAAAACAAAGACCACTGCTATTTATTAAATAACAGTGGTCTTTCAAATAATTTCAGAATTTGTTACAATTCAAATTTCCGTTTTCAAGTCCATAATAGCTATTTGATCGAACATCTACTATAAAGATGCAAGGCTAAAAATAGAGTGTGTGGATGTGGAAAGTATAAAAAAACTGACGCTAAGTTGGAATCTTTGTCGACAGACTAAATCCAATCGACATCGTCGTCGATTGGATTACTGAACGACTCATATTTCGCTTATTATAATTTCCCTATTAATTTGCCAATATTATAGACTAAAGGTTTAATAGGTTTTACAAAGTCCCCGATATATTCTTCAACATCAGCATTGAAGCCTTTTTTGAATTGCTGTACACCATAATCCTCAGCATCCTCACTGAAATCTCCAGTAATGCCATAGAAATTGTAGCGGTCAATATTATGTCTCTTAGCAAATTTAATCATTTCCCACTGTAGTTTATACGCACCCATATATGCATTATAGTTAGGATTAGAGCCACTTGATAAATAATATACTTCATAATCGTTATAAATATAAATTGCAGCGGCCAAATCTAGTATTGAGCCATCTGTAGCTATAGTTGCTGCTGTATCATCTATTTTTCGCTGTGCACTATTAATTTGTTGTGTTAATTGTGTATGCTTTGTTTTTTGTTTTTTTGAATTTGGACTTTCTGTTAATGCTGTTTCAACTTCAAGTAGTTGATTGTTTAAGGTATTATGTTTTTCTTTTAAGCTCGCGATATATTCGTTTAAGTCAATATAAGCTAACTGTAAAGAAGCATAACCTTTATATGCTTTTTGTAACTCTTCAAAGTAAGGCTCATCTCGGAAAGAGAAACCGTGTTTTTCTTCTGCCATTTTAAATAACTTGAAAAATCTTTCAGTTTCTTCAATAGGAAGTGTTGTAACTTTAACTCCCATCTCTTCAGTTCTTTTAATGTTTCGGCGTGTTTGATAATCCATCTCTTTTAATAATTGCTGTTCGGTCTTATTTTTTAAGTCTAAAACAGATAGCCAACGAATTTGACTAGTCTTTGAATAACCAACAGGATAGCCTTGATGCTTATAACCTAATTGGTCTAATGTACTAATTAACATGCGATTATCATAAGACTTAATGATTTCACCATCTGCATTCCTTAAATTTTCTAAAATATAAGGATCGAGTAATACATATAGACAGTTATGTTTTTTTAAATATGAAGTTAGTGATTTGAAGTAAAAATTAACTAATGCAATATTATTGTAGTCTAGTACAGGACCACGTTGACTATAAAAATATTTGAAAAATTTTAAAGCACGTGCTTCGGTAAACATACCAGCAGCAATGATTTCACCATTTTTATTTTTAACACCTAGTAAATGTGCGTCGGATTGATCTTGTGCTTCATAATTCACACGCGTCTGAGTATAATGAGAAAAATTATTGTGTGTGAATTCAGCAAATTCTTCAGGGGTAATATTCACAAATTGCATAGGATTTCTTTTCCTCCTTAAAGGGGTAATTTAAATTTTTTTTATTAAATTGGTTGATATATAAACAGTATATCAAAATTAATGTTAAATGACATTGTATAAGAAGATTGTTGGTATAGTGATTAATTGTGAGATGCATATAATTGTTAGTGGTTTTTCACATAATTTCTATGGGCAAAATAGACTAGAACATTTGGATTTTTCGTTGTATGATGTTACATACGGAATAATGGTGTATATTAAAATAGAATTCTATTAAAAAAATGGGGATGTTTTAGGAGAGGTAAGTAATGAAAAAGTTATTGATTTTGATTGTTGTATCGGTAGCAATAAGTGCGGGATGCAGCAGTAGTAAATATACAGACAAAATAGAAAAAGCTGTCAATCAGCAACAAACATATCAAAAGCATTTAGCTCAGAAACAAGAAGGCGATGCGCATAAAAAATTCGATAAAAAAGAAGCTAATATTTATGTATATGAAAAAGGGAAATATGTAACATTAGCTTATAAACCATTAAAAGAAGATGCCGAAGTGCATTATTATACTTATAAATTTAAAAATGGAAAAGCTAAATATTTAATTGATTTTAATTCAAAAGGCTATACACAAACTCATGAAGCAGATTATAAAGAAGAAAATATGAATATTAATGAATAAAGAAGCCGCAGTTTAGCTATTATTCAAAAGGCAATCGAGGTGTCCACATAAGCATATGAAAAAGTTATGGATAAGTTTAATGATAGCAGCAACAATATTACTGTTGGTGGGATGTACGAATCCAGAGCATGCACATAAAGATGACAAACGTGATAGTAATGGCAAAATAAAAATCATCGAATATGGTGATTTTAAATGTCCTTATTGTAAAAAAGTTGAACATAATATCATGCCAAAACTAAAAAGAGATTATATCGACAAGAACAAAGTAAACTATCAATTTGTAAATATGGCATTTTTAGGAAAAGATTCTATAATTGGATCTAGAGCTGGGCATGCAGTTAAACAAATAGCACCAAGTCGCTATTTAAAATTTCAATCATTAATGTTTGAACAACAACCCGATTCAGAAAAAAAATGGATTACCGAAGAAGTGGTGGACAAACAAATTGATAAATTAGCGATTAAAAAGACGACTAAAGAGAAAATAAAAAAAGAATATAAAACAAAAAATAGTAAATCATGGCAAGCAGCTAAAGATGATCAAAAGCAATACAAAGATAAACACATTGATACTGCACCTACAGTTTATATTGCTGGTAAAAAACTAGAAGACCCTTATCACTATGATAATTATAAAAAGTTATTAGATAAGCAATAATTAAATTATGCCTCAGTACAATTTCATAAAAGATTGTACTGGGGTTTTTTTTATGATTTTTAAATCGTAATTATTACGAAAAAATATTTTAAGGTATTGCTTTTCAAACGAACTAAGGCTATAATTTTAAATCGTAACGATTACTATTTAATGGAGGGAAATTATGAAGAGAACAATATACATATCATTTCTAGTTATTATCTTATCTATTGTAATGACAGCATGTGGAAAAGACGATGCAGAGCGTAACGTTCAAGGAGATGACAAAAAAATAAAAATAAACACTACAGTTTATCCGTTAAAATCATTTGCAGAACAAATTGGTGGAGAGCATGTTTCTGTAGAATCTATTTATCCAGAAGGCACAGACATGCACAGCTTTGAACCAACACAAAAAGATATTATCAGCGCGAGTAAGGCTGATTTATTCATTTACACGGGTGATGATTTAGACCCTGTTGCTAAAAAAGTAGCAGCCACAATTAAAACACAAGATAAAAAATTGGCATTGGAAGATAAATTGGATAAATCGCAATTACTGACAGACCAACATAGTCACGAGGAGTCAGAAGAACATAATCACGGTAGTGAAGAAGGTCATCATCATCATGGTGGATATGATCCACACATATGGCTAGATCCTAAGTTTGATCAAACCTTTGCGAAAGAAATTAAAGATGAGTTGATTAAAAAAGACCCAAATCATAAAAAAGAATACGAGAAAAATTATAAAAAATTAAATAAAGAATTAATACAAATTGATGAAAAAATGAAAGATACAACAAAGGATAAAAAAGGGAACGCAGTATTTATTTCTCATGAATCAATGGGATATCTAGCTAATCGTTATGGATTTGTACAAAAAGGTGTCCAAAATATGAATGCTGAAGATCCTTCACAAAAAGATTTAACTAAAATTGTAAAAGAAATTAATGAGTCTGGTACTAAATATATTCTCTATGAAGATAACGTTTCAAATAAGGTGACAGATACAATACGTAAAGAAACTAAGGCAAAACCATTAAAATTTTATAATATGGAATCATTAACTAAAGCACAACAAAGTGATAAAACAATCACCTTCCAATCATTAATGAAGAAAAACATTAAGCATATTAATATGACTTTAAATGATAATATTAAAGTCAACGATGACAGTAAAAAGAACAAGCATGAGAAAGCTATATCGGAAGGTTATTTTAAAGATAGCCAAGTTAAAGATAGAAAGCTTTCAGATTATAATGGTGACTGGCAATCAATATATCCATACTTAAAAGATGGTAGCTTGGATGAAGTAATGAAACATAAAGCTAATGAAGATGATTCAATGTCAGAAAAAGAATATAAGGCATATTATGAAAAGGGTTACGAAACTGATATTGAAAATTTGAAAATAAATAATGATACGATTGCATTCACGAAGGATGGTAAGAAAATACAAGGTAAATATAAATATGATGGAAAAGATATTTTGAAATATGAAAAAGGTAATAGAGGTGTTAGGTTTACGTATAAACTTACAGAAGGCGAAGATAAAACATTACCTAAATATGTGCAATTTAGTGATCATAATATAGCGCCGACAAAATCACATCATTTTCATATATTTATAGGTAATGATAGAGGAAAAGTCTTAAAAGAATTAGATAACTGGCCGACGTATTATCCTCAAGATTTAACTAAAAAGGAAATAAAAGAGGAGATGTTAGCACACTAATCATAAATAAGGTGGTTTTAAACTTTTACGAAACCTTAATAATAAAAATGAGTAAATTGACATTTAAAGGGAATAAAATTTAAAGAGTGAAAATAGAAACCATTTTTGTTGATATATAAAATATAGTTGATATAATAAGTATAGTGGTAAAATTCAAAAATACTTTGGAGGTATGTTTCTATGACAACATTTAATTTTGACCCAGCACATTCAGCAGTGGAATTTTCAATTAAGCATTTAGTTATTTCAAACATTAAAGGTAGATTTAATGATTTTGATGCTAAAATAGAAGGCGATGTAAATGATTTGAGTACACTTAAAGGTGAGTTCGCTATTAAAGCTGATTCAATTGATACGCGTGTAGAAGATCGCGATGGGCATTTACGTAGCGGTGATTTCCTAGATGTTGAAAACTATCCAGAAATCAAATTTGAAATTACTCATGCTGATAATAAATCAATTACTGGTAACTTAACTATAAAAGATGTAACAAAAGAAGAAACATTTGAATTGAATTATGAAGGAAAAAGTAAAAATCCAATGAATGGTGCCGAAACGGTAGGTTTTATCGTAAATGGTGCAATTGAACGTGACAAATATGGGGTTACATTTAACCAAACGCTCGAAACAGGTGGCGTTATGATTGGCAAAGATATTAAATTTCAAGTGAGTTTAGAATTTGCTTTAGAAGATTAATATTATGCATTATTTAAAGTAAGAAAATAAAATTATAGATGTTACAAAGCTAAGTTATAAAAGAACTCTATCAGGTATTAAAAGCTGATAGAGTTCTTTCTTTATTATTAGTGGTGGATAGCCTAATAAAATATTGATTATAAAAAATATATACTAATCCTATTGAGTAACATAGTAAATATTCAAACATGACTTGTAAAAAATATTTTGATAAAGAGATATAAAATAATATGTTTGAATTAAAAATCATGCGTAGGGGGTATAGTGGAGATAAGAAAGGGGCGATAATATGACTACGGACATACCTGAAATTGGCGTTCCTGCCACAAAAGCACTAAAAGAACTCGGAGTAACAAACTTAGAAGAAGTAGCAAGTTATGAACGAACAACGTTATTAGATATACATGGTATTGGTCCTAAAGCTATTGAGATACTTGAACAAGCATTAAAGGACGTAGATTTAAGTTTTAAAAATGATGTGTTGCCCGCGTTACCATTTAAGTTAACAGGAGATTTAAATTGTGATAATGCACCTAAAAGGCGTATGATGTTAGAATTTTTAATTGGTTGTGCCCTCATTGAAAAGGAAAAACTAATTAAAACTGTCACTGAAAATTTTGTTTGGAATGTAGTCGATGCATTTCAGATACAAGGGTTAGATGCTTTTTATGAAGAATTGGAATCACACCAAGTTGAAATAGTTTCATTAAATGTTACGCAAAATTTATCTCATGGTAAGTTTGGTGCGTTGCATGGTACTCAAATTGCAAAGGATGGTTCAACGATATATTTTGCAGATTTCTTTGAATTTGAAAGTCACCAGAAAGATGCTAAAGTAAAAACAATAACCTCATATGTCATTATGGACGAAGGAGATGTATAAATGAGTATACAAATTGAACAAAATAAAATTATATTTATTAGAAATTTTAATGCAACGGCAGATCAGATATTTAATGCCTATACGGAACAAGCTTTATTTGAGCAATGGTTCCATCCTAAAGGCGCAATCACAGAAGTATATACGTTTAATGTTCAGACCGAGGGCAATGCATTTTTTGCTATTCGAGGCCCTCAAGGAACAAGTTACACTGTAACAAATTATAATGATGTCCAACGGCCTACACTTATTGATTACTATGATTACTTTGCAGATCAAGATGGGAATATCGATAAGACAATGGCAGGCATGCATAATACGATTCATATTAAAGATAATAAAGATGGCACTACAACCATTAAATCAATTGCTGAATTACCAGATGCCGAAGCAGCTCAACAATTACTGGATATGGGTGTTGAAGAAGGTATGGACGGTACTTTTGATAACTTGGAAGCACTAGTGAAAACATTTTAGAAAAGTCAAAAATATGTTAAAAATACAACGTCTATTTAAAAGCTAACCTCGTTATAATAGAAGATGAAAAGAGGTGGGTCTATTGAATAAACGTTATGTTAAAGTACTTGTCTTATATACATTGAGTACACTTATACCAGCTGGGATTATAAATGAAAAATGTATAAATAAACGTATGTTCAGATGGTTTTTACGTACATTAATGGGCTATGCTATTTTTGCTTATGGTTTGCGCACTTTAAGTAAATTTAAAGTTTGATTTTATAATAAGAAGTCAGAGCATTACTAATGTATGCTCTGACTTCTTTGTGTAGATATTTAAGTTAATTAAGTACTTCTCCATTTGTTTCAATTACTTTACGATACCAATCAAATGACGCTTTCTTTTTACGTTCTAATGTACCATTGCCATTATTGTCTCTATCTACATAGATAAGACCATAACGCTTTTTCATTTCGCCAGTAGTAAAGGAAATGATGTCAATAATGCCCCAAGGTGTATATCCCATTAGATTTACACCGTCCTCATCAACCGCAGCAATAGCCGCTTCAATATGTGATTTTAAATAGTCAATACGGTAAGTATCATGTATTTGGCCATTTTCATCAAATTCATCAATAGCGCCAAAGCCATTTTCAACAATAAAGAGTGGTATCTGATAACGATCATATAATACGTTTAAAGTATAACGTAAACCAGTAGGATCAATGGCCCATCCCCAGTCGCTTTGTTGAATATGCGGGTTATCAACCGAATGTGCTAAACCACCATTGGTAACATTCTCGCCGGTATAAGACTCTGCATCGTGCTTAACCACTGTTGTCATATAGTAGCTAAAACCAATATAATCTACAGTACCTTCACGTAATATTTGCTCATCTCCATCTAGCCAGCCAATATCATAGCCTTTACGTTCGAGCATTTTATTAGCATAACTTGGATAGTAACCACGTACCTGTACATCTGGGAAGAAGAAGCGGAGACGGTTCGCTTTAACAGCTTCCATCATGTCTTCTGGATTACAAGAATACGGATAAATAGCCACATGAGAAATCATTAAGCCTATTTCGAAATCTGGGTTAATCTCTTTTCCTATTTTCACTGCTTTAGCACTAGCGATGAGTTCATTGTGAGCTACTTGATATAGTACTTCTTCGGGGTCTTCATGTGCTTTAACTTGCACACCAGAATTTGTCCATAGGAAAATAGGATTATCTGTATCCATTTGATTATTGATTTCATTAAAAGTCATCCAATATTTTACTTTATCTTTATAGCGTTTAAAGACTGTTTCGGCAAAGTGTGCAAAGAAATCAGCCACTTTTCTATTTCTAAAGCCACCGTATTCACGAGCTAAATGCAATGGCATTTCAAAATGGGAGAGTGTGATAACAGGTTCTATACCATATTTTAAGAGCTCATCAAAAACATTATCATAAAATTGAAGTCCGGCTTCATTTGGTTCTGTTTCATCACCTTTAGGGAAAATACGAGACCATGCGATAGAAGTACGTAAACATTTAAGTCCCATTTCATTAAACAGTGCTATATCTTCTTTATAGCGATTGTAGAAATCGATTCCGATATGATTAGGATAATATTTATTATCATCAATGTCCTGAGTGATTTCTCGTGCTTGACCATGTTCACCGTTCGTCATTACATCAATTACACTTAACCCTTTGCCATCTTCATCATATCCGCCTTCAAATTGATTGGCAGCCAAAGCGCCACCCCATAGAAAGTCTTTAGGTAATTTTGTCATTTTAATCAAGCTCCTTTATATTATTTATTTATAATTGTAAATATTGCTTCGTTTTGTTTAACTTCAGCTGGGTCTTCAACGATAATGTCGTCAAATTCATTCGAATTTGTAATTATAATAGGAATGACAGTATCGTAGCCTTGTGACTGAATTGTATCTTTATCAAAATTTAATAATGGTTGATTACGTGTGATCGTGTCATTTTCTTGAATTAATAATTCAAATCCTTTTCCGTTTAATTGAACTGTATCAAGTCCAACATGTATTAATAGTTCAACGCCATTTTCAGAAGTAATGCCAATAGCATGCTTACTTGGTGCAATCATACTAATCACACCATCAAGAGGAGCCAGTATAGTGTTATCATGTGGCTTAATAGCAATTCCTTTTCCCATCATGCCCTCTGAAAATATAGGATCGTTAACTTCTGATAATGCGATGGTTTGACCATGGATTGGTGCATAAATCGTTGTTTCGAGATGTTCATTTTGAGGCGAAATCATAGATGTATCATCGTTATTCGCATTAGTAGTATTAACATCCTCTGTTGTATCATCTCCATAACCGAAAATTTGAATTAATATAATTGGTAAAATGATAGCAATAGCACTACCAATTAAGATGCCCCAAATTGAGGTAGGATTATCTGCGCTATAACCATTAACTATAGTTATAGGACCAGGAAGGCCAGCATAGGCATAATATTTTGGATTAAAGAAACTAGCTACGAAGGCACCTATGGCACCACTAATACATGCGATGATAAAGGGTTTTTTAAAGCGTAAGTTCACACCATACATTGCAGGTTCAGTGATACCGAAGATTGCTGTGATACCAGCAGATGATGACACTCTCTTAATTTCTGTACGCTTAGCTTTGATGAATACACCTAATACTGCGCCAAATTGTGAAATGACAGCAATTGTCTGGAAAGCTTGGAACGCATCACTCTTATGTTGTTCAAAGTTGGCTAAAATAACAGGAGTGATTCCCCAATGAACACCAAAGATTACAAATATTTGCCATAATCCTCCAATTAAAGCGCCTGCCAACCAAGGAGCAACAGCTACTAGGTAGTTAAAGCCACCCGCAATACCATGTGCAGCAAGTGTGGATATTGGACCAATTACAAGCAAAGTGATTGGGACCATTATAATAATACTGAAAAAGGGTGTGAATAATGGCTTAACCACATCATGTATCCACTTATTTAAATATTTTTCAACGTAAGATAATATCCAGACTAATAATAAAGGCGGTAAAACAGATGATGTATAGCTCGTTTCTGTTAATGGAATACCAAATAATCGTACTGATTCACCATCTTGGATTTTAGCTACTATATCACTTAACTCAGGGCTAACGAGTGCTGCAGTACAAGCGACTGCAATATAAATATTTACATTAAAATGTCTGGCTGCAGTGATTGCTATGAATATAGGTAAAAATGTAAAAGGCGCCCATGATATTAAATTAAACACTTCATAAGTGCCAGTATTTTTAAAAGTAGGGGCAATGAGGTTGATAACAATTAGTAAACCTTGCAATATACCTGCGGCAGCTAAAATATATATAAAAGGTGCAAATACTGCAGACATAGTTGCGATAACTCTGTTAATAACAGTGCCTTTATTTTCTTGTTCTAGGTCGCTACTTCTAACATCATCGCCTGTTAAAGATTCGAATGATTGATATACCTCACCAACATTATTACCTATAACTACTTGAAACTGCCCATTATTTTCAACGACTGTAACGACGCCATCAATTTCGGACACTTTCTTTTTAGCATCAGGTATAGATCTTTTTAATACTAAACGCAATCTAGTTGCGCAATGCGTACTATTGACAAGGTTTTCTTCGCCACCAACAGCATCTAAGATTTGCTGGGCAAGCACTTCATTTTTATCTGCCATATTTTTGCAACTCCTTCATTGATATATTAAACACACTTTAATGTAAGCGATTTACTTCATTATAATTATACCGGTACAATTTGTAAAGACCCTAACAAATTATATGTGATGTATGTTAAAATGAAGTTCATGTTATAATGATTTGAATTTTATTATAAAAGGGGTATATGTATGCTCAAGTATGAACAAATTGCTCAACAGTTAAATCGGTATATTGTAGAAGGAAATTTTCAAGCTGGTGATAAATTACCGAGCGTGGAAGCTTTGAAAACTAAATATAATGTGAGTAAGAGTACAATCATCAAAGCGTTAGAAGCTTTGGAGAAAAAGGGGAATATTTACCAAGCTCGTGGTAGTGGCATATATGTGCGTAATCAAAAAAGAGAAGGATATCTTAATTTATTTTCTTCTAGTGGATTTAGTGATGAAATTGAGGGCAGTCATGTAACGAATAAAGTGTTGCGTGTAGAAGAGGTGTTACCCCCTAAAGATGTTTGTCAGAAGTTAAAGCTATCGCATGATACATCTGTATATGTATTGGAACGTATAGTTTATGTTGATGGAGCAGTATTATGTTTCGAACAATCATACTTTAATAAAGATATTGTATTATATTTAAATGAATCTATAGCTGAAAATTCTGTGTTTAAATATTTAGAGCAAAATTTAAAAGTAAAAATAGGATTTTCAGATATTTATTTTGCAGTTGATAAATTAAAGTCACAGGAAGCTGAAAAGTTAGAATTAAGTAATGGAGACCCTTGTTTAAGATACGAACAAATATTTTATACTACCACGGGCATACCATTCGATTGTTCAAATTTGTTATATCATTACCAAAATGCACATTTTTATATTCCATCTCAAAAATAAAAGGCTTGTTTATCTTGTAATGACTTAACTTTAATTAAGTACATCACAAGGTAAACAAGCTTTTTAAAAGCGATCAATAACGCTTTGGATAGTATATATATTAAGTTGATTGACGATTGCATGATCTACCTCATTGTATATTTCGTCTAAGGCATGGCTAATATTTTTCCCAACATAACAATTAGGGTTTGTATCATTATGAATTTTGGCAAAGTGTGCAGTTTCTGAAAATATTAATTGATATAAATCCCCTAATTTAATTTCTGTTGCAGGTATAGACAAATTATACCCCGCCTTACCTTGGCTACTATGAATAAAATGGCCATTTTTTAAATAACGACATATTTTTCTCACTAAAGTTGCATTACTATTAATACTATCAGCTATATATTGACTAGATACTGCCTCTTTTTCTGTAGCTAACAAGGTAAGTATATGAATTGAAACTGAAAATTGTGTGTTCAAGTGAGTGCCTCCAATACTAGATACTTGTGTATTTATTATATACAAGTAAAGTTTACGCCATTTTTTTAGAACTATCAATGTATTAAAATATAAAACATTGCCATATTGAACTATTAAAAATAGCTTGAAAATAATATAATGGCTTTAATGTATGAGTAATATTTCATATTAGGAAATTTAATTGTATAAGGGGGGCGCTTTTATGATAGATAATCATAAAGCAATCAAAGATACATACATGTCGAGGGAAACAATTGAAAATATTAATAGTCAGGTACAGATGAAAACGGTATTATTCAGTCAAACGCCAGGGCGTTATGCTTTAAAGGCAATAATGTCAGGGTTTCTATTAGCGCTTGTCACTGTATTTATGCTCGCAATCAAGGCGCAATTTGAAGGGGCCAATGAAGGGTTAGTTAATTTAGTGGGAGCTATTGCATTTAGTTTAGCTTTAGTATTGATTGTACTTACACACTCAGAATTATTAACGAGTAACTTTATGTATTTAACTGTAGGTTGGTATTATAAAGTAATCGCGCTTAATAAAGCGTTAGCTATTGCATTAGTATGCTTCTTTTTTAATATTATAGGTGGTTTTATTTTGTTTATCATAATGAAAATCACCCCTATCATGACACCCGAAATGATTGAGAGTTTGCGTGCGCTTGTAGATAGTAAGACGGTTCATAGCACTTGGTTTGCAATATTGGGTAAAGCTATCTTTTGTAACTTTTTTATTAATATTGGCATTTATATCTCAATACAATTTAAAGATGGTTTATCGAAAGCATTTTTTATCGCATGTGGTGTGATTGTTTTCGTATTTATGGGTTATGAGCACGTAGTATTTAATGCTGGACTTTATGTAGGGATGATTTTTTATGACTTTGATGCCGTAGCTTGGTTACATGTATTAAAAAATATTACATTTGCATTTATCGGTAACTTTATCGGTGGTGGTATTTTTGTAGGTTTATTATATGCCTATTTGAATGGTAAAAGAGATAGTTTGCAGTAGATATAATTATTATAAAATATGTTCGAAAAGCCTCGTAATCAAAATTATGAGGTTTTTTATTTGAAGGGCTTACATAAAAAGTGTGATACATCTAGATATACAAGGATTTTATTTTTATAAAACGTATCAATTGACTCAAATATCAAGAACCCATATTGTATTGTTATGATTATAAAAAGAAATGTTGATTTTAAATATAATTATAGTAGAAAATATATACTGCATATAAAAAAGGAGTGTCTCAATGTCTGAATATAACATCAGAGTGGCTGTAGAAGCGGATGCTGAAGAATTACAAAAATTAATGTATGAAGCATTCACCCCACTAAGAGAATTAGAGATAGATTGGCCATCAGTCAATGCCAGTGTGGATTTAGTGAAAAATAATCTTATCACTAGCACAACGTTTGTTTTAGAAAATGAAACTGAAATCATTTCTACGATCACTGTTCGCTATCCATGGGAAGGTAAGCGTCGTATATCTATTTATCCATTTGTTTGGTGGTTTGCTACAAAACCCTCATACGATGGTAAGGGATTAGGGAGTAAATTATTAAAATATGTAGAAGAGACATATTTAAGAGATACACTCAAAGCACCGGCAGTAACGTTAGGTACTTCTGCACGTAAGCATCCATGGTTACTTGATATTTATAAAAAACGTGGCTATGAAGTTTATGCTGAACACGAAAGTGATGATGGCGATTTAGGTGTTATTATGAGAAAAGTACTTATACCTGAACGTTTTCACGAAGATGTCCTTGGTCATCCACCGTTTTAATCAATAATAAAAAAACCTAGATGAGTGCAATGACCACTCGTCCAGGTTTTTTATTTTATGAAATAGTGTTGCAAACTTACTATTATTGCAGAGTTACTAGTTTGTTTAATCGATTTGAATATTTGTTTTTGATTCGTCGTTAACTGATTTCTTAGGTAATCTCACATTGAGCACACCTTTATCATAAGCAGCTTGAATTGCATTTTCATCTACATTATTAAATGTAAACTGACGTTTTACATCATTAAAGCTACGTTCTTGATGAATCACTTGCCCGTTATCATCTGCTGATTTATTTTCAGTTGTCTGTTTACCTTCGATTGTGAGTATATTGTTCTCAAATTCTAGAGAAATATTTCTTTTTTCGAATCCTGGCAGTTCAGCTTCAACGACATATTGATCATCTAACTCTTTTACATCTGCTTTAATAGAACTGTTACCAGGGAATTGTTCAAAAAATTGACGGCCAAAGTCTTTGAATAAGTCGCTAGGATTCACGTCAAATAATGGATTGTTAAAAGATTTTTTTTCAAAAGTCATGATACATTGCTCCTTTATAGTTAATTTTAAATAAATTTAATCGATAATAATTTGTTTTTTATATTGTTTTTTAGGAAGCTTAACAGTCAACATACCATCAGCCATTGATGCTGAAATGTTTGTATCATTAATATTTTTGAATATGAATTTTCTGCTAACTTCACTTGTGTTTCGCTCTTTAATTATATAGGATGATATTTCTTCATTTGTAGTATTAACGTTCGATGCTGTTATTGTTAAAGTATTTTCATTATAGTCAATAGAAACGTTTTCTTTATTAAATCCAGGGAGTTCAGCTTTCACAAAGTATTGATTTTCATCTTGATAAACATCTACTTTGAAATCTTGGCGTTCTGGTAACAAACTATCAAATAAATCGTTTGGAAGATTACGAGTGCTAGTATTTTGTATCATCTTAAACACCTCTCCTTTAACTTTATAACCATATTATAAGATATTAGTCAAAGAAAGTCAAAGTCAAGGCTTATGTATAAAATTTAAATGTGCTGTAAGTGAATAGGGGTATAATAATAGATATTGCTAAAATAGAAAGGTGAGTATGGAAAGTGAATAATTAAGAAAAGGGTATAAAAAAGAGGCAATAAAAAGTTGAAGAATGGCTGCAATGATTACAAATCCTTACTTTTAAATTACCTCATGTATAGTTAGATATCTTTAGAAAAATTCTTATTAACGAAATGTTGTAATGTCTCTTTTAAGTGAATAGCTTCATCAAGATCCATGTTAAATTCGCTAAAAACTTTTCTTGAAATTTTTGAGAGTGGTTCTCGTACTTCTACACCTTTATCAGTAAGCGTGATTTGTAAATTACGCTCATCATCTAATTCACGTGTTCGAGTGACATAACCCTTCTTCTCAAGTTTTTTTAATAAAGGTGTCAGTGTACCTGAGTCTAGAAAAACACGTTCACCAAGTGTTTTAATATTAATCTTGTCATCTGCTTTAATTGCGAGTAAGACAATATAACCTGTGTATGTTAAATCAAACTCTTTTAAATAGGAAGTATACTTTTTAATTATTTCTTTAGAAGAAACATAAAAAAGAAAGCAAAGTTGTCGTTCGAGATAGCTATCTTTTTCCTCCATTTAATCACCCCTTTTGAAATTTAACCTTATTATGAACGATAGTCATTGTCAAGGAACGATTGTGCGCCTCTTTTGGAAATTTTTTATACTATTAATAATAGATTACATAGTGATAAATATAAAAAGGTTAAATAAACTCATAATACACAAGATAATTGTTAAAAATAAAAGGTCATATGAAGTATTATAAATATGATTAAAGCAAGGGTGAACAACTTTAATGTGATTACTGCAATTAAAAAAATGATGTCAGCTCAAAAATTGTTAAAGCATAATAATATAAGGAGATTTTGTTACAGAAATGTTATACCTCTTTATAAATTAATTATAATCAGTCATACTAATAACATTATGATTGAAAATAAGTATGAATACTCAGGCGGACTAAATCATTCGTATTTGTTGTCAAAAGGACTTATTTTAATATAGGAAGATATTGATTCAACTAAAGGAGAATTAAGATGAAGACATTTTTTAAAATTTTTGGGTTACTCGTTTTATCACTTATAATTGCTATTGTATTTTTCTTTAGCTTAAGAACGTATCAAGGTCATAAAAATTTGGAACTTGTTGACCATTATATGAAAGAACAAAATTTGACTGAACAAATAAAATCCGAAAAAACATTATATAGTGGTAAAAAAGGATTGTATTATAAAGAGGTTAAATTTAAAGATGATTCAAGTCTAACGTATGTCGTTCAACCTGTCAGTACGTATAAAGGTATTGTTGTTCAAGGCTTTGATTCAGAAACGAAGAAAAATGTAAAAGATGCAAAGCACAATGCGTTTAAAAAGGACTATAAACCTAAAGATTAACTCGTTTTAATTATCATAAAAGAAGATTTAAAGTATAAAAGCACCTACAATTTATTGTAGGTGCTTTTATACTTTGTCGGTGTTATTGATTAATAGTGTTTTTGAAGCACTGTTTATCCTATATATTATTGAAGTATTAAGTTAAGAATGTTATAAATATTCATCAAAACTCAGGTAAGACAAGGAGCGTTAAAGATCATTTTGATAGTATGTTACTCAAATACAATTAATTGGAAAAGAGTAGTGATAAATAGTGTTGAAATACTAGAAAAAAAGGAAGATAAATATGCGTTTAACGACTGTTACTGTAGTTATAAGGAGATTTTTAAGTGAGGCGCAAAAACCTTCATGTTACTTATATATATGATTATAGGGTTAAATGTAAATTTAAGGTAAAAAAATAACTTTTTTGTATAAAAATTTTATATCTAAAGAAAATGTAATTTGATATAATTAAGCAATGTCAGAAGAAGGGGAGAAACATCATGGCAATTTTTAGAAGAATTAGTTTGCCGATGCAAGTTATTATCGCATTGGTGTTAGGTGTGATTGTAGGGTTATTACTCTACGGGCACGATGAACTCGTTAATTATATTCAACCGTTTGGCGATATCTTCTTGAATTTAATAAAAATGATCGTTATACCAGTTGTTTTCTGTTCACTAGCTTTATCTATTTCAAATGTAGGTGAATCTAAAACAGTCGGCCGTTATGGCTTTAAAACAATCGTATACTTTGAGATTATAACAACTATTGCTATAGCATTAGGGATAATTTTTGCAAATATATTTAAACCAGGTATGGGATTAAATCCGGACAAATTACCGAAAGGTGATATTTCAAATTATGAATCGTCTGCGAAGGCAGCAGAGCATAGTACATACGGAAATCATTTTATCGATACAATTGTTAATATAGTACCTACAAACTTTTTTGAAGCTTTAACTAAAGGTGAATTATTACCTATTATATTCTTTGCAGTATTTTTTGGAATTGCATTGTCAGCAGTTGGTGACAAGGGCCAACCGGTTAAAGACGTGCTTAATGGTGCTTTAGAAGCTGTATTTTGGATGATAAATAAAATTCTTAAATTAGCACCAATAGGTGTATTCGCATTTATTTGTACAACGATAATGACATTTGGTGCTTCAGCACTACTGCCATTATTAAAATTATTACTTGTCGTTGTTGGTGCAATGGTATTCTTCGTTGTTGTTGTATTAGGGATTGTAGCTAAAATTTGTGGTGTTAATATTTTCTCAATAATGAAAATATTAAAAAATGAATTGTTACTAGCCTTTTCAACTTCAAGTTCTGAATCTGTACTTCCTATAATTATGCAAAAAATGGAGCGATTTGGTTCTCCAAAAGAAGTTACATCTTTTGTAGTGCCTATAGGTTATACATTTAACCTTGATGGTTCTGCTTTGTACCAATCTATTGCAGCATTATTTGTTGCCCAAATGTATGGTATAGATATGTCTATCGGTCAGCAAATTATGTTAATGGTAACATTAATGGTTGCATCAAAAGGTATGGCAGGAGTTCCAGGTGTCTCCATTGTAGTATTAATTACAACGTTGACTTCTATGGGACTTCCGGCAGAAGGACTAGCACTTATTATAGGGATTGATCGTCTGCTTGATATGGTAAGAACATGCGTAAACGTAATGGGTAACGCATTATCTACTATAGTCATTGCGAAATGGGAAAATGTTTATGATAAAGAAAAAGGGCAAGAATACTTAAAAACAATATAAAATTTTAATTCTGACATTAAAACACCAAGTAGTGTATACACTACTTGGTGTTTTTATAATGATATGACATTAGTGCTCAATTAGAAAATCAATAAGCTATTCAATGTAATAGAAGATATTTAAATATGAGCTAGGTTATGAAATTACATACCTTTCATTTCGCCCATATCATGAATTTTCATCATTAAACCATGAGGAATATCATCATGACTTACAACTTCCATTTTACTAAAAGCATCATCGCCGTCAGTTTTAATTAATTTTACAAAATCGCCATGTTTTGGTGAAAAGCCTGATTCAGAAGGAAGTTTGACATTTTTTTCTACTTTATGATCTTTTTCACTCACTATTTTTTCAGCAGTAGTATCATTTTTCATGTAACCATAATAGGTTTCTTTTTGCCCACCAGACATCATCATAATGACTAATACAATAGCTACAATCAACATGATAGCACTTATAGTAATCGCAAATACTTTATTGTTTTTCAACGTTGAATTCTCCTTTATGTTTATTTACTCTGTTATATCTAAAAAGGTAAAATAATGCAATTAAAAGATGAATACATAAGCCAACTTAAAATAATTGTTTCATCAACACACATTGTTAATATATTCCATTTTAAGTGTAACATTGAATACGTCTTATTGTGGTGAAATGCGAATGTATTTTAATTCATTCTGGGCAATTGTAAATGTTAAGGAATTATTTAGTGTGGTAAGCTGCTTGATTTCAGCTTTAGGTTGACTTGATTGTTCAATATGTTGCAAAATGGAACGTTCAATATATGTATTATCGAAAGACGGAGGCAATACATAGTCAATTAACCCATGTTCTTTATTAAGTGTTTGGATGAATACAACGGATTGTCTTGATAAATCATAATGCTTTAAAACAAATGTTTGAGAGTGATTTGTTGTTAAATGTTGATGTAATGCATTGAATAACAATATGTGTATGTTACTTTCGTCTTTAAAAACAATATAATTTTGATGCATATATAAACGTTTTCCGATAAAAGGGTTTATAAATTGATACAAATAGATTAACGGCTCATAAAGACAATAATGGTTCATTATTGCTAACTCTGTCTCATTTTTATTTATAAGTGAATAACCCACACCACAACCATTGGTAAGCATAGCCATCATATGACACATTAAATCTGAAAGTTTTAATGGAATATTGGATTCATAATATTTGAAACAATTTTTGGTTAATTTCGTATATACAAATTTAGTAGATGGAATATGTGATATTTCAATAAGTTTATTATAGCACTCAAAATAACTCATTTCTTTTTTGAAATCCTTATGCAGCGCATATAAAGAAGAACGTGTGTTAGATGTTTCGATATCAATGAAATTGAAGTCAAAGTTAAAATTATGTAACTGCTTTAAAGCCAAAGTTAATGAACTTGATTGATTGATCACACCTTCTACAGTTATAGCTAATTTAATTTGAGTATTTATATTTCGGATCTTACTTGAAAAACGCTTGATATCTTTAAGGGAAAGTTGTTTTGCATCAAAGAGTAACAGTAAGTTATCCATATTGCTTTGAATATCAAATGCCAGGGTAGAGTTTGTAATTTGTAAAATAATATTTTCGATTGCTATAAATTGATTTATTGTTTCAATACGTACCGCTAAGTGAACTTGATTTGAAAATACTGAATTCAAAAATGTTATCACAGTTGTGAGAGATAATTTTTCAAGAGCAAGGTTATTTAAGTTATTCAACAGTAAATATATTTCCGCAAAATCACTGAATTTCATTTTACTGTTTATGTTAGCTTGAATCATATCAGTTATATGATCTATGTGAATAAATACCTTGGGAACTTTGGTTAATGTGTCATAGCATAAATCATCTAAATCAACATTTATTTGATTATATTTGGTAGGTTGATTTATTTCTATTGACTTGAAATAGGGGGCATAATTAACAATATCCGCAGTAACAAGTTTTATTGGAATTGTGTTATTACGGTTACAATTTTTTCTATACATATTAGGTGTTATATTTAAATACTTTTTAAAATGATGTGTATAAATTGAATAATGATTAAAACCTACATGTTCTGAAATTCGATGGATGGTGTTTTGGGTATACATTAATTCGTCTAAGGAAAGTGCAATTTTTAAACTTGCAACATAATGTTTGAAATTAATGCCTAAATATTTTTTGAATAGAATGGAAATATAGGATGTTGAAATGTAAAAGACATTTGTGATTTCTTTTGAAGTAACGGGATAAGTACTATGTGTTTTTATAAATTCTGTAATATTATTTAATAAAGCATTCTCTGATAAGATGCTCGGAATATAGAGCGTGTCTAAATGAATTTTCGTTTCGCTATTTAAAATATCTATCAACTTAGAAATGGTTTGGTCATCCACTTCATATTGATTATATAATTGTTCTATCATAGTTAAAATATGATGTTTAATATCGTCAGTTGAAGTAAGTTGTTTGAAATTATAATAGGTGTTGAAAAACGGTTGATGCACTGTATTAAACTGTTGTATTGGTAATACGAGTTCTACAAGTTTAGTTGCATGCTTAATTTGAAATAAATCATTGTGATTAATAATGATAACATCATTATTTACAGATTCATATTTGCCATTAATTACAATGTTAAATTGATGATTTAAAGAAAATAGTACTATTACTTGATTTATACATCTTCGAGTATTAGTAGTTAAAAGTTCATGAATACATAATGTACCTTTCACTGATTAACAACTCCTGATAATAAATGTAATTTGTTACTGAATAAATTACATTATATAACAAAACGTTATGAATATTAATGCTTTAAATATAAAAAGTAATGTTGAATGACGTTTGTTACTTTATAAAATGAAGTCTCAGGAAATTCACAGTGCAAATATCATATTACAATTCATGTAATGAAATTGAATGAATAAAATAGAGACACACTATTATACAAATAAAAAGGTTACGCTTCATTTCTAGCCAATATCATATAAAAAAGTTATTGCGTTATTTATTGAAACCGATTACAATGATGTTATTGAAATTTTTGGAACCGGTTCTATTTTAATAGGAGGCTTACATATGAACTATAAGAAATCAGCTGAAGATATTTTACATGCAATAGGTGGAGAAGCAAATATTGATGCAATGGCACATTGTGCGACGCGTTTAAGGCTTGTCCTTAAAGATGAAAGCATAGTTGATGAAAAGAAATTATCTAATTTAGATGTGGTTAAGGGAACCTTTTCTACAGGGGGACAATATCAAATCATTATTGGTTCTGGGACAGTAAATAAGGTGTTTTCAGAGTTAGAATTAATAACAGGGAAAGAAGCATCAACAACCTCTGAAGTTAAATCTGAGGGCAATAAAAACATGAATCCATTTCAAAAATTTGTGAAAATGTTATCAGATATTTTTGTACCCATTATACCAGCTATTGTTGCTGGAGGATTATTAATGGGAATCAATAACATTCTGACTGCACCAGGAATATTTTATGATAAACAATCATTGATTGATGTGCATGATCAATTTAAAGGTTTAGCAGAAATGATAAATATTTTTGCTAATGCGCCCTTTACTTTATTACCTATTTTAATTGGTTTTAGTGCTGCCAAAAGATTTGGTGGTAATGCTTTTCTAGGAGCGGCATTGGGGATGATACTCGTCCATCCAGACCTGATGAGTGCATATGACTATCCAAAAGCTTTAGAAGAAGGTAAAGTCATTCCTCATTGGAATTTATTTGGTTTAGAAATTAACCAAGTCGGTTATCAGGGACAAGTTTTACCAATGTTAGCTGCTGCTTATATTTTGGCGAACATTGAAAAAGGGCTACGTAAAATTGTACCAACCGTTTTAGATAATCTATTAACACCGTTACTTTCTATATTGATTACAGCATTTTTAACATTTTTATTTGTTGGACCAATTACTAGGACGTTAGGTTACTGGTTATCTGACGGATTAACATGGCTATATGAATTTGGTGGTGCTATCGGAGGATTACTATTTGGCTTACTCTATGCACCTATCGTTATAACGGGTATGCATCATAGCTTCATTGCAATAGAAACACAACTTATTGCTGATAGTGCAACGACAGGAGGATCTTTTATTTTCCCAATTGCAACAATGTCTAATATCTCGCAAGGAGCAGCCGCAATTGCAGCATTCTTTATTGTGAAAAATAATAAGAAATTAAAAGGTGTGGCATCTGCAGCAGGTATATCTTCACTTTTAGGCATTACTGAACCAGCAATGTTTGGTGTGAACTTGAAACTGAGATACCCATTTATTGGCGCTATTATAGGTTCAGGGATAGGGTCAGCTTATATATCGTTTTTTAAAGTGAAAGGTATTGCACTAGGTACAGCAGGCATACCGGGATTTATTTCAATCAGTGGTCAAAATAATGGATGGCTACACTATGGTATTGGGATGATTGTTACATTTATAGTAGCATTCGCAATTACGTATGCCCTTTCATATAAGAAAGTATATAAGGATTCTGTAGAATAACGGCAAAGTGAAAATCTAGATTTTATAATGTTTACAAATATCAAAGAGGATCGGCAGGATGTCTGCCAATCCTCTATTGAATTTCTAAAACGATTGTTATAACTTTTGCTTACGCCAGAGAAAAGCACCAACAATTGAAACTATGACCAAAGATATTCCGATAACAATTAGCCATGAAATATAACTTTGATCATTAATAGGTAAAGGTACATTCATACCAAAAAAGCTAAAAACTAAAGTAGGTAATGTTAAAAACACTGTAAATAATGTGAGTGTTTTCATTGTATTATTCATTTCATTAGAAAGTAGTGAAGCATAAGAGGTCGTTATACTTTCCAGTATATCCGTGTACAACCCGGTCGTTTCAATTGCTTGGTTATTTTCAATCACTAAATCTTCTAACAAATCTTCATCTTCATCAAAACGTTTAATTGCAGGAAGTCTGAATAGTTTTTTTATAATACTGTCATTACCTTTCAGTGCTGCAAGAAAATATACTAAACTTTTCTCTACTTCCATTAAGTTATAAAGTTGTTTATTGGTAACATTATTCTTAAGATTACGTTCGATACGTAAACGTGTCTTATTAAGTAAACGTAAATTTCTATTATAGTGATTAGCAATAGTCAATAAGATATTAAGTGCAAATCGACTATGAAAGTGCAAGTTCATATTTTGACGTGCAAAATTTTCAAGGAATTCATTCTCTACATTACAAACGGTTAGTATCTTTTTATTCCCAATGATAATACCTAAAGGAATGGTAATAAATGAAAGTACCTTTAAGTTGGTATCATTAACAATAGGGATATCGACTATAATCAGTGAGTAACCAGTATCTTCGTCATATTCTACACGAGCACTTTCTTCAGAATCTAATGGATCTCTTATAAAGTCTTCGGGGATATTATATAAATTCATTAATGTCTCTATTTCTTCACGAGTCGGATCGACGACATTAATCCAAGAAGTATTATAATCCAATTTAGATTCAATAATCTCATGTGTATTTGCGTGTTTATATGGATTAATCATAATACAAATATATCCTTTCTTATAAAATTCTTTTTAATATTAGCGAAGAAATAGATAGATGACAAGATTTATTTAAATCGACTATTCATTATGTGGTCTCACTAAAAGACGTAAAGGGCCGTTAAAGATGATTTTAAATATGTGTTCAACTAAAGTATCTGGGGCCATTCTTTGCTCATCTTGTACCCAATGTTTAATCAATGAAATCATAGCCCCTGCAGTATAACTATGAAAATAGTCTAAAGGAATATCTGCAATTGTATTGTTTTTTGAAACATGTTTTTTCATATTATTCAGCATAATATCAGAAATTTTATTTTCAATTTGACTTTTACGTTCTAAGCTAAAAATAACTTTGTAGAAATCTATATGATCATATAAATAAGTCACTACTTTTATTAAAATGTCTTCTGTAAAATGCTTAGCAAAATCCTCTAAGTCATCATTCTGCATAATGACTCTGTCGAAATCGACTGCAGACGATAAAGCTAAGGTATATTCATCTTCTATCTTCGAAAGTAAAATATATTTATCTTCATAATGCAAATAGAAAGTACCGCGATTAATATCAGCCTGTGATGTAATATCTTGAATCGTTATGTTATCTAATGCTTTTATTTTCAATAAATTTATAAATGCATGTTTAATAGCAGCTTTCGTTTTTCTTACGCGTCGATCTTCTTGCATTATAAATGCTCCTTCCTACTTAATAGACAATTTAGGTCTATGTGTTGATAAATGAACAATACGTTAATCATTGCATATTGAATATCTTATATTCCTTATTATAATAAACAAAGTAATGAATCACCAATACGATAATATATAAGGAGTTTATGGTTATGAATATATTTAAAAATAAATTGTTATGGATTACACCAATAGTAATTTTAATATTATTAATTATATTTTCAACTGCGTTTTATCCTGCCTATAACCCGCAGCCTAAAGATATGCCTATTGCGATTGTAAATCATGATAAAGGTACGGATATACAAGGTAGAACTATCAATGTTGGAGAGAATTTAGAAGATAAATTGAGCGACAGTGAATCAGATAAGATAAAATGGATTAAAGTTGATAATGAAAAAGAAGCACGTCAAGGATTAAATGAGCAAAAGTATTTTGGTGTAGCAATCCTTGAACAAGACTTTTCTAAACAAGCTATGAGTCAAACACAACAGGTAGTCATGGATAGTAAGAAGCAAGAAATGGAAGACAAAATAAAATCTGGACAGATACCTCGAGAGCAAGCTCAACAAATGAAAGAGAAGATGGATAAATCTAATAGTGCGAATCATATCACAGGTGAGCAAGCGACATTTAAGGCAATAACAAACGGTGGCGCAAATTTACAAGCATCTCAAATTGCCAATAATGTATTAACTAGTATCGGCGATAACCTCAATAAACAAATTTCTAAACAGAGTTTAGCTACATTGGATAAACAACATGTGAAAGTGAGCGCTACAGATATTGAGGGTATTACGAATCCTATTAAAATAGATGATCAAACAGTAAATCCAGTTAAAAAGCATCAAGGTAGTGGAAATGCGCCATTCTTAATGTTCATGCCAGTCTGGATGAGCTCAATTGTTAGTTCTTTATTATTATTCTTTGCCTTCAGAAAAAGTAATAATATTAAGATTTCACAACGTTTAATTGCTTCTCTAGGGCAAATGATATTAGCAGTCATTACGGCTTTAGTCGGTGGATTTGGTTATGTTTATTTTATGTCTGGTGTTCAAGGGTTTGATTTTACAGATATAAATAAAATTGCTATTTATATCACTATAGCGATACTTGGTTTTATCGGTTTGATACTAGGGGTTATGACATGGTTAGGTATAAAGTCAATTCCAATCTTCTTTATACTCATGTTCTTTAGTATGCAGCTCGTCACATTTCCTAAGCAACTCTTACCACAATTTTACCAAGACTATATCGTAAGTTGGAATCCATTCACACATTATGCTGAATATTTAAGAGCGTTAATATATATGGGACAACCATTACAAATGAACGCAACAATGTGGATGTTTATTGGGTTTATGATTTTTGGAATACTTTCTATGTTACTTGCTTCAATAGTTAGAAAACATAGTGAAAAACGTACAGAAATACCGTCATAATTCAATAGGTTTATTTTTGGAAGGTGATACTTTTTAGATTGAAAAGTATCATCTTCTTTTATCATAAAACACGCTAAAGAATATTTAAAAATAAATTTATACAAGGTGATATCCTATTCAAATGTAATCCGCAAGTTAGCATAAACATAATGGTGAAATATTATTACAAGTTTAATAAGGAAAAAATTTAAATTTTAACGTTGTCTTAACACTAAATTAACAAAAATAAGTTACACTTCACATAGTTTACAAATAATTTAAAGAGGTGTGACAATGGATTCATCTGTGATGGAAATAATTTTCACTTTTATCGGTGGGTTAGGAATATTTCTATATGGTATTAAACAAATGGGTGACGGTCTTCAAGCGACTGCTGGTGATCGACTCAGGAGTATCTTAAATAAATTTACGAGTAATCCAATTATGGGCGTTTTAGCCGGCATGATTGTGACTATTTTAATACAAAGTAGTTCAGGTACAACAGTTATCACGATAGGGCTTGTAAGCGCAGGTTTCATGACGATGCGCCAAGCAATTGGAGTAGTAATGGGGGCGAATATAGGTACAACGGTTACAGCATTTATTATAGGTATTGATATTGGTGCTTATGCGTTACCCATTCTAGCAATTGGTGCATTTTTAATCTTCTTTATTCAAAGAAGAAAAGTTAAAAATATAGGTATGATTCTATTTGGTTTTGGAGCTCTTTTCTATGGATTAGAATTAATGAGTGGTGCCGTTAAACCATTAGCAAACTTAAAAGGATTCAATCAAATCATGTTAGACATGTCAGCGAATCCAATTTTAGGTGTGTTTGCAGGTACGCTAGTAACGGTCATTATACAAAGCTCAAGTGCAACTATTGGTATACTACAAGGATTTTTTGCTAATGATTTAATCAGTTTAAAAGGTGCCTTACCTGTATTGTTAGGCGACAATATTGGCACAACAATTACAGCTGTATTAGCAAGTTTAGCAGGTTCAATGGCTGCAAAACGTGTAGCAGCGGTACATGTGTTGTTTAATGTCATAGGTGCAACGATATTCCTAGCCATTTTACCGTTATATCAATGGGTTATGGAATGGATGCAAAGTGTATTACAGTTAAAACCTGAAATGGTTATCGCATTTGCACATGGAACATTTAATGTGACAAATACATTAATACAATTGCCATTTATATTTGTCCTAGCGTGGATAGTGACAAAAATTATTCCAGGTGAAGATTTAAATGAAAAATATAAACCAAGACACTTAGATAAAGGTATTATCGATAGGGCACCTAGCATTGCTTTACAAGAAGCGCAAGATGAAATTCAAAACATTGGTCGTATGACTTTTACGATGTTAAATGATGTAAACAATTATGACGTGAAAATTGAAAAAGAAATCATGCAAAAGCACGGCGCTGTGGAGAATATGTATGATAACGTTAGACAATATTTAACGAAAATTTCTGAGAAAAAATTATCTGAAAAAGACGCCAAAAGAATGTCGGTATTATTTGATGTAAATAGAACAATGGTAAAAGTAGCAGGTTTATCACAGGCGTATTTACTAGATTTAAAGAAAAAAGAAACAGAGTCGATTAAAATTTCAGATAAGGCTGAACAAAGCATAGATAAATTATATAATCATGTAAATATTTCTTTTGAAAAAACTGTTGAAATGTTTAATGTATATGACAGTGTGAAAAAGGATGAAATTGTTAATTTGAGTAAAGATTCATACATGCTCGAGCATGATTTAAGAAAAAAACATATTAAGCGATTAAGTTCAGGTGAATGTTCACCAGATGGCAGTCTATTGTATTTAGATTTAATTGCAATATTAGAACGTATTGGTTACCATTCTAGAAATATTTCAGAATCTATGATTAATATAGATGAACTTGAAACAGATGATCAGTCGCCCCATTCGCTTGAATGGGCCTACTAAACGCGATGTTATTACAAAGGCACTTTGAATATAATATCTTTTCTTTAGAAGATTAATGTAGTAGAAACGTAAAGGTTCTGAATTGTGAACCTTTACGTTTTTTTATTATAAAAAATTAACAATAGTTTAGGGTAAGCGTTTACACTATTATTCATAAGTTATTTATCTTACAATTATAAATAACTTATGAAATAAATGGAGGTTACTATTATGAGTGTATTAGATAAGTTCAAATTAGATAATCAGGTTGCTATCATTACCGGTGGTGCTTCAGGGTTAGGTAAAGCAATGGGAAAAGGTTTAGCAGAAGCAGGAGCGCATCTCGTTATAGCTGACATTAACTATGATTTAGCTAAAGCTACGGCAACAGAATTTGAAACTGAAACTGGTAATAAAGCAATAGCATGTAAAGTCGATGTGACAGATGTAGATGATGTAGCGCATATGGTAACCGATGTCATGAATCATTTTGGTCGTATTGATATCTTATTTAATAATGCTGGTATTAATGAGCATGTTAAATTTGAAGATATGGCATATGAACGTTGGATAAAAAATATGGATGTCAATATCAATAGTATGTTTTTAGTATCACAAGCCGTTGGAAAAGTAATGATTGAGCAGAAAAAAGGAACGATTATTAACACGTCTTCCATGTCAGGTATTATCGTAAATACACCACAACCTCAAGCTGCTTATAATACATCAAAAGGTGCTGTTATTATGTTTACTAAAAGTCTAGCTAGTGAATGGGCTCAACATGGTATTCGTGTTAATACCATTGCGCCTGGATATATGAAAACAGAGCTAACTAAGTCGTACTTTGCAAAGGGTGGAGACATGATAGATACATGGATGCGTTTCACTCCACTTGGTAGACCTGGGATACCTGAAGAGTTACAAGGTGCTGCACTATACCTAGCTTCAGATGCTTCATCTTTTGTGACAGGTAGTGTAATCACAGTTGATGGAGGTTATACAGCTTTATAAACTATAGTAAATATAACTTGATAAATAACTTCAATAAAGAAAACCTGAAATCTATGTGTGCAGATTTCAGGTTTTCTTTATATGAAAGGGCTATGAACATCAAACAATTATTGATTTTTAATAGAGTTACAATCATTTACGTAAGTAGTATTATAATTCTTAGTAAAGCGATAGGGATACTTGACAAAGGAACATGAGAAAGCTAATATTACTATAAATTAAAATTAGATTTAAGGGGGATTGTATGGCATCTATTAGTATCCTTGATCAAAGTCCAATTGATATAAATGAAACTGTAAGAGATGGTATCGCGCGCTCAGTTGAATTAGCACAATTAGCAGATAAATTGAATTATAAGCGATATTTTGTTGCTGAGCATCATAATATGCCACAAGTAGTAGGGACGAGTCCAGAAATATTAGTCACACATATTCTCAATCACACCCAGAATATACGGGTAGGTTCAGGAGGGGTGATGTTACAACATTACAGCCCATTTAAAATCATAGAACAATTTCATTTGATAAGTAATTTAGCGCCTGGAAGAGTTGATTTAGGTATAGGAAAGGCACCGGGAGGATTTCCTCTATCTACACAAGCATTACAAGCTGAATTGAAAGACCCACAAAAACCATTTGAAGATAAATTTCGTTTATTAAATCAATTCAATACACAGTCATTCTCAAAAGATGATGCATACAATCAGTTACAAACCTCAATTCGAAATAAAGAAGTAATTGCACCAAAAATATTTTTACTTGGAGGAAGTGAGCAATCAGCGCAACTTGCAGCTGAAGAACAGGTCGGCTTTATATATGCATATTTCATTAATTCTAATATCAATGTATTGAAACAAGCAATTAGCACATATAAATCGATATACCCTGAAGGTAAAGTAATTGTGGCAGTAGCCGCAGTTGTTACAGAAACACAAGATGATCAAGATCTGGTCGAAGAAGGAAGAACAAATTACGCTTTACATTTTAAAGATGGTAAAAAAATTACTGTTAATACAAAATCTCAAGTCGAGACGTTTAAAAAGCAAAGTAATGAAGTGTTTACAATTGAAGAAAAACAAATAGAAGTTTTTAATGGTTCTGCCAACGACATAAGTGATCAATTAAATCAACTTAATAAAGAGGGTAATATAAATGAATTTATGTTGCATATGCCAGTATATAAACATGCGCTAAGGGTTAAAACAGTTAAGCAACTTGCACCTATTTATAAAAAGAAATTTCAGAGAGAAGGGGTAGTATGAGTCGAAAAAAAATAGATTTTGGAATCATGTTGAACGGTCCAGGAAGTCATATGCATGCTTGGAAATCAAAAGAAGTACCAAGTGATGCGAGTACAAATTTTGATTTTCAGTTGGAAATTGCTAAAAAAGCAGAAGAAGCAGGCTTTAGTTTTTTATTCGTTGCAGATGGACTCTATATACATGAAAAATCGATACCTCATTTTTTAGACCGTCATGAACCTTTAACTTTTCTAGCGGCACTTGCACCAGTAACAAAGCATATTGGCTTAGTGGGAACTATTTCAACGTCATATAGTGAACCATTCACAGTCGCACGTCAACTTGCGACAATCGATAAGATTAGTCACGGACGTGCAGGATGGAACGTGGTGACATCTCCACTTGAAGGTAGCGCAAATAATTACAGTAAGGGTAAGCACCCTGAACATGATATAAGATATGATATTGCAGAAGAACATATTCAAGTCGTACAAGGATTATGGGATTCATATGAAGATGATGCATTTACATTTGATGTTAAGAACGATGCGTATGTTAATAAGAAAAAAATGCATACACTAGATTATAAAGGACAGTATTTTAATGTGAAAGGGCCTTTAAATACGAGTCGTTCAGAACAAGGGCAACCAGTAATATTTCAAGCAGGTGCCTCGCCAAAAGGTCAAGCATATGCTGCGAAATATGCAGATGCAGTATTTACGTTAGGTGAGTCTTTAGAAATTGCCAAAAGTAATTACGATAGTATTAAAGAGCAGGCTGTCGCATTTGGAAGGAATCCTGAAGATATTAAGGTCTATCCGATGTTAGCACCAGTTATTGGAAAAACGCATGACGAAGCGGAGGCACGATTTGATGAAATAAAATCATTAGCCACAATCGATGATGCTTTAGACTATTTAGGTCGTTATTATGATCATCATGACTTTAGCCAATATGATTTAGATGCCCCATTTCCTGAATTAGGAGAAGTAGGACAAAATAGTTTTCGTGCAACGACTGATGCCATTGCTAATAGAGCCAAACAAGGGAACTTAACTTTAAGAGATGTAGCTTTGGAAGAAACTGCCCGACGTTCGCCTTTTACTGGAACATATGAAGAAGTAGCAGACTTAATGATTGAGTGGTTTGAACAAGGTGCAGCAGATGGATTTATTTTTGGTCCACATATTTATGGAGAGATTTATGAAGATTTTTTAACTGAAGTATTACCTATATTAGAAACAAAAGGCTACTTCACTAAGCAGCATCAAGGTCATACATTGCGTGAAAACATAGGTGTACCCTATAAAGAAAATAGATACAGCAAATCAGTGATTACACATTAAGTTAATAAAAAATAGGCACACCTTATTTAATAAAGTGTGCCTATTTTTTTATTTATTTAGCAATTGTTAATGTGAAAGGCATGTCATGTGTCCATTTATTATCTGGCATTTCATCGGTTATAACTTCAGTAATATCACTGATTTTTGCGAATGATAGCGTAGAAGAAACATCGAATTTACTTTTATCTATAAGTGCTATCACATTTTCACTTTCTTGAACCATTTGTTTTTTTAGCTGTACTTCTGGTAGTGAAAAGTCAGTCAAACCATTTTGGAATGTAAAACCATTCGCAGATAAAAAGAAATAATCGATATGGTACATTTCCAGAATTTGAGAATCTATATTACCAGTAATTGCGTTTGAATCTTGAGAGACAAACCCTCCCACAACTAAGACAGTTAAGTGTGGATTTTCTTTTAATAATACTGCGTTTTCTAAGCCATTTGTAATAATCGTTAGTTCCATTGTTGTTTCTGATAATAGTTTGGCTAATTCGTAAGTCGTTGAACTCGCATCAATCATAATACATTGTTGTGGTTGGATTTTCTTCAGAGCAAATTTGCTGATTTTATATTTTTCAGTATGCTTTTGTGTTAAACGATATGAAAAGTTTAACTTTGAAGTTATATTTTCAGTAACTTTTGCGCCACCATGCGTTCGTGTCAATTTATTTTCACTTTCTAATCGTCTAAGGTCACTTCTAACAGTAGCTTCAGTAACACTTAAATAGTCAGAAAGTTGCTTTACAGTAGCACGTTTATGCGACTTGATATAAGTGTAGATATGCTCTCTACGTTCGTCTGCATACATTTTCAAATGAATCACATCCTCTTCAGTATCGTAATTCATTTTAACATAAATCATATATAAACAAAGCGAAAAAATACAAAATGAAAATAAACGAAAAAATATTTGAAAGAAATAAAAAAATATATTAGAATAATAGTTGTAAATGAAAGCGTTTTCTAATAAAAGGGGAGTTGCTGATATGATGAATAATAAAAATTATCCAAACAAAATGAATGCAGTAGTAGCTTATGCACCTGGTGACTATAAATATGAAACTGTCAATACACCAACAATCGATGACCCAAAAGAAATTGTTGTTAAAGTAGAGGCTTGCGGTATTTGTGCAGGTGATATTAAAGCTTATGGTGGTGCGCCAAGTTTCTGGGGAGATGAAACACAACCTTCATATATTAAGGCGCCAATGATACCAGGTCACGAATTTATCGCGCGTATTGTAGATAAAGGTGAAGCAGTTGAAGATTTTGAAATTGGTGATCGTGTAATTTCTGAACAAATTGTTCCTTGTTGGGACTGTAGATTTTGTAACCGTGGAGAATATTGGATGTGTGAAAAGCATGATTTATATGGGTTCCAAAATAATGTGAATGGTGGAATGGCTGAATATATGAAATTTACCAAAGAGGCCATCAATTATAAGGTGCCTGAGGATATGCCAATTGAAAAAGCAATTTTAATAGAGCCATACGCATGTAGTTTACATGCAGTACAGCGTGCAAATATTAAATTAGGAGATTTCGTTGTACTATCCGGAGCAGGCACTTTAGGCTTAGGAATGGTCGGTGCAGCTAAAAAATCTGGAGCAGAGACATTAGTCGTACTAGATATGAAAGAGGATCGCTTAGAATTAGCAAAACAATTTGGTGCGGATATAGTCATGAATCCAGCGAAAGTAGATGTTGTTAAAGAGATTAAAGATATGACTGAAGGCTATGGTTGTGATATTTATATTGAAGCTACGGGACATCCTAAATCAGTTGAACAGGGATTAAGTGCAATTAGAAAACTGGGACGTTTTGTAGAATTTTCAGTATTTGGAGAGCCTGTAACAGTAGATTGGAGTATTATTTCTGATCGTAAAGAACTTGATTTATTAGGTAGCCATTTAGGTCCTTATTGTTATCCGCTTGTAATTGACGGTATTCAAAAAGATGATTTTCCCACAGAAGGGGTTGTAACGCATCAACTAGCACTAAAAGATTTTGAAGAAGGATTTGAGCTAATGAAAAAAGGTGATAAATCATTAAAAGTAGTGCTCGTACCATAAATAACTAAAAATTGATTGAGTGCGGAGAAATAAAGGAGAGAAATGTAATGAAAAAGATGATTAATAACCCTGATCATGTTATTGAAGAACTAATGGAAGGTTATATAATTGCATATCCTGAATATATTAGACGAACAGAACTCCATCAAAGAGCATTAATAGGTAAAAAACGGAATCCTAATCGTAAAGTAAGCATATTAATTGGTGGTGGTTCTGGTCATGAACCGGCATTTATAGGTTATGTAGGTGCAGGAATGGCTGATGGTGTGGCAGTGGGAAATATTTTTGCTTCCCCATCTCCGATACCAATTCAAGCTGTAACAAAAGAAATTCATAATGGTCACGGCGTGTTATATATATATGGTAATTATGCTGGAGATTTAATGAATTTTGAAATGGCGAGTGAAATGACTGAAATAGAAGACGAAATTCAAACAGCTGCTGTAATTGGAAATGATGATGTCGCTTCTTCCAAAGATATAGATGATCGCAGAGGTATAGCGGGAGAACTTTTAGTGTATAAAACTGCAGGAGCGGCCGCTGACTTTGGTTATGATTTAGAAGAAGTACGTCGTATTGCTCAACAAGCTAATGATAATACGCGTTCTATGGGTATTGGTTTGAGCCCTTGCTATTTGCCACAAACAGGAAAGCCAAGTTTTGATTTAGAAGATAATGAAATGGAAATTGGTTTAGGTCATCATGGTGAACCTGGTATAGAAAAAACGACGATTCGTACAGCGAAGGAAACTGTACAAGTTATGATGCAAAATATTTTAAAAGAGGGTTTATATAAAGAAAACGATGATGTAGTTGTACTTGTAAATGGTTTAGGCGCTACATCACAAATGGAACTTTATATTATTAACAAAGAGGTAGATGCAATATTAAAAGCACGTGAAATCAATACGTATAAATCATATGTTGGTAATTTTATTACGTCTATGGAAATGGGTGGCTTTTCTGTGACGTTAATGAAATTAAATGAAACTTTAAAATCTTGCATTGATCATCCAGTAGATTGCCCAAACTTTAAGGAAGTCTAGGAGGAAGTTGTTATGGTATTAACAAGTCAATCTTTTAAATCATACATTTTAAATTTAACAGAGTTGTTTGAGCAACAAAAAGATGAATTGTGTGAATTAGATCGTAAAATAGGCGATGGAGATCATGGGATCACAATGAATATTGGTTATCAGGCAGTTAAAACAACACTTCAGAATGAATTACATTCTCAAGATGACATTGCCAAAATTAGTGTAGCAGTTGGTAAAACGTTCTTAGATGCTGTTGGTTCTTCAGTAGGTCCGCTATATGCTTCTGGCTTTTTAAAAGCAGCAGTTGCAGTAAAAAATAAAACACAATTAGATGACACAGCTTTATATGATTTTTGGATCGCGTTTAGCAAAGGGATTAAAGATAGAGGTAAGGCAGAAATAGGAGACAAAACAATGGTAGATACGTTAGAGCCTTTTTATAAATCACTTGAAGATTCACAATCTCAAAATAAGTCATTTGCCAATGCATATATTGAAGCTTTATCTAATGCCAAAGCTGGAATGGAAAGTACAAAAGATATTATATCGAATAAAGGGCGTTCGAAAAGATTAGGTTATCGTTCTCAAGGGCATGTTGATCCGGGTGCGATGTCTTCGTATCTTATGTTAGATGAATTTAAAACATTTATTTAAGTAACCAAATTAATGAGGAGGAATTAGTATGAAGATAGCTATTGGTGCAGACCATAACGGATATGATTTAAAAGAAGCAGTTAAGGCTCATGTTGAATCATTAGGGCATGAAGTAGAAGATTTTGGTTGTCATCAATGCGCAGAGACTGACTATCCGGATGTAGCAGTAGAAGTGGGGCAAAGTATCCAACAAGGTCACAATGAAAGAGGAATACTCATTTGTGGTACTGGAATAGGTGTAGCCATTACAGCTAATAAATTGAAAGGGATTAGAGCCGCATTAGCACATGATTATTACTCAGCAGAACGTGCACAACTCAGTAATAATGCCCAAATATTAACGATGGGTGCCCAAATTATTGGAATAGAAGTTGCTAAGAAAAATGTCGAAGCATATCTTAATGTAAGCTGGGAAGGTGGCTCCCAACGTAAAGTAGATAAAATTGATCAAGTAGAAATAGACGAAAATAAATAGAAAAAAGACAAAAATGCATGCCTAATATGTTAAGTATTAGGCATGCATTTTTGTCTTTTTCAAATTTTTATCAACAATTATAAAATATAAGGAGAAGTATTTTATTCAAGTAAGTTATACTATTTCAAATAATTATTTGAAGCAATTTGTCTGAAATATGACAAATTATAATTAATATTGTGAATGGGCTTTGATTTTAATATGATTAAATATAAAGACATAACTAGGGAGGAATAATCGTGCAATTTGCACATAGGTTTTCCAAAACAACGATAATATTATTTATTATCATTTTTTTAACTGTTTTTCTAGGATTAACTCAGCAAGCATCAGCTCATGCTACTTTAGAAAAAGTGACACCTACGGAAAATAGTGTAGTTGATAACCCACCCAATAACATTGAACTGCAATTTAATGAACCGGTTCATGCAAAGTATTCTAGTATTAAATTATTTGATGATAAGGGGAAGCAAATATCTGAAATTAAGCCTGATACATCAGCTTCAACACAAACTTTATCATTTACTGTTCCCGATTTAGACAGTGGCACACATCATGTTCAATGGCATACGATGTCAGCAGATGGACATGAAATTAGTAATTCATTTGATTTTTCAATCGGGAAGGCTACCGCTGGTCATATTGATACCTCAATACCACTTTATGAAAAAGCCGATTTTTGGTTTGGACTCATACGTTTTATTACTGAAGGTAGTATTATCGTATTCACAGGAGTATTTTTAGTGAATCAATTAGCAAAAAGACAAAAGATAATGTACTTTGCTACTGATCAATATAAGCAACCTATAATTTGGATAATAGCTATGCTAACAGTTATGACAGGGGCAATGTATCTTATGACACTTTCTTCAGATGTTGTCACAGATATAATCACATTACAAACAGCTACATTATCACAAACGCCATTCATCTTAACTATAATTGCAATCATCGTATTGCTTTTCCTCTTCACATTGCGAAATATGATGCATGTTTGGTATATATTAGTGTCTATATCATTGTTAGTGACGTTGAGTATGTCTGGTCATGCATGGTCTCAAAGTGTGCCGTTATGGTCTATAATGATTAGGACGATGCATATTAGTGGAATTGCAATGTGGATAGGGGCGCTTATTTATTTAGTCTTTGTTATAAAAACACATAGACCATATGATGTAAAACAAATAAGGGGTTTCTTACTGAAAGTAAACATAACGGCTGTGGCGTTGATTATCATTTCAGGGGTGTTAATGTCTATAGATCAAACAAATATATTGGGGATTTGGTCAAATATTCAAACATGGAGTGCATTACTTATAGTGAAAGCACTCGTAACATTACTTATGATGTTGTTAGGTTTTTATCAAACAACGCGTGCTTTAAAAATTAGACAGCGTGCGAATAAAAAGGCTTTATATTTAGAACTCATATTGGGACTTTTATTGATACTTGTAGGTGTTATTATGAGTCAAATCAATATTCCAGGATAAGGAAGTGAAAACGATGTTAAAACAAATTATATCAATAATAATGTTTTGTGTGATAGCAGTGGCATTGTCAAAGAATGCGGATGCTCATGTAACGTTAAACCCAGATACGAGTGAACCAGGATCATATGAAAAATATGATGTGAGAGTTCCTGTAGAAAAAGATGCACATACGACTAAAATTGAATTGAAAGTTCCTAAAGGACTCAGTGTTGTAGGAATAGAGCCGACCCCTTTATTTGAACATAAATTAAAAAAGGATAAAAATGGGAACATAACAAAAATAACTTGGACTGCAACGGATAAAGGGATTGGACCCAATGAATTTGTCGATTTACCGATTCAAGTAGCAAATCCAGAAAAAGAGGCCTCATTTAAATGGAATGCTTATCAAACTTATGATGATGGAGAGACTGTAAAATGGATTGGTGACGAAAAGGCAGAAAAGCCAGCGCCAGTTACAAAAGTTGTAAAAAATAGTGACACATCAAAAGAATTAAGTGAAAGTAGTCAAGCAAGTAATGGTCCTATTATACTGTGGATTGTATCTATCATAGCTATTATCTTATCTTTAATAGCATTATTTAAGCAAAAGAGCGATAAGTCATAAACTTAGAAATTTTAATGAAATTTATCACTGTAATGATTAGTGAGTTAGCCTATAATAGCATTAAGGAGGAGTATCGATGCGCAGAATATTGTATGCATTTTTAGTTTATACAATCCTAGGATTACTGAGTGGATTTTATTATCGAGAATTAACAGTTGCACATCATTTTACAGGAGATACGCAACTTGTGGTCGTACATACACACACACTGATATTAGGAATGTTTATGCACCTTATTTTACTACCTATAACAAAAATATTTAAATTAAGCAGTTATTATCTGTTTAATTGGTTCTTTATCGTTTATAATATCGGCGTCTTAACTACGATAGGTATGATGTTTACGAAAGGAACGTACCAAGTGTTAGGACTTGCAGTACCTGAATCATTTGCTGGGTTTGCAGGGATTGGACATACAACGCTTACAGCAGGATTCATATTATTATTTTTCCTACTTAGAAATGCGATTGTAAAGGACCCTAAAGATGAGTAAGGCTCATCTGGCGGTCATATAACGAAATGATAATGTTAAGTAAAAGCCTAGCTATTTCATTAGAATAGTTAGGCTTTTCTTTATGATCAAGTGAATTTTATTCTATATCAGCGTTGTAAATATCGTTTCCATTGATAATAGTTATCAATTGTAGCATAATGAAGATTAAAAGATAAGATAGATTTTTGGGAGGATGCATTATGGATGATGTAATAATTATTGGTGGCGGTCCAGCTGGCTTATTTGCTAGTTTCTATTCTGGATTAAGAGGAATGAGCGTGCGCATTATAGATATTCAGGATAAACTTGGCGGTAAGATGCAAGTTTATCCTGAGAAGATTATTTGGGATATCGGGGGGCTAGCTCCTAAACCATGTTATGAAGTTATAAAAGATACAATTGCGCAAGGTCTGCATTTCAATCCAAAAGTTAGCTTAGAAGAACGTGTCATAGATATTAGAAAAATAGATGAACAGCATTTTGAAGTTGAAACGGCAAAAGGAAATATATATGAATCTAAATCAGTTATTATAGCTATTGGTGGCGGAATTATTAATCCTAAACAACTTGATATTAAGGATGCTGAGAGATATGAACTAACGAATTTAAACTATGTAGTTCAGTCATTGAAAAAATTTAAGGATAAAGATGTCTTAATTTCTGGTGCAGGTAATTCGGCCTTGGATTGGGCTAAAGACTTAAGTGGATATGCTAAGAGTGTTACGCTTATTTATCGCAAATCAGATATTAAAGGCTATGAAGCCATGAAAAAAATACTCAGCGAATTAAATATAGATAAGTTGCCTAACACACATATACATCAACTTATAGGTGATCAATCGCATAGTAAAATAGAACAAGTGATATTAGAACATACTGAGACAAAAGAGAAAACAACAAGGGTTTTTGATGAAGTAATTATCAGCCATGGATTTGATGTAGAAAATACTTTGCTTGAACAGTCTTCAACACAAGTAGATATGTTTAATGAATATGCAATTAAAGGATTTGGTAATACATCTACAAGTGTTAATGGTTTGTATGCCTGTGGCGATATTATTTATCATGAAGCTAAAGCACACCTTATTGCTAGTGCATTTAGTGATGCGGCCAATGCAGCTAATTTAGCAAAATTATATATTGAACCTCAAGCTAAACCAGAAGGTTTTGTCTCAAGTCATAACGAGGTTTTCAAAGCATCTAATCAAATAGTCATGAAAAAATATTTATAAAAACTGGGAATTAAAGATAAAACAGTTACTTTCAAAAACATAAATATTTACTTTTGAGAGATTATAACTCATTTTATAGTGTTTTAGGAGATGTTAAAGTATGATTGAAATAAAACATGAACCACCTACAGTTTCAAATTATCGTAATTTGAGAAAAATAGCTGGATTAAGTGAAAAATCTCAGGCCGCAGCCGAAAAAGGTCTGGCCAATGCTTGTTTTAATGTGACGATATATGATAATCAGTTACTGATAGGAATGGGCAGAGTGATTGGCGATGGCGGAACAGCCTTTCAAATCATTGATATAGCAGTGGATCCAAACTATCAAGGAATGGGATATGGGAAGACTATTATGAATCATGTAATGGCATATATTTCCTCTGTAGCAGAATCAGGTACCTATGTTAGTCTTATAGCTGATTATCCCGCTGACAAACTCTATGCTCAGTATGGATTTATAACTACTGAACCTTATTCAGGTGGAATGTATAGAAAATATTAAATTGAAACAGAATGATTTAGCACATGAACAATTGTTTTTAAAGTAAAAGTACACCTCCTTTCGTTACAGAGGTGTACTTTTTTATGTTCGATATATTATTCTTTAACTGTCCATGCTTGTGATGATGGTGGTACAAAGTGCCGATTTTTCACCTATACTAGAGTTTTAGATAAGTACATTATGAAATATTTTCAATAGATAGATAAAAAGATGATTTCTGCAAAACTTAAATAGAAATCATCTTTTTAAATTATCTAAGAAGATACTTATTCCTCAACATCTTTTATTATATTGAATTGAATTTATTCTGTTTTATCAATTTGAGCGTTAGTAGCATTAGTTCTAGAACGTAAATCAGCTTCAATTTCCTCTAAACTACGTCCTCTTGTTTCAGGTAAGTATTTAACAACAAAAACTAAAGCCCCAATACCAATAATTGCAAAGATTAAGAATACTTGTTCAACTGGTAATACATCAGTCAATATAGGGAAGAATTGCGCCACGAGTAGACTACCAATTGATAATACTAATGCGGCTATCCCAGTTGCTGCACCACGCGCACGCATTGGAAATAATTCTGGTAACATAACCCAAAGTACTGGGCCCCATGTGAAACCAAAGAATATAATGAAAAGTGTTAAACATATGATAATAATCCAAGAAGAAGATTGGATACCAATTGCCCAAATTAAAATTGCCATAATTAATAATGAAGCAACCATGCCAATATTTCCTATTACTAATAAGCGTTTACGGTCAATTTTATCAATAATCATAATGGCAATAATAGTAACTAATACATTGACTGTGCCGATGCCGACTGTTCCTAAAATAGAAGTAGCATCTCCTAAACCAGCCTTACTAAATATAGAAGGTGCGTAGTAAATAATTGCATTTATGCCAATAATTTGTTGGAATAGCGCAAATACACTGCCAATTATCAATGTAGGTCTTAACCATGGAGACTTTAATACTTTCCATGTACTTTCTGAAATACGATTGATTTCTTTCATGTCGGCAATTTCTTTATCAATTTCACTGTGCTCAAATGTCAGTCCCATTACATCTCTAGCGGCCTTTTCACTTTTATGTTCAAGTAACCATCTTGGACTTTCTGGCATGAATATGACACCAATTAATAAGATAAGCGAAGGTAACACAGCTAAACCTAGCATCCATCTCCAACCTTCAATAGGCGTGAAAGCATAGTTAATTAGATATGAAGATAAAATACCTATTGTAATCATCAATTGGTTTAATGAACTTAAAGAACCTCTTTGTGCTGTTGGTGCCATTTCTGATAAGTATACAGGCACAATTGCAGTAGAACCACCTACGGCAACACCGATGACTAATCGCCCAATAACTAATATTGGCATTGATGGTGCTAATGCTAATATTAAGGCTCCCACAATATATATAATAGCTATAATAAATACGACACGTCTACGTCCGAGCCTATCTGATAATGGGCCACTTGCACCTGCCCCAAAGATAGCCCCTACTAACATTGAGGCAACAACAAGGCCCTCTGTAACACTGTTTAAAGGTATATCATCTTTTATAAATAGTAAGGCACCAGAGATTACTCCCATATCATAACCATAGAGTAAGCCTCCCAAAGCACCAAGGAAAAAGATGAGTTTTTTGCTTACTTTAATTCCCATAAAAACCCTCCTGATTGTTTTAGACACACATAAGTATACGCTTACATTTATTGCTTGTAAATGTTAAAGTATAAGAATTTTATTTGTTGTTTTATGTTTATATCAAACAAAATACTTTTGTCATTAAAATATAAATGTGCGCATATTTAAATAGATATAAAAGTAAGAAAGGGAGTAAAAATTATACATAATATTAATGAGAGTAGGTTTAAATATCGATATATAGATATTTAAAAATGATAGCTATTGTAGGGGATACATATTTAATATTTGTAATTTAATAATAAAAAACGCCCTTCAAAATAGGCACTTATATTATGTCTACTTTGAAGGGCGCATATCAAAATCCATTAGCGCTTCATTATAATGGAATATATGCTTCAATCATTATAATGAAATGAAGATTATATTACTTATGCTTCTAAATCAACAACAATTCTACCAGAATTATTATGTTTTAACACATTTTTTATATTTTCTTCTATATCATCAAATTTAATGACTTGTTTAATTTCATGTAACTGATCTGGTTTTAAATCTTTAGCGAGTCTGCGCCAAATATGTTTACGTTGTCTCATTTCTGTATAAACAGAATCAACGCCTATGATATTTGTACCTCTTAATATGAAAGGAAATATCGAACTATCAAATTGATTGCCACCAGTCATTCCAATCACTGCGACACTGCCGTTGTAATCAAGGTGTTTGATAATTTGTGATAAGCTTTCGCCACCTACAGGGTCAATCACTGCTTGCCAAGTACGCTTCCCAAGTGGTTTATTATCAGTTTCTGTAATACGAGGAATGACTTCTTTTGCACCTAATGATTTAAGTTTAGCTTCAGTATTTGTTTTACCAGTACTTGCAATAACATCATAGCCAATAGAATCTAACATCATTACGGCTAGTGTACCAACGCCACCAGTTGCACCTCTAACAAGCACAGCTTCATTTTCTACAGATAGACCGTTGTGTTCTAATTTTTCAATAGCTAAACCTGCTGTATATCCAGCCGTACCATAAATCATTGCCTCTTCAAGTGTTAGGTCTTTAGGTAATGGTACAATCCATTCTTCTTTGATACGTGCATATTCACTAAACCCACCGAAATGGCTTATTCCTAAATCATATCCAGTAACGATGACTTTATCTCCTGGTTCAAAAGCTGGCGTCTCTGAACTTTCTACAACACCTGCTAAATCAATTCCCGGTACGATAGGGTAAGATTTTACAACTTTTGTATTTTCTACTGTTGCTAGTGCGTCTTTATAATTAATCCCTGAATACTTAACTTTAATAAGCACTTCACCTGCTGGAAGGTCATCTATAGTTATATTTTTAATTTGGTTAGTAACTTTGCCGTCTTGTTCGTCGACCACAAAAGCTTTAAATGTTTCAGTCATTGCCACTAGGCACTCCCTTTATGTATATATTTATGAACAATTAAAAAACTAGAACCACTTTATCATGTAATTGAATATTACACAATATGCCTGTTTAACAGCGTTTAGAGGTAAGCGCTTTATTTTGTAATTAAATAAATTTTGTTCTAATTCAAAAAAATTAATTAATGTAAAACAAATAAATATTATTTGAATATTCTAATAATTCATAGTAAATTCAAGCTCATTTTAGTATAATAAATGATAAATATTTATATTAAAAGGAGGAAGATTTATGAGTTATAGTATTGAAAAAGTCAAACTATCAGAAGTCGAGCAGTTACAAAATTTGGCTATTCAAACCTTTAAAAACACTTTTAAAGATGAAGAACAATATACAGATGAAGATTTTAGCCATTATTTTGCTAACGCTTATAGTGTTAAACAGTTAACAAGTGAACTATTAGATGAACATGCTTTTACATATTTTTATAAAGAAGATGAAGAAGTTGTAGGTTATTTTAAATTAAATATAAATGATGCACAAACTGAAAAAATGGGAGACGCACATCTTGAGTTGCAACGAATTTATTTCTTACCACATGCCCAAGGTGGTGGCAGAGGTAAGCATGTATTTGAATTCACAATACAAAAAGCTAAAGAGCTAAATAAAATTAAAATATGGTTAGGAGTCTATGAAAAAAATAAACAAGCTTTTGAATTTTATAAAAAACAGGGGTTAAATGTAACGGGGAAACATTATTTTTATACAGGATCAGTTGAAGACGTTGATTTAATTATGGAAAAAGAACTATAAAATTATCTGAAATTAAGTTATAGTAATAATACACATTAAGTTTGTTTTTACAAAGTCGAAAAGAGGGCAATTAAAGTTTATGTAAAGCATATTTAAAGTTTATTTAGCTTGTATTATTTTTTTATAAAAAGAGATGGATTTCCAATAAAAAACGTTTATTTATTGTTTTCAGGTGAATAACGTACTAATGCTCAATAAGACTGTGTAATTAAATATAAATATTGCATGGTTATTGAGTATTAAAATTTTAGGAGGTCTTTCAATAATGAAAAAATATTTAGCTGGTTTTCTTACTTTATCTTTAGCACTTGCAGCATGTTCAAATGGTGGCGAGGATAGTGGTAAAGCAGGTTCTGAAAAAGAAAAAACTGAAGAAAAAGCGAAAGACAAAGCAAAAGAAAAAACTGAAGAAAAAAAAGATAGCAAAGATAACAAAGATAGCTCAAGTAGTTCAGATAGTAAATCAAGTGATAGCGGTTCAGAAAGCTCAGACCAAGGATCATCAAGTAGTCAAACGAGCGATAGCGGTTCAGAAAGCTCAGACCAAGGATCATCAAGTAGTCAAACGAGCGATAGCGGTTCAGAAAGCTCAGACCAAGGATCATCAAGTAGTCAAACGAGCGATAGCGGTTCAGAAAGCTCAGACCAAGGATCATCAAGTAGTCAAACGAGCGATAGCGGTTCAGAAAGCTCAGACCAAGGATCATCAAGTAGTCAAACGAGCGATAGCGGTTCAGAAAGCTCAGACCAAGGATCATCAAGTAGTCAAACGAGCGATAGCGGTTCAGAAAGCTCAGACCAAGGATCATCAAGTAGTCAAACGAGCGATAGCGGTTCAGAAAGCTCAGACCAAGGATCATCAAGTAGTCAAACGAGCGATAGCGGTTCAGAAAGCTCAGACCAAGGATCATCAAGTAGTCAAACGAGCGATAGCGGTTCAGAAAGCTCAGACCAAGGATCATCAAGTAGTCAAACGAGCGATAGCGGTTCAGAAAGCTCAGACCAAGGATCATCAAGTAGTCAAACGAGCGATAGTGGTTCAGAAAGCTCAGACCAAGGATCATCAAGTAGCCAAACGAGCGATAGCGGTTCAGAAAGCTCAGATCAAGGGTCATCAAGTAGCCAAACGAGCGACAGCGGTTCAACTAGTTCAACAGAAGACTCAGCAAGCACTGAATCATAGGATATATAAGGTCTAGAAGAAGTAGTTTAAGTAGTGATACTTAAACTACTTCAAATTCATCTAGTGAAAAAGATGACTTGTGAAAACATAACAATAATGTAGATTAAAAATAAGGTGGTCTTTCAATCATGAAAAAACTATTAGCAGGTTTCTTAACATTATCTTTAGCATTAGCGGCATGTTCAAATGGTGGCGAGGATGATAGTAGTAAAAAGGACGATAGCGCTAAGGATAAACAATCTTCTGATGATAAGTCAAAAGATTCAAAAAATGATGATAAAAAGAATAATGATAGCTCTGATAAAGACAAAGACTCAAGTAAAGATGATAAAGATAGTTCAAGCGAAGATTCAAATGGTGACTCTAGCAATGATAAATCAGATAGTGCAAGTACTGATGATAGTAATAGCGATAGTAACTCTAGCAATGGTGCCTCATCAAGTACTGATAGTAGCTCAGATTCAGATAATGATGGCACTAATGGTAGTAGCAGTGCAGGTAGTTCAAATGGTACAAGTGATAACAGTGGTGGCACTACAGATGGAAGCAGTAGTAATACAAATGGTTCAGATAGTAATTCAGATACGACAGCAAATGCCAATAGTAACGCGAATAACAATAGTTCGAATAATGGAACAACACAATATGTTGTGCCATATCAAGGACAGAATGCAGTACCAGTATCACAAAACATTTCATCAGGTAGTGTCAATAATCAAACCGCGTTACAACATTTACCTAATTTTCAAAATTCACTAGATAACGCTACAGCTGAAGTGAATGCAATTAATGGTCAGTCTAATTATTACAATGACTATAGTGTTGAAGGCAGTGAGGGTAATTATAGTTATATCTTTAGCTTCCAAAATCAAGCACAACCAGGTACTTATTCTATTGCTACAGTAGATCAACAAGGTACTGTAAGAGTTGTAGATCCAGCTTATCAACAATAAAAATACTTTGCTTTTAAAAGATATAATGACTACGTTTGTTAACATTAAATAAAAAACTGGACAACCTCAATATAGATGAGGATGTCCAGTTTTTAATTATGTAGCCATAATTTTTAGTCTTATTAAAGCAATAAAATTGTTAAGTGTTAATACATTTTTTTATTATATGGGAAAGTGTTTCGAAGGCATGATTATCCTTATTGACAAATGCACTAGTGTGGATGTCTTTCATTTGATGACTGATTAAATCATTGAGCAATGCTTTTGAATCACTATATCTTACTGTAGCAAGTGAGTGCATGACATCCTCATATACACCTCGTTCTGAAATATATTTTTCGTGATCAGGTGTATACTGACACACAATTTTATCAATAGTTAATGCATCAAAGATAATAGAAGAATAGTCTGTTAAAACGATATCCGAAACTAATAATAAATCTTGGACCTCAATATGGGCAGGAGCAAGGATAGCATTTTCAGGTATATAGTCAGAGTTATCTTCAATATGACCTTTAAAAATAACATTATATTTATTAAGTAACCCATCACTGATAGGTAATAAATCAGATTCGTTGGTTTCAGTTTTCCATGTTGGTGCGTAAAGTAAAGTTGGTTTATTAGTATCTAGTTTTAGCTCTTGCTTGATGAATGACAGGTATGGTTGATCAGATTGTTTATCTAATAAGTACCTAATTCTTGGATACCCACAATTTAATATATGTGTATGTTGCTGTGGGAATGCTGTTTTAAAATAATCAATAATATCTTCACAATCACTTATAAAATAATCTTGATGTAACCATTTGTTATATTTTCTTGCACGATAATTATATATATTCAAATTTTGTTGTGGTTCTCGACTATCTAGGAAAAGTTTCTTTATTGGAGTACCATGCCAAAGTTGTATAATTGTGCCGTTAGGTTTTAAATTATCTGGAATATAACTTTCCAAAATGACTACACGTGCACTTTCAATAATTTCTTTGGCTTTTGGATCATCTGGTTTAATAAAATTTGGACCGTTTACGTCAGCAGTAATAAAATAAATCGGCAATTTCGTAAAATGCTTCGCAAAATGGTTAAATAAATAACGTGAATTACCTCTAAAACCATAATCAAAACCTAAAAATACGATATGATTCTTAATTTTTGAAGTATCCTTTTCATAAATATAGCTTAATGCGCGATGTTTTTTCACAAAGTGATGATGTATTGAGTTGAAAATCCAGTGGGGAACTTTAAAACCTGTGGACTTCAATAACTTATCAGTAAAACGCATTTGTTCTGGTGAAAGTGTTTCACTAGATTTAAATGGCAATGCATGTTTATGTGCGTAAGCTAGCTTATTCAAATTAAAAGCTGTAGTGTTTAATGGTTCGAATCGATGTATATCCTTCCAAACTTCTTTACTCGTTATGAGTTCTGAAGAGAAATCAAAGACAACATGACTATCTGTGATTACTTCATCTTGTAGCAAAGATAGCAATGCTAAATCGAATAAATGATTGACCTTAAAACTACTTAATATGGATTGGGTAGTTTCGATATGAAAGATGATATTTGGGTAATGATTGATATTTTCAATCCAGTCATTAAAAGTAATGTTTTTTTTACCGAAATAGCGACAGTCATTTAAATATTGTTGATGAATCGTATAATCAGGAACAATAGTACAAGGTTCTAATTGCACATGAGCCATCATATTTTTATATATTTTTATATTATTATTTGTTAGTACAATATGTGAATACCCTTCTGAAAATGCTTTTTGAAGTTGATCTTCTAAAAGGTCCCACGAATCTAAATCAATTTGTTTTATCATTAATATCCCTCTACTCAATAGTTGTTCCCTTTATTTTACCACGTCCCATACTTTAGATAAAAGAATCCTTTATAACTGGAAAAAGAAAAAATTAAAACACAAGATTATATAACATAAATGTCTAATTTATTGAAACTATTCACAATATAAAACAAGTAAAAAAGTTAATGTGAATTTTAAAAAACATATTGTTTTTAGCGTTAAAAGTGATATAATCTAATTGTGAAATAATTCACAATAACTTTTACATATTCTAGCTAGATATAAATAAATATAGAAAATGGAAGTGAGTCAAAATGTTTGTAGATAATTTTAACCCTTTTAACAACATGTTGCTATCTAGTATAGTGGCAGCAATTCCAATTATTTTATTTTTATTATGTTTAACAGTTTTTAAGATGAAAGGTATATATGGGGCTATTACTACGGTAGTTGTAACTTTAATCATTGCGATTTCATGTTTTAAATTACCAATTGGGATTGCATCTGGAGCATTTGTGGAAGGATTTTTTCAAGGCGTATTACCAATTGGTTATATTGTAATCATGGCAGTATTACTTTACAAAATAACAAATGAAACTGGACAATTTCATACAATTAAAGACAGTATCTCTAGTATTTCACAAGATCAACGTATTCAGTTGCTGTTAATTGCTTTTGCATTTAATGGTTTTTTAGAAGGCGTAGCAGGATTTGGGGTTCCAATAGCTATATGTGCATTATTACTTACACAACTTGGATTTGGTCCTTTACAAGCAGCTATGTTATGTCTAATTGCTAATGCTTCAGCAGGTGCTTTTGGCGCAATTGGATTACCGGTATCAGTCATAGATTCACTTAATTTAACTGGAGATATTAAAAGTATGGCTGTTTCACAAATGTCCGTACTGACTTTAGCAATCATTAATATGTTTATTCCATTTTTATTAATATGGATAGTAGATGGTTTTAAAGGTATCAAGGAAACATTACCTGCAATATTAGTTGTAGGCAGTACGTATACAATATTACAAGGCGTGATTACATTCTTTATTGGACCTGAATTAGCGGACATCATTCCACCGTTAGCATCCATGCTAGCATTAGCATTATTTTCTAAAAGATTCCAACCCAAACATATTTTCAGAGTTCAAAAAGATGTTAAGCCAGAACCAGTAGTAAAACATAAATTTAAATCAGTAATGTACGCATGGAGTCCTTTTTATATTTTGACAGTTATTGTTATGATTTGGAGCACACCTCAATTTAAAAGTTTATTTGAGCCAAACGGAGCGCTTGCACATTTAGTAGCAAATATAACAGTGCCTGGAACTTATAGCGAGGTTGCTAACAAAGCGATTGTATTGCCATTGAATATCGTAGGACAAACGGGCACAGCAATTTTAATTGTTATATTAATTACCTTATTGTTGTCTAAACAAGTTCATTTTTTAGATGCATGTCGTTTATTTAAAGAAACATTTAAAGAATTATGGTTATCTATTCTAACAATATGTTTTATATTGGTTATTTCAAAATTAATGACATATGCTGGATTAAGTTCAATATTAGGAGAAAGTATCGCTAAAACTGGAAATGTATTTCCACTACTATCTCCAGTACTTGGGTGGTTAGGTGTCTTTATGACAGGGTCAGTTGTAAATAATAATTCATTGTTCGCACCTATCCAAGCTGCGGTTGCCCATAATATAGGTACAAACGGCTCTTTATTAGTTTCAGCTAATACTGTCGGGGGCGTATCAGGTAAATTAATTTCTCCGCAATCTATTGCAATTGCGACAGCGGCAGTTAAACAAGTAGGTAAAGAATCTGAATTGTTAAAAATGACATTACGCTATAGTTTTGCATTATTAATATTCATTTGTATTTGGACATTCATCTTAAACTTGTTGATTTAAAATAATTTTATAAGTCATTAAAATAAGCGAAAGTATTTTGCGTTATTTAAATTATTCAAAGACACTTGATATGCTGTGTTTAATGATAATTTAACAATGCTGAAAATACTTTCGCTTATAAAATTTTACTTAATGTGGTGCGTTATAATTTAACAGTGTTTCAAATTTTTGATAAATAGCGTCTGGTGCATATGCTTTCACTGTTTGATAGGCATTATGAATAATTACAGTTTCTTTAAATTCTTGATTAATCAGTCTACGTAATTTATTTGATAGCGCATCGACATTATCATGTTCTACTAAGTAACCATTCACATTGTTTTTAATAATTGAATCAGGACCTACGTTACCATCAAAACTAACGACAATATTACTTTGGTTCATTGCTTCTAAAATAACCATTCCGAATCCTTCATTTCGAGAAGGGATGACAGTAATTTCACTAATAGATAGTTTCTCATTTAACTGTTGTGTTGATCCTTGTAATTTTACAATGTCATGCAGTTGATATTGATCAATGAGTTGTTGTAATTCAGCTGCTTCTTGACCACTACCATATATATGCACTTGATAACCGAACTGCCGAACAATTTGTTGAATGGGATTAATACTTTTAATTAGTAAATCAAATCCCTTTTCAAATTCCAAACGGCCCGCAGCAGTAATTAATTTTTCCTTAGTTTTATTGAATCTCGGCTCATTTAAAATATTTGGCACAACAAACACAGGAGTTTGGATATACGCTTGATATTTTTGTTGATCTGCTGAAGTAAGTGTTGTTACTTTATCCAAATAAGTATATGCATTTAAGATTTCGCGTTGATAGGCCTCAGGATGTGCATCCAAATTCATATGTTCCATACCAACTTTATCTACAGATTTGCCAGCATATTTTGCAATTAAAATATTAAAGCTTGCTCTTGTTCCAACAATTACATCAGTGTTCACTTTGTGAATTGCTTTAATCATTTTTTTTTCAATATAATGCGAGAATTGGTTGATGCCTGGCTCATATTGAGAGAGCAGACGAGGATTAGAAAATGATGTGTATTTGCTAATGCGATTAAATACAAGGTCTTTAATATTTAATGGATGTAATTGATAATTAATTAAAGGTTTTATCTTTATAGAATTATGAAGATCAAAATAGGGACGATCGTTTCCTTTAAATACTGAGATTATCTCTACACTATGTCCTTTTTCTGCGAGTGTGTTAGCTAATTGCGAAATAGATTTAACCGTACCTCCCATAGCGTAAACATTGTGCATGAAAAATGTGATTGATTTCATAAGAAAACCTCCAAAATTGTCTAAACTTAAATTAAAATACATTATAGCATGAAATGTTTTTAAGCACCTTATAACATCAAAAAAGATACACTTTAGCATGGTAAATAGGATGAAATCAATCTTTGACGCAATCGTAGGTGGACGAATGGCTTCGATGCTAGTTAACACATATTAACAAAATTTGTGTAGAATTACTGAAATCCCTTTTTTCATAGGGCAATAACGTATATAATTAGAGTAGTTAAGAAGGTTTATATCGTTATGACATTGTTCTTTAAGATGAAAATAGCGTTGAAAAGTTTTTTATTTTTTAGTTATAGAAAACGCTTTATTCTATGAAAAATAGATTGGTTTCTAATTTTAAGTAGATGAAGATAACGTATCTATAAACATATATAAAGGGGGACTGTGTTTGTTATGAGTAAACTACATAGCAAAACAGATGTCATCTTAATTGGTGGCGGTATTATGAGCGCAACATTAGGAACTTTATTAAAAGAATTTGCACCCGATAAAGAAATTAAGGTGTTTGAAAGATTAGCTACACCAGCTGAAGAAAGTTCTAATGCATGGAATAATGCGGGGACAGGGCATTCTGCATTATGTGAATTAAACTATACAAACGAAAATAAAGACGGATCAATAGATATTAGTAAAGCTGTAAAAATTAATGAACAGTTTCAAATTTCTAAACAATTTTGGAGTTACTTAGTTAAAGATGGTCAGCTTGATAGTCCAGAATCATTTATTAAACCGGTACCGCATATGAGTTTTGTTCAAGGGGTGCGTAATGTAGATTTCTTGAAAAGACGTGTGGATAGACTAAATAAAAACGTTTTGTTTAATAATATGGAATTTACAGATGATAAAGAGAAAATCGCTGAATGGACGCCATTAATAATGGAAGGGCGCACGTCTCATATTCCTATGGCAATTACATATGATAAAACTGGAACAGATGTGAATTTTAGTGAATTAACTAAAAAATTATTTAAAAATCTTGAAACGAAACAGGTTGAATTAAACTATGAACACGAAGTAGAAGATTTGAAACAACGTAAGGATGGGCTTTGGGAAGTTAAAGTAAAAGACTTAAAAACAAACAAAGTTACGGTTGTTGAAAGTAAATTTGTATTTATTGGTGCAGGTGGCGCGAGTTTACAATTACTACAAAAAACAGGAGTCAAAGAATCTAAGCACATAGGCGGTTTCCCAGTTAGTGGTTTATTCTTAGTTTGTAAAAATGAAGATATTACAAAAAAACATCTTGGAAAAGTTTATGGTAAAGCTTCAGTAGGTGCGCCACCAATGTCAGTACCGCATTTAGATACACGTTACATTGATGGAGAAAGAACATTGTTATTTGGACCTTTTGCTGGTTTCTCACCTAAGTTTATGAAAACTGGATCAAATTTAGACTTAATTAAATCTGTTAAGCCTAATAATATTATTACAATGTTATCTGCAGGTATTAAAGAAATGAATTTAACAAAATATTTAATTTCACAACTAACGCTATCTAATGAGCAGCGCATGGAAGATTTACGTGAATTTGTTCCAAATGCTAAGACTGAAGATTGGGAAATAGTTGTTGCTGGTCAACGCGTACAAGTTATTAAAGATACTGAAAATGGTGGTAAAGGTACCTTACAGTTTGGTACAGAAGTTATCACGTCAGAAGATGGATCATTATCGGCTTTATTAGGTGCATCACCAGGAGCTTCTACTGCTGTAGATATTATGCTTGATTTACTTAAGCGTTGTTATAAGGATGAATTCCAACTTTGGGAGGAAAAAATCAAGACGCTTGTTCCTTCGTATGGTATGAAACTATCTGAAAATGAAGCACTCTACACGCAGGTTAATAAAGAAATTAAAGAATATTTAAAAATAGATTAATTTTAATTATTTAATAATAAAAGCAATACAGTATTAAGCGCACCGTTCTTCTAGATGTATTTCTAAAAGAAGGGTGCGCTTTTTTATTGATTATCTATACTGATAGAAAATGTAGTTCCATTATTTTTTTTGCTCTTCACACTGATGCTTCCCCCATGAAGTTCAAAAACGGCTTTAGCAATAGCGAGGCCTAAACCGTTACTATTATCGTTATTACCTGCTTTATAAAAACGTTCAAACAAATGTGCTTGTGTTTCTTCTGTCATACCTTGTCCATCATCAGTAATTGTACAAATGATAGTATCAATATTTTGTTTGAGTGTAACTTCAATGGTACCACCGTGTTTTGAATATTTAATCGCATTAGTTATTAAATTTTGAAATGCTTGATATAGTAATCGTTCATTGCCAATAATTTGTACATCTGCTAAATCGGACATAATGATGAGATCTTTTTGATTTGCTAAAAATTGTTCGTGACGGATGATTTGTTTTAAAAGTTTATTTAAAGTGATGTGATCTTTAAACTCTAAATGCGCGCCATTATCTATTTCTGAAAGTAACAATAATTCTTTAGTTAACTCGCTTAATTGTGTTGTGATTTGATATATATCACCAATATATTGATTTCGTTCTGTACTTGATTTTGCATATTTCATTTGATCAAGTAAGTGATGGATGTGTGTTAATGGTGTTTTAATTTCATGTGATACATTTTGAACGAAATGTTGTCTCATATCATCAAGTTGTTTGAGTGAGAGGCGCATTTTGTCAAAACGATATTGTAACGTACCGAACTCGTCTTTGCGTGTAATGTTAATGGAAGTGTCAAAGTTGCCTTGCATAAGTCTATTAGTTGCTTGTTTTAATTGCTGTATCGGTTTAATAATCGAATAAGTTGAAGAAATTATTAATATAATTGAAAATATAAGCAATAAAGTAATTAAAATAGCTAAAAATATTCTAAACTCACTAAATGTTTTGCCTATATCAGGTCGCATAAACACCGCAGTCTTTTCATTATTTTGATTAAAAGTAATACCTACTGTATTTTTAGTGGTATTTTCGAAAAAACCAGTTACAAAAGGATTGTAAGGGAGATTTTTAATTCCATGATAATCATGACCTTGTAATACAGATTGTATTTCTTGCTTAGAAATATTATCTTTTCTAAAAGCAGTACCGTAAAAGGATTTTTTGCCTTTTTCAGAAACAGTCATGACTTGATAGTTCATTTCGCCCATATGTTGAAAAAATGCTGGTAAATTGTGCATACTAGATTCTTTTTGATATGTACTTGAATCTTTTAAAGTACGCATGATTTTAGCGTCATTATTAGCTTTTAAATGGTTGTGATAAATAATATTAGTACATAAGAAACTGACAATCGCACTAAATAACATAACCATAACTGTATAAACTGCAATGCGCGTATAGAGTGATTTAAACATAATCATCCACCTTATAACCTAAGCCACGAACGGTATGAATTGTTACAGAGGCTTCTAGTTTTTCTAACCTTTTTCTAAGACGTTTAATATGTACATCGACAGTACGTTCATCTCCTTCGTAATCAAATCCCCAAATTCTTTCGATTAAATCATCACGATTAAAAACTTGTTTTGGATGTGAAGCAAGTAAAAAAAGTAATTGGAATTCTTTGTTTGGTAAATTCATTGCTTTTGTGGCAGATGCTACTTCAAGGTATGATTGATTCAATGTCAAATTACCAATAGTTATTTCGTTATTTGCATTGATGTTATAACGCTTAAGTACTGCCTTAATCCTAAAGATAAGTTCTTTGACTTCAAAAGGTTTAGTGACATAATCATCGGTGCCTGAAAAGTATGCTTGTTCTTTGTCACTGAGTGCATCACGTGCAGTTAGCATAATAACAGGGATTTTATAGTCTTCTTTTAATAATTTACAAAGTTCAAAACCACTCATACCTCCCATCATAATATCAACGATTGCAATATCTACCTGTTGAGTTTCAAGATAAGTTAAGGCATCTTCTGCACTGGATTGGGTAATAGTTTTTAAACCTTCACGACTAATATAATTTGAAACATACTCCAAAATTTTAATGTCATCGTCGACGATTAGGCAACTTGTCATGTATAAGGTCTCCTTAGTCATTTTATAGCTATTATAAACGTTACTTTTGTACATAACAAATTTTGAAAAGTAGAAAAATGTATTGTTGTTCATATTGAGTTCATATAAGTGTCCTAAACTCTATTTATAAGTTTTAGAGAAGGAGAGAAACAATAATGAAATTAGCATGGCAAGAAATTAAATTTTATAAGTTCCGTTTTATATTAATCATGTTGATCATTTTACTACTAGGTATAATGGTATTGTTTATAAGTGGATTAGCACAAGGGTTAGCAAGAGAAAACGTATCGATGTTAGATAACATGAAAACTGAGAAGTATATATTACAAGATAATAAGAAACCGCAAATTGAAAAATCATTAATTAAGCCAGGACAACAAAAGAAAATAGAAGATATTACTGATCAAAAACCATTAAAGTTAGCTTCTCAGACATTGAATATTGATAAAAGTGAAGAAGATGTAATCATGACTAATACTGTTAATAATGAAAAGCCAAAATTAAAAGAAGGTAGTTATCCAACTGATAATAATGAAGTTGCGCTAAACAATAAATTAACTGCTGGTGGTATTACTATTGGAGATACTGTAAAAGTTAAAGGCGGCAAAAAATTAAAAGTATCGGGTATTCTTGATGATACAATGTATTCACATAGTTCAGTCGTGATGATGAATAACGCTGGTTTCGATAAATTAAATGAACAAGTAAGTACAGTGTATCCTGTAAAAGATTTATCAGAGAAACAACAAAAAGAGATAGACCAAATGGCTGGTGTAAAAACGTTCAGTGAAGATGAAATTACAAGTGAAATTGCAAGTTATCAAGCAGAACAGTCGCCATTAAACATGATGATTGTCAGTCTGTTTGTAATATCAGCAATTGTATTGAGTGCATTTTTCTACGTAATGACGATTCAAAAAATATCAGAAATAGGTATTTTAAAAGCTATAGGTATTAAAACAAAACACTTACTGAGCGCTTTAGTTATCCAAATATTAATTACAACAATGATTGGTGTACTAATATCTGTTGGAATTGTCAGTAGTTTATCATTAGTGATGCCAGTAACAATGCCATTTCATATTACACTTTCAAATCTATTGTTAGTTGTAGCTGTATTCATTATTGTTGCAATTATTGGAGCAGCATTATCATTTATTAAATTATTCAAAGTAGATCCTATTGAAGCAATCGGAGGTGCAGATTAATGACGCTACAAGTTAAAGACATAAAAAAATCATTTGGTAAAGGAACGTCAGAAACGACTGTATTAAAAGGTATAAATTTTGAAGTGAATGATGGAGAATTTGTAATTCTTAATGGTGCATCAGGTTCAGGTAAGACTACTTTGCTTACTATTTTGGGTGGGTTACTTTCACAAGATAGTGGAGACATTGTATATAATGATGAGCCTTTATATTCTGTTAAAAATAAGCCGGCAGATTTAAGATTAAATGAGATTGGATTTATATTCCAATCTTCACACTTAGTACCTTATTTAAAAGTTAAAGCGCAATTGACAACGATTGGAAAAGAAGCGGGCATGTCAAAAAAAGATGCGGAACAAAGAGCGGAGATGTTATTAAGCCAAATAGGATTGGCACACCGCTTGAACGTTTTCCCTCATATGTTATCGGGAGGCGAGAAGCAACGTGTAGCAATAATGCGTGCTTTTATGAATAATCCTAAAATTATACTTGCAGATGAACCAACAGCAAGTTTAGATGCTAAGCGAGCTACAGAAGTTATAGAAATGATAAAATCGCAAATTCAAAATAAAAAAATGATTGGAATCATGATTACACACGATAAGCGATTATTTGATTATGCAGATAGAGTTATAGAATTAGATGATGGAGTTATTGTAAATTCATAAACTATAACTTAGCACTTTAACATTAGAAATATCAAAAGAATATATTAAGGCATAAAGTTTAGAAACTAATAAGAGGACAACCAGTTCAATCTGGTTGTCCTCTTATTTATAGTTTAAGTATTAAAATCTCGGTATATACCATAATGTAAGTGCACAGATTAAAAATAATGAGGCAAAATATATGGTCAATAAAAGTTTATATTGATACATTAAGGCTAAAAAATCACGAATCAATGCAATTTCAAAAAAATGATAAGGCGTAGTACTGCCGACACCATTTAATTTAAGATTTAATTTTTGTCCGAATCGCAAGGCACGCATAATATGAAATTGGCTAGTTATACAGACGATGTTTGGTGTAATATCATAGGTGCGCGCTATAAGTGCTTTTGTATATTTAATATTTTCATAGGTACTGGTAGATTGGTCTTCCATTAATATACGTGATGAGTCAACGCCTTGTGCTTCTAAATAACGACGCATAGCTAACGCTTCTGAAATAGGTTCATCATTACCTTTGCCTCCACTCACAATAAAATGTGCATTAGGGTGTTGGCGGAAGAGTGTTAATGCTTGATCAAGACGATTGGCCAACATAGGTGTGACTTGTTCACTAAATATACCTGCTCCCAAGACGAAAATTATGTCAAAGTGTTTGATATGATTGGTATTTAGATAACGTGAAGAAGTAGATATAAAGCACAGAAAAGTATAAAGTGCACTTAAAGCTATAGCAGATAGCCATAAAAATATGATGTTGATAGCATTTGGAATCAAGGAAATATAAGCACATGCCACCATAAAGATAATAACTTTAAAAATAAGCATATATAAACGTTTTATAAATAGTACACTTTGACGTTCTTGGAATAAGTGCTTATGTTTAAAGTGAAGTAATAAACAACCTATAACCATGGCAACGATTAAATAGAGTGGTAATGTGTGATATCCGATATTCAATATTATAACTATATAACCTAATATTGCCTGGGAAATAAAGAAACGGATGTTTGCCGAATATTTTAAATTTAAATATAGGGCTACGAAATGAATTAGAATAATTAAACAGCAAAATAATGACAAAATGTCCATGTTACACCCCGATTTTTTATTGTATATTAAATGTAGAGTAAAGATTTGAATTAATCAAATGTATCTATGTTATTACACGTATTTTGTTTGAGCAACGTTTTGTAGCGTGAAAGTTCTGAAATTTCTACCTTTTATAAAGATGGGAATATTGATAATATTAATATGAATATTGAATAATCAAAAAACGAATTGTATTTAGTCGGATGATAGAGGTGCAAATACGGTGAAAAATATAAAAGATCATATAGAATTTATGAGAGAATTTATCAATGATGTTAATACATTGTTAGCTAAATTATTAAAAGAATTACGCGAGGTTTATAATATATCAAAAGAGCAAGCGAACGTTATATTAATGTTAGAAAAAGAAAAGGCAATGACTTTAACAGAAATTACTGAGAGACAAGGCGTGAATAAAGCTGCTGTCAGTAGAAGGATTAAAAAATTAATTCAAGCAGAATTAGTTCAGTGGGATAAGTCTGAAGAAAGTGCAGATCAACGCTTAAAGTATATAAAATTGACTGAAAAAGGAAAACAGTTTAACCGTGAAAGTAAGTCTATAATAAGTAACATCGTAAGTGATATTCTACATGATTTATCCGAAGATGAAATTGAACAAGCTCGTTCCGTATTAGAAGTTATAGACCAACGTTTGAAGAATTTTAATGTTGGAGGCCATTTGTAAAACAATTTGAAAAAGCTATAATAATACTTAGTCATTTATGTGAGTATGTATATAGATTATTACGATATAGTACCACTTCTTATTGTTAGTAGAAGTGGTATTTTTTGAGGTTATTTATTTACTGATGATATCAGCATTATAGGGCCAACCATATTAGACTAAATATGTATATCTATTTTTTATGACGCCTTATATAATTAAAAATATAGAAATAAAATAGGTGAAGTTTCTCCAAATTACAATACTATTTCAACTGTGACAGTGTTAATACAATCATATGGTTTCAACCCATGTTATGTTAAAATAATGTGATGGTGTAAAAAATGTAAGTATGAAGAGGTGATAAAATGCAAAAGTGTCCTAAGTGTGGGGGAAACATGAGAAATGGACAGAAATTATGTCGTCATTGTGGGTATCAGGTTAGTCAAAATGACTCTGAAAAAATGACACGAGCATCTAAAGAAGGTAATAAAACCACAAACATTAGTGCACGTAAAATTATTCCTTGGGGAATTGCATTCTTTATCATTATACTACTCATTATTATTTTCTTTTTATTGAAAAATTTCAATTCACCTGAAGCACAATCTGAAATCTTAATAAATGCAGTAGATAACAATGATACACAGAAGCTTGCCACGCTATTAAGCACACAAGACAATAGTGTAGATGAAAATGAGGCTAAGGCTTATACTAAATATATTAAAAAAGAAGTTGGCATGAAAAACTTTGTGAATGATGTAAATAGTCAAATTAAACAATTAAATAAGAGTGAGAATAAAGAAGCGAATTTTGTCACAGCTAAAAATGGGGAAAAAGTATTGCGCATCAGTAAAAATGGGAGACGTTATTTCTTATTTAATAACATGAATTTTACTGCACCAACAAAAGAGGCAATTGTAAAGCCCAAGTACGATACAAAGTATAAATTTAAAGCTGATGATAAAGAAAAAACAGTTATTGCAGATAAAAATAAAGCAACGTCCTTAGGTCATTTTATTCCAGGTAGTTACATACTTGAAGCAAAGAAAGAAATGGCTAATGGCCAGTTTAATGGTGAACTTAAGTTTAACTTTAATGATAGTAATAATGAAACAATAGAAGTTAATGAAGATTTTAATGAAGCTCATGTCTTGATAGATTTAAGTGGTGCGAGTGAAATAGATAAACGTACGCTTAAAATTAAAATAAATGATAAAATGTTTGATTATGAAAAGGCTAAAGAAATTGGACCATATCCAAAAACAAAAGAATTAACGATTTCTGCAGAAGGCCAAGCGAAGAAAAAAACATTTAAATCAAGTGAAACTATAGTTAAAACGGATAATCTTAAAGATCAAACGCATGTCACTTTGAATTTTGATAGTGATGAGATTAAAACGTATGTCGAAAAAAAGGAAAAAGAAGAAAATAGCTTTAGAAATAAAGTGACTAATTTTTTCGGGAAATATACTTCGGCGCTGAATAATGCATATAGTCAAAGTGATTTTAAAGTAATTTCTTCTTATTTAAAGAAAGATACGGAAAGCTACAAAGAAACTAAAAATAACGTAACGTCACAAACTTTAACATATTTCCAACAACCGCAAATTACTGAAATTGTAAAGCAAGGTAAAACGTTTTATGTTACTGCACAAACGATTAAATCGGATGGCCAATATGGTAAAGTGGACTACCAATTAGAGGGCAATGATAATGCAAGTAATTTAAAAGTAGTGAAATACTCAGAATAAATTATCTCAGCAGATTATATTTGAATAGAACTTAAAGACGCTAAGCAAAGCATTTTATAAATTTGCTTAGTGTTTTTTTATGTTTTATAAGTAATCTACTTTAAGCTATTTAAAATTGTTCTGGCAAAAGCTATAATTATAGCAACATACAAAGAAAATAACTTACCTAAATGAAGAACGTATTAAAAAGTGAGTAATCATCTGTAGATGATATAACTCTAAAAACTAAATAAATAGTCCACTATAAAATTCAAGGAGCATGAGTATGACTAACAATCAAGAACAACATAAGCAGTCATTACTGTTTATTATTATATTAGGAGCGCTGACTGCTATAGGAGCATTATCTATCGATATGTTCTTACCTGGCTTGCCCCAAATACAGTCGGATTTTAGCACGACAACTTCAAATACACAACTGACACTTTCTTTATTTATGATTGGTTTAGCGTTAGGTAACTTATTCGTTGGACCAATATCTGATGGAATCGGACGTAAAAAACCATTAGCAATAGCAATGTTATTATTTACGTTAGCTAGTATTGGTATTATATTTGTAGACAATATTTGGTTGATGATTGCGCTTCGTTTTGTGCAAGGATTCTGCGGAGGTGCAGCTGCTGTAATCTCAAGAGCAATCTCAAGTGATTTATATAGTGGAAAGCAATTAACTAAATTTTTGGCATTACTCATGTTGGTAAATGGTGTTGCCCCAGTCCTTGCGCCAGCTTTGGGCGGAATCATTTTAACTTTTTCAACATGGCGTATGGTTTTTGTCATACTAACAATATTTGGATTGTTAATGCTGTGTGGTTCTATATTTAAGGTTAAAGAATCACTATCAACTGATCATCGCGACAGTCCACATCTTGGTAGAATTTTTAAAGGTTTCAAACAATTATTAATTACACCTCGATTTGTATTGCCAATGTTAATACAGGGTGTAACATTTATTATGTTGTTTAGTTATATCTCGGCTTCTCCTTTTATTACACAAAATATATATGGAATGACTGCACAACAATTTAGTTACATGTTTGCAGCTATTGGCATTAGTCTTATATTTTCGAGTCAACTGACAGGGAAGTTAGTGGATTATATTGATAGGCAAGTATTGTTACGGATATTAACGATGATTCAATTGCTAGGTGTTGTTTTGGTCGTGTTGACTTTATTATCACATTTATCGATTTGGTTGTTATTTATAAGTTTTATTATTCTTGTAGCACCTGTGACAGGTGTGGCTACCTTAGGGTTTTCAATTGCTATGGAAGAACGCACAGGTGGCAATGGAAGTGCTTCTAGTTTATTAGGATTAGTTCAATCTTTGTTAGGTGGACTTGTTTCCCCGCTTGTAGGTATGATGGGGGAAGAAAGCTATATGCCTTATATTACAATCATTATTATTGCTGGTATTTTATTAATTAGTTTACAAACATTGAATTATTTTGTATTTAGACACGTGCCTCGACAAACATAATTAGAAAAATAAGACCACTCAAAAATCTGAGTGGTCTTATTTTTGGATGCTTTTGATTAAATACTTTTATTGGTATCAACTAGCGTCTCATTTTAATCGTATTAGATAGTAAAATTTGTGCCAATTCATCTTCAGATTCAGGACAACCTTCGCGAATCCAATAATAGACAAGACCGATTTGTCCACCCACAGCATAAATGACGACTTGCTTCTTATTTAATACAGTCGTATAGTCTTCTAACATTTTTGTATAAGTTTCTTTGGTAGTTTGAATGTATTCAGAGAATAAATCTCGATTTGGATGAGCGACTAAAATGGCATGAAAGAAACCATAATGACGACTAATATAAGATAGTATAACTTTGAAGAATTTATATAGTTTATAGTGATTGATTTCTGACTTATCATAGCTAAAGTATAAAGCATTTAATAAATGGGTATATTTCTGTAAATGATGTTTTTGAATTGTAGACAGCAGATCATATTTATCTAAAAAGTAATCATAAAATGTAGTTCTGTTAATACCACTATAGGCACAAATCATTTTAATAGTAATATTTTCAAAAGGTTGCTCTTCTAAGAGGATAATCATATTTTTGATAATTTTATTTTTGGCATTCTGTTTCATTTTTTCTCCTTCAAAAAAACAACTTATGATGATTACCCGACACATTTTAATGATGTGTTGGTGTTTTTTTATTTTACATGTCTCTATAATAGACAAAGTGTAATTTAAAAGCAAATAGGAGGAATAGTGTAATGAAGAAAATGGTATTAGTAAATGTCATTACCATTGTAGTACTTGTAATTATAGGAGTAGTTGGTTTCCACTTTTATAATCAAGCTACAGGATATGTAAGTACTGACAATGCTAAAGTTGATGGAGAGCAAATTAAGGTTTCTGCACCCGCATCTGGAGAAATAAAATCTTTCGACGTTAAAAACAATGACAAATTAAGTAAAGGCGACACAGTTGCAAAAATCGCAGCTAAAGGTGAAGATGGCCAGTCACAAAATATGGATGTTAAAATGCCACAAAAAGGTACAATCGTTAAAACTGACGGTATAGAGGGTTCAATGGCTCAAGCTGGGACTCCAATTGCTTATGCTTATAATTTAGATGATACTTATATTACTGCAAATGTTGATGAAAAAGATATTGCAGATGTTGAAGAAGGTAAAGATGTAAATGTAAAACTTGACGGTGAAAAAGCCGAACTTAAAGGTAAAGTAGAAGAAGTTGGTAAAGCAACAGCTGCAAGCTTCTCAATGATGCCTTCATCAAATAGTGATGGTAATTATACTAAAGTATCTCAAGTTGTACCTGTGAAAATTTCACTTGATTCAAAACCATCTAAAAACGTTGTTCCAGGAATGAACGCTGAAGTTAAAATTCACAAAAATTAAGGGGGGTCTAAAATGACAATGACCTTCATTATTATTTACGTAGTCATAGCGCTCATTCTTGTCGGTTTGATTAATGTAATTTTCACTAAAAGTCGAAAAAAACAAGCTAATCGACAAATGGAACAAACAAAGCATAAAAATAATGCGTCTAACGAAGATTATCAATCTAAATTTAAAGTTAAAGACCGTGCAGATTCTACAGAATCAACTGAGGCGTCAGTAACAAAAAGCAAGATGAATGACGATGAAGAAGAAGTATCTGAATTACAACAATCTGGTGATGAAGCATTCGAGACAGATGTGAATGATGATCAACGACCTACAGATGTTGATCATGAAAGTATCAATCCAGACTCAGAAGAAGCTATCGTTAATGAAAAGCTTAAACAAAAACATAGTTCATTTATGTTTGGAAAAGGGACATCACAAGGTAAAGTTTTAATTGCGATGATTTTCGGGATGTTTATTGCAATTTTAAACCAAACTTTACTTAATGTAGCCTTGCCTAGAATAAATACGGATTTCAATATCTCTGCCAATACAGGTCAGTGGCTTATGACAGGGTTTATGTTAGTGAACGGAATCTTGATTCCTATCAGTGCGTATTTATTTAATAAATATTCTTACCGTAAACTATTTTTAGTTGCAATGACATTGTTTACACTAGGATCGCTAGTCTGTGGTTTATCAGGTTCATTTACAATGATGATGGCAGGTCGTGTATTACAAGCGATTGGTGCAGGTGTATTAATGCCATTAGGGACTAACGTATTCATGACAATCTTCCCACCAGAAAAACGTGGGGCAGCAATGGGTACTTTAGGTATTGCGATGATATTAGCGCCAGCAATTGGACCAACATTATCAGGTTATATCGTTGAGAACTATCATTGGAACGTAATGTTTTATGGTATGTTTATCATCGGTTTAGTGTCATTAGCAATTGCATATATTTGGTTTAGAGTTTATCAAGTTACAACAAATCCAAAAGCGGATGTACCAGGTATTATATTTAGTACAATAGGTTTTGGAGCCTTGTTATATGGCTTTAGTGAGGCCGGTAATAATACTTGGAGCTCACCAATTGTTGTGATTTCACTCATATTAGGTGTTATTTTTATCGCAGCATTTGTTATTCGTGAATTGACAATGCGTGTACCGATGTTAAGTATGGAAGTACTGAAATATTCAGGATTCACCTTAACAACAGTCATTAATATGATTGTTACAATGAGCTTGTTTGGTGGTATGATTCTTTTACCACTATACTTACAAAACTTAAGAGGATTCTCACCAATTCAATCAGGTTTACTCTTACTGCCAGGCGCATTAATTATGGGATTAATGGGTCCAATAGCGGGTAAATTATTAGATACAATTGGTATTAAACCATTGGCACTCGTAGGTACAGGTATTATGACTTATGCCACTTGGGAATTGACTAAACTAAATATGAATACGACATATGGTCATTTAATGATGATTTATATTGTACGTTCATTCGGTATGAGTTTTATCATGATGCCTATTATGACGGCTGGTATGAATTCATTACCACCACGTTTAATTTCACATGGTAATGCTTTATCCAATACACTAAGACAATTGGCTGGTTCTATTGGTACTGCCTTGTTAGTTACAGTAATGTCTACGCAAACAACAGAACATGTAGCAACATATACACAAGATCTTGATAAAACGAATCCGTTCTTAAAAGATCGTTTACAAGAAATGGGACAAGCAATGGGTGGAGATCAAATGGCTACACAACAAGTGCTTGAATTTGTTCAAAAACTCGCTTCGATTAATGGTGTGAATAGTGCATTCTTAATCGCAACAGGATTAAGTGCACTTGCATTTATTTTAAGTTTATTCTTAAAAGGCAAATCACATTATATGTCAAAAGAAAATTAAGAGATGATAAAAAAACAGGAAGCCTCATATATGGGCTTCCTGTTTTTATTAGATTAAGCTATAAATTATGAAATACTATGAGTGAAGTTTAGGTTTTCTATTTCTAAAAAAGAGACTTATAATAATTAATGCGATACAACAAGTTAATAGAATAATAGCATTATGAATAGCATCAGATTCTGTTAATATTTGTTCAGGCTTTACAGTAACATAGTATTGACTCATTGAGTCAGAAATACGAACAGCAATATTTTTAATAAGATATGAAAAACCAAATGTAATAACTAGCATAATTGCCAGAATGAATAAATTAACAATTTTTAAAATAGTTCTATTAAAAACTAAAGTGAAAATGGTTAATATTAAACTCAAGATACAAGCGGCAAAAAATACATAAAATACTAAAATTAACAAATCAATTTTAGATTGCAAGTTATCAATGTTTTCAATATTTATATTTAAATTTGTTATATTATTAACCGTTTCTTGAAAGTTTGTAAGTTGATGGAAAGTGACAGCCTCTTTTGCAAACTCAAGATTAAATATAGGTTCTTTAAACATACTATAACCTGTAATAGCCACTAAAATCAGCACTATAAATTGAATGATCATGCTCATCCAAGATTTTTTCTTTTTTCCATAGGGGTTGCCTCTATGCATAGGCTCACTTGTTAGCGTATGTTCGAAATCTTTGAATTGACGGTTATTCTCAGGCATAAACTGCTCCTTTCTCTATAGGGGACAATAGCATCGACTTATTTTATGACTTTTATTTTTGTTTTGTTATAATATGCAATAACTGATAAATAGTAACTATTGGTGTTAACAATTTAAATTTATATAGTGTTTAAAAGCGCTATTTTTAAGTTACTCGCATTATATTATAACTATTGTTTTAATGTCATTAAATTAATTTTACCATAATATTTATTTTGAAAACTAAGTTATACTAAAAAATTCCATTGGATTGAACATTTATTATAAAACTGAGATTGGGTTGATTATACATGAAATCAGGATTGACAACTAAATTTATTAATAAGTATTTATTACCTCATAGATCTATAACGTTTAAAGACAATCAAGACTTTGAAAAATTTTTAGATTTACGATTGAAATTAAATAAAGAAAAACACAAGCAACCAGAAACCTTAAATGTTAAGTCAGATTTAGATAAACAGTTTATTGGTGATATACAACTTTTTAGATTTAGATTTAGACATAGCCAAAAGCAAAAAATACTTTATATCCACGGAGGATATAATATTTTACAGCCTTCTGCATTTCATTGGAGGTTCATGGATAAATTGGCATTAAGTACGTTATATGAAGTTGTTATGCCAATATATCCTAAAGCACCACAATATCATATAAATGATACTTTCCAAGCGATTCGAGATGTGTATCAACAGTTGCTCTCAGAAGTTAGTCATAAAGATATTGTAGTTATGGGTGATGGTACGGGAGGCGCACTAGCTTTAAGCTTCGTACAGCAATTAAAAATTGAGAATCAACCATTGCCAAACAAACTTTATTTATTTTCTCCATTGTTAGACGCTAACTTAAATAATGAGTCAATAACGCCAGAATTAGAGAAAAAAGATGTCATTATTAATAGAGATGGTGTGCAAAAAATCATGAATTATTGGGCAGATGGTTTATTACTAAATGATGCTAAAGTTTCGCCTATTTATGGGGAGTTAAGCAATCTACCACCGTTATATTTGTTTGGTGGTGAAAGAGAGGTTTATTTACCTGATATGTACAAGTTAGCGAATATGATGACTGCACAACAACAACCTATACATCTCTATGAATATAAGAGAATGGTGAACGCATTTCCATTATTACCAATAAGAGAGTCACATAAGGTCGTGAAACATATAGTCGAGACGCTTAATACGTAAAATGGATTTAATATAGAAATGAGTATAGAATTTGAGATGTAAATATCCATAGGTAAAAGAAAAAGCACACTTTCATTTAAATGAAAGTGTGCTTTTTCTGCGTATGAATTAAATGTGTATATTAAATTCATATGGCTCGATTCGCTAATTTTTTATGCACAAAACCACAGCATTTGGATAAGCTAAGCATGAATGCTACAAAAACAGTACAGTGATATAAAAGTATGCTTGCCATAAAATACTACGCCTATAATAAATAGGATACTAAAGAAATAAAAAAGGCATGAAATTAGGAATTTCTAACGCTGAATCAGTTGTTTACAAGCGTATTGATTGTATTAATAATTGATTTTTGACCCAGTAACTGATAATAATTTGCTAAAAAAATTTCGAATTCATCTTGTGGATATATCATATTTTGAAATTGAGTCTTCGATGATTCAAACTCCTGTATATAATTTTTTGCATATTGATTGTAGTAATTGATGAAATCTTGTGTGGCAGGGTATGTTTTTAAAATAGTATTAATTGCATCAATAGCTTTTTTTTGTCCTTGCAAATAACTAATATCTAATCCACGCTTAATTAATTTACTATCTGGACCATTAATATCTAAACTTTTATTTTGATTTAATTCACTAAGTTTAAATTTAGTATCATCAAATAAATCGTAAAGTTGTAATTGGACAATTTCATTTATGCTTTGTGTCATGTAAATACAGCTCCTTAATTTGGTATGTTGATTCGGTGACCAAGTTGTTTTGGCCAAACTATATGCGGTTGCTGACAATAGTATTGCTTGATTTGATGTGCATATTGCTGTGGAAAGGGAGCGGTTTTTTTTATTACGCTATCTATACCTAGCATCATTACTTCATTGGTAGCTACAGTTGTACCATTTTCTTGGGTCATAATGGAAAAGAAATGCACTCTTTTTTCATCATAATTGTATAAATAAATTGTCACCTTAAATTGATCACCTTCAACTAATTCAGAAAGATAAGATGTATGTTCTTCTACTGTAAAAAGCGTATAGTTCAATAGTGTGCGATCTTTTAAAGACAAGCCATGATGATAATTAAATTGATTAATAGCTTCACTAAATATGATGTTATAATTGGCATCATGTACATGGCCATTATGATCAATCATATCGTTAGTGACGTGTTGATACATTGTAAAAGGTGTTTCCATACCAAACAGCTCCTTGATTATTAGAAAAATTATATTTTGAAATTTATATTTTAAGGCTAGTTTACTAAAAATACTCAAAACTTACACGGGTTGTATTTCATGGTAAAATAAAGAAAATGATTTGAGGTGTGAAATGATGAGTGTCACAATAAAATATCAGACTGCTGATATCTCGTTAAAGGAGGTTTCACACTTTGATGAGATTCCACAATCCGCAACATTTATATGGTGCGACTTTAATGAGCCAACTGAATCAGAAGATACGCTACTAAAATCATACTTTAACTTTAATAAATTAGAAATCGATGATACAGTGAATGGAACGCCACGAGCTAAGTATAAAGCTTATGATTCATATCAATACCTTGTATTTCATAGTATTGATAATAAATATGAGGGGATTAAGGCACTCAATTTATTTATTAAAGATGACATGCTGGTTACCTATCATCATAAGCCGTTTGATATATTGGATACGGTAAATACTTCGATTTCTAATCATTTTCAAAATGACTTAGATGCATCTGATGTTGTTTTATATATATTAGATAAATTCGTTGATGAATACTTTGAACCGATTTATGCTATTGAAGATAAAGTATATGAGTTTGAAGATAGACATGTTAATGATAACTCAAGTCAAACAGTTATGGACAATGTGTTTAAAATACGTTCTAATATTATAAAAATAAAGCGTTTGATTTATCCAATGCGTGAATTAGTAGATAATATAAAAGAAAACAGTCTTTTACTTGTAGATGATAAAAATCATATGTATATTCAACATATAGATGACCATATGATTAAACAAGTAAACATATTGAAAATGTCACAAGAAATGACGAATGAAATTAGGGATAATTATGCTTCCTATACATCGTTTAAAATGAATAATATTATGCAGATACTCACACTCGTATCGGTCGTATTTCTACCTTTAACATTAATTACGGGTATTTATGGGATGAATTTTGCGCATATGCCAGAACTCAAATGGCATTATGGTTATTATATAGTACTCACGATAATGTTGTTGATTAGTCTAGTTTGTATTGTTTATTTTAAACGGAAGAAATGGTTTTAATTATTTGTTGTAAGGTAAAGAAAATTATAGTTTAAATATAAAAAGTATTGAAAGTAGGAGCAAAAAAGATGAGCGATTTAAAAAGGGAACAAAGAAAAAATGAACACGTAGAAATTGCAATGGCACAAAGTGATTCTACAATTTCAGACTTTGATGAAATTAGGTTTGTACATCACTCTATTCCTAATATTGATGTGGAGAATATTAATTTACAAAGCCAGTTGAAAGACTTTACGCTTGAGCATCCGTTGTATATTAATGCGATGACTGGTGGGAGTGAATGGACCAAGCAAATAAATGAAAAACTAGGGGTTATTGCTAGAGAAACCGGAATGGCAATGGCTGTAGGTTCTACGCATGCAGCATTACGTAATAGTAAAATGGCTTCTTCTTTTACTGTAGTGAGAGAGATGAATCCACAAGGGATTATTTTCAGTAATGTTGGTGCAGATGTACCTGTAGATAAAGCGAAAGAATCAGTACAACTACTGGATGCGCAAGCACTCCAAGTCCACGTAAATGCACCACAAGAGCTTGTGATGCCAGAAGGAAATAGAACGTTTTCCACTTGGATGGACAATTTATCTCAAATTGTAGCACACGTAGATGTACCTGTCATCGTTAAAGAAGTTGGTTTCGGAATGAGTAAGGAAACTATTAAACAATTAAATGAAATAGGCGTGCGTTATGTTGATGTCAGTGGACGCGGAGGAACGAATTTCGTTGATATAGAAAATGAAAGACGTGCTTATAAAGATATGGATTATCTTGGTTTATGGGGACAAACTACAGTTGAGTCTATGTTAGAAAGTACAGGCGCACAACAAGACATGGATATACTTGCAAGCGGTGGCGTACGTACACCATTAGACGCAGTGAAGTGTCTGGCTTTAGGTGCAAGTGCAGTTGGAATGTCACGTCCATTTTTAAATCAAGTTGAAAATAATGGTATTACAGCTACGTTAGAATATGTCGAGCAATTTTCTGATCATATGAAGAAAATTATGACAATGCTTAATGCTAAAGACATAGAAGATTTAAGACATGCGCAAATGATTTTCAGTCCTAAACTTCAATCATGGATTGAACAGAGAAATTTAAATATTTAATAATAAAAAGTGCCATCAAACAATTGAGTTTGATGGCACTTTTAATATATTGAAGTCACTGTTAACTATTTAAAAATATTAATGAACGTAGTAACGATAGGGACGCCTAATAAATCTATTAGAAATGCGCCAACGATTGGTACGACAAGATAAGCTTTTGGTGAAGCACCAAATTTTTTCGTAATAACATCCAAGTTAGCCATTGCGTTAGGTGTAGCACCTAAACCGTGACCAATGAAACCACCAATCATAACTGCAGCATCATAATTTTTACCTAAGCCACGGAACACAACAAATACTGAGAATAAAACAATAAATATAACTTGCACTAATACAATAACAATTAAAGGAATAGCTAATTTATAGATTTCAGTTAGTTGAATACTCATTAAAGCTATAGATAAGAAAAGGCTCAATGATACATCACTTATACTATCTACAATCTTCATATCTATAAGATTTAAATTATTAAATTCTGAAATATTTCGTATGATTACGGCAACAAACATAGCACCTACATATATAGGAACATTAATTCCTGTTAAATCAGTAAAAGTATTGCCAATGTAAGTTCCAATTGCCATACAAATCGCCACAATTGTAAATTGAATAAAGAATACAGTCGTAGGTTTCATACGCTTATGTAAATAATGATTTGATTTTACATTTCCATAATCTTTAGTCGCTTCATCTGCATGTTGTGGTTTTAAATCGTACTTACTAATTAAGTATTTAACTACAGGTCCTCCAATTAACCCTCCAGCTACAAGTCCTAATGTAGCAGCAGCTAAAGCAGCAGTTAAAGCAGAATCGATTCCCAAACCTTGTATTGTTTGACCATATGCGGCAGCATTGCCATGGCCACCTTCCATTGACATTGAACCTGCTGTTAGACCAAGTAAGGCAGGTATATTGAGCACTTTGGCTAAAGAGACGCCAATAATATTTTGGCAAACGGCAAGTAATCCACAAAAGATAAAATACAGTATTAAGACTTTCCCACCTAAGCGTAACAATTTGAGTGACGCGCCGAGTCCAATAGTTGTAAAGAACGCAAGCATGAAGAAATTCTGAAGAAATTCAGAATCTAGTTTAATTGTTATGATATGTGTTGATTGTAAAATTGCAACGACTATCGAGAATAACAAACCACCTATAACCGGTGCAGGTATACATAATCGTCTCAGTATAGAGACATGGTCAACTATAAATATACCTAAAAGATATAAGACACATGCCAGTGCTAAAGTTGTAATAGCATCTAGTTCTAGCATTTTCATTCCCCCTTAATATACGAATCAAGCTGATTGGTACATGATTTATAAATAAAAAAGTGATTATTAAAAGCGTTTACAAAACGCCGTGATTGTTATTATACAGATGTGAGAATCATAATGCTAGTTAAGAATTAATGACAGGACATAAGGATGGGTTAAGTATAATTAAATTATACCATTGTTACAGGGATAAACTTATTTTAAACTAATATAAAATAATATTTGTGATACTATGTTCGCCATGTAAAGTCAGGATTTGTCATCTCTGACTTTCGCATTCTAGAGACATAAGGGTTCCCTTTTACTGTAAAACGAAGCGGTTTTAATGTCCATTCTCCCTTGTTTGGGATTCCAATACGGCCACTCTCTTCAATGGCTTGAGGATATTTTCTATGTTTTGTATCTATCAGTAAACGGCCTTCATTTAAACGAGAGCCGTCTAAATGTCGAGGTATATTGAAAGCCTTTGTCCATTTCCCAGGACCATTTGTTAGTTCGAACCCTTTTTTACCTCGGTTTAATTGCATAACTTCAATACCTTCTTCAGGCTCGACAGCCCTAATTAAAACCCCTTCAGGAACACCTTCCGTTTTTGTAACAAAATTAATTAAAAGATGTGTATGCATCACATGTGCATAGATTGTACCACCACTTTTATATAACGATTCCACTTTTGGCGTTCTTTTTCCTTTATAACCGTGTGCAGCTTGATCTTGTTCACCTACATATGCCTCCGTTTCCACTATATAACCGGTAAAGGTTTGCAGCTCATCTTTAAAGACGATACGTATACCTAATAAATCTTTAGCTATAGTAACTGTATCTCTACTTACAAAGTCCATTGATTGTGCCTCCATTTTAATTTTAAAAAAATATTTATTTTTAAAATTATTAAAAATTATATTATCAATCCCGTTGTGTTTTGTTAAACTGAGTATATTGGGATGAGTTTTATTTATATATAATGTATCAAAATTTAATACAAAACTAAAATCTAGCTAATGAACTAACGTATGTGAAATGAGGGTATTATATGGAGAGAAAAATAGGCTTTGGCCAAGCATTGAAACTATTTTGGAAGAATTATATTAACTTTAAAGGTCGTGCACGTCGAAGTGAGTATTGGTATATGGCGCTGTGGCATCTTATCTTTATAGTTCCGGGTCTTATCTTATTATTAATTGGTTTAACGACTATGATTACAGGCATTTCCACATATAATTCAACTACAGCAATGGTAGGTCTTATTTTATTATTTATAAGTTGGATATATATCGCTATTTATAATTTAGCGACATTAATTCCGAATTGGGCCATGTTGATCAGACGTTTTCATGATACAGGGAGAACAATGGTACTCCCGCTTATATTTTTAACTATATTAATTATAACTTGCATATTAATGTCGATAATAAATTATCAAGATCCTGAATACCAGTATTTATCAAGTACTATTATTGTTATTGTAAGTTATGTGATGTATATAGTTGTGGGTGTCTATAACATAGTGATTTGTTGTCTAGATAGTGAGAGAAGAACAAACAAATATGGTCCGAGCCATAAATATGGTAATCATCTTAAACCAGTAAGTCATGGTAACGTAGATATTTATAATTAAGAAATAGTAGATTAAAAACCAATGTAATCTAAGAAATAAAATAATGGGTGAATCACAAGGTAATTTTAAATAATAATAATAAAACGCTGTAGCCTTTAATTATATAAGACTACAGCGTTTTATTATTATTTAATATAAGACAATTCAGGGTGTGATATGCCTAATAAATCATGTAAAGCTTGATAGCGTTCGAATAGCCGTTCATATTGTTTAACTTTTGTTGGTTCAGGATATTTACGATAATATACAGGTTGTTTCATATGCATGACGGTTGATTTTAGAGAATCATAAGCGCCGCCAACATGGGCTCCTAGCATAGCCGCCCCCAATGCAGTAGCATTACTTGAATCTATGACGACGACTTCTTTGTTAAGTACGTTTGCATAAATATCGACAAGAAGTTTACTTTTAATAGGAATACCACCCGCTGCATAGACGGTATGGACTGGAATGTTATTATTCTCAAACTGTTGCATTATCATTTTTGTTCCAAAAGCAGTAGATTCCAAATATGCGCGATGAATCATTTCAAAAGGTGTTTGTAATGTTAAACCAAAGATACTGCCAGTGAGGTGACTATCACTTAAAATACTACGATTACCATTATGCCAATCTAGCACTGTGACGTGTTGCTTATCGATAGAAATATTAGAGGCTAATATTTCTAAATATTCAATGACGGTCATATTTTTAGCTTCTGCTGCATCAACGATGTGTTTGGGTGCTAGGCTAGCAGAATAATTAAATAGGTCACCTACAGCTGCTTGTCCTGCTTCATAAGCATATAAACCTGGAATAATTGCCTCTTTTACTGAACCTGTAATGGCAGGAATCGCTTCTTGTTTAGCATCAAGCATTAAATGGCACGTACTGGTGCCGATGACTGGAGTAAATTCACCTTGCTCAATTGCTCCAACCCCAAGTACACCAGAGTGTGCGTCGATGATATATGGAGAGATTTGGACTTCTTTAGATAACCCCCACAAACTTTGGAAATATGGAGAAAGACTTCCCGCACTTTCACCGATGTTAATTACTTCACCTTCACATTTTGATTTAATAATATCAGGTAATTCAGCATCTACTGCTTTGAAAAATTTATAATTAAAACCATCACCTTCATTGTAAAAGCCTTTAAATCCAATACCACAATTAGAACGAATGTTTTTACCAGTTAATAAACTAACTAAATAATCACCTGCTTCCATAATATAAGCAGTTTGCTTTAAGATTTCTGGAGCTTGATGTTTGACCTCTAATATTTTAGGAATCATCCATTCGCTATTCACGCTATGCCCATAGTAATCTAACCAAGAAGGATCAATAGCGTCACTGATTTTTTTCATATGAGTGGCTTCATCTTGTGCACCATGATGTTTCCATAATTTTACATACGCGTGGGGATTATCTTTTAAATCATCGTGCATATGTAATGGTTTAAATGCTTCATCTAAAAATACAATCGTACAACTTGTGAAATCAATACCGATACCAATGATGGCAGTAGGGTCAACTTTACTGTCATCAATTACTTGTTGTACACCGTCTTTAAGTATATTTGTATAGTCTTCTGCATGTTGTAAAAAATAATTATGAGGAAGTTCTTTACCATTTAGTGATCCTGAAATTGTACCATGTGGATATGCTTTGATATAAGTAGAAATAATCTCTCCGTTCGATGTATCTACTAAGAATACACGACCAGAAGCAGTACCATAATCGATTCCGATACTATAACTCATGTTGTGAAGCCTCCTAAATAATTAGTAGTGAAAATAAAGAACAATCTATTTTAATATAATGATAGTGCTTACATAATATAATGTAAAGTTTATATACCTAATATGTTTTTTGGTGAAAGAAGGCATAGATTGTATGAAAGATTAGAAAGTGACATAAAAAATAACACCCTATAAAGTAGTGTGTATTTAAATTTGAAGTGGTATCATCAAGGTATATTATTTACAAAAGAGAGGTGTCGAACAAATGTCATTAAAAATCGAACATATTACTAAAAGATATAAAGATTTTACTGCGGTCAATGATATTTCATTATCGTTAGACCAAGGTAAAATGTTGGGTTTTTTAGGTAGAAATGGTGCAGGGAAGACGACGACTTTCCGGATGATATTAGGTTTAACGCCTATTACTGAGGGAGAAATAACCTATAATAACAAAGTAATCGATCGAAGTTTATATAACCGGATAGGTTATTTACCGGAAGAAAGAGGCTTACACCCTAAGATGAAAGTTGAAAAAGAGTTACGTTATCTCGCTACTTTAAAAGGTATGAAAGCAAAAGAAATAACAAAAGCTATAGATTACTGGTTAAATCGTTTTGATATTAGCGAAAATAGAGAAAAGAAAATTGAAGCTTTATCAAAAGGCAATCAACAGAAGATTCAACTTTTAGCAAGCATGTTACACAACCCTGAGTTACTGATTTTAGATGAGCCTTTCAGTGGTTTAGATCCCGTTAACGTAGAGCTATTAAAATCAGCAGTACAAGATTTAAATAATGCTGGTACAACAATAATTTATAGCTCACATAGAATGGAACATGTAGAAGAACTTTGTGATGATGTATGTATATTGAATAAGGGGAAATTAGTTGTATCAGGGCCCATAAACGAAGTGAAGGCCAACCATGGCAACAAGAGCGTCATTATAGAAACAGAACACGAAATGAAAGAAATTGATAATTTACCAGGTGTACTTCAGGTAGAAAGAAATAAGAAAGAGATTAAAGCGATGATTGAATCAGAAGCAATTGCTGAAAGTATTTATGAGGTTGTTATACAATATGGTTTTGTAAAAAGGTTCCAAGTTGTTGAACCATCACTTAATGAGATTTTTATAGATAAAGTTGGTGATTTGCATGGATAAATTTCTTTCGACCTTTTCCTTAACATACAAAAACAAAATCAAGACGAAATCATTTATGATATTCACAACAATTGTCATTATTTTAATAATTGCCGCTTCAAATGTAAATAAAATCATGGATGTGTTTGATGACGGACCAGATAAAGTAGGAGTCGTTACTTCAAATGATGATATTTATAAAGCTATTCAGGCACAAGGCAAACAAATGGATGATGATACTAAGTTTAAGAAAGTAACAGAGAAACAAGCTAAATATCAAATAGAGAACAAGAAGTTGGATAAGGCTTATATGATCCACTTAAATAAAGATAACAAGCTATCGGGAAACATTTTGAGTAAAGATCCTGTATCAGAAGAAGATAAGCAAAAATTACAAGGTACTTTAACCACCATTCAAACACAAATTATAGCTTCGAATTTAGATCTTACTCCAAAAGAACTGAAACAATTACAATCACAAAGTAAGGTAACAACAGAACTTATCTCTGATAATGGTAGTCAGTCAAATTTAAGTGAAGCACAAAAAACATTTAATACTGTAATGGTATATGTAGGGATAATGTTAATGTTCTTTATCATTATCAATTATGCAGGGCAAGTTGCGATGGAGATTGCAACTGAGAAAACGTCACGCGTCATTGAAATGATTATAACAAGCGTTTCTCCAGTGACTCATATACTTGCTAAGATTTCAGCTGTCATTGCAGTTGCTTTAACACAAATTGTGATTATTATATTAACAGGCGTTATCTGTTTCTTTATATTTGATATCGGAGAGATGCTCAAAGGATTTAATATAGAGCCTAATGAATTAACGATGCAGTTGACGATTGTAGGTATCGTTTCTTGGATTATCGGTATTTTATCGTATGTTATTTTGGCAGCTATTTTAGGTTCGATTACTGCACGTATTGAAGATATCAATCAAGCACTCATGCCTATGACTTTAATGAGTATGATAGCTTTTTATATCTCGATTTTTAGTGCTACCAACCCAGATACATTATTAGCAAAAATCACAAGCTTTATTCCTTTACTCTCTCCGTTTGTAATGTTTGTGCGTGCTTCAACGCCTGATGTAGCTGTTTGGGAAATTTTAGTGAGTATTGCGTTATCGATAATAACAATTTTTGTGTTGTTATGGATAGCAGTACGAAGTTATAAAGATACGATACTAAGTTTTGATAAAGGTTTTATGAATTCTATGAAAAATATCTTTAATAAAAATTAAAGTTTAGAAACGGTTAAACCCCAACCAGGGAAGTAACCGTTTCTTTTTAAAACCTAAATATATAATAAATATAGACAAGTAATATATGATTTATAATTTGAAAATGTTAAAAATAGAAAGAAATTTTGCGTTGAAAATACATAGTATTGTAAAAAAGTATAACAATTTTAGAAATAGTTTGATAGAATTGACGATTAGTATAGATATATATTTGTATAAATTGTTACAATATAAGAGTATAACGAATTAAAAGTAAGAGGAATGCATTCATACTATGAGTTATGATTAATGTTAAATTTCTTTCAGTAATGCACTTATGTTTAAGGGAAGCATGAGAGCACCCATTCGGATACAGAAACATGTAGTAGTATGACAGTTGATGATTTTAGCGAATTTAAGAATTACCTATAACCGATACATAACCCCGTTTGCATTGGTTATAGGTTACGTTTGTAATTGATGTTTTATTCATGATAAAACCATGCGTTGATATAAAGAGAAAATGTTTGGTTTGAAAGGGAGTAATTGATGATGTTTGCAAAAGTAGAAAGTCAAAGTAATGGAATTGATTTAATAAAAATTGATAATGAGGAAACGAAAATTGTTTTTACGAATTATGGTGCACGAATAGTTTCATGGAAATTTGATGATAATAATATTGTACTTGGTAATGTAGTAGAAGCGGATGAGTTTTACACAGAAAATCCATTTAATTTTGGTGCTACAATTGGTCGCTATGGTGGTAGAATAGCCAATGCAACTTTCCAATTAGATGGAAAAACGTATCAACTTGATTCCAATAATGGCCAACATAATATTCATGGCGGTCCACACGGACTTGATACACAATTTTTTGATTATGAAGTTGAAGAGCAAGTTGGACAAGTGAAAGTTATTTTTAAAACTACAATTAAGAGCTCAGTTGACCATTTCCCTGGAGATATTGATTTAGAAGTCATACATACGTACGATGTTGATCATAAATGGACAATTGAATATAAAGCGATAGCTACTGAAAAGACGATATTTAATCCAATGAATCATGTGTACTTTAACTTGAATAGAGATAATAAGGTTATTGATAATCACAGTATTGCAAGTTCCAAGCTAGATATGTATTTATTGAATGAAGACAATATTGTTCAAAGTTTAGAGCCAGTAGATTTAGTGAATAAATTTAATTCTGAGAATATACAATTTAAAGATATATTTAATAGTGAAGATTCAGTAATTAAAGAACAAATGAATCGTTTTGGTGGTATCGATCATCCATTTGATTTAGGAAGTAATGAAATGACTGTCGAAAACAAACATTTTTTATTAAAAGTAAAAACTGATATGCCAAATATTGTGATATTCACATTTAACGATACTACAAGTTGGCAAAGTGACTTTAATATTTATAAAGCACATTCTGGTTTTACACTTGAAACGCAATGTATACCTAATGATATTAATTTATTAGGAGATAAAGCACCTTCAATCTTAGAAGCTAATAAACCATATTACTCTAAAACGTCTTATAAGATTTTTGAACAATAAATAAGATCATCTAAAAAGAACATACCATTGAAGTGGTATGTTCTTTTTAATTGATTATTATGCGCTTATATATGAATAGGTTTTATTTGTTTTCGAGGGTTTGTGCACGTTTTAAGAATTTCTCTAACTTAGAAATACGTTCGTCAGTTAAGTATGGATTATTTAATGCATATGTTAATCGAGATATGTTTTTATTGTCATTGTAATAAATATCATTAAGTTCAAAAACAGAGAGTGATGTAGCTTTATCGGCTGATTTTATTAATTTTAAATTTGAAGAATCATGTACCACACCTTCTTTCAATACTCTGAAATAAAAGCCTGTTCTACATGAACGGGACATACGTTTGACTAAGTCAGGGATTTGATATTTCTCCTGAATTTTCCAACAAGGCTCTCTGATTTCAGCAACTTCGACAATGGCTTCTCCGAGTGAGAATTGATCACCAAAATGGACATCTTTTTCATCTAAATCAAGGACAGTTAAATTCTCCCCAAACATAGCGTAATTAGGTAAAGTTGGTAAATCGTCTTTCCATAATTTATAATTCTTTTTACTGTAAACACAAACTGCCTTATTAGGACCACCATGTCCTTTATATTCTTGCTCATCTTCAATAAATCCAGTTTTAGTGAGTAACATTGTACCTTGAAATTTTTCTTTGTTTAGTGCTGAACGCATAGGGCGTTTCTTACTATAAGGTAAATCTTGAATTTTACCAGTTGAGATTGCATTTAAGGCATATATCATTATTTTCCCCCTTAAAGACTAATTATTATAATTTTAAAACAATATTCCTATTATGCAAACTAAACCAATAAATTAGAAGTGAAAATTCTTTTTTTAACTATGTATTTTTATAAATCTCATGTACAATAAAAGGAAAAGTACTGTGTGTAAAGGGGAAGCATTATGGATAAGAAACAGTTGAAAATAAGTACATTTAATGATGCGTTAGACCAAATTAAAGACGGTATGATTGTGGGTATTGGTTCTGGATCAACAATAGAATTGCTTGTTCCCAAAATTGCTAGCAAACTAGATCAAGAAAACATTCATATTACAGGCGTATGTACATCGAATAAGACTGCATTTATAGCAAAAGAATTAGGTATTCGAGTAGTGGATGTGAATGATGTTGATCGAATTGATGTTGCAATTGATGGTGCGGACGAAGTAGATGAAAATTTAAATTTGATTAAAGGCGGCGGGGGAGCGTTATTTAGAGAAAAAGTCATCGATGCAATGGCAGATAGGTTTATTGTATTAGTTGATGAATCTAAACGTGTAGACTACCTAGGCCAAACATTTAAATTACCAGTTGAGGTAGATAAATTTAATTGGTTACTCGTTTCCAAAAAAATTGAAGCAGACCAAAATGTAAATACGATTCGTCGTGTGGTTGATGATGTACCATTTATAACAGATAATGGGAATTACATACTTGATATTGTATTGCATAAAAATATAGATCCATATGCTATGCATGAATATCTTATTCATCTTGTAGGCGTATTGGAAACAGGATATTTCCTAGATGTAACTGACCAAGTGATTATTGGTACACAAGCAGGCGTGAAAGTGATTCAAAAATAATTTATCTTTAACGATATGAAAACCTTCACATTAAAACAATGTAAGTTTAAGATTGTTGACCAGCGTTCTGACTTTGTGGCAGTTTTTTTGTGGATATTTTCTGAGAGTATTGTCTTACTTTATAATGTTTAGTTATTATTTTTCCTTCAAGAATGAGCCTGAAAATCCTTCTATGAAGTTAAAAATGGTAATTAGTCTTGTAAAAAGGCTGCGACTCTACGGTCATTATGCAACATTGTATTTGATAAATGAAAAGACAAAGCAAATGCTATTTTTAGCACTTGCTTTGTCTTTTTTTTGATATTTTACTATGAGTTAAGTGTCACTACACTATCGACGATGGCCACGTTTACTTTTTAGTTTAAAAGGAGAACGCTGTGCCGATTTATTTTTATTATTATTTGACTCTTCATTTTGAGTTGTTTGCTGTGGTTCAGCTGAATCTTGTTCATTATCTTCCGTTATAGATGCTTTAGCGTTTTTCACCGCAGAAGATTTACGGTTTGAACCGTAGCGTTTTTTTTTCATAATTGTTTCATCTTGTGTACCTTTTGAAGTATCAGTGTGTGCTTTTTCCGTTGAAGCTTCAACAGGACTATAGCGTTTTTGTTTACTATCTACTTGCTTTGTTTGATTTGAATCTTCTTTATCCTCAGATGTAGGCTGTGAAATAATATTTGCACGACTATCATCATTGATTGAATCATTCTGTATGTCTTGATTATTATTGGCATTAGCTTTTGGTTCATCATGACGATGTTCAAGGTCTTGTTCATCAACAGGCGATGTATGGTTTGTGCTTGCGTGATTTGATTGTTGATTAGCACGTGAATCCTTTGCATGTTGCGAGTCTTGTTGCTGTGTACTGTCATTGTCTACTGGTGTGTCCTCTACTTGTTTATCATGTTGAGTTGTAGCTGGCTCACTTTTTTGTGATTTATCATCATGTTTTGTATGAGATTGTGCCGCGGCATTATCATTTTCAGAGTCTTCGTTAACATGATCTAAGTAATTGTTTTCATCTACTTCGTCTAAGTTACGTTTAGTAAAGAAGTAGAAAATACCACGAATAATGAAGCTTAACACAATATAGATAACTGCTACTACTGTTGTAGAAAGCGCGATGACTTTCATAGAAAATACATAACCTAATTCTTCATTGAACAAGAATACTAGGCCAAATGCCATTGCTGCATGAAATATTGTAGCGATATAGATTGTACGACCTTTTGTAGCTCTAATTAGCTCACCGATAATCATAGAAAATGCGAAATAATATAAGAAACTATATAACGTATATTCAAAACTGAATGCTATATTAATACTCCATATTGCATACATAATACCGACTAAAATAGAAGCGAATAAGGTATTCATCTTAGTTTCAACGATATGTTGTAAGTAAGAACGGAAACCCAACTCCACTAAGAATGCCATTATTAACTGTCCGAGTATAACTGAGAAAATAGATACTGATAAATCTTCAGATTGTAATAAAACATAACTATCAGCAAAGACATTAAAACTTGCCATTGCTATAATAAAAATGATTAATGGCAAAATGAGTGCTAATAAGATTCGCTCAATCACCTTTAAGCTGATTGTGAATTTCAAACTACCTAATTGAGTCGTTCTATGTTTGAAAACGATAATACATAGAATTGTAGCGATGAACGGTGCCAAGACACTCATATCAAAAACAAAACTTTTAAACGGCACTGTATTTTGAAAATCTTTTAGTATAATTGGTAATGCATAAGAGATGATAAAGAAAATAAATATCATCATTGCCCATTGAAAACCGGGTATACGCTTTTTATTCATTATGTAACCTCCATTTGGGTTTCAGAAAAATCATTTGTTTTTAATTATACATACTTATTAAACAGAAATAAATTAAATTAAAGTATTTATCATTGAAATGTAATAGTTTTACGTAAACTAACATGTAAATGAAATATTTAAAGTGTATTTTAAATATTATATTTGGGACTATCGGGTAAAGGTAAGTATAAATTGAATTGACAAAAATGTAAGCGTATACTTAAATGTGTTGTAGCATTTCAAAGGAGGAAGACTATGTATAAGTTAGCACAACGTGAATTATGGACAGGTAGAATTGACAGTGAAACAGATGAAAAGCAGTTTAGACATTTTCAAACAATCCAATTCCGAAATATAAAGGAAGAATCCAATGAATCACGACATGGTGTAGGGATATTAGGTTATGCAGTTGATAAAGGTGTTGAATTGAATAAGGGAAGGTTAGGGGCTAGTGAAGGGCCTGATGCCATTAAACAAAACTTTGCCAATCTTCCTGTTGTGCGTGAATGTGCCGTGTATGATTATGGAAACGTTGAACACGATCATGAAACATTAGAGGAAACACAACAAGAATTCGGACATTATGTAGCAACTTCAATTCAAAGGCATAACCAAACTTTTTTACTTGGTGGAGGACATGATATTGCATATGCGCAATATCTCGGGACACGAGAAGCATATCCAGATGCATCGATTGGTGTAATTAATATTGATGCCCACTTTGATACAAGAGAAGAAGGAAAATCTACATCTGGTACTAGCTTTAGACAAATTTTAGAAGAAGATAATAACGCTGACTATCTAGTATTAGGTATCCAGCAAGGAGGCAATACACAAGGGCTTTTTGATTATGCAGAAGAGAAAAATATTGGCTATGTATATTCTGATGAACTCTTACATCAAATATCTCCTCCAATAAAAGATAAAATTGAACGTTTTATACATGATCATGATGTTATTATGTTTACAATTTGTATGGATGTAATTGATAGTGCATTTGCACCTGGTGTGAGCGCCAATGCAGTTTTGGGTTTATTCCCTCATGTTGTATTAGAACTAGCTAAACGTATTATTCCAAATGAAAAGGTTTCAACAATTAGTATCGCTGAAACCAATCCTAAGTATGACGTTGATAATCGTACTGCAAAATTGACAGCTCATTTTTTCCATCATTTTATTCTTTAATATTCCAATAAGAAATGCAATGTTCAATTAACGAAAGTACTCGTTCAGAGTGCTTTCGTTTTTTTAAATAATTAATATAGATGGTACGCCCAATTTGTGGTCGGATATCTATGGCATCTAAATCACGGGCATTAAATGATTGATAGTATACACGAGGAATCACAGCATAGCCTAATCTTCTATGTACAAAATTAGTAGCCGCTTCAAAACGATCAACTTCCATGATGATTTCGGGATGTATATTCATCCGTTTAAAGTAATCATCTAGATGTTTACGTACTTGAGAACCTTGAGTTGGTAATATGAGTGGTAATGATTGAATAGATAATGCTTTCGTTTTTGGAAATGTATCTTTAGGTGCAATCAAGACATAGGATTCTTCATATAATGGTATAGATTCTATAGCTTCATGTGTAATCTGTTCGTTGGTAAAAGCAATATGATTTTCGAAGTTTAGTAACTGCTCAAGAATTTTATTTTGATCGTGAATCTCTGAAACGAGATAAGTTTGGTTCATATGGTGCTTATGGTGGGCAGCAATAACTTGTGACACCCATTGGTTAGATGATTCTAATATGGATAACTTGATTTTAGGTTCTTGGCTAGTATTGAGATCATGCATTTTTTCAACAGTTTGATGATAAGTTTGTATGAGTTCTTCGGCATAATTGTAAAATTGTATTCCTTTTTCAGTAATCTTAATATCTTTTGTCGTGCGTATGAAAAGTTCATAACCTAGTTCGTTCTCTAATTTTTTAATAGTAGCGGTTAATGAAGGTTGGCTAATATGTAAAAAGTTAGCTGCTTTTGTAAAATTATTATATTTTACCACCGCGACAAAGTATTCTAATTGAATAATCTTCATGTACATCCTCCTAATAATAATTAGTTGATTTATAGCTTTGAATTATAAATGATTAGTTTATTTATATTGGTAGTCTATATATTAACATATTATACTAAGAAATATAGAAGAAAATATGCTTTCGAATGAGATGTCTGAGCTGGTATGAAATAGTTAAGTGCTTGGTTGTTGAAAGTATTCAATCAAGAAATAAATCAATGATTCATTGAACGACTTACAAGCATTAAGTACATACTTTGTATCATCACATTCGTAATCATTAAAATGATTTTCTTAGTTAACATGCGTATTTAAAAATAATTTTTTACTGGAATAAGGTATTTTATTAAACACAAGGAGTGATGGTTCATGAGAAAAATAGTAGCGAAAAAAGGTTTAGATATTGAATGTAAAGGTTGGGAACAAGAAGCAGTGCTGAGAATGTTGTATAACAATTTAGATCCTGAAGTTGCTGAACGCCCAGAAGATTTAGTTGTTTATGGAGGTATAGGGAAAGCGGCTCGAAATTGGGAAGCATTTGAAGCAATCGAAGAAACATTACGTTCTTTAGAAGCTGATGAAACTATGTTAGTCCAATCGGGTAAACCTGTTGCAGTATTTAAAACACATGAAGAAGCACCACGCGTATTATTATCAAATTCAGTTCTTGTACCAGAATGGGCAAACTGGGATCATTTTAATGAGTTAGATAAAAAAGGTCTTATGATGTATGGGCAAATGACGGCGGGTAGTTGGATTTACATTGGCTCACAAGGTATTGTTCAAGGCACATATGAAACATTTGGTGAGCTGGCAAACCAACATTACGATGGAAAACTCAATGGCACAGTTACTTTAACTGCGGGATTAGGAGGCATGGGCGGTGCACAACCACTTGCGGTTACAATGAATGGCGGTGTAGTCATTGGCGTTGACGTAGATGAAACAAGAATAGATAAACGTATTGAAACACGTTATTGCGATGTTAAAACACATGATTTAGATGAAGCTTTGCGCTTGGCTGAAGAGGCACGTCAGCAAGGTAATCCGCTTTCTATTGGTTTAGTTGGTAATGCTGTAGATACACACAAAGCAATTTTAGATAAAAACTTTAAAATTGATATAGTCACTGATCAAACGAGTGCACATGATCCATTAAATGGCTATATTCCACAAGGCTATACTTTAGAAGAAGCAAAAGCATTACGCAATAAAGATCCAAAAGAATATGTGAAAAAATCAGAAGCTTCAATGAAAGCACATGTCCAATTGATGCTCGAATTTCAAGAAAAAGGTGCAGTTACATTTGATTATGGAAACAATATTCGCCAAGTTGCATTTAATAATGGATTAGAGAATGCTTTTGACTTTCCAGGGTTTGTTCCAGCTTATATTCGCCCATTATTCTGTGAAGGTAAAGGACCATTTCGCTTTGCAGCATTGAGTGGAGACCCGAAAGATATAGCGCGTGCTGATAAAGAAATGAGAAAATTATTCCCTGATAATGAAAAATTAATTCGTTGGTTAGATTTAGCAGAAGAAAAAATTGCCTTTCAAGGTTTGCCTTCTCGTATTGCTTGGTTAGGTTATGAAGAACGTGCCAAAATGGGGTTAGCATTAAATAAATTAGTGAGAGACGGTGAAATTTCGGCACCGATTGTTATAGGCCGTGATCACTTAGATTCTGGTTCAGTTGCGAGTCCAAATCGGGAAACAGAAGGTATGAAAGATGGTTCTGATGCTGTAGGGGACTGGGCAATCTTGAACGCTTTGATTAATACAGCAGCAGGTGGTTCTTGGATTTCATTCCATCATGGTGGTGGCGTTGGCATGGGTTATTCTTTACATGCTGGTATGGTTGTAGTAGCAGATGGGACAGAACGCGCTGATCGTCGCTTAGGGCGTGTATTGACGACAGATCCGGGTATGGGTGTAGTGAGACATGCTGATGCAGGTTATCAATCATCTATCGATGTAGCAAAAACAAAAGGTATTAAAATTCCAATGATTACAGGCAAAGGAGATAAAAAATGAACGATTTAATTATTCAAAATATTAAACAATTAATTTTACCTAAATCTATAGACCGTCCTTTAAAAGGTAAGGAATTAGACGAACTAGAGATTGTTGAGAATGGAACAGTAGTCATCCATGAAGGCAAGGTTATATATTCGGGGACGCATACTGATAACTATGAGGCCAAAGAAACAATCGATGCAACAGGTAAGGTGGTGTCGCCAGCACTTGTAGAAGCACACACACATCTAGTACACGGCGGTTCTCGAGAACACGAAATGTCCCTTAAAAGACAAGGTGTTTCTTATTTAGAAATACTTGAGCAAGGTGGAGGTATTTTATCTACTGTTGAAGCTACACGCAATGCGACAGAGGATGAACTGTTTAACAAAGCAGAGAAAAACTTATTAACGATGATTCAACATGGTGTGCTAGCTGTCGAAAGTAAAAGCGGTTACGGATTAGATAAGGATAACGAATTAAAACAATTACGTGTATCTAATCGCTTAGCTGAAAAATATAACTTAGATATGAGACATACCTTCTTAGGTCCGCATGCTGTGCCGAAAGATGCAAAATCAAATCAAGCGTTCTTGCAAGAAATGATAGATTTATTGCAAGAAGTTAAAGGATACGCAGATTTTGCAGATATTTTCTGTGAAACTGGAGTGTTTACAGTTGAAGAGTCTAGGCAATATATGGAAGCTGCGAAAGCATTAGGTTTCAAAGTTAAAATACATGCAGATGAGATTGATCCTCTTGGTGGTTTAGAACTTGCCATTGATGAAGCAGCTATTTCTGCAGATCATTTAGTGGCTTCAAGCACAGAAGGTAAAATGAAATTGAAAGATAGTGATACTGTAGCTGTATTATTACCAGGTACGACATTTTATTTAGGCAAAGAGCAATATGCCGATGCAAGAGGTATGATAGACAATAACGGTGCGATAGCAATTGCGACAGACTTCAATCCAGGAAGTTGTGTAACGAATAATCTGCAACTGATTATGTCAATTGCAGCATTAAAATTAAAATTATCACCTAATGAAATTTGGAATGCAGTTACAGTTAATGCTGCTAAAGCAATAGATGTAGATGCAGGTACTATTAACGAAGGCGATAAGGCAAATATCGTTATTTGGGATGCGCCTAATCATGAATATATTCCATATCACTATGGCATTAATCATGCTGAAAAAGTGATTAAAGATGGTGCAGTTATTATTGATAATAAATTGAGTTTATAAAAGATAAGTGCAGTTAAGCTATATAAAGCTTAACTGCATTTTTTTGTTGAAATAAGGATAAACTATAATTGATTAAATATTTTGACAATTATGATAACATAAGTATTAAAGGTATGGGGAGGTGACGTTTAATGTGAGCGAGACCACTTATGTTAAACAGTGGCAAGGAAATATAAGTAACAATATATTATCCGGTATATTACTTGCATTGGCTTTACTTCCTGGAGCGATAGCTTTTTCCTTCATTGCGGGTGTTAGCCCGACGATTGGATTGATAAGCACAGGGCTGATGATGCTTGTGATTAGTGTGACAGGCAATAGGACATTGATGGTATCTGCACCAAGCAGTGGGGTGTCACTTGTAGTCGCACCACTTGCAGCGAGTCATGGTTTGCAGGCATTAATTATGGCAACAATTTTTATGGGGACGATACAAATCATCTTAGGATATTGCAATATTAATAAATTGTTAGATTTGATTCCTTTAGGTGTTGTAATTGGATTTATGAATGCTTTAGGTATACTATTATTTACATCTCAGTTGAAAAATATCTTCAATATCTCAATAGAAACCTATATGATTACGATTGTTTCATTTTTCTTTATCTGGATTGCGCCTAAGTTTATAAAAATAATACCAGCACCTTTAATAGCAATCATCATATTAACTGTGTTTGCCTGGGTCTTTAAACCGAATATTAAAGTAGTTAGTGATATGGCACCAATTCATATAAAAATACCACAGCCATCTATTCCCAAAGACGTATGGGATTGGCATTTTTTAATGATTACATTTGTATATGGCGTGACAATGGCTATCGTAGCTATCGTGCAGACAACGTTAACAGCTCGTATGATGGATGATGTGACAGCTTCAAAAAGTGATAAAAATAAAGAGTCTATTGGACAAGGCATAGCAAATTTTATTGTTGGTATCTTAGGCGGTTATGGGGGCAGTGCACTTGTAGGACAATCTCGATTCAATGTGTCAATGGGTGCAAGTTCCAGACTTTCTACATTTATAACAGGCAGTTTCTTACTGGTGAGTATATTTATTTTTGGAGCAATCATTGGTCAAATACCAATGGCTGTTTTATCTACGGTATTAATTACCATTTCACTTAATACTTTTGACCGTCGTACAATACCATTTATAAAACGCGCTCCAATACTTAATGGTAGTACCGTAATATTAACATTCGTTATTATATTAATTACGAATAACCTTGCAGTTGGTGTTGTTTTGGTAACAATTGGTTATTATATAGTTAATAATTTAAAAAAGAAAGGTAGTGACACATAATGCCACAATATGAAGATTACGTTAATTGGAGAAGAACTTTTCATCAATTTCCAGAATTGTCGGATGTTGAATATGAAACAACAAAAAGATTAAAACGTATTTTAGAATCATATGATATAAAAGTATTAGATTTACCTTTAGAGACTGGATTAGTCGCTGAAGTTGGACAAGGGGAGCAATTTGTAGCTGTAAGAACTGATATCGATGCCTTGCCTATTGATGAACAGGTGATTCATGAATTCACTTCAACAAATAAAGGAGTGATGCATGCGTGTGGTCATGACATACATATGGCTAGTGTGTTAGCTGTAGCCACGAGATTAAAAGCGATTGAAGATCAACTCAATGGGCGTGTGCGTCTTATTTTTCAACCAGCTGAAGAATTGGGCTATGGAGCGTTTCACATAACAGATACTGGCGCTATTGATGGCGCTAAAGCTGTTTTAGGTTATCATAACTATCCAACGTTAGACATTGGACACTTTGCAGTAAAACCTGGTGTTATCACATCATCAGTAGATCGTTTCGAATTTAAAATCAAAGGCAAAGGCGCTCATGCAGCTAAACCTGAACAAGGGAATGATCCTACCATCGTACTGGGCCAATTAATAAATAGCATCCAGTCTATTGTTAGCAGAAACTTATCAGCTTTCGATAGTGCTGTTGTCACAATCGGTGAAGTTTCAAGTGGTAATACATGGAATGTTATTGCAGATCAAGCCTATGTTCAAGGTACTGTGAGAACTTTTGATGCAGAGAAACGAGATTATATAGAAGCACGTTTGAAATCGATAGGTAAAGGGTTGGCAGAGGCTTTTGGTGTTGATATTGAAACGATTTATCATCGCTTGCCTGGAGCTGTTGAAAATGATGAAAAGCTAACTAATGATGCGATTGAAGTTGCAAAACAAGTAGGTTATAACGTTGAGATTATGGACAAACCATTAACAATAGGAGAGGATTTTTCTGGTTTTTCACAAAAATATCCTAGTGTGTTTGTTTTTATAGGTTCAAATAGTGAATATGATTTACATCACCCTAAGTATGATCCAGATGAACGCATTTTAGAAAAAGTGCCAGACTACTTTATTACATTTGTACTAAAGCTTTTGAATGAAAACTAACTAGAAAACAGATGTATCTATGTATTAAATTAAATGAAAATTGGGTAAGGATGAAAGACGACATTAATTGAAGGAGTGTTAATAATGGCATCTCAAGATCCTAGAACAAAATTTTCAAATGCGGATTTCCCTCAACAAGAACAACAGGCGCCTGGACTACAACAACAATTAGATCCTAAACCTGATTGTGGTGAAACCTCTTATAAGGGATATGGACGCTTGAAAGACTATAAGATGTTAGTCACAGGTGGCGATTCAGCTATTGGTCGTGCTGCCGCAATTGCTTATGCAAAAGAAGGAGCAGACGTAGCAATCAACTATTTACCCGATGAAGAAGAAGATGCAAAAGAGGTAAAAGAAATCATAGAAAATGAAGGTCGACATGCTGTTTTAATATCAGGTGATTTACGTAATGAACAATTCAATTATGATTTGGTTGAAGAAGCTTATCATAAACTGGGTGGTTTAGATAATGTCACACTTGTTGCAGGTCATCAACAATACAAAAATAGTATAAAAGATTTTGATACCGCATCATTTTCGGAAACTTTTGAAACCAATGTCTATCCGATATTTTGGACAGTTCAAAAAGCATTAGACTATTTACAGGCAGGAGCAACGATTACATTAACTTCATCAGTACAGGGCTATAATCCTAGTCCTATTTTACATGATTATGCCGCTACAAAAGCTGCTATCATCTCATTAACCAAGAGTTTATCAGAGGAATTGGGAGCTAAAGGTATCCGAGTAAACTGTGTAGCACCAGGGCCATTTTGGTCTCCGCTACAAATCTCGGGTGGTCAACCACAATCTAAAATACCAACCTTTGGGCAAAAAGAAGTACTGGGTAGAGCAGGGCAACCTGTAGAACTTTCAGGTGTTTATGTCCATTTAGCTTCTGAAGAATCAAGTTATACTACAGGTCAAGTATACGGTGTAACTGGAGGCACGCAGTTAGACTAAATTTATAGACCAAATTTAGAAGCTAGAAAATCATACCACAGATTTTCTAGCTTCTTATTATGCCAAAGTTAAGTTAATGCTTTATTATAAATTCTTGTATTTGTCATTTTCAGCTCTAATATCGTATTGACAAAAAGTATATACCATATTAACATTTAGCAGTATTTGTCGTATGATGAGCTATTAAGTACTGTAAGAAAATCATTGAAATATTTATCAAGAGAGGTATAGGGCAGGTCTGTCGATACTTCGACAACATGGTAATGCATGTGCTAATTTCAATAGCTTGGATGAATGCTAGAAGATAGCAATCAATTATAAACGTATACTCTTTTCTTCAATGAAGTAGGAAAGAGTTTTTAATTTTTATATGTATACATGTTAGTGCGATGAAAGTATTGTGATATTATCCTTGGAGAAAGTTGGTTAGGTATGGAGGAAACAAAGAAAGGCAATGTATGGGCATTAATTCCCTTAATTGTATTTGTAGGTTTGTTTTTAGGTGTTGGCATTGGCACAGGAGACTTTTCAACAATGCCGTTAAATGTTGCTATTATAGTAGCATCAATTGTAGGTTTAGTATTAAATCGTAAAGAAACATTCGCTCAAAAAGTAGAGGTTTTCACGAAAGGCGCTGGGCACTCTAATATTATATTGATGATGCTTATCTTCTTATTAGCAGGTGCTTTTTCACAAACTACAGAGGACATGGGAGGCGTGAAATCGACTGTTAATTTAGGTTTATCATTAATACCTGAAAACCTAATTATCGTAGGATTATTTATCATATGTATGTTTGTTTCTGTTTCGATGGGTACTTCTGTAGGTACAGTTGCTGCTATTGCTCCTGTAGGATTTGGATTAAGTCAAGCGACAGATGTTTCAGCAGCAATCACAATGGCAACAGTTGTTGGTGGAGCAATGTTTGGTGATAACTTATCAATGATTTCCGACACAACGATTGCAGCCGTGCGTACCCAAAAAACTAAGATGGGTGACAAATTTAAAGTGAACATTAAAATTGTATTACCAGGGGCAATCTTTACGATTATTGTTTTATGGTTCTTAACAAAAGGTGCTCACATCGATGCAACTAAAGACTACGGCTACAATTTTATTAAAGTTGTACCTTATTTATTAGTATTGATATTAGCAATCATTGGAATCAACGTAATTATTGTTCTGATTGGCGGTATTGTATTATCATCAGTAATTGGTTTAATTGATGGATCATTTGGATGGTCAGGGTTATTAACCTCTATTTCTAAAGGTATCATTGGTATGGAGGACATTGCTATTATAGCATTACTTATTGGTGGCCTTGTAGCTCTGATTCAGCATAACGGTGGTATCACATGGCTGCTCAATTTCGTTCGTAGAAGAGTTAAATCTAAACGTGGCGCAGAGTTAGGTATTGCAGGGTTAGTAAGTACTGCTGACATAGCAACAGCCAATAATACGATTTCAATATTGATGGCAGGACCTTTAGCTAAAAATATATCAGAAGCGTATGATGTAGACCCGAGAAAGTCGGCAAGTATTTTAGATATGTTTGCAAGCTGTTTCCAAGGATTATTACCTTATAGCCCTCAACTTATAGCGGCTGCGGGCGTTGCGTCTATATCACCGTTTGAGTTAGTCCCATATTCTATTTATCCAATGATTTTAGGTGTGTGTGGATTAATTGCAATAGTATTTGGATTGCCTAGATTAGATAAAAAATAAATATGAATGCATTGTGGGAAGGCCTCTCTAAACAAAATTTTGTTAAACATGCCTTCCTACTTTATATATAAGCTTAATTTTTAAAAATTAGAGTGATTATAGTGTAATATATAGATATAAAATAGCATTGTTTTTAATAAGTTCATTCACTTTTCTAGAAAACAAAATATGTAAATCGCCTGTTTTAGTATAAATACAATGAACATTTTGTAAATATCATGATTATAGTTTAGAAGTCTCGTGTAATAAGTTAGAATAGACTTAAGAGTGAAAGTAGGTGAACAAGCGTGGCTAAATATAATGTAGAAAATGAAAACGTTGAAATAAGACTTGAGCGATTATTTAAAGTCGAACCTGAATTATTGTATCAAGCATGGACAGATCAACGATTTCTTAAGCAATGGTTTATGACAACTGCAAGAACGAATAAATCTATACAAGTGAATACAGAGCAAAATGGCAGTTATGAAATTATTGATGCTCGTAACGGAAAACAAAATGTGATAAAAGGTGCTTTTATTACATTAACACCGTATGAATATATTGTCATGACAATTGGTATGCCAGAATTAAGTGATTCGGAAGATACGATTGAAGTGGAAATATTTGAAAGAGAACCAGGTATTACACAAATGATTTTTAATTATATTGCTTTAGTACCAAGAGAAAGACGATATACAACTTTAGAATATAAACAAAAGAAAAAAGAATATCATGATTCTACGGCTCATGGCTTTGAAACTATGTTTGATAAGTTACAACTTACGTTAGAAGAGTTCGAAGCGGGACTATAATACCCAGTTTGAAATATAACTGTATATGGCGCTGAAGATTAATTGTGATACATAAAAGGCTTATTGCATACTTTTAGTGGATGCGATAAGCCTTTTTTATTTAAACATAGCAAATAAAGCTATGAGGTAGTTTTAAATGATCTCCCCGTTTTCTTTACGTTCATTAAACTTACGAAGTAGGGTTTCAAAAAATATATGATAGCTTATAAAACTAGAATAGTCCGTCCCATCCTCTAAATAAAATGTATTGCTAGAAACATAAATATTATAATTCGCTCGTTGAGCAAGCATATTATCTTTTAAAGTAGTCACTGAAATAAAGTAATTTTGGCGTAGTTGCAATAAATTCGTAATATCTGACAGTTGATGGGATTCTCCTGACAGTGAAATGATGAAAAAGATGTCTTTAGATGTTGCTTTATTTAAAATCATTTTAAATTCATGTATATCATGTAATACGATAATGTTTTTATGTATGGTGAGGAAGATTCTTTGTGCTTCTTGCGCGACATTCATTTGTGCCAAACCTGTACCATATAGATAAATGGTTTCTGATTGATTAATTTTATTAGTGACCAGTTCAAAGTCGATACGATCTAAATATGAAAATGTATTTTCAATTTCTTGTTTAAATCCTTCAATAGAATCAGAAGGAAGTTGGTGAGATTGCTCAGCTTCGAATTTTAAATAAGATTTAAAATCACTATATCCATCAAAGCCTAATTTGCGTGTGAAACGATGAATTGTAGCATTGGAAGCATGCGTATGCTCAGCCAAGTCTTGTATTTTCATTGTCTTACAAGCCTTTATATGTGTGTTGATAAAATGAGCAATATGTAAGTCATTTTCGTTTAATTTATTAAAATTATTATTAATACGACTGTCTAAAAACATTAGATCACCTCGCGCTTCCTGAAAATATTTTCACATATTGAAAATATAATCTGATTATACAAAATTATTCGGAATGGTGTCAAACTATTGTTTAAATGTAAGCGTTACCTTTATGATTAAAATAAGAATTAAAAGCATTGATTGCAGCGTTAAATATTATTTTTGAAATATTGTAGCTGTATCATTCATTTACAATGTAAGTGACTCAATTTGTCATAAATGGGGGTAGTTCTATGAACACAATTAAGAGATTTGGTAGTGCAATGATTGTACCAGTACTTATGTTTGCATTCTTTGGTATTGTATTAGGGTTTGCTACTTTATTTAAAAACCCTTCAATAATGGGAAGTATCGCCAATGACGGAACCACGTGGTTTAAGATTTGGTCCGTAATCGAAGCGGGCGGTTGGACAATATTTGATCATATGGAAATGGTATTTGTCGTAGGGCTGCCACTGTCATTAGCGAAAAAAGCGCCAGGCCATGCGGCACTTGCAGCTTTAATGGGATATTTAATGTTCAATACATTTATCAATGCAATACTTACACAATGGCCACACACGTTTGGCGCTAACTTAGAAAAAGGTGTTGAAAATGTTACTGGTCTTAAGGCTATTGCAGGTATTGAAACGTTAGACACAAATATTTTAGGTGGCATTGTTATTTCTAGTATTGTGACATGGGTACATAATAGATTTTACAGTAAAAAATTACCAGAAATGTTAGGCGTTTTCCAAGGATTAACATTTGTTGTCACAATTTCATTTTTTATCATGTTACCATTAGCGGTTATCACTTGCATTGTATGGCCTACAATTCAAGATGGTATTTCATCATTACAAGGCTTTATTATTGGTTCGGGTTATATTGGTGTGTGGCTATTCCATTTTTTAGAAAGAGTACTTATTCCAACAGGACTACATCACTTTATTTATGCGCCTATTGAAGTAGGTCCAGTTGTTGTAAATCAAGGCTTAAAAGCTGAATGGTTTGAACATGTTAATGATTTTGCGAAGAGTACAAAACCATTAAAAGAGCAATTTCCATATGGTTTTATGTTACAAGGTAATGGTAAAGTCTTTGGGGCAATAGGTATTGCACTAGCAATGTATTCGACGACGCCTACAGAAAATAGAAAGAAAATTGCGGCATTACTTATACCTGCAACATTAACTGCTGTAGTGGTAGGTATTACTGAGCCTTTAGAATTCACGTTTTTATTTATTGCTCCATATTTATTCGTACTACACGCAATACTTTCAGCGACAATGGATACATTGATGTATGGATTTGGGCTTGTAGGTAATTTTGGTGGTGGGTTGATCGATTTCTTTGCAACAAATTGGATCCCCCTTGCACAGAATCATTGGTTAACTTATGTAATACAACTGATTATAGGTCTCGCATTTACAGGTATATATTTCGTTGTGTTCCGTTTCTTAATTTTAAAATTTAATATACCACTTCCAGGGCGTAAAAAAGACGAAGAAGGTGTTAAGCTTTATAGTAAGCAAGACTATAAAGGAAAAAAATCTGACCAGTCACCGCAAGGAACTGCTGGCAATGAGTTTGAAGATAAAGCGATATATTATTTAGAAGGATTAGGTGGCAAAGATAATATCAAAGATGTCACTAATTGTGCAACACGCTTAAGATTGACAGTCAATGATATGGAACAAGTAGAACATAATGATTACTTTATCCATAATCAAATGGCCCATGGATTAGTTAAAAGTGGAAAAAATGTCCAAGTCATTGTTGGTATGTCTGTACCTCAAGTTAGAGAAGCGTTTGAACATCTTGTTGGAAATGAAGAAAATTAGTCAACATTAGACGTTATTGACTTAAATAAACTTAAAAAAGCACAGACTACAGTAAAGAAACTACTGAGAGTTTGTGCTTTTTATTAAAATGATATATAAATTCTAAGAAATTCTAGCTTTAGTGATTAAACGCGGTTGATAAATTGCACCGTGTATATCTATGTTGTGTGTAGCAATTTGATAGATTAGTTTAGCAAATGTTGAGGGCGAACATGAGACATTAATCTTATCTCTGTTGAAGGTATACATGACTTGTTCTGTATTGTTGATTAAATTCATAATATCTATCATTTTATCTTTAATAAAAGCATCACGTAATCCATCAATGGATAGTTCAAAACGTTTGGATGATGATAGTAAATGGGTTGGATCTAATAATTCTTCAATATGATGATTTTCTAAAATTTGATAAATCGTATAGTTATGGAAGCTAAGGAAACTAATTATATATGGTAGTTGCTGCTTTGGTAAATTAATCTTTAAAGCATACAAGTTTTTTTCTTTGAAAATTGTAAATTTGAATGTATCACAAAAATTAATTTGATTACATAGTTTAGTTAATTGTTTCCGTGTGGCGCGTTGGTTGAGTCCGCCTATATTTAATACAAATGTTTCTGTTCTATCTAAAAACATATTATACCTCCACCTCTATATAAAGTCACATTTAGGATATTATGCATAATATTCTTTTGTACTTAAATTTTACCTGTTTTAATTTCTATTAAATTGTACCATTCTTTTTTAACCTTAGCACTAGGTCTTTAGAACGAAGTTGAAATTATACGACAATGCAGTGTTTGCCTCGGTCGAAAAGATTTTGAATATTTAGAAAATTATATTGTTAACTTGTATAAAATGTGATACATTTTTCTTTATTAATACATAGAGGAAGTGTTTAAAGATGTTATCCAAAGTAAGTAGATTTGCAACAAACACATTCTTGGTATGGATGTTAATCGCAGCGATAATTGGATTCTTTTTCCCAAATCAACTCGCTACGTTGAGTGGATGGGTTCCATATTTATTAGGTATTGTTATGCTTGGTATGGGTTTAACAATTGATCCTAAAGATTTTAAAATCGTATTTCAATCACCTAAAGCAGTTGGCATTGGTGTGATATTACAATATACAATTATGCCAGTTACAGCATATTTAATTGCTAAGTTATTCCATTTACCACCAGAAGTTGCCATTGGAGTAATCTTAGTAGGTTGTTGCCCAGGTGGTACATCGAGTAATGTGATGAGTTATTTAGCGAATGCAAATGTCGCATTATCTGTGGCTATTACAAGTGTTTCTACATTGTTAGCCCCAATATTAACGCCAGCGCTTATTTACTTATTTGCACATCAATGGTTGCAAGTTTCGTTTATGAGTATGTTTTGGTCAGTTATTCAAGTCATACTTATCCCAATCATTATAGGGTTTATTTTACAGAAAGTGTTTAAGAAATTTGCTGAAAAATCAGCGACTGCTTTACCTATCGTATCTGTTATAGCAATTTCATTAATATTGGCTTCAGTTGTAGGGGGCAGTAAATCACAAATTTTACAAACAGGCTTATTAATTTTTGCAGTAGTCATATTACACAATATTATAGGTTATACATTAGGCTATACATTAGCAAAAATATTTAAACTTGAAAGAGCGGATAAAAAAGCTGTCTCAATTGAAGTAGGTATGCAAAACTCTGGTTTAGCGGTTTCGTTAGCTACTGTGCATTTTAGCCCATTGGCGGCAGTACCTGGGGCAGTCTTTAGTTTGGTACATAATATAACTGGACCTATATTAGCAAAATACTGGCACAAAAAATAATTGTATTTATTACTTTGTGTAAGAAACATCGTTATAAGTTAGCTCACTCTAATTGAGTGAGTTTTTTTATGAAGTAAGAACTAAAAATAAGGTGGGAATACATAATTATCAGTCATATTATGATAAGCTTTTAGTAAATTCATTTTGAATAGGCAAGATAAATAGATGCTTAAATGTGATTGATATATAAGCATTTATAATTTGTTTAAACTCAAACGATAAATTGAAAAGGGAGAATCATTATGTATAGAGCAGTAATATTTGATTTTGATGGCACTATTATTGATACAGAAAAGCACTTATTTCAAATTATTAATAAACATTTAAAGCAAAATGGTTTAACAGAAATTTCGCTAGATTATTATCGACAATCTATTGGTGGTGCTGCAACAGAATTACATAACTATTTAGAAAATCAACTAGGTATAGATAACAAGCAAAAAATTTATGAAGAACATAATCTTACTAGCGTTGACCTACCTATTATTGCAGATGTTAAACAGTTGATGGATTATTGTAAGAAACGTCATATACCTATGGCGGTAGCTACAAGTAGTTATAGAAAAGATATTCTACCAACTTTTAAGAACTTAGGACTAGATGCATATATTGAGATTATCGTGGCTAGAGAAGATGTTGAATCTGTGAAACCTGATCCGGAGTTATATTTAACTGCAGTACAACAACTTAACTACGCTCCGGGTAATTGTTTAGCGATAGAAGATTCAGTGAATGGAGCCACAGCAGCTGTTACTGCAGGGTTAGATGTTATTGTTAATACTAATGAAATGACGGAGCAACAAGATTTTAGTAAAGTTGCATATTCAGGTAGAGATTTAACAGTAAATGAAATGATTGCGAGTTATTTTGAGAAAAAATAGGAGTTAGATACATGAATGGATACTTAATTTTATTTTTTTTAGCTGGCCCTGTAGTTTTGGCGCTCAGTAATTTAGTCTTGGGACCTATATTTAATAAAAAAATACCATTCACCATACAATTTAGGTCATTTATGGTTGGAACAGTAATTTATTTATTGTGTGCTGTTGTTTTATATTACTTAGTGTTACAAGACCGATTTTAAAAGGGAATAGACAAATAAAACATCCTTATTGCTTCTTTATTAAAGAAGCAATAAGGATGTTGTTTAATTTAAAAATTGAAAAAGTAGTGTGACTACCACTAATACAAGGAGTATCGCATCGATACCAACCATAATAGCAAAACGAGGATTCTTTTCGCCGTTTGCTTTAGAATTTTTAACTGCTTTAAAGTTGGGAATTAAGCTGACAACCAATAAAATAATGATAATAATACCTAGAATTATACTCATCTGTGATCACCACCATTTTTATTTTTCTCTATAAATTCCCACATATATCCTGCAATCACACCGATGAGTAAACCAACAATAATACCTATTTTGATAGTGGCTACTATCGAGCAGATAATAATTGCAACTAATAGGGCAATAGGGATAGTGATACCAAATTTATATTTGCGTTCTGGAGAATTGACTATAGAAAATAAAACATAATATAAAATGCCTAAGACGATCATAGCAAGTAAAGATTTTAAAATTAATTGACCAACTGCATTATGGTGTGAGCTACTAAAATAATTTAATAAGAAAAATAACACACCAAATACAATTGAAATGGTAATCGTTCGTTTGATTAAGTGTTTATTCATAGCGAACTCCTTTGTGATCAAATCTAAACAAAATTATAACATATTAAGGATATAATATAGAGTTTTAGAAATTACGATTTGTGGTTCGTATCAAATTGATGATGGTCATTTAAATAAGCATAGAATAAACCAATGATAAGTCCACCGCCAATATAGTTACCTATTGCAGCGGCAATCAAATTTGTTGCAGCAGGTATAAATGATAGAACATGACTTTGATAGACAACGCCACCAGCAAATAATACGGAATTATATACAACATGCTCATAACCCATAAAAGCAAATATTGAAACTCCAAACATCATGACAAACATCTTAGCTAAAATATCTTCTATTTGCATAGCGATAACTAGAGAAATATTTATAAAAAAATTAGCAAAGATACCTTTTGTAATGATTGAGATAAAACTTGCTGTTAATGTTTTATGTATAATAGTTGATTCTAATTGATTAAACATTTCAGGAGACATGACATCTGAACATCTTAATAATAAGAAAAATATAAGACCGCCAAGTGCATTACCTATAAAACATAAAGCAAAAATATTTAATACACGTAAAGGCTTTATTACACGGTAATACAGACCAACTGTAAAATACATAAAATTACTAGTTAATAATTCAGAGTTAGTAAATAGTATTAAAACTAAAGCAAAACTAAATGCTACGGAAGCTATGATATTAACAACACTAGGAGGTATATCATGATTGAGTGATGCTTTTAGCAACAATACAAATATCGTTATTGTCCCCAATATAAAGCCAGCCATAATAGCGCGCAACAGGTAGCGCTTGAAATAGAAACTCTGAAGTATATCTTTCGTTCTAATTGTTTCAACTACATGGGTAACCCAGACCTTACCATAAAATATTTTATCCCATTTAATATTTTTTTCGTTCAATTTATTTCGCCTCACTTTCTACAGATTAATTATACAATGGAAAGTATTTATTGTGATTATTTTCACAATAAATACACATTATATTGATATAAAGGTATTGGGTAGCATAACTATATTTTGAAAACGGCGAGATAATAAAAGAATCTTCTAATATACTTTGCTTTTTATTGTAAAATCGCCTACAATAGATAGCGGGAAATGTAAGGGCTTACATTTTTAAAGATAATTGTTTTAATTTTTAGAATTTATAGTATAATAGCGACATGATAAGTGATTTTTTATACTTATATTTGAAAGAGATGGGGTTTGAATAATGAAAGAGAATAATGAACTGCAAAGGGGATTAGGTGCACGTCAAATGCGTATGATTGCGCTTGGCGGAACAATTGGGGTAGGACTATTTATGGGTGCAACAAGCACTATAAAGTGGACGGGTCCTTCTGTAATATTTGCATATTTGATTGCAGGTATGTTTTTATTTTTAGTTATGAGAGCAATGGGAGAAATGGTGTATTTAGATCCAACATCAGGCTCTTTTGCTAACTTTGCTAGTGATTACATACATCCTGTGGCAGGCTATCTAACTGCATGGAGCAATATATTCCAGTGGATTGTCGTAGGGATGAGTGAAGTTATTGCGGTCGGTGAATATATGAACTATTGGTTCCCAGATTTACCACAATGGATACCTGGGGTCATCGTAGTTGCTTTATTAGCAAGTGCTAATCTTGTATCAGTAAAAGCGTTTGGTGAATTTGAATTCTGGTTTGCAATGATAAAAGTAGTGACGATTGTATTAATGATTGTTGCTGGCTTTGGACTTATATTCTTTGGTTTAGGTAACGGTGGAGAAGCTATTGGTATTTCAAACTTATGGTCACATGGTGGCTTTATGCCTAATGGTTGGCTTGGATTCTTCTTTGCCCTTTCAATCGTTATCGGATCTTATCAAGGTGTTGAATTAATCGGTATTACAGCCGGTGAAACAAAAGACCCACAAAAGAATATTAAAAGCGCGGTTAATGGCGTAATTTGGCGTATATTAATCTTCTATCTAGGCGCAATATTTGTTATTGTAACAGTTTATCCTTGGGACGAATTAGGCAATATAGGTAGCCCATTTGTTGCTACATTCTCTAAAGTTGGTATCACTTTTGCAGCTGGTTTAATTAACTTTGTTGTATTGACTGCTGCTATGTCCGGATGTAATTCAGGTATATTCAGTGCTAGTCGTATGACACTTACATTAGCTAAAAATGGACAAATGCCTAAATTCTTTACGAAAGTAATGAAAAATGGTGTTCCAGTATGGACTGTGAGCGCAATTTCACTTGGCATTTTAGTGGGTGCTTTATTAAATGTCATCTTACCTTTATTTATTAAAGGTGCAGATAGTATCTTTGTTTATGTATATAGTGCTTCTATTTTACCGGGTATGGTACCTTGGTTCATGATTTTAATTAGTCACTTGAGATTTAGAAAGCAATACCCTGAAAAGGTTAAAGGTCATCCATTTAAGATGCCTGGCGGTGCATTTACTAATTATATAACAATGGCATTCTTTATTATGGTATTAATCGGAATGTTGTTTAATAAAGAAACAGTAGTATCTATTGTTATAGGTATTATCTTCCTAGCATTTATGACTGTGTTCTATTTCATTAAGGGATATCATAAGTTAAGTAAAGATGAACAAATTTAAATTTAAGCATAGCTGAGCAGTTTGATATTATAGAACATTAATCATTTTAAATATAAATATAAATACATAGTTACATGTCGATAGTAAAACAATCGATGTGTAACTATTTTTTTGAGAAGGTATGGAATTTAGTTTAATTATCTTCCTTTAGAGTGTAATATTTCGAAATTATAATTAGCATTTTCAAATTCAAATAATATTTATTTTACATAAACTTAACAAAATAAAAATGATCACTCAAAAAACTTTCAGTACACTAAATGTAAAGGTAAGATAATACATATTAAAGGAGTTATTAATTTATGAAATTTCATAATAAGTTAGCAACTGTTTCTATAGCTAGTGCAATTTTTGTTGGTAGTGCATTGGGAAATACACCAACTACATATGCTTCAAGTGGAGGACAAGCGCCGACAAATAAAGAGGATGTATCATATATGGGAAATACTAAAAATCCTAAAAATGTTATTTTCTTAGTTGGAGATGGTATGGGACCTTCGTACAATTCTGCTTATCGCTATTTTGCTGATAAACCAGAAACAAAAGAAATGGAAAAAACAGCATTTGATAAGCATTTAACAGGTACACAGCGTACAAATCCTAATGATCCTAAAGAGAATGTAACTGATTCAGCAGCTGGGGCAACTGCTTTTAGTTCTGGACATAAAACATATAATGGTGCTATTGGTGTAGATGAAAACAAACAGAGTGTTAAAACTGTTTTAGAACAAGCAAAAGAGAATGGTAAATCTACAGGGCTAGTTTCAACTGCTGAACTTACTGATGCGACGCCAGCTGCTTATGCTTCACACCTAGACAGCCGTGATAAAAAGGAAGCAATTGCAAAGCAATTTTATAATGACAAAATTAACGGTGAACACAAAGTAGATGTTTTACTTGGTGGAGGTGCTGAATATTTTGGTGAAAAAAATGGAAATATTGCTGATAAATTCAAGGCAGATGGTTATGATGTAGTAGATAATAAAACAGATTTACAAAATTCAACAAATAAAAAAGTATTAGGTTTATTCGCGGATAACGATATGCCTTTACAAGTAGATGCACCTGATAAAAATCCAAAACTTGTAGATATGACTGATAGTGCAGTTAAACGTTTGCAACAAAATGATAAAGGTTTCTTTTTAATGGTAGAAGGTGCGTCTATTGATAAATCGGGCCATCCAAATGATGTTACTGGAGTTATGTCAGAAATGGCAGGTTTTGAGAAATCATTTGATTACGCTATGGATTACGCAAAACAAAATCCAGATACATTAGTTGTCGCTACTGCCGATCATTCAACAGGTGGTATGACAATTGCTAAAGGTAAAGACTATTTATGGAACCCTAAAGCTATACGAGAAATGAAACATTCAGGTTCATATATGACAAAAGCCATTGCAGATGGTAAAGATCCTGAAAAAGTTATTAAAGAAGGTTATGGTTTTGAAGTATCTGCTAATCAAATCCAAAAAATAAGCAATGAAGCTAAAAAGCTGAAAAAATTGGATGAAGCAGATAAGAAGTATGAAGATCAGTTACAAAAATTACAAGATGCAGTTCAAAAACCAATTAATGACGCATCACATACAGGTTGGACTACGAATGGTCATACGGGTGAAGATGTAAACACATATGCGTATGGACCAGGCAGTGATAAGTTTGAAGGCAATATTGATAATACAGACAGTGCTAAAAATATATTTGATTTTTTCAAAAATGATGTGCAACAGTAATTAGACTATATTGAATATTAATCTATTTATAGATAGAGACAAGCAGTGCAAACCCTAGCTGCTTGTCTCTTTTTATTGTAAATATGAATAAGTATCTATCTTCTCTTATCCTGTAAGCCAGATGATTATTTAAATGTATTACGGTGTCAATGTTTGGATTGGATAGTAGTTAAGTACCTATGATACTCATCTAAAGCTAGTTTAGATTGTGTAATCAAATTGAGTGAATTTTGATAATTTAATGCAATATAACGATAGTAAAGTATATCTACTGTGAATAATTGCGCGAAAAGGGAAGTTGTTGCAGCCATGCGCAATTCATTCTCATCTGTTTCTCCATAGATTAAAGTGTAATCAGCAATTTTAGCGAGAGGGTTATTATCATTACTAGAGATGGTGATGATATTTACATGATTATTAGATGCGATTGTAGCCATCGATAGCATTTCACTATGAATACCTTTATTAGTTACAAAGATGATACAATCATGTGCATCATGTGAAGCTAATGTTGACATTAATAAGTGGGTCTCTTGCAGTAAACGTACATTGATACCGATGCGTGAAAATTTTTGGAAAAGATCAGTAACAATTATCATGGATGCACCATAACCAAATAGAAATACTGTGCGGGCATGTTTAATTGTTTTGCAAATAGCATCTATATCATGATCATTGATTTGTACGGATGCGCAATTCATGGTGTCTGTCACACGCGCTAACATATTTGATTTGAGTGTAGCTACACTTTCGTTATCAGCTAGCTCAAAGTGATTAAGTTGCTTGGTATCTTCAGGTAAGTAACGAGATATAGAAAGTTTTAGTTCTTGAAATCCTTTTTCGGTAATTTTTTTACTAAACCTAACTATAGAGGCGGTACTGGTATTGATTGTTTCAGATAAGTCTTGAACTGACATATTTATGATTTCATGAGGTGAAGCTAAAATAAAATCAGCAATTTTTCTTTCGCTTTTAGTTAATTGATCATATTGTTTATTAATTTTATAAAGTATATTGGTCATTATTAGCCACCTAAACTATCTGTTTCTCTCATGGATTTAGTAGTACCAAAGAAATATGTGAAAATGAAGCCGCCTATATATGCTGAAAGTAGCCCTGCAATATACCCTATATACATATGGTCTGAAATAAGTGGAAGTAAAGAAATACCACTAGGTCCTATAGCAGTTGACCCAATATGGCCAATGCCGCCAATAACAGCACCACCGATGCCACCACCAATACAAGCTGTAAAGAATGGTTTACCAAGTGGCAATGTGACACCATATATTAATGGTTCACCTATACCTAAGAAACCAACTGGTAAAGCACCTTTTAAAGTGTTTCTCAATGTAGTATTTCTTTTGCATCTTATCCATAATGCCAATGCAGCACCTACTTGTCCAGCACCTGCCATAGCTGCAATAGGTAATAAATAGGTTGCACCTGTTTGATTAATCATTTCAATATGAATAGGTGTAAAAATATGGTGCAGTCCTAACATGACTAATGGTAAGAAAAAGGCACCAATAATAAAACCACTGAAAATGCCGCCAATACTAATAATAGCGTTGATTACTGATACGAGACCATCAGATACAAAGCCCGCTAATGGCATAAAGATAAATATTGTTAATAAGCCAATAATAAATAAAGTGACAGTTGGAGTAACAATAATATCTATGGCATTTGGGACGATTTTATGCAATCTTTTCTCTACAATGCTTAGGAGCCATACTGCGAAAATAACACCTATAATGCCGCCTTGTCCTGGTTGAAGTGGCTCACCTGTAAATATGTTAGTAATCATATTTTTATCTGTTAAGCCTGTTAATAGTGTTGTACCTCCAATGACACCACCTAGTCCTGGTGTGGCTCCAAATTCTTTAGCTGCGTTAATTCCAGTGAATATTGCTAAATAAGCTAACATTCCATCTTTAATAACATTGAATACGGTTACAAGTTGTGTGACCCAATCTCCAGAAATCTGACCAGCAGCTAATAAGTTACTCAAGACAGCGGCGATACCACCGATTAACCCAGCCCCAATGAAAGCGGGAATTAAGGGGATGAAGATATTGGCTATTGTTTTTAATAATTTATTAAACTTGCCTCTTTTTTGATTACTTTGAAATGCAGTCTTATTTTCTTGTGCTTTAGCTTGTGCTTCAGCTTTATAATTTTTAGTGTCGTGAGGGATAGTTTCACCTAATTTTACACCGCTTAGTTGTGAGATATGGTCGGCTACTTTATTTACTGTGCCAGGCCCAACTACTATTTGTATGCGTTCATCCTTGACTACGCCCATGACACCGTCAATTGCTTTTAATGTGTCGTAGTCAATTTTAGTTTCATCTATGATTTTAATTCTTACACGTGTCATACAATTAATAACATTATCTATATTATTCATGCCCCCGACAGCATCTATAATACGTTCTGCTAATACTTGTTCTTTGGTCATAATTTGTTTACCTCCTTATATAGCAAAGCTTCATCATTTTAATGTTTAAATCGAATGAGTTATTGAGTACTAATCTTTAATGGCCTGTTTAATAATATAGTCATTTTGACGTAACTTTGTTTCAGCTTGTATTTTTGAAATATCACATAAATACATAACGACAGCCGTTTTGATGTTTTTGTCTGCATCAGTATAGAGTTCTTGAGCTGCTTCATAAGACATATCGCAAATGTCTTGAACGATTCTTATAGATCGATCAATTAACTTGTCATTCGACGCTTTTACATCAACCATGAGATTGCCATATACTTTACCTGCGCCTACCATAGTAATTGTTGAAATCATATTAAGTATAAGTTTTTGTGCTGTACCAGATTTAAGTCTAGTCGAACCAGTTAAGACTTCAGGACCGACATTAACCTCTATAGGTATTTGTGCAATCTGACCTATTTCACTGCCTACATTGCAGGATATAGCAACGGTATGTGCGCCTAGCTCATTTGCATATGTTAATCCTGCTTTAACGTAAGGTGTACTGCCGCTTGCTGCTAACCCTATGACGACATCTTTATCTGTGAGATGGATATGTGATAAGTCTGCTTCAGCAAGTGTCTGACTATCTTCAGCACCTTCAACTGCAACAGTCATAGCACGTTGTCCTCCTGCGATCAAACCGATAAAATCATTCGATGTTGTATTGAAAGTTGGCACACACTCTGCAGCATCAAGTACCCCTAATCTACCGCTTGTACCTGCCCCCATATAGATGATACGTCCACCATTTTTAAATTGATGTGTGGTGATTTCGATTACTCTAGTTAACTCAGGGAGGACTTGTTTTATTTGCTGTGGGACCTTTTGATCTTCATTATTCATAGTTTCTAATGCTTGAAGAATAGTCATTTCATCTAGTTGCATCGTATTTTCATTTCTAGATTCTGTAATTAAATGATTCATTATCTCAACTCCGTAGATTTATTTATAAAATTAAACTTGTCGTTTGGCCGCATACAATGCAACAATGATTCGTCTTCTGCCAAGACTTTTCCTACTATATTGATGTGTTCATGTGATGGTAAATGTTCTTTTATAAGTTGTAATTCGCCTTGATAGCGACCATTTCGTATATTATCTATAGTAATTGCACCGTAGTATCGCTCATTCGTTAAGAAGGGTTGGATTTCTGTTGTACAGTAGTGTCGAGCTTCTTGTGATCTGATGACTTTGCCTGGGTTATCTGGACGTACAGTATGTGTTTTTTCTAAAATATATTGCGCTTGTTGATCTAAAACTTCAATCGTTAGTGAGAAATGTCTGTGTCGTAAGAAATCCATAAGTCGTTTAGCATATTCTAGATGGAGCTGTGTATCTCCTATCATAATATGTGCAACGAAATGATCTCTTAATATCTGAGCACTCTCAATGGGGTGTTTGTATCTAGTAGCTTCAATCGTTGGTAAACCTTTATATATTGGACCACGTAGTGTTGAGCCAGCGATAAACCCATAAATATTTGCATGTGCATTATATTTAAGAATCATTTCATTTTGTGCTTTTACAAATTGTGATTCTAAACCAGTGTCTGGACGCGGATAATAATTATGGCAATAGCATAGATGAGAGAAATCTTCTAATTGATAGGAAAGCTGTTGTAGTAAAAGTTCTGAGACAATACTAGCGTTGAGGCAACAATGAAAACCGTGGTTGATGATTTCGGTGACAATATCAATAGAGGTGCTATGATCAATACGGATAATAAAATGAGCTTGCTCATATTGTTGTAAAAATTGGTAAAAAGAATGGTTGAGTAACGAAGGGTTAATATCAATCATATACGTAACTTGTTTTGTTGATAAATAATCTAGTAGCTCAATTAAATAGCGATATTTCGTGTCATCATCTTCTTCTGGAATTTGTACTGATGTAAAAATAGTTGTATAACCTAAATCAATCATGCTGTCTATATACGACTTGTCTATAGGATGACTTAGATAAATAGAAAATCCATGCATTTAAAACACTCCTCACATATAAGTAATCGCTTTCATTATACGATAAATGAAATAGTATTACAATTTTCGGTTATAATATCTTTTTATTTGAAATATTGTTACAAAAATAATGATAGTAATTGATGGATTCGATATAATCGCTGTTGAACGCTGTTTATATACTTGACTGTATGACCAACGGTAAGTTCATCGATAGGTTGGGTCTTTTGATCAGTGATGAATTGGAAATAATTATAATGGATCAATGAGTGATGCAGGAGTGAATCTTGCTTCATAGTGACATATTCTTTATCAATAAAATCATGTATATCTTTTTTATATTGTTCTTTCTTTTTATTATTTGTAACTATGCTATATTTATAGATTTCTATAAGGTTGAGTAACTTAGAAATACGTTGTTCTAATTGGTGAAATGTTTGATTATACATATAGACTTCCTTTCTTCAAGGTTTACTGGGGCTTTAATTTATTATGATGTAATAAAAGTGGTATACTGTGGCTAATTATTTTTTGACATATTAAAAATAATTAATGCCAAAATAGTAACTTTAGCTAAAATGAAAATTGAAAGATTATAAAGTTGAAAGAGGTAGACATAAAATGAAACAAGAAAAGTTTCAATTTAAAGATATTGTGTGGAAAGATTTTTCTCTAATTGTGATATTTATAGTGACTATGTTTATATTATCTAATGTTAGTATAGTCTATGGTACTTTTTATTTAGAAGAACGAAGTGAAAGCAGTGACATGCTATTAAGTTCACTTGCCCAATTGTTAGCATATGTTGTCACTATATTTTGTTTTTATTTTCTACATTGGCATGATTTTGAACCGCGATTTAAAGCGAATGCCTATTATTTAAAGCGTCATGTATTCTTTTTATTAATGATATTTATTACTATGTTTATTTGCTCATATGGATATAATATAGGTGTTCAATATTTACCTGGAGATTTAGGATTTGATGAAACTCAAAATGAAAGAGAATTAAATATTTTATTTCAAAATCCCAAATTTTTACCATTTACTTTCTTACTTGTGGTGGTGGCAGCAGCATTTGTAGAAGAAATAGTCTTTAGACACTTACTTATTGGTGAGTTAGGGAAGAAATTTAATTTTAAAGTGATGGGAGTCATTTCAGCGATATTATTCTCACTGATGCATGTGACTGGTGCTGAGTCACCTTTAGAATTTGGAAGTTACTTTATTTTAGCGATAGGATTAGTGTATGCGTATTTAAAATCAGGAAGAAAATTGATTTCAAGTTTAAGTTTACATATGTTAAATAATTTGATTTCTTTTATATTAACAATTTACACACTAAATTAAACATATAATATAAAAACCCAACTGATTGGTTATGGCTCAGTTGGGTTTAAAAATTGTTGGTAATTATTTATAGTAATATCTTGTGTTTTAATCGTTTTCTCAAAAGAATAAGAAATATCTTGTATATCTACAATTGGAATTTCATTAGTTTTACCAAGACCAATTTCAAAAACGACTGCTTTCCACAAGCCACCTTCACATAATAAGCCAATGAATATAACATTTTCTGTAATGACACGGCTATGATTATCATACTCCATTGCCATTACGTTCCTTTCGGTACAATAAATAAGAACATTAGAGAAAATTGCCGGTAAATTTGTATATTGTTGATCATCAAATTTAATATAGCGATCTAACTTTTTGAGCGTACGTCGCATTTTAGTATAAGGTAAGTTTAAACATTTTTTTATAATTGCATTGATTTCCTCTTTATAAGGAAGCGTTGAGATAGATTGACTTTCGTTAAGGACTAAGAATAAAGCGGATAGTTGGTTCTCAGTTAATTCAATTTCATAACTATTTGGTGTTTCCTGTAGCTGATAGCCCCCAAGTTTTCCATGCTTTGCTAGAATTTTTACACCTTGGTCTTCTAAATCTTGAATATCTCTTAATATTGTTCTTTTCGATACATTTAACTTTGTTGCCAATTCTGATGCTGTAATTTGTCTATTCTCTTGAATAGCTTGAACAAGTTTATTTTGTCGCTCGCGTTTATTCACTAAGAAAGTCACCTCCCAAATGATTACATATTACATTTATTATATCATAAAAGTGACAATGACGACATTTATAAAACTTTTTTAAAAAACTTTAGAGAAAACGCTTACATTAATTGGAAAGTTGTGATAATATGTAGTTAGTAACAAGGGGGTATCGAATAGATGACAAAGGGGTAGGCTATTACATATAGTTTTGATTACACCTATTCGTACGAGTTACTAAAGCAAACATCTTCAATATTTATTACTTACTTTCCTTTCTATTGAACCGGCTAGAGTATCTAGTCGGTTTTATTTTTTATGTCATAAAAGTGAGACGTTGAATAATAAGGCTAAATTTTCTTGAATCTAATTATGTTTATCATATATTTCACTAATAATATTATGATAAGATATAACAAATTATACATAGTAAGCTATTGATAGCAATGCTTACATTTAATTATTAAAAAGAGGTGTAGAAATGGAGAAAGAACAATTAACTTTTATCGATGATGCTGTCAGAGAGTGGCTCGCTACACTAGATGATATTATTCCACAACTCATACAAGATATGGTTACAGGCACGAAACAAAATAGATTTGATTTAGTGACTAACGTGGATAAATCAATTCAAGATAAATTCGAATTATTTTTAAATAAGCATTTTCCAGAACATCAATTGCTAGCTGAAGAAAAATCGAACGATGAAGTACATGCCAAAAAAGGCCATGTGTGGGTTATGGATCCAATTGATGGGACGACAAATTTAGTTAAGCAGCAAGAAGATTATTGTATTATATTAGGATATTTTGTTGATGGAGAACCGGTATTGTCGTACATATATGATTATCCTCATAGTAAGCTTTATAAAGCTGTAAAAGGATTTGGTGCATATGTAAATGGAGAACCATTAAAACAACCAGAAAATATTGAATTAAAAGATGCGATCATTTCATTTAATTCTTTAGTAATGAATGATGAAACGATGCATGACTTGCATGATGCATCATTTAGCTATCGTTTCATTGGTTCATGTGGTCTAGACTCTATTCGAGTAATTAATGGACAATTTGGAGCGCATATAAATACAAACCCAAAACCTTGGGATATAGCAGCGCAATTCTTATTTGCACGTGAATTAGGACTGAAGATGACTTCTTTAAATAACCAACCAGTTGATTTTTCCAAAGGCGGCAATTTTATAATTAGTAATCGTGCATGTCATGAACAAATTTTACAAATATTAAATTCTGGACAAGGTTATGAAAAATAAAGGGGCATAACAAAGTTATTCAAGTTGAGGTGGACTATAGGTCTCAAGCACTATGTCAAAACAAGCTAATTACTATATAATGAATGTATTAAATGAAAATTGAATACAGAATGGGGCATGATAAGAGTGAGTCGCTCTAATTATTACAAACAAAAAAAAATGGGATTATCCAAAAAAATTGTATTATGGTTTTTTGGCATATTAGTTTTATTAGCGCTAATAGCAGTAATCTATCTAGGTTTTAAAATATTTTCTGTCGGTGGTTCGATACACAATCCTTTAGATAGAAATAAATCCTCGCTACGAGATAAAGATGTCAATTTAAATAATGGTGATCCATTTACTGTTGCATTATTTGGTGTAGATTCTGATGCAAAAAGAACTGCTAACGGTGGTGGTCAACGTAGTGATACAATCATGGTGTTATCTATCAATCCTCAGAAAAAAACAACTGAAATTGTAAGCATTCCGAGAGACACGCAAGCAGAAATTGTTGGTAAAGGAACAACAGAAAAAATTAACCATGCTTATGCCTATGGCGGACCAGAAATGGCAGTGAAGTCGGTAGAGAAATTATTAAATGTGCCAATTGATCATTATGCGACAATTGATATGGATGGCATGCAAGATATGATTGATACAGTGGGTGGCATTGACGTAACAAGTAATGCTACATTCTCATATGACGGCCAACAATTTAATGAAGGCGAAAAAACACATATGGATGGACAACAAGCGATGGCTTTTATAAGAAGTCGTAAAGAAGAAGGCGCAGGCGGAGATTTCGGACGTCAAGAACGCCAACAGATTGTTATAGAAGGATTAGCCAACAAACTTACAAGTGTAAGTTCTATTCGACATTTTAATTCCATAATGAATCATATTAAAGATAATGTGAAGACAGATTTATCGATTGGTGAATTAAACAAAATTAGAAGTAAATATAATGATGCTAATGATAATGTGAATAGACACCAATTACAGGGTCAAGGCGGCATTCAAGACGATGGCTTGTACTATTTTGTACCAAGCGACAGTTCGCTAAGTGAAATAGAGTCCAGTATTAAAGATAATTTAGGTATTTAATAATTATAAATTCTATGAGTTTTAAGCAATTGCTTAAAACTCATATTTTTTTTAGGTAAAATAAAAGTCTAAAGTAAATGTTGCTTTTCTATTATATGAACCTAACTTTGTTATTGATGAAAATTAAAATAGAAAGGGAAAGCCTTAACATTCTGAAGAAATACGTATACAATATAACTAACATTAAATTAAAAAGTGTGGGGCTTTTTAGATTAAATGTTAGTTGTGAATTTGTAATGCACATACGGGTATAGTACATGAAACTAATAGGGGTGAAAACTATGCAAGAACACTTAATTGTCTCGTTAGATGGGAAAGATTATCTTGTTGAACCAGGGACAAATTTACTTGAATTTATTAAATCTCAAGATACTTTTGTTCCATCAATTTGTTACAACGAATCGCTAGGTCCGATTCAAACGTGTGATACTTGTACTGTTGAGATAGATGGTCAAATGGCACGTGCTTGTAGCACAATAATTGATAAGCCTATGGTCGTTCATACACAAAATAATAACGTCCAGACAAGTCAAAAAGAAGCTTTAGATAGAATATTAGAAAAGCATATGCTTTATTGTACAGTTTGTGATTATAACAATGGTGACTGCGAGATTCATAATACAATGGATCAGTGGGGACTAGAACATCAAACATATGAATATAAAGAAAAACCATACGAAAAAGATTACGGTCCATTTTATCGTTATGACCCAAATCAATGTATTTTATGTGGGCGTTGTGTAGAAGTATGTCAAGACGTTCAAGTCAATGAAACACTTACAATTGATTGGGAACGCCAACAACCACGTGTAATTTGGGACAATGATACTACTATTAATGATTCTTCATGTGTCGGGTGTGGGCAATGTGCAACAGTTTGTCCATGTAATGCCATGATGGAAGTCAATATGGAAGGTAATGCTGGTTATATGACAGATTTAGAACCAGGTTCATTAGCAGCCATGATTGATTTAACTAAAAAAGCTGAACCTGGATATGGTCCATTATTTGCAGTTTCAGATTCAGAAGCAGCTATGCGTGAAGAACGTATCGAAAAAACAAAGACAGTATGTACCTATTGTGGTGTCGGATGTTCGTTCGATGTGTGGACAAAAGATAGAGAAGTAATAAAAGTACAACCTCAACACGAATCTCCAGCAAATAAAATTTCATCTTGTGTTAAAGGAAAATTTGGTTGGGATTATGTCGATTCTGAAGAACGATTAACTAAACCGTTAGTACGTAAAAATGGTCAGTTTGAAGAAGTAGAATGGGAAGAAGCGTTGAAAGTCGTATCTGAAAACTTCTTGAAAGTAAAAGCTACGCACGGGCCAGATGGTTTAGCATTCATTTCTTCTTCTAAAGCAACGAATGAAGAATCATATTTAATGCAAAAATTAGCACGCCAAGTAATTGGTACAAATAACGTTGATAATTGTTCCCGTTATTGCCAAGCACCTGCAACTAAAGGTTTATTTAGAACAGTAGGACACGGCGGAGATTCGGGTTCTATCGATGATCTTGAAATCGCAGATATGGTTGTACTCATAGGTACGAACACAGCTGAAGCACACCCGGTTATTGCGTCCCGTATTAAACGTGGTCACAAATTATATAATAATACTTTAAATGTTTTTGATATACGTAAGCATGAAATGGCAGAACGTGCTGACAATTTCTATCAGCCTAAACCAGGTACTGATTTAGTTTGGTTGTCAGCTGTTACAAAATACATTATTGATCATGGGCTTCACGATGAATCATTTGTTACCACGTGGGTAAATCATTTTGAAGAATACTATAAATCTTTAGCACCATTCACAATGGAATTTGCAGAAGAAACGACTGGTATTTCTCAAGAAGCGTTAATTGATTTCGCAAAACAAGTTGTGAACGCTGAATCAGTATCTATTTGTTGGGCTATGGGAGTCACACAACAGGATATCGGTAGCGATACATCAACTGCAATTTCAAATCTATTATTAGCTACTGGAAACTATAGAAAACCAGGCACAGGCGCATATCCTTTACGAGGACATAATAATGTTCAAGGCTGTAGTGATATGGGAAGTATGCCTGATCAATTTCCTGGCTATCAAAAAGTAGTGGATGATGAAATTAGAGCGAAATTTGAACGTGAATACGGTGAAGCGTTACCTGATAAAGTCGGTCGAGATAATCACCAAATGATGGAAGGTATTCATGAAGGTGAAATAGATGCACTTTATCTATATGGTGAAGATACAGGTATAGTAGATTCTAATATTAATTTTGTACAAGCCGCGCTTGAAAAAGTAGGTTTCTTAGTTGTACAAGATGAGTTCTTCACATTTACTGCATCGTATGCAGATGTAGTATTACCAGCAAGTCCTTCATTAGAAAAAACAGGAACATTTACAAATACTGAACGTCGTATCCAACGCTTATATCAAGCATTGGAACCCAAAGGCGATTCTAAGCCAGATTGGCAAATCATACAATCGGTTGCAAAGACTTTAGGCTATGATTGGAATTATCAACACCCGAGTGAAATCATGGATGAAATCGCTAGAGTAACGCCATTATATTCAGGTGTGAATTATGATCGACTAGAAGGATATAGCAGTTTACAATGGCCTGTAGCTGAAGATGGTACAGACGAACCAACACTTTATATAGAAGGATTTAACTTTGAGGATGGTAAAGCCCAATTCTATCCATTAACATTTGATAATTTCTTTAAAGTAAATGAAAAATATGATTTACATGTGAACAATGGACGACTATTAGAGCATTTTCATGAAGGCAATATGACTTATAAAGTACCTGGCCTTGAATACAAAATGCCAAGTACGTTTGTCGAAGTTTCACCGGAATTAGCAAAAGAGCGCGGAATTCACGAAGGTGCAGAAATTAAATTAATTTCTGATACGGGGGAAGCTGAGTTAATCGCTCATGTTACCGATAGAGTGAAAGGCAAAGAAATCTATATACCACTGAATAACAATGCAATGGTTAATGGCGATCATGGTGCGATTAACTTACTGACAAATAGTGATGTAGATAAAGATACAGATACGCCATCGTATAAACGTACAAGTTGTCGTATGGAAGTGAAGACACGTAGAGGTAAGTCCCCGTTAAATCCAACAAACTTCCGTGTGAATAAACAACGCCAACCGCAATATAGTGTACGAGTTGAAGATAAGTGGAAACGTGAAGACTATACTTTCCCAGGAAATCAGGTGGATAGATAATGGCTGAAAGAATATCTAAAATTAAACGTATGGAAAAGTCAGAAGCGCAGATCAAACAAGAAAGTTTAGAAGAAGTGACAGATGCAATTGTTGAGAATAAAGATAGTATTTTGAAAGCAATCAACATTATTAGTACTTTAGACGATGCGAAAATACTAGATGCTTTATCTGGTGCAGTTAAAAGTAGAGGGGTTATTGCTAACAAATTTGCAGTTGAATTAAATAAGGACACTTATTCTGGTTTGATTTCTAATATGGCCTCACTTGTATTTTTACTAGGTGATTTAAATGTAAATGATTTATCTGAGATGCTAAACAAAGTAAATAAAGGTTTGCATGTTGCTAATCAAGCTAATCCAAATCAAAAAACATCAATAACAGGATTGATGGGCATCTTAAAAGATGACGAAATGAATCGCAGCTTAACGTATATGCTTAATATGCTAAGAGGAATGTCAAGATAATAGCGATATAATCGAATAATTATAAAGTTAGCACTCGATTTAGGCTACGGCACAAATCGAGTGTTATCTTTTGTTGTCTCTAAAATGACATATTTGCAACAGTAATAAATATGATACAATTTCTATTATTAGAATTTAAATATTACATATGTTTTACGATGAGGAGTGGAAGCTTATCAATCCGAAAATGATAAAAGTGATGGCTATATTTTCAAATATTTTATTAGTCATTGGGATAATTTTTTTAATTACTTTAAATATGGTGATGGCGATTACAATGTTTGTATTGTCACTGGTGATTAGTTTAACGATATTTAATACTTTATTTAGAGATCGAAAAGGCATGAGGATAACAATTAATATTTCTTTTATAATTGTCTTAATTGCTATTATTTTTGCTTATGTTACATTGACTAAATAAATGTAAGTTAGGGAGTTTTTCTCAAAATGAATGAAAATATAAAGCGGAGGTTACCGTTAATATTATTGATAATCATAAGTGCTGTTTTTGCGATTCTGCTTATCATTAATGAAACACATTTATTTGATAATCAAAAGTCATATACATTTGACGAAGCGGTTGATAGACAACTTGGTGAAGGCACTTTGAATATGAAAGAAAAAAATGGCCAATTTATAAATGCTTCGAAGGCAGATGTAAAAAAAGCTATGGATGTAAACAGTGATAAAGCAAATTTGAATCATATGGATATCTCTGAGGCAGTATCGATGTCAGAAGATGAATTAAATCACATTTTAAAAGATAAAGGTATATTAAAAAATCAAGGTGCGGCATTTTTAAAAGCTCAAGATAAATATGAAGTGAATGTATTATATTTAGTGAGTCATGCACTTGTAGAAACTGGGCACGGTAAATCAGAGCTTGCAAATGGTATCGAAGATGGTGGGAAAAAATATTATAATTTTTATGGTATTGGTGCATTTGATGTAAATGCGGTTCACACGGGCAGTAGTTTTGCTAAAGAACAATCATGGACATCCCCAGAAAGAGCAATTATGGGTGGAGCAAAGTTTGTACGTAAAAATTATCTTAATAAGGAGCAATTAACGTTGTACCAAATGCGTTGGAATCCCGAAAACCCTGGCAATCATCAATATGCTAGTGACGTAGAGTGGGATGAAAACATAGCTAGTTTTATGAAACATTATTATAAACAATTAGGTATTAGAAAAGATCATATTCATGATGACTACTATTTATAACGATTGAGTTATACTAGCATTATGGCAAAGATAACATAAGGTTTTAATGTTATCTTTTTTATCTGTATAAGGCATTTAAAATTAGCATTAATATTTATGAGTAATATGGAAAAGACTAGGGAAATGTGGAGTGAATGAAAAATGAAAATAGCAATAGTAGGCGCAGGCATCGGTGGTTTAACGGCAGCAGCTTTATTAAATGAACAAGGCCATGAGGTTAAAATTTTTGAAAAAAATAGTCAAGTCTCTGAAGTAGGTGCAGGCATCGGAATCGGTGGCAATGTCATTGAAAAATTAGGGAAACATGATTTAGCAAAAGGCATTAAAAATGTTGGCCAAGTGATTGACACGATGGAAGTGTTAGACGACAAAAATAATATGTTATCTAAAATGAAATTGAAAAAAAACACAGTTAATTTAACAATGACACGTCAGTCATTGATAGATATTATTAAGTCATATGTACCTAATCAAATAATATTTACAAATCATCATGTTACAGATATCGATAATGGTGCATTAAAAGTGACATTACATTTTGAAACGCAGGAACAGGAGTCATTTGATCTGTGTATTGGGGCAGATGGCATTCATGCAAAAACACGTGAGGTTACAGTACCCAATAGTAAACCTATATATCAAGGTTATACAGTATTTAGAGGCTTAGTGGAAGATGTAGATATTAAACATACAAACATAGCCAAAGAATATTGGTCTAAAAAAGGCAGAGTAGGTATTGTACCACTACTAAATAATCAAGCTTATTGGTTTATTTCTATCAATGCAAAAGAAAAAGATACAAAGATGCAATCATATGGTAAACCGCACCTCCAGGCTAGATTTAATCATTTTCCTAATGAAGTGAGAAAAATACTGGATAAACAAAGTGAAACAGATATATTATTACACGATATTTATGATCTTAATCCTTTGAAGTCATTTATTTATCAACGCGTTGTTTTATTAGGTGATGCAGCGCATGCAACGACACCAAATATGGGACAAGGTGCAGGACAGGCAATGGAAGATGCGATTATTTTAGCAAACTGTATTGCCAGTTATGATTTTGACGAAGCACTTCAACGTTATGATAAACTAAGAGTAAAACATACTAAAAAAGTAACGCTACGTTCTAGAAAAATAGGCAAAATTGCGCAACGACGCAATCGTTTTGTGGTTGCAGTTAGAAATGCTATTGCGAAAATGATACCCAACAAATTAATAAGTAATCAAACGAGATTTTTATATAAATCTAAACAAAAATAATTAATAATTATAAAACAAAACCTAGCTACACATCATATTCAATATATGTGCAGCTAGGTTTTTATTGTATGCGGATATAGCTAAAGTAAGTATTTAATAATCATTTGGCAAGTTAATTCACTAAGAATTTTGGCTGTTTATGATTCAATTTACATATAGTATCATTAGCCACGATTTTAGACATCATATCGCGAGATTCATATGTGGCATTACCAATGTGTGGTGTGAGTACTACATTATCTAAAGATTTTAATGCATCAGTTATTTCGGGTTCGTATTCAAAAACATCTAAAGCTGCACCTTCAATTTCTTTATCTTTCAACGCTTGTACTAAGGCTTGTTCATGCACAATAGGTCCTCGTGAGGCATTGATAAGATAACTTGTTGTTTTCATCAATTTAAATTTCTCAGTATCAATTTGGTGGTGTAAATCAGGTGTATAAGCGGCATTAATTGTTACAAAATCAGAATGTTTCAACAAAGTATCTAAGTCTACGTACTTTGCGCCAATTTCACGTTCTTTATCTTTCTTTTGATGTGGACCTGTATATAATACAGTCATATCAAATGCTTTAGCTCTTCTAGCGACAGCGCCTCCAATTTCACCTAAACCGATAATACCAATGGTTTTACCCGATACTTCTCTTCCTCGAAAGAACAGTGGCGCCCATCCATCAAAACCCGTCGTAGTACGACACAATGTATCACCTTCTGGGATACGTCTTGCAACGGCAAGTACAAGGCCAAACGTTAACTCTGCGGTAGAGTTAGTAGAAGCTTTGGGCGTATTTGTAACGTCGATTTGTTTTTGACGTGCATAAGTAATGTCTATATTATTAAAACCAGCACCATAATTGGCAATAATTTTTAAATGTTTACCTGCATCAATGATTGATTGATCGACATTTGTAGAAAGTAGACTGATTAACGCATCTGCATCTTTTACACCTTGCTTTAGACTATCTTGATCTATAATACCCTGACCTTCATAAACATCTACATCAAAACCTTGTTCTTTTAATAAATTAAGTCCTACTTCAGGTATTGGACCAGCGATAAAAACTTTTACCATATGTAATCACTTCCTTTACTTAAAGTATAGTAAATAATAAAGTGTGAAACAAATTTTTGAATAGTAATTGACTATGAAATTTAAGCGCTTACAAAAAACAAGAGGGATTTAGTGAAGGATTATCTCATTATTATAAAGTAAAAGAGATGAATAGTAATTGAAATCGATTGTTCATAATCCTCTTCACTTGTTTAAAAATATTAATAGTATGATGATACATCTATACAATAAAATGGCACCGCACCTAATTAAATTAGTTGCAGTACCATCTTTAGAGTCTGTATATTGGATTTGGTAATTTTGAATTAATAGTGCTATAAGTTTGTTTTATGAGATGGTATTGTAGATGATTGTTAGTTAACTTACTAGTCTTAATCCTACAATTGATAAAATAATTAGCGTAATAAAGAACATACGTTTAGCATTTTTAGATTCTTTATAAACAATCATGCCAACGAGTGTGCCACCACCTGTACCTATTCCGCTCCATATTGCATAGGCTGTGCCCATAGGTATATCATTCATTGCTACTTTAAGCGTACTAAAGCTACAAATAAATGCAACAGCTAATAGCGCAACCAGCCATTTCTTTTTAGTGCGCGAAATCTCATTTAAGATGACTACGCCTAGTACTTCTAGTAGTCCCGCAATTAGTAATATAACCCAAGTCATTATGCTTCAGCCTCCTCAGTAGTAAGTTTTAATCCAATAATACCGATAATCAATAATACAATTAGCGCTAATTTAATCAAACTAAAAGGATCTCCAAAAACAATCATATCTACGAGTACTGTACCAACAGCCCCAATACCGACAAATACGGCATATACTGTACCAACAGGTAAGGATTTACATGCTGATATGACCAGAAAGAAACTAATAACAATAATAATTAAGACGCCAATCCAACTTAGAAAAGAATCGGCAACGTTTAAACCGGTTACCCATAATATTTCGATGAGTCCAGCTAGTATAACTTTCAACCATTGCATGGTGTGTGTGCCTCCTTTTTTACGAAACGTATTTATTTTCTCAAATATCTTAAGCAACTGCAATAGCGTTTTTTAAGACATAAAAAAACCAGTAAAGTCTATGACTTTACTGGTTTTAAAGGGGATGTTCGTTGATTAGTCAACGTGGATATAGTTATATGATCCAGCTTCACCAGCAGGAATAGTACGTTCACTTACAGAGTATGGTCCGCCATTATAGTTCATTTCAGAAACATGTACTGAACCATCACTATTTACATCTTCAACATAAGCCACGTGTCCATAAGGTCCTGAAGTTGATTGTAAAATTGATCCTTCTTCTGGAGAGTTGTTAACTGTATAACCCGCAGCTGATGCAGCTGATGCCCAGTTATTTGCATTTCCCCAAGTAGAACCGATGCTACCGTCTACTTTATCAAATACATACCAAGTACATTGACCTGAAGTATATAAGTTAGCGCTTGAACCTGAAGCTGATTGTGTAGTAGATTCGTTAGTTGTTTGTGTTTGTTCTGCTGCATTTGCATCATGTCCATGATCTAATCCTACCATTGCTGCGCCAATACCTGCTGTTAAAGTTGTTGCTGTTAATAATTTTTTCATAATTAATAAATCCTCCCAAAATTTTAAAGCTTATATAATAATTCAATCGTTTATTTGTTAATTGAATGTTTGATTTCTTCTTTGCTTTTCACGACAAACAATACTTTAACAGATGAATCAAGGTTTGTGTGGTTTGTTACGTTTTTGTAAACCAATTAAAAAGACCTCACATATCGTTGTAATAAACGATATGTGAGGTTACAAGATGAAGTCAGGACCTAAAGGGCTATTCAACAGTTTTTACGGAAAATTAACATTGAAAATCACTTTTTAATATTACACTACTTGTAAATAATCTTAATATTGTGATTAGTATTATTTAAAAAATTTGATAGATAATGGAGGTAAATAATCTTCTCCATTATATGATTTTACAGCAGCTACGATAGTAAATATAAAATTTAAAAGTGCAATAACAGGAACTAAAATAAAACCTATTAAAATAAAGATAGAAATTAATGCAAGTATAGACCAAATAAAATAGGAAAGTAAAAAGTTGAAGTAATTTTTACTCACTTTGTCCACAAATGGTGAATCTTCTCGATTAATTAGCCAAATAATAAGTGGTGCAATAAGTGAAGTAAAGAAGCTTAATACATAAATCAATGTAGCCATCACTCGTTCGTCACGAGTAGGAGAGAATTGTTGTACTGTTTCAGATGTGTATGCATTATATTGTTCATTCATCATATGTGCCTCCTTTGAATGTATTAACTATACCAAATTTTTTTGATTATTGATATTTCAATTGAGCAAATGTTATTTTTAAGGAAATTTGAATAAAAAATTGCTTAATGAGGCAATATTCAAAAAGTTTAATCATAAATGAAAGGGGAGAAACCTGGGTTTATTGAAATTATTAATAGGTTATACAATGAAGTAAAGCTTAAAGTTAAAATGATATTATTTATTAAAGAAAGAAGGGAAATAATGAAAATTGCAATTGTTGGTTCAGGGAATGGAGCTGTAACTGCAGCATTAGATATGGTAGAGAAAGGACACGAGGTTAAATTATACTGTAGAAACCAATCTATTGATAAATTTAATAAAGCTATAGAACAAAATGGTTTTACTTTTAATAATGAAGGTAAAGAAAGTTTCGTTGCATTTAGCGATATCAGTGATGATATGGAATATGTGCTTGATGATGCAGAAGTTATTCAAGTGATTATGCCATCTTCTTTTATTGAACAGTATGCCCATACAATGGCACCTTTTTTGAAAAATAATCAATTAATTCTATTTAATATGGCAGCTGCAATGGCATCCATTCGTTTTATAAACGTTTTAGAAGAAATGCATATAGATGCATTACCACAATTCGCAGAAGTAAATACATTAACTTACGGCACACGTGTCAATTTTGAGTTAGCGCGCGTTGACTTATCTTTAAATGTAAGAAAAGTTTACTTTTCAACTTATGATAAAACATATTTAAGTGAGAGTTTTGATAAAATAGAAACGCTATATCCATACTTGATTAAAGAAGAAAGTTTGTGGAAGACCAATCTTGAAAATGGGAATCCTGAAGTACATCCAGGCCCAACATTGTTAAATGTAGGACGTATCGATTATGCAAATGACTTTGCTCTATATGGCGAAGGAATCACAAAGCATACTGTGCGTTTATTACATGCCGTTGAATTGGAGCGCTTAACATTGGGACGTAAATTAGGATTTGAACTGTCAACAGCGAAAGAAGCTCGTATTGAACGGGGATATTTAGATAAAAAGGATGAGGACGAACCACTCAATAGATTATTTAATACCAGTCCAGTTTTTTCACAAATCAAAGGACCAAACCATGTGAAAAATCGGTATTTAACTGAAGATATTACATATGGTTTGGTCTTATGGTCCAGTCTAGGACATCATATTGGCGTTGCAACGCCAAATATAGACGCAATCATTACGATAGCATCTACAATATTAGAGCGTGATTTGTTTGAAGAAGGCCTTACAATAGATGAATTAGGAAAAGGAAAATTAGGATTGGAATAGCTACGAAAGATTATTTTAATAAAATCATTAAAGGGAGGTATGTGTATGATAAGGCAGCCCACATTTTTAGAGTCTATTTCAACAATCATAATCATGATTATCATCGTGATCACAGGTTTTGTCGTATTTGAAATTCCAATTCAGCCCTTATTAATTTTAGCTTCAGCATATGCAGCTTGGATTGCAAGACGAGTGGGATTGAAATGGAGAGATTTAGAAGAAGGCATAACGCATCGTTTAGCAACAGCAATGCCAGCTATATTTATTATTTTAGCAGTAGGCATCATCGTGGGTACTTGGATGTACTCAGGGACTGTCCCATCTTTGATTTACTATGGTTTAGAATTTCTTAATCCTCATTTATTTTTAGTATCTGCTTTTATTATTTGTGCAATTACTTCTGTTGCTACAGGTACTGCTTGGGGTTCTGCATCTACGGCGGGCATTGCACTGATGGCGGTTGGGAGCGAGTTAAATATCAGTTCGGGTATGGCAGCAGGTGCAATTATCGCGGGTGCAGTATTCGGTGATAAAATGTCTCCACTATCTGATACGACAAATCTAGCTGCACTGGTTACTAAAGTGAATATTTTTGCGCATATTAGAGCTATGATATGGACAACCATACCAGCCTCAATCATCGGTTTGATTGTATGGTATATTGCTGGAAGACAATATAGTGGGAATACAAATACAAGACAAGTTAATCAAATGTTAACAGAGCTATCTCAAATTTATCATATTAATATATTTGTTTGGATACCAGTTATCGTTATTGTAGCTTGTTTAGCATGTAAGGTTGCTACAGTACCAGCGATGTTATTATCAAGCTTAAGCGCTATAGGTGTGGGTGCGTTAAATAATGGTTTTAATATTATAGACGGTTTCAAAGCAACATTTGATGGATTCACCAAGAGTATGGTTCCTGCTAGTAGTGGATCACTTTCAGAAAGATCAATAACCTTGATTGAACAAGGTGGCATGATGAGCATGACTGAAATCGTTGTGACTATCTTTTGTGGTTATGCGTTTGCTGGAATCGTAGAAAAAGCAGGATGTTTAGATGTTATATTACACAAAATATCAAAAAATATAAATACGGTAGGTCAATTGATATTAACTACCATCATTGGTAGTTTAATAATGGTATTAGCAGCAGGTGTAGCTTCTGTAGTTATCATTATGGTGGGTGTATTAATGATGGATATGTATAATAAGATGGATTTGGATCGAACAAATTTATCTAGAACGCTAGAAGATTCAGGTACAATGATTATTCCGCTTATACCTTGGGGAACATCAGGTATTTACTATACACAACAGTTAGGTGTAACTGTAGATCAATTCTTTATCTGGACGGTCCCATGTTATTTATGTATATGTTTTGCATTATTTTATGGATTTACAGGTATTACTATAAAGAAAGCAAAAGCATGACTATAAGTATTAGTGATAAAAATAGAGATAAAGAGCTAGACATTATTTGATTTTTGGAGATGAATTTTCACTGATAAGTTTAAAAGTATATAATTCGGATAAACATAAGTATAGATGAGGTGATTCCATCTGCCTTATAGTGATAATTGTAGCGATATTGCTATGAGTCATGGTATTCATCGATACTTCTAATGAAGATAAAGTTTAAAATATCCTTCTTTTATCTATTTTGTAATCGGTTTTGTATTGTATATTGTAGCGATGATGCAATATAGAACCGGTTAATTATGAATTTAGTGTTTAGATGAGCGTCATTTTAATAATACTATAATTATTTTATTGGGAATGTTTAAAGGTTATAATCCAACGCGTTTAATTAATCACTTAATACTAGACTGATACTTTTAGTTCTATTTATATAAAAGAAAGATAATCTATAAGTACTATTTTAATCAACAATTTTTCACATTTTCTCATGTAGAGCACCAGTGCTAATTTTAGACTAGTGCTTACTACACGCGTGATCTGAAAGATTCACATGACGAACCTAAAAATGGTGAAGATAACTATAATTTAGAAATTTAAAGTTAATTAATAAAAAAAACAAAGCAAACGCTAAAAATAGCGTTTGCTTTGTCATTTATATTCACTTATTAGTGGATATAGTTGTAGCTTGAAGCTTCACCAGCTGAAATTGTACGTGAAGTAACAACACCAGGGCCAGCACCGTAGTTCATTTCTGAAACTTCGATTGAACCATCACTATTTACATTTTCAACGTATGCAACGTGACCGTAAGCACCAGCTGAAGATTGTAAAATAGAACCTTGTGAAGGTGAGTTATTTACTGTATAACCTGAACCAGCTGCTGCGCTTGCCCAGTTATTAGCATTACCCCAAGTTGAACTGATTTTTCCACCAACTCTGTCGAATACATAATATGTACATTGACCAGAAGTATAAAGGTTATTTGAAGAACCTGAATTACTTGCAAATGAGCTTGATGAATTTGATGAACTTGATGGTGCACTAGTTGTACTTACTTTAACATTGCTTGTTGAAGTAGAGTGTGAAACTGCGCCTCTTCCACCAGTTGTATTATTGCTTGCTGTATATGATTGAGTAGAACTAGCTTGTGTATTGTAGCTATAACCACTATTATTATTTTCTTGTTGTGCTTGTTTAGGGCTCCAATTACCTTTCCAATCATAATTGTAGTTACCTTGTTGATCTATTGTATATGAATATTCGAATGATGTAGGATCATTAGGATTATACCCACCATTGTTATTTTCTGCTGCGTCTGCATCATGTTGTGCAAAAGCAAAAGTAGCGATTCCTGCAGTTGCGATTGTAGCTGTAGCGATTTTCTTCATTGTAAAATATCCTCCTAAAAATTGTTTCGTAATGCTATCCCAGTCTCTAATGACAAATTTATAATTTTTATTCGCTGTTTCAACGACAAGAATTACTTTATCAGAAAAACATCCCTTTGTGGGCGATGTTATCGTTTTGTAATTTAGTTCTAATAATTTATTCAGTTATGTAATAAATTGGTGTTATTAAAATAGTTAGGAAAGGTTGTTATATCAACGTTTTCCGAATTATTAGTGTATAATTGCACTATGCTTTATTACAACGCTGTAAAATAACAGAAAATTTCAAACAATAATAAATGAGAGAAAATAGTTATTAAAATAAACTAAAATTTACTAACTTAAGATATTATATAAAAAACATATATTCAATAATTAATATAGTAGTCAGAATAAGGACTTGAATAAAAGAAACTAAATTGTAAGCATAGATATTGACACTTACTTAATGAAGCCTTAATATAATGGTATAAAAAATATACTAGTTAAGTGAGGTGAAGCAATGAAAGTTGAACTCGGCTTAACATCTTTTGCTGATAATACTGATATTTATGTAGAGGATGGACAACAAAGTGCGGTGACTAATGCACAAAGAATACGAAATATTATCGAAGAAATTGAAACGGCAGATTACTATGGATTAGATGTTTACGGTTTAGGAGAGCACCATCGATCAGATTATGCAGTTTCTGACCCTGTTACTGTCTTAGCGGCAGCAGCTAGAAATACATCGCACATTAAATTGAGTAGTGCAGTAACAGTACTTTCGTCAGATGATCCTGTACGTGTGTTTGAACGCTTTTCTACATTAGATGCTGTTTCAAATGGGCGTGCTGAAATTATGGTTGGTCGAGGATCGTTTATTGAATCATTTCCATTATTTGGATACAATTTAAATGATTATGAACAACTTTTTAATGAAAAAATTGATTTATTGATGAACATTAATCATAATCCCATCGTAAATTGGGAAGGTGAACTAAGACCATCCATACAAAATTTAGGTGTGTATCCAAGACCTGAAAATGGGCCATTACCGATTGCGATAGCAACAGGAGGGACACCTGAATCTTCGTTAAAAGCAGGAGCGTTAGGATTACCTATAACTTATGCTATAATCGGTGGAGACCCAAAAAGATTTAAACGCAATATAGATATGTACAAATCTATAGCAGAATCTTATGGACACAATGTAAAAGAATTATCTATTGCGACACATTCATGGGGATATATTGCGGAAACAGATGAACAAGCAAAGCGCGAGTTCTTCCCTTCTGTCAAATTTAGTCATGATGTGCTAGCCAAAGAAAGAGGTTGGGCACCTTATGATGAAAATAGTTTTGAACGAGAGGCTGGTCCAAATGGTGCAATGTACGTAGGGAGTCCAGAGACTGTCGCACAAAAGATAATCGAAACGGTTGAAACACTAGGTCTTACACGTTTTATGTTACACACCCCAGTAGGTTCTATACCTCATACTAGAACACTGACTACTATCAAATTGTTAGCACAACGTGTGAAACCTATTGTAGATAAATATTTTGAAAACAAATAGAAGGAGCGTTTATAATGATATTACGTTATTTAACAAATTTAAAATTAGCCAAAGAATTGTATGATGCAGCAAAACCTAAATTAAAAGGTGACCAATCAATGAAAGATACTTTTGTAGAGGTATTTAACTTACCTTCAAGCGCAGTGCCTTTAGCTGGAGCAGTTGAAGCTTTAAGTGCAGTATTTTTTGTATTAAGTTTTGCGAGTAAAAAATTATCACGTTTAGGTTCGCTTTTATCAATTTCAGTATTAGGCGTTGCAGCTTATAAACATTTTGAAGCTGGACACGGTAAAGCTGGTGCTAAACACGCTCTAGACTTAACTGGTTTAGCAGCATTAAGTTTATTAGATACAATCAATTGTAAGAAAAAATAATAACTGATTTTAAGTATTAAAAAGAACTGGCTCACACATCATCATTGTGTGAGCCAGTTCTTTTTTGTTTCACATTACAATAGGAAGTTCTTGGAAAAATAAAGTTATAGCGTTGAAAATTTAATTGTTTATCTATTCAATTTTTAGTAATAAAAAGTATCTATAGACCACTAAAATTTGAAAATTAAAACAAAACATTAAAAAAAGAGTAGGAAATCTTAATATTTTTCATAGTTAGTCATATTGAATCAAAAGTGTTAAATAGGATAAAATTATTATATTAACAACTAGAAATAACATAAGGAGTGGTTATATGAAACTACAACATTTTAAATCATTAAATGAACTTATCGAAAAATACCAACAAGGTAAAAATTTCTTTAAACAATCAAAGTACCAATACCAATTGAATTATGAAGAAGTATTTATTTTAAACTATATTTACAATAATAATAATAACGAAATTACTGCTAAGGACATCGCGCAATATTCACAGTTGAAGCCTTATTACCTAACAAAATCACTTCAAAAATTAATAAAAATGGAATATTTAAATAAAAAAAGAAGCGATATTGATGAACGTACAATCGTTGTTTATGTAAATGCGCAACAACGTGAAAAAATAAAGCATACTATAGAAAATTTACAAAAACAGCTTTAAGATAAGACAAAAAGCTGAATGAGCAAGTTAGATAAAGAAGTTGCGAATAAAGATAATAAGATAATCAATAATCATAAAAAACAAACTATTGCTGTTTTAATAATAGTTTGTTTTTTTAGTACGAGACTGTATATAATATATGATTTACAAAATTGTTTAGTTTAATCATCGTCGTAACAGTCCCTTATCCAGAGCGCAATCAATCCTGTTAAACTTAGTAGGATTCTATTGGTTTTTTAATGTGAATTGAATTTAAATAATTACGTAAACGTTAAAAAGATACTAGATAAAGGCTTATAGGTGTAGAAAGGTTTGACACTGAAAAACTTTCTTTCAATAAAGTCGAGTGTTAAACTAGGAATATCTAGGATAGAAGCTAACTATGAGGTGATGAAAGTGAGTTATTCCGCGTTAATACATTCGGATATCCAAAAAAAATGGATTGAAAAATTAGATACAGTAAAAGAACAATTTAAAGATAAGTCAGATTATAATGATATACATTCGCGCTTTCCTTATGAAAATATTGAATGGTTAGTCAATGAAGGTTATACCTTATTAACACTACCTAAAGCTTATGGTGGAGAAGGTGCAACCATAGAAGATATGGTAATTATACAAAGTTATTTAGGAACGATTGATGGCCCAACAGCACTTTCTATAGGATGGCATTTAAGTGTGGTTGGTCAACTATACGAACAACAAATGTGGGAGCCATCTATGCTCAAGATGTTTTCAGATGAAATGAAAAACGGGGCACTAGTTAATAGGGCTATCAGTGAAGCAGAAACAGGTAGTCCAACTCGTGGTGGTAGACCATCTACAAATGCGGTTGAAGTGGATGATGGATTTGTAATTAACGGTGTGAAGACTTTTACGTCTATGAGTAAAGGATTAACGCATTTCATTGTAAGTGCATATGATACTGCAAGAGAGCAAGTAGGTTATTTTCTAATCCCCAAAGAGACTGCGGGTGTAGAAATAGCTGATAATTGGAATATGATAGGTATGCGTGCTACAGAAAGTCATGACTTAGTGTTAAATGATGTGCATGTCTCTAAAAGTAATTTTGTCGAACTCAGAAGTGCTGCTGGAAAGAAACCCAACGGATGGATTTTACATATTCCGAGTGTGTATTTAGGTATCGCACAAGCAGCAAGAGACTATGCTATTGATTTTGCTAAAGCACATAGTCCAAATAGTATAGAAGGAACGATTGGTGATTTATCTACAGTTCAACAAAATATAGGAAAGATGGAATCACTTTTACTATCGGCGCGTCACTTTTTATGGAGTACAGCTGCTTTGTATACAACCAATGATGAGGACACGCAATTATGGAATGAAACAGCTGCAAGCAAAATCTTAGTGATGAATCAAGGACTCGAAGTGATTGATATTGCAATGCGAATCGTAGGGGCTAAGAGTCTTGAAATGGACAGACCGCTTCAACGTTATTACAGAGATATGCGTGCAGGGTTACATAATCCTCCTATGGAAGATATGGCATACACCAATATAGCAGCATCGGTATTAGGTCTTTTTGATAAAAAATAAGGCCATCACTATATTTAACTAGGCAAATTTTATGTTGATGTTTAGTTAATGCGCATGTAAAAATAAGGCTTTAACGACTTAGTATCTGTAAGCGTCATCTGGTAATTTAAATTTACTAGATACGTATTATGTCGTTAAAGCCTATTATTTTGGTTTAGTATTAATAAATGATTGCTTTGGCTACAACTAAATTATACTAAACTGTTAGCTGTGGTCTTAGATTAATAACTCGCTTTATCCAAAAATTCATCATCAATTACATTCTTAGTGATTTCATTTAAATGTGTTTTAGACATGTGACTATCATCTTGGTATTGTACGCCGTGTTTTTTAGCTAAGTCATTTGTGTAATCATCTAACATATATAGTTCGAAATTTTTTTTAAGACTTCCCAGACGCTGATTCTGTGTTTCATAATGGTTAACGATAGAGCGCCATTTTACATTATCTATATAAGTTTGCCCAAGTTGTTTTTTGATGTCAAATTGAATACTACCTCCTAAATGATTACTCTCCGTACCTGTTTCTTGACCATTCAAGAAGTTACCAAGTGAATAGGCAACTAATGTTTTATGATTATTTTTTCCTTGAACCCATTTTACAGGTTGAATGACATGAGGATGTGTGCCTAACACAACATCAACATTTTGATTAGCTAAAAATTGAGCATAATGTCTTTGCATTTTATTTGGCTTATGTTTACCTTCATTTCCCCAGTGAGCTGAGACCATAACAAGGTCACTGTGTTTTTTTGCCTTATGGATATCTTTTTTCATTTGTGTTTTATTAAAATAATTAATTTGGTACGGCTTATCTGTTTTTAATCCATTTGTACCAAAGGTATAACTTAATAATGAAATTTTAATGCCTTTAGATTTGAATACATGAATTTTATCACGTGATTCTTTTGAGTTAAATGTTCCAGTGAAAAGAGCTTCTTTTTTATATTTATTCCAAGTTTGAATTCTTTGTTCAACTCCGTGAGTGCCTTGATCTAAAGAATGGTTATTTGATCCATTGATTACGTTAAAGCCTGTGTCGACTAAATCTTTAGCAACTGAGCTTGGTGTATTAAACCTTTTGAAACCAGAATATGGTATATCATCACCACCCATAGGAGATTCTTGGTTTACAAAGGCTACATCCTTATCTTTTATGTATGGTTTAATAGCTGCATACATAGGTTTAAAGTCATAGCTATGAGCAGCAATTTTTGCATTATTGTAGACCACAGGATGTATGAGATTATCACCGACAGCGACAAAATCTGCTTTTTTGCTACTATTAGTAACGGATAATAGTAAAATAGTTAAATTAATAATCAATAATAGACTACAAATGAATGCAACTAGAAGTGTTGAAAGTAGCATGAACTTTTTCATCATATCCTCCTTCTGATGAGTAAATAAGCGAGTATATCAAACATAAATATTACTGCTACTGCGTTTGTTCATTAATGTTAAAAGTTTAGATTAGTTATTCAGTGGATTGTAAACACATACTAATCCGCCTAAGAATTGTAATTGAAATCATCATGCCCGCTGAATGAATGACTATGTTAATTTATTTGGTCGTTATGATTTGCTTTAATAACAAGTGAATAATCCTCTTTGGATACTCATACCACTTTTTCCAACATTTTATGTTTAGATTTTTAATTTAATTATTTTATTTATCTTTTGGTAAATATGAAAATGGAATTGTGCCTTATATGTCATTATAGCAGGTGTATTAACATTTAATTATTTAAACCCTTTCAATATATAAAGTAAACATTGATTATCCTTCATGTATTAATATAGTATTTATATTTTTGTGATATCAAATGAGATATATTTAATAAACTAAGTATTGTAAATTTACTTGAAAGATTATATAATCAAATTTAACTGATAATGATTTTCAATGGAGGAAGAATGATGAAAAAATTATTGTTTCCGTTAATTGCTTTAGTCTTAATTTTAGCAGCATGCGGTAATAAATCTGATAGTGATTCTAGTAAGGAAGATACAAAATCATACAAACAAGATAGTGGGAAAAGTATAGATGTACCGAAAAATCCAAAACGCATAGCTGTTGTAGCGCCAACATATGCAGGTGGGATTAAATATCTTGATGGAAAAATTGTTGCTGTCAATAAACAAGTCGATAGTAGTAAACTTCTAAAAGATAAATTCAAAGGCGTTGAAAAAATTGGGGAAAATGATGTAGAAAAAGTTGCAAAAACAAAACCAGATTTAATTATCGTTTACTCTACAGATAAAAATATTAAAAAGTATAAGAAAATAGCACCAACAGTTGTCTTTGATTATGGAAAACATAAATACTTAGATCAACAAAAAGAATTAGCTAAGTTATTAGGCAAAGAAGAAAAAGCAAAAGCTTGGGAAGATAAATGGAAATCCCAAACTAAAAAAGATGGGAAAGAAATTAAAGAGAAAATTGGCGCAGATGCAACAGTCTCAATCTTTGATGAATTCGATAAAAAACTATATAGCTATGGACCAAACTGGGGACGCGGTGGCGAAGTTTTATATCAAGCATTTGGTCTGAATATGCCAGATAAACTAGAGAAATTAGTTAAAAAAGAAGGCTGGGCAGAAGTAAAACAAGAGAAGATTGCTGATTATGCAGGTGATTATATTGTTTCTACAAGTGAAGGAAAATCTAAACCTGCTTATGAAAAAACTAACTTATGGAACAACTTACCTGCCGTCCAGAAAGACAATGTTATACAAGTTCAAGCTGAAACATATTGGTACAATGATCCTTATACATTAGAATATATGAGAAAAGATTTAAAAGAGAAATTTTTAAACAAATAATTAAATGAATTTAAAAATGATTTATCAGTGACTTATTAGGGGAAAAGCTATCAACTTGAATGTTGATAGCTTTTTTAATGTTAAAAATAACGCTACTTTATGTAAACTTTTTATTTTTAAATGTTTACATTAGTGGTATAATTTTTACATTGAGGAGGAGTGAACATGACTACAAAATATTTAGTATATACAGGTTTGATGACAGCGATTATAGCTGTATTAGGTTTTGTACCTGCGATTCCATTACCAATTATGCCAGTACCTATTGTCTTGCAAAACATAGGCATTTTCTTAGCAGCTATTTTGCTAGGACGTAAATATGGGACATTAAGTGTAATTATCTTATTAATACTTGTTGCTACTGGATTGCCATTGTTATCTGGCGGACGCGGTGGTATCGGCGTATTTGCAGGACCTTCAGCTGGTTTTTTATTCATGTATCCAGTTGTTGCATATCTCATTGGTTTAGTTAGAGATTTGTATTTTAAAAAGATTAACTTTATTGTATTATTAATTACAACAATTGTGATTGGGGCAATCTTGCTTGATGTTGTGGGTACAATAATCATGGGACTTATTACTAATTTACCAATATCTAAGTCAATCACTTTGTCATTGGTTTTTATACCAGGAGATATTGTAAAGGCGATTATAGCAAGTTTAGTTGGGAATGTTTTACTTAATCATAGTCGTTTTCAGCAATTGTTAAAATAAAATTCATAAGTATAAGCGTAGGTGATTTGCTAGTGGTGATATCAATGGAAGATATATATCAACAAGGTACTGTTTATAGTTACGATGCTCAAAAAACAATCTATTTAACACCCGAAGAACCGCTTGTATTTGATGTGAATAAATGGGCCTATAAACAGATGCCTACGATTAAAACTTGGAAAAAGGATATGCTTAAACAATTTCAATTACATAAACGACAAGGTTCAAATCATTTGGCATTTACTTTTCCAGAAAATGAAAGTTTAGAACAGAAATGGATGGATGAATTAAAGTCGGAACACTTTGAATTAGGTATAATGGAGTTATATGCAATTGAAAGTACAAATATAAAACAAAGATATCATGAACACATAGAAGTGTCATTTGTCCATTCAGGTATATTAGAAGATTATATTGAAATTTATAAGCAATTTGCAGAACCTTATGGGAAAGCATATGCGGAAGAAAGTATTAAGATGATAAGAAGTCAATTTAATGATGATCAAAAGTCACGTTTGATAGCATACGATAGAGGCGTACCAGTAGGTATTTTAGACTTAATTCTTACCGATAAGACGGTAGAAATAGATGGTTTTGGCGTGTTAGAGCGTTATCAAAATAAAGGCATTGGTAGCATTATGCAATCTTTTGTTGCAAATGTTGCTGGTGCCAGACCTATCATACTTATTGCAGATGGTGAAGATAGCGCTAAACACATGTATATAAAGCAAGGTTATATCTTTATTAGTTTCTGTTATCAAATTTTAAAAGAAAATGTAGATTAAATAACGTATAGATTTAAAATAATTTAAAGCTGTGAAGGCAACCGAAGGATAATTAATCTTCTGTTGCTTCCACAGCTTTAATACGTTCTGCGTGGCTATAGATATTGAAATTACCGTCTCTAATGAAACCAATTGCAGTTATATTTAAATCTTCAGCGAGGGTAATGGCTAATGTTGTTGGCGCAGATTTTGAAAGGATGATACCGACGCCGATTTTTGCAGCTTTAATTAATATTTCAGACGATATTCGGCCACTAAAAATGAGTACTTTGTCACGTATTGGAATATGTCTTTGGATACAAAAACCATATAATTTATCTAAAGCGTTATGGCGTCCGATATCTTGTCGATGTTCAAAGAATGTATCTCCATCACTGATTGCCGCATTATGGAGACCACCAGTTTGTTTGAATATAGTACTAGCACTTTGTAATCTTGTCATCATGTTCACGACTTGAAGTGGGCTTAAAGTTACTTTAGACATAGAAGTTTTGGCAATAGCGGCATCATTGTGAAAATAAAATTCTCTACTTTTGCCACAACATGAAGCAATCATACGTTTTGTAGAGTATGTGAATCGATCGTCTAATGTGTGTGTTAATTCCACATGAGCAAAGCCTTTACTATCATCAATTTGAATAGATTTTAAATCAGCGCTTTTCAGAATGGCTCCTTCAGAGGCTAAGAAACCTAGTACTAATTCTTCTAGGTTGTTTGGACTACAAATAACTGTTGCAAATTCTTCTCCATTGACCATTATAGTTAGTGGGAATTCAGTTACATAATGATCTGTAGTGTGAAATAGCTTTCCTTGCTCGTATCTTACAATAGATTGATTTGTTAATATATCCTCGTTCATATACCCACCTCACTTTATAATTCACTGTTCATTTTAGCGCATTTCCACCCATAAAAAAAAGAATCAGATTTGATTTTATAGTTAGTGATGAACTGAAATTATAGGTATGAACGTAAGAAATTGGTGAATTGAAATAACTATCATTGTTGCTATAAAAATCATATACAGGTAAACTTAAAGTAAACAATAGTTAGAGGTGAGTCGAATGGCAAGTATTAGAGATATCGCGCGAGCAGCAGAGGTGAGTCCAGGTACAGTTTCACGAGTGTTAAATAATGATCCAACACTCTCAGTATCTAAAACTACAAGACAAAGAATACATGACATCGCTGATAAATTACAATATCAAAAATCATCTAGAAAGAATAAAAGCATACAGATAATCACATATGCTTCAAGAGCTAAAGAAATGTCGGATCCGTACTATCGGGAGATTCGTTTAGCGATTGAAGCGGAAGTTAAACGATTAAACTTGTCACTTAAGCGTACTATTAGAATAGATGGTAATCAATCAGAAGTAGATTTAGCAAAAATTGATAAGGCTGGCGCAATCATTGTTGTAGGGAATTTTTCTCGAGATGCAATAGAAATCCTTAAACAACGCAATAAAAATATTATCGTTATTAATAATCCGAATACGCCTAAATCAATAGATGCAGTGTATTCTGATCTTAATCATTCAATGACGCATTTACTTAATCAGTTAGGTCAATTGAAGTTATCTAAAATTGCGTATGTCGGCGGTTATCATACTATACGAAATTTGTCAGGTGAGCCATTTTATAATAATACAGATGTCAGATATGAAGCATATAAAAAATGGTGTAAACAACAACAAATTGAAGATATTTCAATACTTGATGGTTGGGACAAAGAAGATGGAGAACGAGCAGTAAAAGTATTAGCGAAGCAACAATCACTGCCAGAAGTGTTTATAGCAGGTAATGACATGGTGGCTATTGGCATTCTACAACAGTTGCAATATGAAAAAGTTACAATTCCAGATGAAATTAAATTGATTAGTTTTAATGATTTGGAAGTGATTAAGTATACTGTACCTTCCATTAGTAGTGTGCATATACCAGTTGATGAATTTGGCAGGATAGCAGTTAGAATGGCGGAAGAACGTATCAATAACACACGACGTATTGCAATACATGTGGTGGTAGAAGCACAACTTATTGAGAGAAATACATTTAAATCAAACACATAGTCTTGTTTGACAAAACAGTTAGTAAACAAGTAAACTTTATTTGTGTTTACTTACTTAAGGGGTCTATTAACTTAATTGAATTATTGAAACATTAAAGGAGTGGGATTGTTATGTTACAAGCAATGCATCAAAAGTTTGAGTCATTATATGGAGTAAAGGCAGAAGTAAGTGCTTTTGCACCTGGACGAATCAACCTTATTGGGGAACATACGGATTATAATGGTGGCTATGTTTTTCCTGCGGCCATAGAATTAGGTACTTATGGTCTAGCAAGCAAAAGAGATGATCGTATTATACAACTTTATTCAAATAATTTTGAAGATATAGGCATCATTACATTTACTTTGGAGGAATTACGTTTTGATTCTAAGCACGATTGGGCAAATTATCCTAAGGGCGTAATTAAATATTTATCTCAAGAATTTGAGCATATTGATTCAGGGTTTGATGTATTAATAGAAGGTAATATTCCTAATGGTGCAAGTCTTTCTTCTTCAGCTTCAATTGAGTTATTGACAGGTTGGTTAATGAAAGCATTGTTTGGATTAGATTTAGAGCGATTGCAACTGATTCAGATAGGTCAAACTGTAGAAAATAAATTTATGGGCGTTAATTCAGGTATTATGGACCAATTTATTATTGGCATGGGTAAATCTGAACATGCGATATTGCTTGATACAGCAACTTTAGCATATGATTATGTCCCTGCGAAGTTCGGTGACTATGTCATTTCAATTATGAATACTAATAAACGTCGGTCATTAACAGAGAGTAAATATAATGAACGTCGTGCTGAGTGTGAGGATGCATTAGCTGCATTACAACAACAACTTGATATTGATGCTTTAGGGGAATTATCTTTTGAGCAATTTGAGCAACATCAAAAGTTAATTAAAGATAAGGTTAAATTACGTCGTGCGAGACATGCTGTAACTGAAAATGAACGTACACTAAAAGCACATCAATATTTAAAAGAAAATGATTTTAGTAGTTTTGGACAATTATTAAATGCATCTCATGCTTCCCTGAAAGTTGATTATGAAGTTACTGGAATTGAATTAGACACGCTAGCTGAAACAGCACAACGAGTTGAAGGTGTACTAGGTGCGAGGATGACAGGTGCCGGGTTTGCAGGCTGTGCGATTGCATTAGTACATAAAGATAGCATCAAACATTTGGAAGACGAGGTATCTCACGCGTATAAAGAAAAAATTGGATATTTACCATCATTTTATCATGTAGGTATTAGTGATGGCGTGAAAATATTATAAAAACGATACTATAAATCGAGAGAGGATTTTTAATATGGCTGTTTTAGTTTTAGGTGGCGCAGGATATATAGGTAGTCACGCGGTAGATCAACTTATTTCTAGAGGATATGACGTCGTAGTCGTAGATAATTTAGGCACAGGTCATAGACAATCTGTTCATAGAGACGCGAAATTTTATGAAGGAGATATCCGAGACCAAGGGTTTTTAACGCACATATTTACTAATGAATCTATAGAAGGCGTCTTTCATTTTTGCGCGTATTCTTTAGTAGGAGAATCTGTACAAAAGCCGTTAGCGTATTTTAATAATAATGTACAAGGTTTGCAAGTTCTACTTGAAGTAATGTATGCACACCAAGTTGAGTATATTATTTTTTCATCAACTGCAGCAGTATATGGAGAACCAGATTCAGTACCAATTACAGAAGAAGATTCTAAAACACCGACAAGTCCATATGGTGAAAGTAAGTTAATGATGGAAAAAATGATGCATTGGAGTCACGAAGCCTATGGAGTAAAATATGCTGCATTACGCTATTTCAATGTAGCTGGTGCTAAAGAAGATGGCACAATTGGCGAGGATCACCGTCCAGAAACGCATCTTATTCCCATTGTATTACAAACTGCACTAGGTCAAAGAGATCAAATAACCGTATTTGGAGATGATTATGATACGGAAGATGGTTCATGTATACGTGATTACTTACATGTTGAAGATTTGATAGAGGCGCATATTTTAGCATATGAATATTTACAAAATGATGGGGAGCCAGGTGCATTTAACTTAGGTAGTAGTCAAGGGTACTCTGTATTTGAAATATTAGAAGCAGCTCGTAATGTGACTCAAAAAGAGATTAAAGCTATTGTAGGTGAACGAAGAGTAGGTGATCCAAGTAAATTAGTGGCATCAAGTGATAAAGCACGACAATTATTAGGTTGGCAACCAAAACATGACAATATCAATGACATCATTGGATCAGCTTGGCAATGGCATTACCAACATCCAAATGGTTATCAAGAAGATATGGAGGGGTAAGACGTGTTATTAAACCAACAATTAGTTCAACAATTTGTATCTCAAGCCGTCATGTATGGAGATTATGAAGTAGAAGATGCCATATATATTCAAAATCAATTGATCCGTATTTTAAATGCAAGCGGTATAGATAATACTTCAATAGCTACATTAAATGAAAGTGCGACAGCAAACGAGATAACGCAATATTGGATACAAAATGCAGTTGATCAAAATTGTATTGAAGATGTATTGTATCAAAGAGAAATTGTTGAAGCACAAATTTTAGATTTAATTACACCGCGTCCTTCTGTGCTTAATCGTGAGTTTAATAAAGCTTACAAGGTATCACCTGAAGCGGCCACAGATTACTTTTATACATTATCAAAACGTAATCATTATGTGAAAGAAGATGCGATTGCTCATAATATTAATTATGACGTAGAGACAGAGTATGGTGACATTGAAATTACAATTAACCTTTCAAAACCAGAAAAAGATGCGCAGCAAATTGCACAAGCGAAAGAAGCACCAAGTTCAGATTATCCTCAATGTGCATTATGTGTTGAAAATGAAGGATACGTAGGTTCAGTATTACAAGCTGCTCGATCAAATCATCGAATCGTTCATTTAATGCTAGGAAATCAGCGATGGGCATTTCAATATTCTCCATATGCCTATTTTAATGAACACAGTATTGTATTATCAGAAAGCCATGTACCTATGAAAATCAACCAACAAACTTTCGTTAATTTGTTGGATTTTATTGACCAATTTCCACATTATTTTATAGGTTCAAATGCTGATATACCAGTTGTGGGGGGATCTATTTTATCTCATAATCATTACCAATCTGGGAAATATGTCTTTCCTATGGATAATGCTGCTGAAGTTGAAAATTTTAAGATAGTTGAGTACCCTTCAATTCAAGCGAGTACACTAAATTGGCCGATGAGTGTTATTCGTTTAAAAAGTACAAAGAAAAATGAACTGATTGAAGCAGCAACATACGTCATGAATCAGTGGAATCAATATACAGACGAAGCAGTTGCAATTAGAGCATATAGCAATAAAGGAGAACGTCATCACACAGTTACACCTATTGCAAGATACAGACACCAACAATATGAGCTAGACATTGTCTTGCGTGACAATCAAACCTCAGAGCAATATCCTGATGGTATATTCCATCCACATAAAGACGTACAACATATAAAAAAAGAAAACATTGGTCTTATAGAAGTAATGGGCACTGCCATATTACCTGGACGCTTGAAGCAAGAATTGAGACAGGTGAAAAGATACTTGTTAGGTGAGTCACAATTAGATATAGGTGTTCACCAACAATGGGCAGAAAAGATGTTGCAGAACTATGATATTAGTAGTTCAAATGTCGACCAAATCGTGGATAATGAAGTTGGTTACAAGTTCAAACGTGTATTGGAGGATGCAGGCGTATTTAAAAATACAGACCAAGGACAGCAAGCTTTTAGTCGTTTTATTAATAGTTTATAGTATCAATTTAATTTACAAAAGAGATGGGTCAAAATATATTTCGTTTTGGCCAGCTCTTTTGTTTTTTTATAATTAAGCATATAATAATGACCAAAAGGAGTTGCTAAAATGAAAGTTAAATACAGACATATCATATTAGTGGTAGTTGCATTTTGTCTTGTCTTAGCAGGCTGTTCAAGTTCGACCGACCACAATGCTAAGCATAAAGATAATGAAAAGCAAGAATTGCAAGTATCAGCAGCAGCAAGTTTAACTGATGTTACAAAAGATTTAGAGCAGGCATTTGAAACAAAGCATAAATCAATTAATGTTACTTTTAATTATGGTGGTTCTGGTGCGTTAAGACAACAAATTGAAAAAGGAGCACCTGTAGATGTGCTCATGTCAGCTAATACGAAAGATGTTGATGCATTAAAAGAACAAAAGAAAGCAAGCTATACATATGAATATGCCAAAAATAAGCTAGTGCTTATTGGAACAAAAGATAGTACATATACATCGGTAAAAGATTTAAAAGCAAATGATAAATTAGCGATTGGAGAAGCTAAATCTGTGCCTGCGGGCAAATATGCTGAACAATATTTGAGAGCGCATCATCTTTATGACCAAGTAAAAAGTAATTTGGTCTTTGCTAAAGATGTACGTCAAGTTCTTAATTACGTAGAAAAAGGTAACGCACAATTAGGTTATGTTTATAAAACAGACTTGTATCAAAGTCAGGAAAATGGAAATAGTAAAGTTAAATCGCTAAATACTGCAAATTTGAATAACCCAATTATTTATAAGGCGGCTGCAACGTCAGATAAAAAAACAGCTAAAGCTTGGATAGATTTCCTTAAAACTGACAAAGCTAAAAATATATTGAAAAAATATCAATTTGAAATCTAGGAGGTTCTGATAATGCCAGATATTACACCGTTTTGGATATCGCTCAAAGTAGCAATAATAAGTACGATTATCGTTACTTTTATCGGTATTTTTATCTCGAGATGGTTGTATAAAAGGCATGGCTTTTTTGCTAGAGTTTTAGAGAGTATAATTGTTTTACCTATTGTATTACCTCCAACAGTAATGGGATTTATTTTGCTAATTATATTTTCACCGCGAAATATAATCGGTTCATTTTTCGATAATGTATTACATTTACCTGTCGTATTTACAATGACAGGGGCCATTATAGCATCTGTAATTGTAAGTTTACCTTTGATGTACCAACATACGGTCCAAGGGTTTCGTAGTATTGATAATAAGATGCTCAATACTGCAAGAACGATGGGGGCAAGCGAGAGTAAAATATTTTTTGAATTAATTTTACCTTTATCAAAACGATCCATATTATCTGGAGTTATGATGAGTTTCGCACGTGCCATTGGAGAGTTCGGAGCAACGCTAATGGTTGCCGGATATATTCCAAATAAAACTAATACGTTACCTTTAGAAATTTATTTTTTAGTAGAACAAGGTAAAGAACATCAAGCTTGGCTTTGGGTGATTGTGCTTGTTGCATTTGCGATTACAGTGATTGGGACAATTAATGTGTTAAACAAAGACCGTTTTCAGGAGGTAGATTAATTGTTAAATATAAAAATTAATCATAGTCTAGAACATACACGCTTAGATATTCATCTACATCATAAAAACCCTAAAATATGTGCAATTAAAGGACCGTCTGGAATTGGTAAAACAACATTATTAAATATTATCGCTGGTTTAAAACCTGCAGATCAGGCATATATTGAATTAAAAGACCATGTTCTAACAGATACAACGCAGCATATTGAAGTTAAAATTCAACACAGGAATATAGGATATTTGTTTCAAGATTATCAATTGTTTCCTAATAAGAATGTGTATCAAAATATCACATTTATGGCTGAACCATCTGAGCATATTGAAAAAGTAATGCACCAATTAAATATAGGACATTTAAAGCAACAATTTCCAGCACGGTTATCAGGTGGGGAAGCACAACGCGTAGCACTTGCTAGAACTTTAAGTACTAAACCGGACTTAATACTATTAGATGAGCCATTCTCTAGTCTTGATGATGCGACGAAAGAAGAAAGTATTCGTTTAGTTCAGCATATATTTGACGAATGGCAAATTCCGTTGATTTTTGTAACACATTCAAATTATGAAGCTGAATTATTAGCACAAGAAGTAGTTGAAATTGGTTGACTGCAATAGAGGTGTGAAAATCTGATGTTCTCTCGATTTGAAAAACATGTGCAAGGTGAAAACTACGACATAATAAAAAGGCGTGAAGTCACCGTGATGTGCTTCATGCCTTTTACTATTTATCTTCTGGTATAGGAAAATAGTCGAAAATCTTGCCGCTAGCTAATGCATCACTTAGTGTTGAAAGCCAAGCGTAATAGACTTTAGAATGTTCAATTTGAATTAATACTTCTTTTGCTTCCTCTATGATTTCTGGAGCTGCTGTATTTGAATGTACAATGGGATTAAGTATATTTTCAGCTTTATGTATCGCTTCTATATTTAACTTAATTTCACGTTTCCATTTTAAAGAAAAGAAATTGCCAAAGAATGTGAAAAAATCTTTTTCAGCAGTGAAATGTTGCTTCCTACTGCCTCTGATAAATTGTTGCTTAACACCATCGAACTCTTGAAGTTTTTTAACACCTGCACTCATACTTGGTTTACTCATTTGTAATTCATAACGCATTTCATCTAAAGTCATACTTTTTTGTTCGAAGACCATCGTACCATATAAGTTACCGACACTACGGTTAACCCCATAAAGGTCCATTGTTTCTCCGATAGAGTTTATGACTATATCTTTAGCTTGTTCAAGCTGTTCTTCGTAGCCTTTTGAACGTGCCATTCATTCACCTCCATATTATATTCAATTTATTGTACCACGAACGCATATTCAATGGATATTATTTATAGTGAGCAATTTAATATTTTACTATTTTCATAAATGGATACTTGTATTTAAGTAATATACATGATTCAGGCCACAATTATAGGTTAAGAGAACATTTCAAATAATAAATGCAGCATCTAAGCTATTGTATTAAAAATTTTAAGTGATAATAAGTACCCGAATTAGGGAATACACGTGTTTATACATTATCGATACCAAACCATTGTGACATTCTGATGCAAGATTTATAATGGAAGCAATGACGTATAGAGAGGATTATTGTGGTGACTATAGACCGATATTCTAGACAAACATTATTTAAAGCTATTGGTAACAATGGACAATATAAAATTATGCATTCTCATGTACTCATAATTGGTATGGGAGCTTTAGGCACGCATCTTGCAGAAAGTTTGGTAAGAGCAGGAGTGAGTGAAATAACGATTGTTGACAGGGATTATATTGAATTCAGTAATTTGCAAAGGCAAACATTATTTACAGAAATAGATGCAAAAGCAGCATTGCCTAAAGTGATTGCTGCAGAAAATAAGCTGACTGAAATTCGATCAGATTTAAAAGTTCATGCGCATATTGCACACGTTGACAGACAATTTTTAGAGCATTATGGTACAAAGGTAAGTTTAATCTTAGATGCCACTGATAATTTTGAAACTCGACAATTAATTAATGATTTTGCTTTTCAACAGAATATTCCTTGGATTTATGGTGGCGTAGTTCAAAGTACATATATAGAAGCAGCATTTATTCCAGGTAAGACACCTTGCTTTAACTGTTTAGTGCCTCAATTACCAATGATAAATATGACTTGTGATACTGTAGGTGTGATACAGCCTGCGGTGACAATGACTACGAGTTTACAATCACGAGATGCACTTAAAATACTAACGCAACAAAACATACCTACAAAATTAACCTATGGTGATATATGGGAAGGCAACCACTACGTATTTGGATTTAGTAAAATACAAAGAGAGACGTGCCCTACATGTGGTAAAAACCCAAGTTATCCTTATATAAATGAAACAAAGCGACAGTATGTAAGTTTATGCGGAAGAGATACAATTCAATACCAAAACCCAGAAATTTCCCAGGAAATAATAGAATCATTTTTAGTTAAGCAAGCCATTGATTATCAACGGAATCCATATATGTTACGTTTCGAATTTAAAGGACATCCTATTGTGAGTTTTAGAGGCGGTAGATTATTAATTCATAAAATGAAACACCCAAACCAAGCTATAACCTTAATCAACCAACTTTTTGGATAAAGGAGCGCGTTTATGCATACAAATATTAAATTAGATAGAGACATTCAATGTGCAGTGTTAACGGTTTCAGATACAAGAGATTATAAAACAGATAAAGGTGGTAATTTAATAATAACGTTATTATCAGAAATAAATGCTTCAGTAGAAAAGGAGCATTACTGTATTGTTAAAGATGATATATCTGAAATATTAAATCAATTAAAGATATGGTTGTCTCAAGATATTGACGTAATTATTACTACTGGTGGTACAGGCATAGCCAAAAGAGATGTGACAATAGAAGCAGTTTCTTCATTATTAACGAAAGAGATAGAAGGATTTGGAGAATTATTTAGATATTTAAGTTATACAGAAGATGTAGGGACACGCGCATTATTGTCACGTGCAGTTGCAGGCACAGTTGAGGATAAATTGATATTTAGCCTCCCAGGGTCAACAGGAGCAATTAAATTAGCATTAGACAGATTAATAAAACCTGAACTCAATCATTTAGTAACAGAAATTAAAAAATAATTAGAGCCCAAACAAAATTGGGCTCGTGCTATTTATTCCTGCTCTTTTGAGGATAACTAAGCGTCACGTTGGAAGTCCCCAGTTTTACCACCAGATTTAGATAACAAATAGGTTTCGCCAATAATCATGCCTTTATCTAAGGCTTTGGCCATGTCATAAACAGTTAAGGCTGTCGCAGAAGCTGCTGTAAGAGCTTCCATTTCTACACCAGTTTTACCAGTTGTTGACACAGTGACCTGAATGTTTAATGTATAAGTAGTTTTATTTGTTTGCCAAGTAAAATCAACATCGACACCAGTGAGCGGTAATGGATGACACATAGGGATAATGTCAGCAGTCTTTTTAGCAGCCATAATACCGGCAATTTGTGCAGTATTTAAGACGTTTCCTTTTTTATTTGTGTGATCAACAATCTGTTTATAAATTTCTGGGTTTACCGTAATACTAGAGTGAGCAATTGCTATACGTTTGGTAATGTTTTTTTCTGAAACATCAACCATTTTGGCATTTCCTTGGGCATTAATATGTGTGAATTCAGACAAAAATATCCCTCCTAATCGTTTTTTAGTATATCACGAAATAAATATATGTAAGGAGTAGATTATATGACAGTTGAAAAGAGAAATCCAATTTCTGTTAGTAGTGCTATTGAACGTGTTGTTAGTCAAAATATCGTTATGACACAAACAACGGTCGTATTACATGAAAGTATAAATCATATATTAGCTGAGGACATTGTAGCTACTTATGATATTCCTCGGTTTAATAAATCCCCATATGATGGTTTTGCGATTAGAAGCCAAGATACGGTAGGTGCAAATGGTGATCATAGAATAAAATTTAATGTGATTGATCATATTGGTGCGGGTTCTGTTTCCGAAAAAACTGTCGGTGAATTTGAAGCGGTCAGAATTATGACAGGGGCAGCTATACCTGAAGGGGCAGATGCAGTTGTAATGTTAGAACAAACTGTTGAAAGTAATCAAAGTTTTACGTTGCGCAAACCATTTGAAGCCAATGAAAATATATCGCTAAAAGGTGAAGAAACGCGGACAGGTGATATTGTATTGCAAAAAGGACAACAAATAAATCCAGGAGCTATTGCAGTACTGGCGACATATGGTTATGGAGAAGTTCCTGTTTTTAAAAAGCCTACTATTGCAGTAATAGCAACAGGTAGTGAGTTGCTAGATGTTACAGATAATTTACAGGCTGGTAAAATTAGAAATTCAAATGGTCCTATGATTGTTGCGTTAGCTCAAAAGTTAGATTTAAAGGTAGAATCTTATAAAATACAACAAGACGATCTCAAAAGTAGTATACAAGCTGTCAAAGAAGCTATGAGCTGTCATGATATTGTTATTACAACAGGTGGTGTATCTGTTGGTGATTTTGATTACTTGCCTGAGATATATGCAGCAATAGAAGCTGAAGTATTATTTAATAAAATTGCAATGAGACCTGGGAGTGTGACTACAGTAGCAGTTGCAGATGGAAAATACTTATTTGGTTTATCTGGAAACCCCTCAGCATGCTTTACTGGTTTCGAGCTATACGTCAAGCCGGCAGTGCAACATATGATGGGGGCTAAGGCGATATATCCACAAGTAGTACGAGCTACATTAATGGAAGACTTTAAAAAGCCTAACCCCTTTACGCGATTTATTCGCGCACGTGCAACCTTTAATGGTAAAGAGATGACTGTAGTGCCTTCAGGCTTTAACAAATCAGGCGCGGTAGTAGCTATAGCACATAGCAATGCAATGATCATGTTACCAGGGGGAACAAGAGGCTATAAAAAGGGTTATACAGTGAATGTATTATTGACTGAATCACAAAGTTATGAAATGGAATGGCAACTATGATTTTACAAATTGTAGGTTATAAAAACACAGGTAAAACAACGCTAATGATGCACACAGTTCAATTTTTAAAGTCACAAGGCTTTAATATAGCAACAATTAAACATCATGGACATGATATGGATGATATTACGCTACAAGGCGATGATGTCGATCATATGAAACACTTTCAAGCTGGTGCGGATCAAAGTATTGTTCAAGGAACAAGTTATCAACAATCGGTTACAAGAAAATACAGACAATCTCTAGATGAAATCATCAATGAATCTGTTACAATAGAAACAAACTTTATATTAGTAGAAGGCTTTAAAGAAGCGAATTTTGATAAAGTGTTAGTTTATAGAGACAAAAGTGAGTTAAATGTATTAGAGCATCTTACAAATATACAATATCGTATTAATTTAGACGAAGTGGATGCATTACCTAAGTATGAGCAATGGTTATTATCTTTTTTTAATATAGAAGGAATGAACTAAATGAAACAATTCGAAATTGTAAGTGAACCTATCCAAACAGAGCAGTATAGAGAATACGTGCTTAATGCGCACCAAGGCGCAGTAGTCATTTTCACTGGTCATGTAAGAGAATGGACTAAAGGGATTAAAACAGAATCTTTAGAATATGAAGCTTATATTCCAATGGCTGAAAAGATGTTAGCACAAATCGGAAATGAGATATCAGTGAAATGGCCAGGCACCTACTCGGCAATTGTTCACAGAATTGGTCCATTAAAAATTTCAGATATCGCAGTTTTAATCAGTGTTTCTTCCCCACATAGAAAAGATGCATATGAAGCAAATGAGTATGCGATTGAACGTATAAAAGAAATTGTCCCTATATGGAAAAAAGAAATATGGGAAGATGGTGCGCAATGGCAAGGGCACCAACATGGAAGTTATGAAGATGCAATTGAAGGAGGTCAATCATGAAAGTACTTTATTTTGCAGAAATTAAAGAAATATTAGAGAAAGATACGGAAGATATAAATTTAAACTATGATATCACTGTGGAAGATTTTATAATTGATCTATTTAAACGTTATCCTAGTATCAGTGATAAAAAATTTCAAGTCGCAGTAAATGAAGAATTTGTAAAAAATGACGATATTGTTCGACCTAATGACATTATTGCATTGATTCCACCAGTTAGCGGAGGTTAAAGAGAGATGAAAGCTATTATACTTGCCGGAGGACAATCTGAGAGATTCGGTGAACCCAAGGCTTTTGCACAGATTGAGTCGCAAACGTTTTATAAGAGAATTATTGATGTGTTAGAAGCCACAAATATGTTTAATCAAATTGTTATAAGTACAAATGAACAATTAGCGAGTCATTTTGATTATCCTAATATAGTTATAGATGACGACCAAAATAAAGATAAAGGACCATTGGCAGGTATTCGCTCAGTTATGCGTCAATATAAGGATGAAGAATTATTTTTTGTGATATCTGTGGATACCCCAATGATTACACAAAAGGCAATTAGTAAATTATACCAATTTATGATTGAACACCTTATAGAGGATCAATTAGATATCGCGGGTTTTAAAGACAATGGAAGACCCATTCCTACACTAGCTTTTTATAGTCCACATGCTTTGCAATATATAGATGAAGCCTTAGCTTCAGACGATTATAGTTTAAAGAATGTATATACAAAAGTTGAAAGTGATTGGCTAGATGTTCAAGCAATTGAATCAACATCATATTGGTACAAAAACATTAACTATCAACAAGATTTGAACGATTTAAAGCAAGTTATGATGAATAGATAAGGAGGCCTATTGCTATGGTAGAACAAATAACTGATAAACTCGGACGTCCAATTCGCGATTTAAGATTGTCAGTTACCGATCGTTGCAATTTTCGTTGTGATTATTGTATGCCAAAAGAAATTTTTGGTGATGACTTTGTTTTTTTACCTAAAGATGAATTGCTTACATTTGATGAAATGGCACGGATAGCGAAAGTGTATACACAATTAGGCGTGAAAAAAATTCGGATTACAGGCGGTGAGCCATTGCTCAGACGTGATTTATATAAATTAATATATAAACTCAATGAAATTGATGGTGTGGAAGATATAGGTTTGACAACCAACGGATTACTTTTGAAAAAGCACGGTCAAAACCTATACAATGCTGGATTAAGACGAATAAATGTGAGCTTAGATGCCATTGATGATGAAGTATTTCAAGCAATAAATAATCGAAATATCAAGGCTGCAACTATTTTAGACCAAATTGATTACGCCGTTTCTATTGGCTTTCATGTGAAAGTTAATATGGTTGTTCAAAAAGGTGTGAATGACAGCCAAATCGTTCCAATGGTTCAATATTTTAAAGAGAAGCATATTGAAATTAGATTTATTGAATTTATGGATGTTGGCAATGACAATGGATGGGACTTTAGTAAAGTGGTATCCAAAGCAGATATGCTTAATATGATAGAGTCTAGATTTGATATTTCCCCTGTACCACCTAAGTATTATGGGGAAGTAGCGAAGTATTATCGACATAACGATAATGATGCACAGTTTGGATTGATTACCAGTGTGTCGCAATCTTTTTGTTCAACGTGTACACGTGCACGGCTTTCATCAGATGGTAAGTTTTATGGTTGTCTCTTCAGTGAAATGGATGGCTTTAATGTTAAATCTTTTATGCGTTCAGGTGTAAGTGACAATGCATTGTTAGAACAATTTAAAGCATTGTGGCATATAAGAGATGATCGTTACTCTGATGAACGGACCGAACAAACTGTGGCAAATAGAAAACGTAAAAAGATAAATATGAATTATATTGGTGGATAAGAGGAAGAAGATAGGCGTTATCAATTTAGTGCATCATTAATGAGGTGCTTTATATGTTAACTAGTGATAATAAAATAAGCGCTATACTAAAAACTAAAGGACTGAAGTATCTCACATGTTGAAGTACTTCAGTTCTTTATATTGTCTAAAAAGTGAAAGATATAAATCTATTCATGGCATTTTTATGAAAATAAAATATAACCTAAAATCGTATATTATCAAATTATAAATTAAATGAGCAATTTGTTTAAAATATTATTTCAAATGATTTAGTAAGAAATTGAAAGAAGTAAACGCTAATTATAAAAAAGGTATTAGATTATATGAATCAAAAATGATATGTATGGTAGGATATATAAATTATTTTCTATAGTAGAAAACATTTATCTGTTTCTTTAAAAATAATAAATTTAATGAAGAAAGTGTTATATAATATTTTAAAAGCTTATTCATTATATAAAGCCATTTAATACAACTAGAGTAGACAATGAGGAGGCAACTATTATGGAAAGTAAAGTATCATATTTTATTACATCAGAGAGAGCTTTGAGTCAATTGAAGCATTGGCTTAAATCAATACATAGTTTATCTATAGAAGAGTTCGTAGTCTTGTATAAAGTTTATGATGCTCAAAAAATTAGTGGAAAAGAATTACGAGATACCTTACATTTCGAGATGTTATGGGACACAAGTAAAATTGATGTGATTATTAGAAAAATATATAAGAAAGAGTTGATATCAAAAGTGCGTTCAGAAACTGATGAACGTCAAGTATTTTACTATTTCAATACAGTTCAAATCAAATTACTAGATGAGATTATAAGTGAAATAGAAAATATTAAAATCGCTCAATAGCATAAGATTAATTTTAAGAAGATATAAAAAAAACGTAACATTCCACAATGACGAATGTTACGTTTTTTGTTACGCATTGATGTGTTTCACTTTTCTACCATGTACAAGGAAGTATATAATCATTGTAATTGCTACAATAATTGCCATTATAGCGTAGAGTTGAGCATATGAAACCGATGAAGTTGCAAATCCAAGTACATATGGACCAAATCCTAAACCTAAATCTAAACCAATAAAATAGGTTGATGTAGCAATACCATATTTAGCTGGTGGAGATACTTTTATGGCGATAGCTTGCATACATGATGAAATGTTGCCATAACCAGCGCCTAATAACAAACCAGCAAGAATGAGAGTCCAACCATTACTTGTGACACTGAGTGCAATGAATGTTAAAAATAAGAATATGAACGCTGGATAAGCAACCACATTTTCATTTTTTTGATCCATCAGACGACCGGCAATTGGACGAGTAATTAGTGATGCAATTGCATAAAATATAAAGAAATAACTAGAAAGTGTTACTAAGTTAATTTCTTGTGCAAAAAATTGTAAAAATGTAAGTATTGATGAGTAAGTTAATCCAGATATTAGCATAATTACAGCTACAGGCACCGCTTCTTTTGCAATGTAGTTGCTTAGATTGAATTTTTTACTTGGTGCTTTTTCAATAGCATCTTGATTCGAAATGATGTCAAATTGAAGGTTAACAAAGAACGATATGATTAGGCTTACTACCCCACAAATAAGGCAAATAGAAAATAATAGTTTTATTGGAAATGTATTAATAAGTAATAGGCCAAAGAAAGGACCAATTGCTGCACCGATAACTAGACTTAATGAGAATAAACTAATGCCCTCACTTTTTCTTTCAGGTGGTGTAACATAAGCGGCAATGGTACCAGTAGCAGTAGTTGTTACACCAGTAGCAATACCATTAATTAATCGAGTAAACATAAGTAAAGCCAATGACCCTTCTATAAAGTAAAATAGTTGGGTGATGACTAATAGAGCTAAACCGATAAGCAATATACGCTTAGGTCCTACTTTATTGACATATTTTCCTGTTGCGAAACGACCAATTAAGGAGCCAATAATAAAGAGTCCGGATACTAAACCAGCTACACTATCTGAAACATTGTATTCGGATTTAGTATAACTAGCAATAATGACTATGAGTAGATACATACATAGATAAACTAAAAAATTTGTAATAAAGTTAATGTTAAAGCTTTTAGTCCATATGGGCGCTTTAACTGTTTGTGATTGGTTCATGTCATGCTTCCTCCATTTTTGATATTTGTTCATGAATTGATTGAATGGTTGTAATTGCTTCATCTAATTGTGATGAAGATAGATTCGTATGTTTAACAATATCATCTTGTACGGTTTCGATACGTTGAGTAATATTATCGAATAATATTTTTCCATCTTCAGATAACGTTAATATTTTTTCACGTTTATCTATACCTTGTTCTATTGTGAGTAAAGATTTTTCAGAAAGAATTTTTAAAATTTTCCGTGTAGTCGGTTTCTCTATTGCACGTCGTTTTGAAATTTGTACTAGAGTTGTTGGGCCATTATATGCGAGGTCTTTTAATACTAACCATTGTGCAGGATATACTTCGAATTCATCAAAGATAGGTTGTAATAATTTTATATAGGGTCTATAAACAGCAGTTAAGTGGTTGAAGAAGTCTTTTGTATACATGTGAACCTCCGAAAGTAGTTAGCTTTGCTAACTTAATTTGTAACAATATTATTGTAATCCTTTTTTTGTAATAAAGCAATAGGAGATTACGAAGAAGGGGCGATGGGTAAATAATAGACAACGTAAAATTTTTAATTAGGATTATTCAGCAAGGGCTAATTCTAATTTCTAAAAGCGGTTGAAACAGGTAATACATTGCGCAGTTTGGTAATATGGAACTGTAAACAAACGTTAAGGGGCCACTTACTATGCAAAACTTAAAATTAGATCACATTATCCATTATGTTCATCAATTAAATGACTTTAAATACCCAGGGCATTTATTCACTTTACACCAAGGGGGTCAACATGTAAGATTAGGTACTTTTAATCGATTAGCTTACCTAAACAATGCCTATATTGAACTATTAGATGTATTTAAGCCTGAGATATTACAAAAAGTTATAAAGTCTGACGAAGGGCGCGTTTCTTTTCCATCAAAAATAGTACAAGATAATTATAAACAAGGGGTAAAGACATTAGCGTTTCGTACGCAAGATATTGAGCAGTTGAAGAGGGATTTAGAAAACCGAAATATAGAAGTGATTGGACCAGTAAACATGCAGAGAGAGAATAAAAAGGGCGATAAAACATCTTGGAAATTATTGTATATTGCTGATCCAGATTATAGAGTTAAACCTCCCTTTTTCATACAGTGGAATGAACGTGAAGAAGTGAGAAATAAAAAAATAGCGCCTTTCCAACAAAAAGAATTTAGTGTGAAAGGTATTGAATTATATAGTACAGAACGCGCACATACTGTAAAGAAATGGCAAGAATGGTTTGATATGACAATCATTAGCGAATCAGCCACAGAGACAGTATTAAAATTAAAAGCAGATGATATAACATATCGTATATTGGATGGAGAGTACTCTGGTTATAAATCTATTGTGATCAAAGATACGTTAACAACATCGCCTTATACGCTCATCATAAGAGGCGTGAGTTATCGTTTTGAAGCTGATTAATAGATATAAACATAAGCGCTATGTGCAATAATAAAAATGTGTATCAAAGAAATAATTAATGTTAAAATAGTTAAATAAGTTGAGAATTTATTCGTGCGCAATAATAATAGATATATTGTTAGAATAAAAGTTAATGCCGCAAACAAAATCCTTAAACTAAGATATGAAATGGTAAGGGTTTGACCTAAAGAATGAATCACAAAGATAACGTTTATAATTAATAGTAGACTAAGAATAAAAATGCGCATGTTAAATACCTCTTTTTTTACTTTTATTATAGTATAGCAAATCAATGGTTTATATGTGAAAGAATGAGTCAAGCAATGTATAATATTAATGTACTGTAAGATAAAGGAGATATCAGTTTTATGGAAAAGATGAATATCACAAATCAAGAACATGATGCATTTGTTAAAGCTCATCCTCAAGGTGATTTATTACAATTGACTAAATGGGCGGAAACAAAAAAACTAACTGGATGGTATTCAAAGCGTATTGCAGTTGGGGAAGCGGGAGAAATCGTTGGAGTGGCACAACTTTTATTTAAAAAAGTGCCTAAACTACCTTATACGCTATGTTATATATCTAGAGGTTTTGTTACTGATTATAGTAACAAACTTGCACTAGAATCACTTTTAGAATATGCGATGCAAATTGCTAAAGAAGAAAAAGCTTATGCAATTAAAATTGACCCTGATGTTGAAGTAGACGAAGGCGCGGATGCATTAACAAATCTACGAGCGCTAGGTTTCAAGCATAAAGGCTTTAAAGAAGGACTATCAAAAGATTACATTCAGCCAAGAATGACGATGATTACACCAATCGAAAAAGACGATGAAGCGTTGATTCAAAGCTTTGAAAGACGTAACCGTTCTAAAGTTAGATTGGCATTAAAACGTGGTACTACTATAGAGCGTTCGAATAGAGAAGGCTTAAAAACATTTGCAAACTTGATGCAGATTACGGGTGAACGAGATGGTTTCTTAACACGAGATATTAGCTATTTCCAAAATATATATGATGCGCTTCATCCAGACGGTGATGCGGAACTATTTTTAGTTAAGCTTCAACCGAAACCAGTTTTAAATGACTTGAGACAGGATTTAGCAGATTTAGAACTTGAAAAAGCTAAATTAGCTGATAAAAAGCAAGATAAAAAAACGTTAAATAAAATTAATGATGCTGAACAAAAAATGAATAAAACTGCAGAACTTATAAAAGAAATGGAAGCATTAGAAGCAAAACATCCTGAAGGTATCTATTTATCTGGAGCGTTATTGACGTTTGCAGGCAATAAAGCATATTATTTATATGGTGCTTCATCCAATGAATATCGTGAGTTTTTACCGAATCACCATATGCAATTTGCTATGATGCAGTTTGCTAGAGAACATGGAGCGACAACATATGATTTTGGTGGCACAGATAATAATCCTGACAAAGATTCAGATCATTATGGATTATGGACTTTTAAAAAGGTTTGGGGTACTTATTTAAGTGAAAAAATTGGAGAATTTGATTATGTTTTAAACAAACCTCTCTATCAAATCATTGAAAACGTTAAGCCTAAGTTAACAAAAGCTAAAGTTAAAATTTCGCGCAAGTTAAAACGTAAATAATACATTATAAAATAAAGACAAACATTTTACCTATTAAGTTTTTTAATAGTATACCTCCTATGTTAAAGACGGTAAGTGATTCAGACTTACTCATATTTATTGGTACATAGAATGGGTTACTAAAAAAGCGTAATAGGTTTTTTTGATGAGGAAAATAATTATTATTAGTATATTATATAAATTTTTTATCATTGTGTTTTTATAGAATTATTAGAATATAGATATTTTAGTAATTCAACTTATGGTAAATTGATTATATGATATGAAAGTGGGAGAGAGGAATGAGGGAATGATTAAAAAGTTATTGCAATTTTCATTGGGAAATAAATTTGCGATTTTCTTAATGGTATTACTTGTCATTTTAGGAGGGGTATATTCAAGTTCGAAAATGAAACTTGAACTATTGCCAGATGTTGAACCCCCTATGATTAAAGTGCAAACAATGCTTCCGGGAGCGACGCCAGAAACAGTAAAAGAAGAAGTAAGTGACAAGATTGATAATCAAGTGAGGTCTATGGCTAATGTTAAAAGCGTTAGCGCACAATCTATTCAAAATGCATCTATCATTTCTGTAGAATATGAAGAAGGCGTAGATTTAGATAATGTTGAAAATGAATTAAAAAAAGAAATTGATAAAATTAAATTTAAAGAAGAAGTAGATGACCCCGAGTTAAGTAGAAGTTCTATGAATGCTTTTCCTATTGTTGCATATTCATTTACGATGAAAGGTGATCATTTAAGAGATACTACGAGTAATCTTAAAAACCATTTACTTCCTAAACTCCAAACGATAAATGGTGTCCAAAATGCGCAACTTAATGGCCAAACAACAAGGGAAGTATCAATTAACTTTGATCAAGATAAACTTGAACAAACGGGAATGACTGCTGACGGCGTTCAACAATATTTGAAAAGTGCTACGAGCCAGACACCATTAGGGCTTTTCCAATTTAATAAAACAGAAAAATCTGTTGTTGTTGATGGGCAATTTGCGTCTGTAAGTGCATTAAAACAATTAAGTATTCCAATTCAAGCAGGTGCAGGTGCTCAGTCACAAGGGGAAAGTGAAGTACAGGACGCGCCAAATTCCTCTGTTCAGGGACCATCTTCTAGTAATAGCGGTAAAGCTGTTAAATTAAGCGATATTGCTACAGTGACTATAGGAGATGAACGTACATCAATATCTAAAACAAATGGGAAAGATGCAGTTAATGTACAAGTAATTAAGGCACAAGATGCGAATACAGTACAAGTTGCTAAAGATACCAAGAAAGAAATAGCACAGTTTGTAAAAGAAAATCCTAATATGGTGGCCACTAAAGTTATGGATACGGCAAAACCTATTGAAGATTCAATTTATACAATGATAGAAAAAGCAGTTTTAGGAACTATTTTTGCAATCATCGTAATTTTATTATTTTTAAGAAATATTAGAACAACTGCCATTTCAATTGTATCTATACCAATGTCGATACTTATAGCTATGGTTGCATTGAAGTTGTGCAATGTATCATTAAATATTTTAACACTTGGCGCTTTGACTATTGCCATTGGTCGAGTTATTGATGACTCAATTGTAGTAGTAGAAAATATTTATAGACGGTTATCGCAACAAGACGAAAGGTTAACAGGAGACGCGTTAATAGTAAGTGCAACAAATGAAGTGTTTAAACCAATCATGTCATCAACAATTGTAACCATCATTGTGTTTTTACCTTTAGCATTTGTAACAGGATCAGTTGGTGAAATGTTTAGGCCGTTTGCTTTAGCCATTGCGTTTAGTCTGTTAGCTTCACTACTTGTTTCAATTACGATTGTACCTGCGTTGAGTGCGACATTATTTAAGAACGGTATTAAACAACGTAAAGCAACTTCATTAGGAAGAGTAGGCAGAAACTATAAAAGTGTATTGAAATGGTCATTAAACCATAAGTGGTTTGTGATTATTGTGAGTACCTTGATTTTATTATTGAGCATTGGATTAGGCGCTGCTAAGCTAGGAACGAGTTTTATTTCAACAGGTTCAGATAAATATATGGCTTTGACCTATACTCCAGAACCAGGGGAAACAAAACAAAGCGTACTCAAGCATGCGAAAGAAATTCAAGGCTACTTAAATGACAAAAGCAAAGTGGAAACTGTGCAGTATTCTGTTGGTGGTGCGACGCCAACAGATCCTACCGGTAATTCTAAGAGTTTAGCGCTTATGGTTGAATATCAATCTGACACACCTCACTTTGATGAAGAGCCAGATAAAGTATTAAAACATATAAAAAAATACAATCATCCAGGTGAGTGGTCGAATCAAGACATGGGTACAGGTGGTAATAATAATGAATTGAAAGTTACCGTTAGTGGACCGTCATTAAATGCGATAAAAGGAACATTAAATAAAATAGAAGATAATATGAAAGCTATAAAAGGGATAGCTAATGTTAAATCTGATTTATCACAAACCTATGACCAATATAATATTAAAGTAGATCAAAACAAAGCGTCTAACTATGGATTATCAGCTTCACAGTTAGCTATGACTTTAAATCAAAACACACCTGAAGATAGTATAACTACTGTGAAAGAGCATGGTAAATCAATAAATGTAAAAATTAAAAAAAATCAAGAAACACATTGGACTCAAAACAAATTAGAACAAACAGAATTAAAAACACCAACAGGAAATACTATCGTATTAAGCGATATTGCTCATCTAGAAATGTCGACTACACCAAACAAAATAAATACTAAAGCAGGTGATTACGCAGCGACAGTTTCAGCAAAAGTAACAAATGATGATGTTGGTGGAACATCACAAAAAGTCATGACTAAAGTGGACAACATGGATAAACCAAGCAATGTAAAAACCAACGTTGGCGGTGCAAATGAAGATATTACTAAGGCGATTACTCAGCTAGCAGTGGCAATGTTAGCAGCAATCATCATTGTTTACTTAGTACTCGTATTAACATTTAAAGGCCCATTAGCGCCATTAACAATTCTATTCTCATTACCGTATACAATTATAGGTGTCGTTATAGCACTTATTCTGACCGGTGAAACGATTTCAGTACCAAGTATGATAGGTATGCTAATGTTGATAGGTATTGTCGTGACGAATGCAATTGTACTCGTAGACAGAGTAATTAATCAGCAACAACAAGGTATGGATATGCAAGCAGCATTATTAGAGGCGGGTGCCACACGTATTAGACCTATTTTAATGACTGCACTAGCAACCATTGGTGCCTTATCACCAATGCTATTTGGTGAAAGCAGTTCAATCATAATATCAAAAGGAATGGCAGCCACTGTTGTAGGCGGACTTATTTCCTCTACGTTATTAACATTAATAGTCGTACCAGTGATTTATGAAATACTATTTACTTTGAAAGGTAAGTTGATAAACAAGAGAAAGTATAAGTAATGACATAATGAAAGGCATGGGTATCGATAAAATACCCATGCCTTTTTGTATAAATAAAAAGTACAGAAATAAATTACTATTTCTGTACTGATACATATACTGTTTAATTTTAATATAACACTAAAGATAAAATAACATATATTACAAATAATATAACACTCATTATGTTTAAAATATTTACAGCTTTTTGATCTTTTTTGCCGTATTTAAAAGCAGTTATTTCTACATTCCCAACAATGAGTATGAGTATAACAAATACCCACCAATTTAATGCAGGGAAGGATAACGTTGTAATAGCTACAACAAATAATAAAAGCAAAGCCATGATTATACGTAAAATACGGGTTATAATCGTATTCAATTTAAATATACTTATGTAACTGACGATTAAATATAATATGGGTAAAAAGATAAGATACAATTGCATTAAATGACATCCTTTCTATATTCGTTCTTAATCTTAGCATGTAAATTTTTTGTTGACTAGGATGTTATTAGTGTTCTTTTTGACTAATTTCTGAACGCACTTCAGCAATTTCTTGTTCTATATCTTCAAGTTGGCGTAATAATGGGTCAACTTGCTGGTTGACGGACTCTCTTTTTTCTAAATCGCCTTGTAATCTTACGTAGTCATGTTTAAGTTCAGCTAATTTTTCATTTAAATCCATTATAACGTACTCCTTTATCGATACAGTGAAAACTGTAGTATTTTAATAAAGTATAACACGAAATTGAACGCTTCTAAAATAGCGAAGAAATATGTTAATATATGAAAATAGAATGAAAATGAAAGAAGGATTATTGTGACACAACAATTTATCATAATTATTTTACTCATCGCATTAGGTTATGCACTTAAAAGAATTAATTATTTTAAGGCTAACGATAGTCAAGTCTTTTCAACGTTAGTTCTCAACGTCACACTTCCTTCTCTTGTGATAGTGAATTTAAATAAAGCGGATTTAGATGTGTCTCTTTCTATATTGCCTATTATGATGATTTTATACGGCGTTCTAGCAAAGGTGATAGTAATTTGGCTATTTGTAAAATATGATAATCAAATTAGAGGAACAACGGGTATGATGATGGCTTCTTTGAACATAGGTTTGTTTGCATATCCACTTGTTGAAGCAATTTGGCCAAAAACTGGCATGATATATTTTGGTATGGCAGATATTGGTGGAGCGATTATTATGTTTGGTGTTACTTATTTTGTGGGGAGTTATTTTAGTAGTGCAGGGGATAGTTTTGATTTTAAATATTTAGGTAAAAATTTAGTGAAATCAGTCCCTTTAATGACTTATATTACAATGTTTATTTTAAATATGCTTAATATTCATTTTCCGGCACCAGTGATTGATTTCTTCTCTGTGTTATCTAGTGCAAATATGCCATTATCAATGATACTACTAGGATTAATGTTGAATTTCAGTATTGATAAAAGATTTTTACCTATTGCAATGAAATATTTAGCTATTCATTATGGGCTGGGTATTACGATAGGTTTACTTGTTCATTTCTTTTTACCTGTGGACAATCAAATGATTAAAACAACATTGCAAGTTGCATGGTTATTACCGGTAGGTGTAGCAATTATTCCATATTCTATTCAATTTAAATATAAAACATTGCCACTTGTTGGGATGGTCACAAACTTAACGATAGTGATAAGTATTGTTATATTGTATATATACCAAGCATTGTTTGTATAACATGATTTAATATTGATGACTAAAGATATTTAAGATGGAAATTTCACAAATCCGTGATGATTAAATTAAATATAAAAAAAGCGTTCCTGTTTAAGAACAGGAACGCTTTTTTCAATATTAAGTAATAATATTATAGTTATTAGCCTTTTCCACCCATAAATGCTGGATAGTTCGTCATACCACCATCAACATAAATCGTTGTACCGTGAATATAACTTGCTAAATCTGATGCTAAGAATAAAGCAACATTTGAAACTTGATCAGCTTCGCCAATTTCTTTTGATGGAATCATTTCAATTGTTTCTGCACGTGTAGCTGGATCAGAGAATTTTTCTCTTGTATGTTCAGTAACAATTGCCCCTGGTGAAATGTTATTGATGCGGATACCGTATTGAGCGTACTCCATTGACATTGTTTCCATCATTAATTTTAATCCGCCTTTACTTGCTGCGTAGTTTGCATAGTTAGGCCATGGAATTGTGTCATGAACACTTGAAGTATTAAGGATTACACCTTTTTTATCTTCTTTGAAGAATTGGTTAACTGCAGCTTTTGAACCAATAAAAGCACCAGTTAAGTTAATATCAATGACTCTTTTCCATTCTTCTAAAGGCATTTCATGCGTAGGGATTGGTTTTTCAAATCCAGCATTGTTGATCATGATATCAAGTGTACCAAAATGATCTACGGCTGTTTGAACCAATCTATTTACGTCGTCTTCTACTGAAACGTCAGCTTGAACTTTAATAGCTTGGCCGCCAGCTTCTTCGATAAGTTGGATAGATTTATCTACATCTGCTATATGACCTTCAGAACGATAGTTCATGACTACTTTTGCTTTTGCTTGACCAAATGATTCTGCGAATGACTTACCAATACCACTTCCGGCACCTGTAATTACTACTACTTTTCCTTCTAAATCTGCAAACATTGTTTGACTCCTCCTTAAATATAAAACACATTAAACATCTCTTAAACTTAAAATTTGTCCCATAATACGATATCACTTTCATTAATTGAAAGCTATGATTAAGAATCGCGATTATCTATCCTTTAATATTACCTAAAAGGAAGGCTGCAACGATAATTAAAACAATACCTGCCCAAATGCCAACCATTTGACGCTTGTCTTTACGTTCGCCTAATAGGAAGATACCACCAAGTGTAGAAACGATTACTAGTAATTGTGAAAATGAAAAGCTTGTTGCTACACCAACTTTTGGTTGTGAGTAGAACATAAATAAGTTACCGATACCCCAAACAACACCTGGAATTAAGTTCCATAATGTACTTTTCGCTGAAGTTTCGTGTTTTGCTGATAAGATTAAACCACCAATAGCCATACCAATAGATTGGAAGAATAAGGCACTTGTACCATCTACTCCAAAAATTTGTGCGATAACTACATATACAACATAACCTACAGTAGAAATAAGTAAGATAGGCATAGCTTTACCAAAGTTCTTAGAACTTTCGCTCGCTTCATTCTTACCTTTCATTGAAGTCATAGTAATACCAATAACAAGTAAGACCATGGCAGTTAAGCCTAATACAACTTGTGTACCAGTACTCCATTCTCCTAAGAAAATGGCACTAAATAATGTCGTTCCTACTAATTGTAATCCTGTAGAAATAGGCATTGTCTTAGATACACCTATCAAACTTACTGATTTTAATTGGTATCCTTGACCAAGCGCCCAGAAAGCACCTGAGATTAAACCAACAATGATAACGGTAAAGTCATCGAATTTGGCGTTACCAGTTAATAACAAGATCACACCAATAATTAATGCACCAAAAGTAGTCCCTCTAATTTGGTTATAAGGTCCTCCTCCTACAAGAACATTAATTAATACTACACTACCCCAAAATAGTGCAGGTAACAGGGCAATTAATAAATCCATACAATTACTCACTCTTTCTCTATTTATTTTTACTTACTTCCTAAAAAACAATCCTAATGATTGCCTTTAATAAACCATTTTAAACCAAAATAAGAAGATAGTAAAAATAATTGTTTAATATTTGACATTTTTTTTTAATTATGTTGCATGAATTCTTTCTATATCAGTGTTTTTGCAGATAATGAAAAGGACTTAATTGAATAAAAAAAGAATAGAAAACCATTGATTTTCCATTCTTTTTTAAAATTAACTTGTTAATTGCTAAATGTGACTCGCGACATATTTGAATTTTTTGTATTCGTAATTGATATTAAATCCAAGTTCATTAAAACGTTCTACTAATGTAGTATTTTTACTACGTATTTTAAAATATATTTTGTTAATATCATAAGTGCTAAACGCGAAATGTAATGCATGAGTAAGTAAATCAAAGGCTATACCCATTAATCTATAATCTGAATGAGAAGAAAAATATTTAATTTCTGCATTTTTTTTATGCTCATATACTTGGAGATAAACATAACCTTTAAGTAAGCCTTCCGACATAAATACAAATAGATGATTATTTTCATCTAGAGAATCTATAATTTCGTCGGCAGTCATGACATCATGTTTAAATGTATTCTCATGTAATTTACAAAAAGAGCGATAATAGGCTGGATGATAATTGGTGATATTTTGTGCATGTTCAATTTCTCCAACATCCTGAGTAGTGATGAGGTGGTAATCAGTGAAACTGTAAGATGATTGGATGTCTTTCATAAATTGTAAAAAAGTTTGCTCTGTTTCTTCAAATGAAAAGTTGAAATTAGTAGTTTTAGGTTTACTTTGTGCCAGGGATTCGAATAAAGATTGAAATTCTGTCACGTTTGGAGTTACATCTGTTCTAAGGAATGGACCAACAACTTTGTACTTTTCTTCTTCATATTTAAAGGCTAATATCAACATGATAATTTGCTCTTGATCATCTACATGTGCGAATACGCCAGGGTCAACGATGGCTTGTCGAATTTTATCTTCAACATCTTCATGTGCTTGGGGTAATTTGTATAAATAAGAAGCAGAGTGATAATCTGCATTATTTATAAAATCCGCAATTTGATTATAGTCATTTAATTTGATAGTTTTCATAACATACCTCCGTCTGATGAACTATTAACTTAATTATATGAACTTTTGGCAATAAATGGAAGTTTAGATGTGCTATATACATGTTACAATAAATACCATATTGAATTTGAAAGGACGAAATTATGAAATCACTGATTATAGCAGAAAAACCTTCAGTAGGTCGTGATATTGCAAATACGTTGAATATCAATGAAAAGCGCAATGGCTATTTTGAAAATAATAAATACATTGTTACATGGGCGTTAGGGCATTTAGTTACGAATGCGACTCCAGAACAATATGATAATAATTATAAAGAATGGAAACTTAATGATTTACCTATTATACCAAATAAAATGAAAACAGTTGTTATTAGTAAGACTAAAAAACAATTTTCCACAGTACAAGCATTAATAAATAACAATAAAGTAAAGGATATTATTATTGCAACGGATGCTGGGAGAGAGGGAGAACTTGTTGCACGCTTAATTTTAGACAAAGCGCATAATAAGAAACCTATTCAGCGCTTATGGATTAGTTCAGTAACTAATAAAGCAATAAAAGACGGCTTTAATAAACTTAAAGATGGTAAGCAATTCAATAATTTATATTATGCAGCATTAGCGCGTAGTGAAGCAGATTGGATTGTAGGTATTAATGCGACACGTGCACTAACTACTAAATATGATGCACAACTTTCGCTAGGACGTGTTCAAACACCAACCATTCAACTAGTACAATTGAGACAAAATGAAATAAATCAGTTCAAACCTCAAACTTATTATACGATGAACTTAACTGCGGGAGGATTAACATTCCAAAGTATAAAGCCGCAATCAACTCATGAGAAAAAAGTTTTTGAAGATATAAAAAAAGCAATTGAAGGGCAAGAGGGTGTGATCCAATCTATTACTAAGAGTCACAAGAAATCATATCCACAGCAATTGTTTAGTTTAACTGATTTACAGCAAGAAGCATATAAACGTTATCACCTTGGTCCAAAGGAAACATTAAATACATTACAGGCACTATATGAGAGACATAAAATTGTAACCTATCCACGTACGGATTCAAATTACTTAACTGACGATATGGTCGACACTCTAAAAGATAGACTGCGTGCGATAATGGCTACTTCATTAAAAGACATTGCCAAAACACAAATGAACCAATCATTTTCTGTGAAACAAAGATTCATAAATAACGGTAAGGTTTCAGATCATCACGCTATTATTCCAACAGAAGTACGACCAGATATGAGTCAACTAAGTCAACGTGAAACAAAAGTATATATGATGATTGCACAAAGATATCTTGAGAATCTTATGCCACCACATGAATATGAAGCGATATCGATAGATTTAAAAGTCGGGGATAATATATTTGCGTTTAAAGATAAAGTAACTACTAAATTAGGATATAAAGCAATATTTGATCATCAAGATAAAGTGAATGAATATATTGCACATTTAGAAAAAGACGCCAAACTCAAAGTTAGTCGTGTAAATATTGAACAACATGAAACAACGCCACCTGCATACTTTAATGAAGGAACTTTACTAAAAGCGATGGAAAGCCCACAAAAATTCTTTAAATTAGATGATAAAAAACACAATGAAACGTTAAAAGAAACCGGTGGCATCGGTACCGTTGCGACAAGAGCAGATATCATCGAAAAATTATTTAATATGAATGCAATTGAGAGTCGCGATGGTAAAATAAAAGTAACATCAAAAGGAAAACAAATACTAGAATTGTCACCACAAAAACTAACTTCTCCATTATTAACAGCAGAATGGGAAGAAAAATTATCGTTAATTGAAAAGGGACAATATAATCCAAAACAGTTTATTGCTGAAATGAAGCAGTTTACAAACAATGTAGTTAATGAGATTAAAGAAAGTGAACAAAATTATAAACATGATAATTTAACGACCACTGAATGTCCAACATGTGGAAAATTTATGATTAAAGTAAAAACTAAAAATGGTCAAATGTTGGTCTGCCAAGATCCTACATGTAAAACTAAAAAAAATGTCCAACGAAAAACGAATGCACGTTGTCCAAATTGTCATAAAAAAATGACGCTTTTCGGTAGAGGGAAAGATGCTGTATATCGCTGTGTATGTGGACACACAGAAACACAAGCACAAATGGATAAACGTCATCAAAGTAAAAAAACAGGAAAAGTGAATAAAAAAGATATGAAGAAATATATGAATAATGATGAGGGGTTAGAAAACAATCCATTTCAAGATGCTTTAAAAGGCCTTAAATTCTAATTTTATCGAACAAAGAATTCTTGAAATATCACAAAGTTCGTGTTTGCTATTGTAAAATAGTGTGATTGGTATTAGAATATTAAGGTATTTTAAAAAAAGGAGAACTAACCGTGAAAAAGTATTTCAAGTTTGATAAACATGGAACAAACTATAAGAAAGAGATACTTGGTGGGCTTACAACTTTCTTGTCTATGGCATATATTTTAGCTGTTAATCCACAAGTACTCAGTTTAGCAGGCGTAGATGGTGTGTCTGACGACATGAAGATGGACCAAGGCGCTATATTTGTCGCTACAGCACTTGCAGCATTCGTAGGATCTTTATTTATGGGGCTGATTGCTAGATATCCAATTGCATTAGCGCCTGGAATGGGCTTAAATGCATTCTTTGCATTTACAGTCGTATTAACTATGGGTATACCATGGCAGGTTGGATTAACAGGGGTACTATTTTCAGGGATAGTCTTTGCGATACTAACAATGACCGGATTGAGGGAAACCATTATAAATGCTATTCCCTATCAAATGAAAATGGCAGTTTCAGCAGGTATAGGGCTCTTTATAACATTTGTAGGGTTACAAAGCTCAGGAATTATTGTTAAAAATGACTCAACACTTGTTACATTAGGCCATATAACAGATGGTCCTGTATTGCTAACAATTTTCGGTATTCTAGTTACTGTAATACTCTATGCTAGAAGAGTACCAGGCGCTATATTTATAGGTATGGTGTTAACATCAATACTTGGGATGTTAACAGGACTTATACATACGCCTAGTGGCATCGTAGGGAATGTGCCAAGTATCGAACCAACATTTGGTGCAGCGTTTGATGCTTTTAAAGACCCTAGTCAACTATTTACAGTACAATTTTTAATCGTAATATTAACATTTTTATTTATTGATTTCTTCGATACTGCAGGTACACTAGTAGCTGTTGCATCACAAGCAGGAATCATGAAAGACAACAAATTACCAAGAGCAGGTCGAGCGTTATTTTCAGATTCATTAGCAACAATTGTTGGTGCAATCTTTGGTACAACGACGACAACATCATATATTGAATCAACGTCAGGCGTGGCGGTAGGTGCAAGAACAGGTTTTGCCAGCGTCGTCACTGGGTTCTGCTTCTTGTTAGCAGTATTTTTTAGCCCATTGATGGAGATTGTAACGAGTGCAGTCACTACCCCTGCATTAGTAGTAGTTGGTGTATTAATGGCTGCTAATTTTGCAGAAATTGATTGGAAGAAATTTGAAGTAGCAGTACCAGCATTTATTACAATCATTATGATGCCTTTATCATACTCTATTGCAACGGGTATTGCATGTGGCTTTATATTCTATCCAATTACGATGCTGATTTCTAAAAGACATAAAGAAGTACATCCAATCATGTACGGACTTATGGTATTATTTATACTTTACTTCGTGTTTGTTCACGGATAATAAAAAAACACTGATCGAAGTCGTGATGACTCGGATCAGTGTTTTTTTATTAGTATAGATATATTATAATGAAAAATAAAACAACTAGTGTACCCATGAAAGTTGAATATAGTTAAAAAATAACAAAACCAGTTTCTTCATTATATAGTGAAATTAAAAGGGTAGATAATATAACATGAAATGAATTGGTTGGAATGAACTAATTAAAGACTTTCAATTCAAATGTAAGTACAGAATTATAATAAGCTTGTGATGTAACAATTGAAACTGGGGTTATAATAAATTCTGCATTATCGATTTTGTTATATTATATAAATATTAAATATGATCTTTACGTCTGTCTTCTGTATAAACAACCTTAGCATGTTTGTTCGGAACATATAAAGGCGTAGAAAACAAAATAAAAATCAAGAACAACATTAAAAAGAATAAAACCCAATGTACTACCATCCCAATAACAGGAATAAACGCAATGAAAGATCCAATGATTCCTAATAGAGGAATAATCATCATTGGTTTAATGGAATTTTGTTTATCTACTATTAATATAATCATCGTAATTAAGTATAGTAGTGCATTAATTAATAGTGGTTGCCATCCAAAACTAAGAATTATACTTCCACCTAAGAAAGGAATACCATAAACAAATTCACCGATTAGCAAAACAATACTTAATATAATGAGCGCAGTACGAATACCACTTTTCATACCATATCACCACCTTATTTATCTATTATAGTATATCGAAAAGAAATTCTATAATAAAAAAATAGCAATATCACAAAGAAATTTGAGGAATATCTGAAAAGAGGTTGAACTATAAAGTGAATTCAAGTACAATAACAAAGTATGTGTTAGACAAAAGTTAAAAAACTTTTAAAGAAAAGCTTGATAAATCACGTCTTTTCATGTAACATATCTAATGTTGGACTTTAAGAACACGCGATGAAGCGAAAGGTTACTGACACACCCGGCCGCTTTGCCATGGCGCTGTGTGAGATAGTTTTCGTGGAGAAGTCTATCACTTAAATGTAGACGAATAAGGAGGGAAAATTATGGCAAAACAAAAAATCAGAATCAGATTAAAAGCTTATGATCACAGAGTAATTGATCAATCAGCAGAAAAAATTGTTGAAACAGCGAAACGTTCTGGTGCAGATGTATCTGGACCAATTCCGTTACCGACTGAAAAATCAGTTTACACGATTATCCGTGCCGTGCATAAGTACAAAGATTCACGTGAACAATTCGAACAACGTACACATAAACGTTTAATCGATATTGTTAACCCTACACCAAAAACAGTTGATGCTCTTATGGGCTTAAACTTACCATCAGGCGTAGACATCGAAATCAAATTATAATAGAAAAAATTAGGAGGTGGACTTTCGATGACCAAAGGAATCTTAGGAAGAAAAATCGGGATGACACAAGTTTTCGGAGAAAACGGTGATTTAATTCCAGTAACAGTAGTAGAAGCAAGCCAAAACGTTGTATTACAAAAGAAAACTGAAGAAGTTGACGGATACAACGCTATTCAAGTAGGCTACGAAGATAAAAAAGCTTACAAAAAAAATAGTAAAACAAACAAATACGCTAACAAACCAGCTGAAGGACATGCTAAAAAAGCTGACACAGCACCTAAGCGCTTCATTCGTGAATTCAGAAACGTTAATGTTGATGAATACGAAGTAGGTCAAGAAGTCTCAGTTGATACATTTGAAGCTGGCGACGTAATTGATGTAACTGGCGTATCTAAAGGTAAAGGTTTCCAAGGTGCCATTAAACGTCATAATCAAGCACGTGGTCCAATGTCACATGGTTCTCATTTCCATAGATCACCAGGTTCAATTGGTATGGCATCAGATGCTTCAAAAGTCTTTAAAGGACAAAAAATGCCTGGACGTATGGGTGGTAACACTGTTACAGTTCAAAACTTAGAAGTAGTTCAAACTGACGTAGAAAACAATGTTATTTTAGTAAAAGGTAATGTACCTGGACCTAAAAAAGGATTTTTAGAAATCTCATCATCAATCAAAGGTAATAAATAATATATAGCGAAAGGAGGAAATGCATAATGGCTAATTATGATGTATTTAAAGTAGACGGATCTAAATCAGGTTCAGTTGAATTAAGCGATGCAGTATTTGCAATCGAACCAAACAACAACGTTCTTTTTGAAGCAATCACTTTACAACGTGCTTCATTACGCCAAGGTACACATGCTGTTAAGAATCGCTCAGCAGTACGTGGTGGTGGACGTAAACCATGGAGACAAAAAGGTACAGGACGTGCGCGTCAAGGTACAATCCGTGCTCCACAATGGCGTGGTGGTGGTGTCGTATTCGGACCAACACCAAGAAGCTACTCATACAAAATGCCTAAGAAAATGCGCCGTTTAGCATTACGCTCAGCATTATCATTCAAAGTACAAGAAAAAGGTTTAACTGTTGTTGATACATTAAACTTAGAAGCTCCAAAAACTAAAGAGTTCAAATCTGTACTTTCTAATTTAGAACAACCTAAAAAAGTATTAGTAGTTACAGAATCAGAAGATGTGAACGTTGCTTTATCAGCACGTAACATTCCTGGTGTACAAGTTACTACAGCTCAAGGTTTAAATGTTCTAGATATCACAAGCGCTGACAGTGTAATAATCACAGAATCAGCTGCTAAAAAAGTTGAGGAGGTGCTAGGATAATGGAAGCAAGAGACGTTCTTAAGCGCCCCGTAATCACTGAAAAATCTTCAGTCGCTATGGCTGAAGACAAATATACATTCGACGTTGATACTCGTGCTAACAAAACACAAGTTAAAATCGCCGTTGAAGAAATCTTTGACGTAAAAGTTGATAAAGTAAACATCATCAACTACAAACCAAAGAAAAAACGTATGGGCCGTTACCAAGGCTATACAAACAAAAGACGCGTAGCAATTGTTAAATTAAAAGAAGGATCAATCGATCTATTCAACTAAAATATTACCAATAAGGAGGTAAACGACAATGGCTCTAAAAAAATATAAGCCAATTACTAATGGTCGTCGTAATATGACTTCGTTAGATTTCGCAGAAATTACGAAAACTACACCAGAAAAGTCATTATTACAACCGCTACCGAAAAAAGCGGGACGAAATAACCAAGGTAAATTGACAGTTCGCCATCATGGTGGAGGACATAAACGTCAATACCGTGTTATTGATTTCAAACGTAATAAAGATGGCATCAACGCTAAAGTTGATTCAATTCAATATGATCCAAACCGTTCAGCAAACATTGCTTTATTAGTTTACGCTGATGGAGAAAAACGCTATATCATCGCTCCAAAAAACCTAAAAGTAGGTCAAGTACTTGAGAGTGGTGAAGAAGCAGATATCAAATTAGGTAATGCATTACCATTACAATTCATTCCAGTAGGTACAGTAGTTCACAACATCGAGTTGAAACCTGGTAAAGGTGGACAAATCGCTCGTTCAGCTGGTGCTAGTGCACAAGTACTTGGTAAAGAAGGAAAATATGTGTTAATCAGATTGAGATCTGGTGAAGTACGTATGATTCTTTCAACTTGCCGAGCTACTATTGGTCAAGTTGGTAACATCCAACATGAACTTGTAAACGTTGGTAAAGCAGGACGTTCAAGATGGAAAGGCATTCGCCCTACAGTTCGTGGTTCTGTAATGAACCCTAACGATCACCCACACGGTGGTGGTGAAGGTCGTGCACCTATCGGTAGACCATCTCCAATGTCACCTTGGGGTAAACCTACGCTTGGTAAGAAAACTCGTCGTGGTAAAAAATCATCAGACAAACTTATCGTTCGTGGTCGTAAGAAAAAATAAAAATAACTTATTTGCGTGTGCGGCATAATTGCTGCACGCACACAATAAGAAGGGAGGCGCCACTATGGCTCGTAGTATTAAAAAAGGACCTTTCGCTGACGATCATCTAAAGAAAAAAGTTGAAGCGCAAAGCGGAAGCGAGAAAAAACAAGTAATTAAAACTTGGTCACGTCGTTCAACTATTTTCCCTGATTTCATCGGACATACATTCGCTGTATATGATGGTCGTAAACATGTTCCAGTATTCGTTACTGAAGATATGGTTGGTCATAAATTAGGAGAATTTGCTCCGACACGTACATTCAAAGGTCACGTAGCAGATGACAAAAAAACTAGAAGATAATTCTAACAGGTAGAGGAGGAACTCTGAATGGAAGCAAAAGCGGTTGCTAAAACAATAAGAATCGCACCTCGTAAAGTTAGATTAGTATTAGATCTAATTAGAGGCAAAAGCGCTGGTGAAGCGATTGCGATTTTAAAATTAAAAAACAAAGCTTCATCACCAGTAGTTGAAAAATTACTAATGTCCGCTCTAGCAAATGCTGAACATAACTATGACATGAACACTGATGAATTAATAGTTAAAGAAGCTTATGCTAATGAAGGACCAACATTAAAACGTTTCCGTCCACGTGCACAAGGTCGTGCAAGTGCGATAAACAAACGTACAAGCCACATTACAATCGTCGTAAGTGACGGTAAAGAAGAAGCTAAAGAAGCTTAATCATTTTTTAAGGAGGGAACACTGTGGGTCAAAAAATTAATCCAATCGGACTTCGTGTTGGTGTAATCCGTGATTGGGAAGCTAAATGGTATGCAGAAAAAGACTTCGCATCATTATTACACGAAGATTTAAAAATCCGTAAGTTTATTGATAACGCATTAAATGAAGCATCAGTTTCTCACGTTGACATTGAACGTGCTGCTAATCGTATCAACATCGCTATTCATACTGGTAAGCCAGGTATGGTAATTGGTAAAGGCGGTTCAGAAATTGAAAAATTACGTAACAAATTAAATACATTAACAAGCAAAAAAGTACACATCAATGTAATTGAAATCAAAAAAGTTGATTTAGATGCTAAACTTGTTGCAGAAAACATTGCACGTCAATTAGAAAACCGTGCATCATTCCGTCGTGTACAAAAACAAGCTATTACAAGAGCTATGAAGATTGGTGCTAAAGGTATCAAAACTCAAGTTTCAGGTCGTTTAGGCGGAGCTGACATCGCTCGTGCTGAGCAATATTCAGAAGGAACTGTTCCACTTCATACACTACGTGCTGACATTAGTTATGCACATGCAGAAGCTGACACAACTTATGGTAAATTAGGTGTCAAAGTATGGATCTATCGTGGAGAAGTTCTTCCTACTAAGAACACTAGTGAAGGAGGAAAATAATAATGTTACTACCAAAACGTGTAAAATATCGTCGTCAACATCGTCCTAAAACAACTGGTCGTTCTAAAGGCGGTAACTATGTAACATTTGGTGAGTATGGTTTACAAGCTACTACAACATCTTGGATCACATCTCGTCAAATCGAATCAGCTCGTATTGCAATGACACGTTTCATGAAGCGTGGCGGGAAAGTTTGGATTAAAATCTTCCCACATACACCTTACACTAAAAAACCTCTAGAAGTACGTATGGGTGCTGGTAAAGGTGCCGTTGAAGGCTGGATTGCTGTAGCAAAACCAGGTAGAATTTTATTTGAAATCGCAGGCGTTGATGAAGAAACAGCGCGCGAAGCATTACGTTTAGCAAGTCACAAACTTCCAGTGAAAACTAAGTTTGTAAAACGTGAAGAATTGGGTGGTGAAACAAATGAAAGCTAAGGAAATTAGAGACTTAACCACTTCAGAGATAGAAGAACAAATTAAATCTTCTAAAGAAGAGCTTTTTAACCTACGCTTTCAGTTAGCTACAGGTCAATTAGAAGAGACTGCACGTATTCGCACAGTAAGAAAAACGATTGCACGTCTAAAAACTGTTGCTCGTGAAAGAGAAATTGAACAAGGTAAAGCTAATCAATAATTAATTGAAAGAGGAGGTTACAAAAGTGAGCGAAAGAAATGATCGTAAAGTTTATGTAGGTAGAGTCGTTTCCGATAAAATGGACAAAACTGTAACTGTACTTGTTGAAACATACAAAACGCACAAATTATATGGTAAACGAGTAAAATACTCTAAAAAATACAAAACTCATGATGAAAACAACTCAGCTAAATTAGGGGACACAGTTAAGATTCAAGAAACACGTCCTTTATCAGCAACTAAACGTTTCCGTTTGGTAGAAATTGTTGAAGAATCAGTTATTATTTAATAAATAGTGAAGATAAAGGAGGTTTAACTCATGATCCAACAAGAAACACGTTTGAAAGTAGCAGATAACTCTGGTGCACGTGAAGTTCTTACAATCAAAGTATTAGGTGGATCTGGTCGTAAAACAGCTAATATTGGTGACGTTATCGTAGTAAGTGTTAAAAATGCTACACCAGGTGGCGTTGTCAAAAAAGGTGAAGTAGTTAAAGCTGTTGTCGTACGTACTAAATCAGGCGTACGTCGTAACGATGGTTCATACATCAAATTTGATGAAAATGCATGTGTCATTATTCGTGACGACAAAGGCCCACGCGGTACTCGTATCTTTGGACCAGTTGCTCGTGAATTACGTGAAGGTAACTTCATGAAAATTGTATCATTAGCTCCAGAAGTACTTTAATAATCATTTATAAATATATAAATTTAAGGAGGTGCCACACATGCATATCAAAAAAGGTGACAACGTAAAAGTTATCGCAGGTAAAGACAAAGGTAAAGAAGGTAAAGTTGTTTCAACTGAACCTAAAAAAGACCGTGTCGTTGTGGAAGGTGTCAATTTTATTAAAAAGCACCAAAAACCAACTCAATTTAATCCTGAAGGTGGAATCTTAGAAACAGAGGCAGCAATCCATGTTTCTAACGTACAATTATTAGACCCTAAAACGAATGAACCAACTCGTGTTGGATATAAATTCGAAGATGGTAAAAAAGTTCGTATCGCTAAAAAATCAGGCGAAGAAATTAAATCTAATAATTAATAACTAATTGAAAGGAGGATCCACTGTGAACCGTTTAAAAGAAAAATACAACACTGAAGTTGCTCAAAACTTAGTTAAACAATTTGACTATAGTTCAGTAATGGAAGTACCAAAAATAGAAAAAATAGTTGTGAATATGGGTGTTGGTGACGCTGTTCAAAACACTAAAGTACTAGATGATGCTGTTGAAGAATTACAAGCAATCACTGGTCAAAAACCATTAGTAACAAAAGCTAAAAAATCAGTAGCTACATTCCGTTTACGTGAAGGTATGCCAATCGGTGCGAAAGTAACACTTCGCGGAGAAAGAATGTATGACTTTATTGATAAATTAATCTCAGTTTCACTACCACGTGTACGTGATTTCCGCGGTGTATCAAAATCTGCATTCGACGGTAGAGGTAACTACACTTTAGGTGTTAAAGAACAATTAATTTTCCCAGAAATCGATTATGACCGAGTAAGTAAAATACGAGGAATGGATATCGTTATCGTAACAACTGCTAACACTGACGAGGAAGCTCGTGAATTGTTAACACAATTCGGTATGCCATTTCAAAAATAATCTCTAAAGGAGGCTAATTAAGTGGCTAAAACTTCAATGGTTGCTAAGCAACAAAAAAAACAAAAGTTCCAAGTACGTGAATACACTCGTTGTGAACGCTGTGGTCGTCCACATTCCGTATACCGTAAATTTAAATTATGCCGTATTTGTTTCCGTGAATTAGCTTATAAAGGCCAAATCCCTGGCGTACGTAAAGCTAGCTGGTAATACAAAATAGTCTGAAAGGAGGCAACAATCAATGACAATCAACGATCCAATTGCAGATATGCTAACTCGTGTAAGAAACGCAAACATGGTGCGTCACGATAAATTAGAATTACCTGCTTCAAACATTAAAAAAGAAATTGCTGAAATTTTAAAAAGTGAAGGTTTCATTAAAAACGTAGAATTTGTTGAAGACGATAAACAAGGGGTAATCCGTTTATTCCTTAAATATGGTCAAAACAATGAACGTGTTATCACTGGATTAAAACGTATCTCTAAACCTGGTTTACGTGTTTATGCAAAAGCTAACGAAGTACCTAAAGTACTTAACGGTTTAGGAATTGCATTAGTATCTACTTCAGAAGGTGTTATCACTGATAAAGAAGCTAGAAAACGTAATGTCGGTGGAGAAATTTTAGGATACGTTTGGTAATAATAAATAAGGAGGTGCGATAACATGAGTCGTGTTGGTAAAAAAATTATTGACATTCCTAGTGACGTAACAGTAAGTATTGAAAAACATACAATAACTGTTAAAGGTCCTAAAGGTGAATTATCTAGAACATTTAATGAAAGAATGACATATAAACAAGATGAAAGTACTATTGAAGTTGTAAGACCAACTGATTCTAAAGATGATAGAACAGTACATGGTACAACTCGTGCTTTACTCAACAATATGATACAAGGTGTTTCAAAAGGATACCAAAAAACGCTTGAACTTGTTGGTGTTGGTTACCGTGCTCAAATGCAAGGTAACGACTTAATCTTAAACGTTGGTTACTCTCATCCAGTTGAATTTAAAGCTGAAGACGGTATCACTTTCTCAGTTGAGAAAAACACAACAGTAACAGTAGCTGGTATTTCTAAAGAACAAGTTGGAGGAATAGCTTCTAACATCCGTTCAGTAAGACCTCCAGAACCTTATAAAGGTAAAGGAATTCGTTACCAAGGTGAACACGTTCGCCGTAAAGAAGGTAAAACTGGTAAATAATAAATAACTTTCAGAAGAAAGGAGTAATAAAATGATCAGCAAAATTGATAAAAACAAAGTGCGTTTAAAAAGACATGCACGTGTCCGTACTAAGTTATCTGGCACAGCTGAAAAACCACGCTTAAACATCTATCGTTCAAACAAGCATATCTATGCACAAGTTATCGATGATATTAATGGCAAAACATTAGCTCAAGCTTCTACACAAGAAACAGAATTAGCTAATGAAACAGGTTCAAAAGTTGAATTGTCAGCAAAAGTCGGCGAAACAGTAGCTAAAAGAGCTAGCGAAAAAGGCGTTAAAGCAATCGTATTTGACCGTGGAGGATATTTATACCATGGCCGTGTTAAAGCCTTAGCAGATGCAGCTCGTGAAAATGGTTTAGAATTTTAATTTAAAGGAGGGACATTTACATGGCTCGTAGAGAAGAAGAAGCGAAAGAATTTGAAGAACGCGTTGTTACAATTAACCGTGTCGCAAAAGTTGTAAAAGGTGGTCGTCGTTTCCGTTTCACTGCTTTAGTAGTAGTTGGAGATAGAAATGGTCGCGTTGGATTCGGTACTGGTAAAGCTCAAGAGGTACCTGAAGCAATCAAAAAAGCTGTTGAAGCAGCTAAAAAAGATCTAGTCGTAGTTCCACGTGTTGAAGGTACTACACCTCACACAGTTACTGGACGTTTCAGTTCAGGTAGCGTATTTATGAAACCAGCTGCACCTGGTACAGGTGTTATCGCAGGTGGCCCTGTTCGTGCCGTATTAGAATTAGCAGGTATCACTGATATCTTAAGTAAATCATTAGGTTCAAATACACCAATCAACATGGTTCGTGCAACACTTAATGGATTAAAAAACCTTAAAAATGCTGAAGAAGTTGCAAAATTACGTGGCAAATCAGTAGAAGAATTATACAATTAAGGAGGGAAAATAAGTTATGGCTAAATTACAAATTACCCTCAGTCGTAGTGTTATAGGTCGTCCAGAAACACAACGTAAAACTGTTGAAGCTTTAGGTTTGAAAAAAACGAATTCTTCAGTAGTTGTTGAAGATAACCCAGCTATTCGCGGGCAAATCAACAAAGTAAGTCACTTAGTGACAGTAGAAGAAAAATAATTATAAGGAGGTGCCGAAATGAAATTACATGAGTTAAAACCGGCAGAAGGTTCTCGTAAAGTTCGTAACCGCGTTGGACGTGGTGCAGCTACTGGTAACGGTAAAACTAGTGGTCGTGGACAAAAAGGTCAAAAAGCTCGTTCAGGTGGTAGTGTAAGACCAGGCTTCGAAGGTGGTCAATTACCATTATTCCGTCGCTTGCCAAAACGAGGTTTTACTAACATCAACCGTAAAGAATATGCTATTGTTAACTTAGACCAACTTAATAAATTTGAGGATGGTACTGAAGTAACTCCTGCTTTATTAGTAGAATCTGGTGTAGTGAAGAGTGAAAAATCTGGTATTAAAGTACTAGGTAATGGCTCACTTGACAAAAAGTTATCAGTGAAAGCTCACAAATTCTCTGCATCTGCAGCAGAAGCTATTGATGCTAAAGGTGGAGCACACGAGGTGATCTAATGGTAGAAACGCTTGTGAACTTCTTTAAAACTAAAGAAGTTCGTAACAAGATCTTTTTTACTCTCGCAATGTTAGTTATTTTTAAGATAGGTACTTATATTCCAGCGCCTGGGGTGAACCCAGCTGCCTTTGACAGTCAACAAGGTTCTCAAGGTGTCACTGATTTGTTAAATACATTTGGTGGCGGAGCCTTGAAGAACTTTTCTATCTTTGCCATGGGTATAATGCCTTATATAACTGCATCCATAGTTATGCAGTTATTACAAATGGATATTATTCCGAAGTTTACAGAGTGGGCAAAACAAGGTGATGCAGGTAGAAAAAAACTTAATAACGTAACGCGTTATTTTGCAATTATTCTTGCATTTATCCAATCAATTGGTATGGCTTTCCAATTTAATAATTATTTGAAAGGTCAGTTGATCATGGATCAATCGATTTTCAGTTATTTATTAATTGCTGTTGTTTTAACAGCTGGAACGGCATTCTTAATTTGGTTAGGTGAACAAATCACTCAGTTTGGTGTTGGTAATGGTATTTCAATAATTATCTTTGCAGGCATTTTGTCTTCATTACCTTCATCCTTAATTCAATTCTATCAACAAGCGTTTGTAGGGCAAGATGATGTCACTATGGCGTGGTTGAAAGTACTTGGATTAGTTGTGGGAATGATATTATTAACTGTTGGAGCAATTTACGTATTACAAGCTGTTCGTAAAATTCCAATTCAATATGCCAAGAAACAATCAACACAGCGATTAGGTTCACAAGCAACGTATTTACCTTTGAAAGTTAACTCTGCAGGGGTTATCCCAGTTATCTTTTCAATGGCGTTCTTCTTGTTACCAAGAACATTAACATTGTTCTTCCCTGACGCTAGTTGGGCGCAAAAGATTTCAGATGTTGCAAATCCATCGAATAATATCGGTATGATCGTATACGTAGTACTGATTATTGCTTTCGCATACTTCTATGCATTTGTGCAAGTTAATCCTGAAAAGATGGCAGATAACCTTAAGAAACAAGGAAGTTATGTTCCGGGCATTAGACCTGGCGAGCAAACAAAAAAATATATTACTAGAGTACTCTATCGTTTAACATTTGTTGGATCAATATTCTTAGCTGTAATTGCGATTCTTCCAATTATTGCAACTAAAGTAATGAGCTTGCCTCAATCGATTCAAGTAGGCGGTACTAGCTTACTAATCGTAATTGGTGTTGCAATTGAAACGATGAAGAGTCTTGAGGCTCAAGTGAGTCAAAAAGACTATAGAGGCTTTGGTGGTAGATAAATTGTAGGAGGGCACTTATGAATATCATTTTAATGGGTTTACCTGGAGCAGGTAAAGGAACTCAAGCGAGTGAAATTGTAAAGAAATTCCCAATTCCACACATATCTACTGGCGACATGTTCAGAAAAGCGATTAAAGATGAAACTGATTTAGGCAAAGAAGCTAAATCATACATGGATCGTGGAGAATTAGTCCCTGATGAAGTTACTGTGGGTATCGTTAAAGAAAGAATTTCTGAAGACGATGCGAAAAAAGGATTCTTATTAGATGGTTTTCCTCGTACTATTGAACAAGCTGAAGCATTAAGTGAAATCATGCAAGAATTAGATAGAAAAATTGATGCTGTTATCAATATAGAGGTACCTGAAGAAGAATTAATGAACCGCCTTACTGGTCGTAGAATCTGTGAAAAATGCGGAACTACTTATCATCTTGTATTCAATCCTCCAAAAGTTGATGGTATTTGTGATCTTGACGGTGGTAAATTATATCAACGTGAAGACGACAATCCAGAAACAGTTGCTAATCGTTTAAACGTCAATGTTAAACAATCTAAACCTATCTTGGAATTCTATGATAATAAACAAGTATTAAATAACATTGATGGTTCTAGAGATATTAAAGTCGTTACTGAAGACGTTATTAGTATCTTAGAAGACTTAAAATAAAATCAACTTTGTACGGTCTATGTAATGCTAAAAAGTATAATTGAATAAGAGTGACAATGCGATTAAGTAATTCATTTTAATTTTGTTAAACTTATTAACAACACTTATAGACTCGTATGGTTAGAGTTGATTGTCGACGATAACCAACTATTGCAAGAAGGGGGAAGTTAATAAATGGCTAAACAAGATGTAATTGAATTAGAAGGTACTGTATTAGATACTTTACCAAATGCAATGTTTAAAGTAGAATTAGAAAATGGTCATGAGATTTTAGCTCACGTTAGTGGTAAAATCAGAATGAATTATATTCGTATTCTACCTGGCGACAAAGTAACAGTAGAAATGTCTCCGTATGACTTAACACGCGGCAGAATTACTTATCGTTATAAATAGTTGTCACTCCATAATATAGGGAGGTATTAAAATGAAAGTAAGACCATCAGTAAAACCAATTTGCGAAAAATGTAAAGTCATTAAACGTAAAGGTAAAGTAATGGTAATTTGTAGCAATCCTAAGCATAAACAAAGACAAGGCTAAAAAAGAGAGGTGTAAATAATTATGGCACGTATTGCAGGAGTAGATATTCCACGTGAAAAACGTATTGTTATTTCATTAACATATGTATATGGTATCGGTACAACTACAGCAAATAAAATTGCTGAAGAAGCAAATGTATCACCAGAAACTCGCGTTAAAGATTTAACAGATGATGAATTAGGTCGTATCCGTGAAGTTGTTGACAGCTATAAAGTAGAAGGTGACTTACGTCGTGAGCAAAATTTAAACATTAAACGTTTAATGGAAATCTCATCATACCGTGGTATCCGTCACCGTCGTGGCTTACCAGTACGCGGACAAAAGACTAAAAACAATGCTCGTACTCGTAAAGGCCCAGTTAAAACTGTAGCTAACAAGAAAAAATAATAGGTAAAGGAGGCAAAATTTAAATGGCACGTAAACAAGTATCTCGTAAACGTAGAGTGAAAAAGAATATTGAAAATGGTGTGGCACACATCCGTTCAACATTTAACAATACAATCGTAACAATCACTGATGAATTCGGTAATGCTTTATCATGGTCATCAGCAGGTGCACTTGGATTTAGAGGATCAAAAAAATCAACTCCATTTGCAGCACAAATGGCAGCAGAAACTGCTTCAAAAACAGCTATGGAACATGGCTTGAAAACTGTTGAAGTAACTGTAAAAGGTCCAGGCCCTGGTCGTGAATCAGCTATCCGTGCATTACAATCAGCTGGATTAGAAGTAACTGCTATTCGTGACGTTACTCCAGTTCCACACAATGGTTGTCGTCCACCAAAACGTCGTCGCGTATAATTTTATTGTTATTGTCGCAGGTCACTGAGAAATACAGTACAAATCAAGTCGACGTAATCAAGGAGGATATTTGTAAATGATTGAAATCGAAAAACCTAGAATTGAAACAATTGAAATTAGTGATGATGCTAAATTCGGTAAGTTCGTTGTTGAACCACTAGAACGTGGCTACGGTACTACACTAGGAAACTCCTTACGTCGTATCCTACTATCTTCATTACCAGGTGCAGCCGTTAAGTACATTGAAATCGAAGGCGTTTTACACGAATTCTCAGCTATAGATAATGTTGTTGAAGATGTTTCTACGATTATTATGAACATCAAAAAATTAGCATTAAAAATCTATTCTGAAGAAGATAAAACTTTAGAAATCGATGTTAAAGATGAAGGCGAAGTAACTGCGAGTGACATTACTCATGATAGTGATGTAGAGATTTTAAATCCTGAGATTAAAATCGCAACAGTTTCAAAAGGTGGACATTTAAAAATCCGTCTAGTTGCCAATAAGGGTAGAGGTTACGCATTAGCAGAACAAAATAATACTAGTGATTTACCAATTGGTGTAATTCCAGTGGATTCACTTTATTCACCTGTTGAACGTGTTAACTATACAGTAGAAAACACGCGCGTAGGTCAAAGTAGTGATTTTGATAAATTAACTTTGGATGTTTGGACTAATGGTTCTATTACGCCACAAGAATCTGTTTCATTAGCTGCAAAAATCTTAACTGAACACTTGAATATCTTCGTTGGATTAACTGATGAAGCTCAAAATGCTGAAATCATGATTGAAAAAGAAGAAGATCAAAAAGAAAAAGTACTTGAAATGTCAATTGAAGAATTAGACTTATCTGTCCGTTCTTATAATTGTTTAAAACGCGCAGGTATCAACTCTGTTCAAGAATTAGCTGATAAATCAGAAGCAGATATGATGAAAGTGCGTAATTTAGGTCGTAAATCTTTAGAAGAAGTTAAATATAAACTTGAAGACTTAGGTTTAGGCTTAAGAAAAGAAGATTAATATAAAGGAGGTTAACTCATGGGTTACAGAAAATTAGGTCGTACTTCTGATCAACGTAAAGCTATGTTACGCGATTTAGCTACTTCACTTATCGTTAGTGAGCGTGTTGAAACTACAGAAGCTCGTGCAAAAGAATTACGTAGTGTTGTTGAAAAATTAATCACTTTAGGTAAAAAAGGAGATTTAGCTTCACGTCGTCAAGCTGCTAAAACTTTACGTAATGTAGAAATCTTAAATGAAGATGAAACGATTCAAACTGCGCTACAAAAATTATTCGGTGAAATTGCTGAACGTTATACAGAACGTCAAGGTGGTTACACTCGTATTCTTAAAGTAGGTCCTCGTCGCGGCGACGGTGCTGAATCAGTTATTATCGAATTAGTTTAATTTAAATATGCGTACTACTATATATAAAGCAAATGAGTGCAATGATAATGTTTGCCACATACAAATATTGTCTAGCTCAGAGTGCCCCATCAACTAAATAAACTTTAAAGCGTGAACTCAAAAACAATGATGGGGTGCGCGCTTTTTTTATTTTTAGTCCCCCTTGACTCTTAAGAGCTTAGGGGGACTTATGCAATTGCAAAGCAATAGCGAACCCATTAAGCCCTTGACTCATAAGAGCTTAGGGGGACTTATGCAATTGCAAAGCAATAGCGAACCATTATGCCCTTGACTCTTAAGAGCTTAGGGGGACTTATGCAATTGCAAAGCAATAGCTAACCCATTAAGCCCTTGACTCTTAAGAGCTTAGGGGGACTTATGCAATTGCAAAGCAATAGCGAACCCATTAAGCCCTTGACTCTTAAGAGCTTAGGGGGACTTATGCAATTGCAAAGCAATAGCTAACCCATTAAGCCCTTGACTCTTAAGAGCTTAGGGGGACTTATGCAATTGCAAAGCAATAGCGAACCCATTAAGCCCTTGACTCTTAAGAGCTTAGGGGGACTTATGCAATTGCAAAGCAATAGCTAACCCATTAAGCCCTTGACTCTTAAGAGCTTAGGGGGACTTATGCAATTGCAAAGCAATAGCGAACCCATTAAGCCCTTGACTCTTAAGAGCTTAGGGGGACTTATGCAATTGCAAAGCAATAGCTAACCCATTAAGCCCTTGACTCTTAAGAGCTTAGGGGGACTTATGCAATTGCAAAGCAATAGCGAACCCATTAAGCCCTTGACTCTTAAGAGCTTAGGGGGACTTATGCAATTGCAAAGCAATAGCTAACCCATTAAGCCCTTGACTCTTAAGAGCTTAGGGGGACTTATGCAATTGCAAAGCAATAGCGAACCCATTAAGCCCTTGACTCTTAAGAGCTTAGGGGGACTTATGCAATTGCAAAGCAATAGCGAACCCATTAAGCCCTTGACTCTTAAGAGCTTAGGGGCGTTGGTGACATAAAGTTATGTATTTACTAGCAAATGCATAAAAAGTACTAAAGCTAAAAAAAGTTTATTAGTACTTCTTTAACATGCATTCACTCAATATTTCATGTAAAATAGAAAAGGTATATAAAGTGAGAATCAAAAACTTTTGGAGGCAATTGATATGGATACGCAAGAAAATATCATTAAATTTAATCATGTTTCATTTAAATATAATAGTGATGAACCACTTGCGTTAAGTGACGTATCTTTTGATATTCCAAAAGGTAAATGGACATCCATTGTTGGTCACAATGGATCTGGTAAATCTACTATAGCAAAATTGATGATTGGTATTGAATCACCTGCTGAAGGTCATATTTACTTTAAAGATAAGTGTATTAATAAAGAAGATTTGAATTATTTAAGAAAACATATCGGTATCGTTTTTCAAAATCCAGAAAATCAATTTGTTGGTTCTACAGTAGAATATGACGTGGCTTTTGGTCTCGAAAATCATGCAGTTACTTATGAGAAAATGCGTGAACTTGTTCCTAAAGCTTTATTAGATGTAGATATGTTAGATAGAGCAGAATATGAACCACAGTCCTTATCTGGTGGTCAAAAGCAACGTGTAGCTATAGCGGGTGTACTTGCGTTAAATACAGACATTATAATTTTAGATGAGGCGACATCAATGTTAGATCCTGCGGGTAGAAAAGAATTATTGACATTAATTCATCAGCTTAAGGCTGATAATGATGTAACTATTATTTCTATTACGCATGACTTAAGTGAGGCAGCAGAAGCAGACCATTTAGTAGTTTTGAATGAAGGTACAGTATTTCAAACTGGTTTACCTCAAAGTATTTTTAATTATGCAGATAGATTAACGGATATTGGATTAGACCTGCCGTTTTCAATACGTATGAATCAATATCTATCTGATACTACTGAATACATAACTTATGAAGGGTTGTTGAAAAAGCTATGACAGTCAACTTTAACAAAGTCAGTTATGTTTATCAAAGAGGTACACCATTTGAGCATCTTGCATTAAGAGATGTGGTAACGTCCTTTGAACAAGGTAAATACTACGCTATTATAGGTCAAACAGGGTCAGGTAAATCAACATTGATACAGCACTTTAATGGCTTGTTAAAGCCATCTAAAGGCGCGTTACAAGTCGATGATGTAACGATCACTCATAAGACAAAGGATAAGCAATTAAAGCAGTTACGTAAGCGTGTAGGTGTTGTGTTTCAATTTCCTGAGTCTCAATTATTTGAGGATTCTGTAGAACGAGAAATTATGTTTGGCCCTAAGAATTTTGACATGCCTTTAGATGAAGTGAAAGATAGAGCGTTCCATTTACTTTTAGACTTTGGTTTCAATAGAGATATACTACAGCAGTCTCCTTTTCAAATGTCAGGGGGACAAATGAGAAAAATAGCTATTACATCGATTTTAGCTATGGATCCTGATGTTGTTATTCTTGATGAACCTACAGCTGGTTTAGATCCAAAAAGTAGAAAACAAATTATGGAGTTAATTAAAAAGTTACAAATAGAACAAAATAAAACCATTATACTTGTGACACATGAAATGAATGACGTAGCTAAGTATGTAGATGAAGTTAAAATTATGAAACGTGGGAAACTGATTGAATCATGCTCACCACGCAAGTTATTTAGTGATACTAATTATGTGAATCAACTTCATTTAGATGTGCCAGATATTGTGAAATTACAGAGAGATATAGAAGATAAATATCAATACGATTTCAGTAAAATTGCGTTAACAGAAGCAGAGTTCATCGCGATGTATAAGGAGTGGCGCCAAGATGAAAGATAAGTTTATTATTGGACGTTACTTACCCTTAGACACATTAGTGCATCGTTTAGATCCACGCGCAAAATTAATATTTGTGTTCTTCTTTATCATTTTAATCTTTTTTGCACATTCATTTGCTACTTATTTATGGTTGTTTATTTTAATTCTTTTATTTGTGAAGCTAGCTCATATCAAACTTTGGTTCTTATTTAAAGGCTTAACACCCATTTGGATTTTCCTAGTGTTTACATTGCTTATGCACTTGTTTTTAACTAAAGGTGGAACACGATTAGTTGAATTGAGCTTTATTTCAATTGACACACAAGGGATATTAGAAGGTATCTATATTGTTTTAAGACTGATGTTTATTATTATGATATCAACTATTATGACGTTGACTACAAGCCCTATAGACTTAACAGATGCGTTTGAACGTTTATTATCACCGTTAAAAATGATTAAAATACCTGTACATCAGCTGAGTATGATGATGTCAATCGCATTGCGTTTTATCCCCACATTGATGAATGAGTTAGATAAGATTATTTTAGCTCAAAAGTCACGTGGCTCAGAAATTAGTTCTGGTGGTTTAGCGAATCGTATAAAGGCATTTATTCCATTATTGATTCCACTATTTATTTCTGCATTTCAAAGGGCAGAAGATTTAGCCATTGCTATGGAAGTAAGAGGCTATGAAACAAATAAGCAAAGAACGAGTTATCGAAAGCTAAAATGGCAATGGCCGGATAGTTTGTTATTGGTATTACTATTACCCATAATAGTTATATTATTTGCTTTGAAATTAATAGGAGTGTAAGTTAATGCGCGTTTTGGTAAATATTTCGTATCAAGGAAGCCAGTTTCTTGGTTTTCAAATACAGCAAAATGGTAGAACAGTACAACAACAATTCGAAAGAATATTAAAAAGAATGCACAAACATCATGTTCGTATACAGGCCACAAGTCGCACAGATAGAGGCGTACATGCCATACAACAATATTTTCACTTTGATTCAGAATTAAATATTTCTGAGCAACAATGGAAATATGTTATGAATCGTGCTTTGCCAGATGATGTATATGTCAAAGACGTCAGGTTTGTTGATGAAGCTTTTCATTGTAGATATGATTGTGTAGGAAAATCCTATCGCTATAAAGTTTATCAATCGCCACATAAGGATCCATTTCAAAGTGGGTTAAAAACATATATACCAGATACATTAGATATTGATAAAATGGACCGTGCAGCGCAATTATTTATAGGTACACATGATTTTACTGGTTTTTGTTCTCAAAAAACAGAGATAGAAAGTAAAGTGCGCACATTATATAATAGTAGAATTAAAAAAACAACAGATGGCTTTGATTATATTGTAACTGGCTCTGGTTTCCTATATAATATGGTACGTGTGTTAATGGCTTTTCTAATAGAAGTTGGCAAAGGAAAACGGGAACCTGAAGAAGTACCATATTTATTAGAATTGAAAGATCGTAATCAAATTCCGTTCACAGCGCCGGCAGAAGGATTATATTTAGAAAAAATATATTTTACTTCTGAAGAACTAAAAAATGATTATGGCCATGATATAGAAATACATCAAAAAAATTCATCGAAAAATATCTAAATTACATTGACAAAACGACATAAAAATTATACGATTACTAACGGTATTGTTTTATATCACCCACGATAAGCCCCGGAATCTTATTGTGTTACAAGATATAGAAGCACGTAGAACAACAATTAAAAAATAAATGAAATTTATGATTTAAAAGTAATAACTATTAAACAAGAAATATTTATTTATTTACTCTAGGAGGACAATTATTATGCGTCAAACATTTATGGCAAATGAATCAAACATTGAGCGCAAATGGTATGTTATTGATGCTGACGGTCAAACACTTGGTCGTTTATCATCAGAAGTAGCATCTATTTTACGCGGTAAAAATAAAGTAACTTTTACACCACACGTTGATAGTGGTGATTATGTAATCATCATCAATGCTTCAAACATTCAGTTCACAGGTAATAAAGAGCAAGATAAAATGTATTACCGTCACTCAAACCATCCAGGTGGAATTAAATCAATTTCTGCTGGTGAGTTAAAAGCAACTAACCCAGAACGTTTAATTGAAAACTCAATTAAAGGTATGTTACCAAGTACTCGTTTAGGCGAAAAACAAGGTAAAAAATTATTTGTATATGGTGGCGCTGAACATCCACACGCTGCACAACAACCAGAAAACTACGAGTTACGTGGTTAATTAGAAGGAGGAAATTACATTGGCACAAGTTGAATATAGAGGTACAGGCCGTCGTAAAAACTCAGTAGCACGTGTACGTTTAGTACCAGGTGAAGGTAACATCACAGTTAATGACCGTGACGTACGTAGCTACTTACCATTTGAATCATTAATTTTAGATATAAACCAAGCATTCGATGTAACAGAAACTAAAGGTAACTATGATGTATTAGTTAACGTTAAAGGTGGCGGTTTCACTGGACAAGCTCAAGCTATCCGTCACGGTATTTCTCGTGCATTATTAGAAGCTGATCCTGAATACAGAGGTTCTTTAAAACGCGCTGGATTACTTACTCGTGACCCACGTATGAAAGAACGTAAAAAACCAGGTCTTAAAAAAGCACGTCGTTCACCACAATTCTCAAAACGTTAAGAATTACTGGATTTGTTGCAAACGTGTTTGCAGCTTCCGTATACGAGTATGCATAGCATATGACTTAACCTTAAGAGACTTCAAAAGCACTCCTCGAATTTATTCGAGGGGTGTTTTTTTGCGTGAAAAAATAATTAGGATCAAACAACAGTAAAACTAAATGGAACTAAGGCACAATATTTGAATGGTGACAGGTGATTTATGTGTAAAGTAAATGATCTAAATTCTATTAGCTAATGTCACTTATAAGATTTGGACTAGAACTAAACATATTTGCTAAAAAGAAAAGGTAGAGTTGTCTTTAATAGCGCGCAATTGTATTTTTCTATGAATAATTTTATTGGAATTGAGCATTACTTCTAAGATTTTAACAGTTATCAATAAAGTTTTTTAATGTTTTATAAACTTAATATTAACTTTATGTTGTTTGTATAAATAACGTTTTTTGAAAGCATACTCATAAAATACAAGGGTAAGCAAAGAATAGTATGTAGCATCATTTATATACATGCTTACTAACTTAATATTTTTATAAGAGGTGAAGTGCAATTGAAACTACATAGCAAAAATATTTTAATGCGAATGGTCACAATCGTCACGATAGCAACGTTAACTGTAATGTCACTATTACTTTTTGTTGATGCAAATAACGATATTAAGGCTGCTGAAAAACCTGAGCAACAAAGTGTACCGACATTTTATTTACATGGTCACAGTGGTTCTGAAAAATCTATGCGATACTTAATTCAATCTGCTGTTAACAAAGGTGTGACAAAAAATGTCATTAAAGCGCATGTTTCAGCTGATGGAAATGTAACATTTGAAGGAGATATAAATGCGAACGATCCACACCCTATTGTTCAAATTATATTAGAAGATAATAAAAATTGGGATTACGAGCAAAACGCTGTATGGTTAAAAAATGTCATAACTGAAACAAATAAACATATGGAATTTAATAAGTTTAATATGGTGGCACATTCAATGGGTAATTTGACGTTAAGTTATTATATGCTTAATTACGGTGATGATAATTCATTACCACAACTTAATAAGCAAGTGGATACTGGTGCGCCGTTGAATGGCATATTAGGTAGAGATGATAAGCCGAATCGTGTTAAATTAGATGAAAATAGTAAGCCAGATAAAATGACTGATGAATATAAAGAGTTGCAACAAATGAAGTATAATTATCCTCAACAATCAGTGGAAGTATTAAATATCTATGGTGATTTATTAGATGGTACGCATTCAGATGGTAAGGTAACCACGCAATCTTCATTATCATTAAAGTATTTATTAGATGGTTATGTAAAATCATATAGAACGTTCAAAGTTGAAGGTGAACATGGAGAGCATAGCGCATTGCATGATTATAATGTAGTAGCAGAGGAAGTTAATGCATTCTTATGGAATGAATAAAAAAAGCACTGTAATTGGGTCAATGATTGGATTGACGCATTACAGTGCTTTTTAAATGGTTAAATCGATCTCTCTCGCTATTAAATCCAACATATTTTTTCTGTTTTCTTCTCCGAATATATGTGGTTGTATCATTATTTCATCTACCTCATAAGAAGAACGTATAGCTTTTAATTGCTTAATGATTTCAGCAGGCATACCACTAATTACACGGCGTTTATTTTTTTCTACTTTTAATAGCTCTCTATCTGAAAAATCTCTAGCCTTGGCATATTGGATAGATGGATAAGATTTGGGTTGATCTAAATAGTTTATACGCAATAGCCATAAATGAAATGCGCGTTCTAAACTAGATAATTGTTCGCTTGTTGAAGCGGTAATGACAAATGTAGAAATGATGACATAAGGCTGTTTATCATGATGAAGTTGTTTAAATAAATTACGGTAATGTTCGATGACATTAGAGACATTGTCATTACTTTGACCCATTAAAGCAATGACAAAAGATAATCCTTGTTGAGCTGCTAATGTAGCACTCTTCATACTCATACCTAGAATATACATTATAGGTTTAGAGTTTATGATGGGGGTTGCATACAAATCTGTAAAACGTGTTTGGTCGCTAGTGTCATCATTGAAATAATGAACTAAATCAGAGATTTGTGTATCGTAATCGACTGGTTTAGATTTATGCTCATTTAATGCATGATTTACGTTTTTAAAACTGGGGGAATGTCCAGTACCTAAATTAACTCTACCAGGATGCCTAGCTTCCATTATTTTAAATTGTTCAGCTACTTTATAAGCACTATAATGCGGTAACATAACCCCACCACTGCCAATATGAATTGTTGAAGTATTTTCTAACAGTGACATCATGACCATTTCTGGGGCACTTGATGCTACTGAAAATACTTGGTGATGCTCAGCTACCCAATAACGATGGAAACCTAAGCGTTCTGCTAATTGTGCTAATTCTATTGTATGATTTAAGGCTTGTGCTGCATTTTGGCCTTCGAAAATAGGGACATAATCTAAAATACTTAGTTTCACAAAAAATTCTCCTTATCACTTTAAGATTAGCCATAGCGCTAATTTAAAACAATCATAACACGTTCATAAATAATCGAATAAGCGATTTGTTTGAATGCACATGACTATAACTATAAAATAAGAGAAAAGAAAGAATGGAGGCAATATAATGAAAACAGAACAAATCGTGTTAGCCAAAAGACCAGAAGGTGTTCCTTCAGATGATGTATTTAGATATGAAACTACTGAACTAAATGAGCTCAAAAAAGATGAGATTCAAGTTGAAGCCCTGTACATTTCAGTTGATCCATACATGAGAGGTCGTATGGACGATAGTGATTCTTATATTCAACCATTCCAAATAGACCAACCATTGTCAGGTCATGTGGTTGGTAAAGTATTAGCATCCAATGTAGAGCAATTCGAAAAAGGTGATATTGTCACTGGACAATTACCATGGCAAAAAATAACTAATATACCAGCCAAACATGTTATTAAAGTATCAAATCAAGATATTCCTTTATATTTATATTTAAGTGTATTGGGAATGACTGGTCAAACAGCCTATCATGGATTACTGAAAATTGGGCAACCTGAAGCGGGAGAAACAGTAGTGGTCTCAGCTGCTTCAGGTGCAGTTGGATCTGTCGTAGGCCAAATTGCCAAGCTAAAAGGGGCATACGTAGTGGGTATAGCTGGAGGTCCTGAAAAAACAGCTTATTTAACTGATGAGTTAGGATTTGATGTGGGAATTGATTATAAAGATGAGCAGTTTTCTGAACAGCTTGCTAATGCGGTGCCCAAAGGAGTAGATGTCTATTTCGAAAATGTTGGTGGCGCCATTGCAGATGAAGTTATGAAACACTTAAATCAATTTGCGAGAATCCCTGTGTGTGGTGCTATATCTGGATATAATGATACAACAGTTGATTATGGCCCTAGAATACAACCAACTTTGATTAAAGCACAAGCACTAATGAAAGGATTTGTTGTAGCTAATTATGCCGATGATTTTTCAGCCGCAAGTAAACAATTAGCACAATGGGTTCAAGAAGATAAAATTAAAACAAAAACATCTGTAATGGATGGATTTGAAAATATCCCAAATGCTTTTAGAAATTTATTTACTGGTGATAATTTTGGTAAACAAGTAGTTAAAGTTTCAGATCATACCTAATTAAATAAAGGAGCTGTGTATTATGAAAGCGATTGGTGCAGATGATGGTTTTGCTTTAGAAGATGGGAACAAATTCTATGAGTTCGATATCGATCAACCTCAACCGAAACAATATGACTTACTCATTCGTGTACAAGCAATAAGTATCAACCCAGTAGATACTAAGATAAGACAATCTCCAGTTACTCAAGCACCACGTGTATTAGGATTTGACGCAGTAGGTGTGGTTGAAGCTGTAGGTGAAGAAGTAAAGCATTTTAAAGTTGGAGATGAGGTTTATTATTCTGGTTCTCCTTCATATCAAGGTTCAAATCAGACGTATCAGCTTGTGGATGAAAGGCTAGTTGCCAAGAAACCACAAAATATTAATGCCGTCGAAGCAGCAAGCATACCATTAACAGGTCTAACTGCTTCTGAAACACTATTTGATGTATTTCAAATTTCACATAAGCCAGATGAAAATAGAGGAAAATCTATATTAATAATCAATGGCGCGGGTGGTGTAGGCAGTATAGCGACACAAATTGCAAAACACCACGGATTACATGTGATTACGACAGCGTCTAGAGACGAAACGCATGAATGGTCAAAAAATATGGGTGCAGATATTGTACTTAATCATAAAAATGATTTAACTGATGAATTTAAAAAATATGAAATTAGTGAAGTGGATTATATCTTTTGTACATTTAATACAGATCTTTATTTTGAAAAAATGATTGAATTAGTAAAACCACGAGGAATCATTGCTACAATAGTAGCTTTTAAAGAAAAGCAAGATTTAAACTTATTGAAGCAAAAAAGCATTACTTTTACACATGAATATATGTACTCGAGACCATTGTACAACACAGAAGATATGCATACGCATCGCCAATACCTTACTGATATTACAGAAAAAATAGAAGCGGGCGTCTATCAAACGACATTAAATGAAGTGATAGAAGGTTTAACGGCTGACCATTTATTTAAAGCACATCAAAAAATAGAAAAGCAAAGTATGATTGGAAAATTAGTGATTCAATTATAAATTAAGATAACTCAAAACCCTACAATACTATCTCTATTAAGATAGTATTGTAGGGTTTTATATTTTAGTATAGAAATTCCAAATAAATATTTAAGTATTTGGTTTTATATAAGAGGGAATAATGACTTTGAACATTAGTTGTGACGTGCTAAATCAAAATAGAAGCCATCAATTATTTGAAACGAATACTTTGGAAAAGAGAGGGTATGTACTTTACATAAAGTAAAGGGAGAGTGGGATTTAGATATGCGTTTAACTAAAATGACTATGGTGTTTTGGCTTGCGTTGTTTATCTGTACCTTATTTGTTATTTATGGAGCAATTGCACCGAAACAATTGGAAGCAGGTACACAAAACATCACAAATTTTATTGCAGTTAATTTTGGCTGGTATTATCTCCTTCTAGTATTAGTTATTTTAATTGTATGTATTTACTTACTATTTTCTAGATATTCATCTATTGTTTTAGGTGAGGAGGGAGAAGATCCTGAGTTTTCATTAAAATCATGGTTTGCAATGTTATTTAGTGCTGGTATGGGTATAGGATTAGTTTTTTGGACAACTGCAGAACCTATTAGTCATGCTTTCACATTAACACCATTACATAAAGCTGGCACACAGACAGCTATAAATGAGGCGATGCAATTTTCATTCTTTCATTGGGGGATTCATGCTTGGGCTGTCTACGGTATCGTAGGTTTGGTATTTGCATACTTTAGTTTCCACAAAGGCTATCCTGGATTGGTAAGTGCTACCTTAACACCTATACTAGGTACCAAAATGATGAGGGGGCCTGTTGGTGGTGCAATTGACGTACTGGCAATCATTGCAACAGTAACTGGTGTGGCAGCTACATTAGGATTTGGAGCATTACAAATAAATGAAGGTCTAAACTTTTTATTTGATATTCCTTCAAATTTTGGCACACAAGTGATTATTATTGTTGTTGCCACGTTATTGTTTACGTGGTCAGCCTGGTCGGGTATTGATAAAGGAATTAAACATTTAAGTAATATAAATATGATTTTAGCATTTATCGTACTTATCATATTATTTTGTGTCGGTCCAACACTGAGCATATTAAATACATTTACCAATTCACTTGGTGATTATGTTGCTAACTTCTTTAAAATGAGTTTACGTATACCGCAATCGGGCGGAGAAAAGTACCAATGGTTACAACAATGGACGATATTCTATTGGGCATGGTGGATTTCATGGGCGCCATTTGTAGGCATTTTTATTGCACGTGTATCACGTGGTAGGACAATTAAGGAATTTATCTTGGGCGTCCTATTTGTCCCATCGTTAGTTTGTTTCATGTTTTTTGCAGTGTTTGGTGCTTCAGCTATCTATTTGCAACAAAATGGTATCGCTCATATTGCTAAAGAAGCAACAGAAACAGCTACTTTCGCTACACTGGAACATTTCCCATTAGGCTTCTTGCTCAGTATTTTGACTCTAATCGTAATTATGATATTTTTTGTTACTTCTGCAGATTCAGCGACATATGTTTTAGGCATGTTAAGTTCTAATGGGAGTATACATCCATCTGGTATTGTAAAAGTAAGTTGGGGTATTATTTTAGCGTTATTTGCAGTTATTATGATATATACGGGAGGTACGCAATCGATTCAAAATTTATTAATTATTGCGGCACTACCATTTTCAATCGTAATCATTCTAATGATATGGTCGTTATTTAAATCATTGGCAATCGAAAAGCCAAGACCGAGTAATAAGCTTTTTGTCTCAGATGATAAATTGTTACAATATCGCAAATCAAATAAACAAGAAAAACATTAAAAGTAAAGAAAACAACAAAATAAAATGAATGAATTTATTTTATCAAAGAAAATTAAAAGAAAATTGAATAAAAATGTTTCCAATATTTTTTTTGAGGGTATTAGTCTGATATGACAAGTACATAATATAGAAGCATAGGAGGTGTCATACGAGGTGAAGCGACTTAAGAATTTTATCTTAGGATTATTGATTGTAGTAATCGTTGGTTTTTTATTATTTATGTTTATCAAAGATTCACGAATAAGTAAGTATCAAGATTACTTATTACAATTTAACTGGTTTATACCAACATTAATTGCGTTATCAGCTTTACTCATCTTAATAGGCCTAATACTAGTATTTAGCTTGTTTAAACCTACGTATAGAAAACCTGGACTTTATAAAGATTTCGAGGATGGTCATATTTATGTATCAAGAAAAGCAGTTGAAAAATCTGCCTACGATACGATTGTTCAGTATGACGAGGTACGTCAACCCAATGTTATTGCAAAATTGTATAACAAGAAAAAGAAATCACACATTGCTTTAAAAGCTGACTTTTTCGTTCCTGGAGATGTCCAGGTAAAATCACTGACAGAAGAAATACGCAATGAAGTTAAACAAAATGTAGAGCATTTTACGGAGTTGCCAGTATCCAAATTAGAAATTAATGTTAGAGATCAAAAAAGCTCAGGCAAACGCGTGTTGTAAGGGAGGGTTATCATGGCTAACAATAATAACCAAAATGGACAAGATTCTACGCAACAACTTATTGATTTTTTCAAGACGTTTAAATGGAGAATCATTGGCTTTTTAGCATTTTTAATTATAGCAATACTATTCTTAACACTTGGTTTCTGGAGCACAATTTTAATCATTGTATTATGTTTGATTGGAATTGGAATTGGGTATACTAAAGACCGTACACAAGACTTTTTAAACTTCTTAAATCGATGGAGTTAAGAAGTTTAAAATAAAAAAATGATGATTTAGGCAAATAAATTTGATAACAAAAAGGAGAATTTATTATGGCAGTAGATAATAACAAAGCAAAACAAGCATATAACAACCAAACTGGAGTTAAAGAACAAGAAGTTCAAGAGCAACAACAACAGCAACAACAAAATCAAGAACCTGAATTCTCAAACAAATTAACTTTTTCTGACGAAGTAATAGAAAAAATCGCGGGCATCGCTGCGCGTGAAGTAAATGGTATTTTAGAAATGAAAGGTGGATTTGTAGATAATATCTCAAGTTCATTTGGTAGCAGCAATAACGTAACTCAAGGTGTTAGCGTTGAAGTTGGCGAAAAACAAGCTGCTGTTGACTTAAAAGTAGTATTAGAATATGGTGAATCAGCACCTAAAATCTTCCGCAAAGTTACTGACTTAGTTAAAGAACAAGTGAAATATATCACTGGTTTAGAAGTAGTTGAAGTTAACATGCGTGTTGAAGATGTAATGACTAAAAAAGAATGGTCACAAAAAAATCAAAAGAATGAAAAAAATGAAGGATCAAGTAGCGAACAAAAAGGCTTACAATAAGCAATCTGTTCATAACTTAAAAAACTACCGATAAAGCATAATGCTTTATCGGTAGTTTTTTGTTGTTTATTATTGTTTTCGGTACAAAGGATTAGAAACTTGTATATAAGTATAGTAATCCGCTTCATCTTCAAGGCGCATTGTTGTCACACATTTATAATCAATCTTAGGCGCAAATAGAATCGAGCGTATTTGAGATATCCTTTGAGGATTCTCCATAGTCTGAGCGATTTCGATTAATTTCTGGTTTAAGTTATCACTAATTAGCGACCAAATTGTTTGTTCTAAATCTAATGCAGTACTAGATTTAGCAATATTTACAATAAGTTCTCCTAAATGATTTTGTATACTGGAGTAAAAGACTTTATTAAATACAGTTTGTGCTTGATCGGTTAATATTAATGATTTTTCATGAAATTCATTTGTGCTATAGCCCATTTCGTTTAAATAAGCTTCTTCGATACGTAACCCTTCAAAATCACGAATATATAATTTGTTTAGTGAACCATCTTTGTTAAATGCAGCTATTGTATTTTGTAAATGTGCTTCTAATGCTATACCGTATTTTACATATAATGGTAAAGCAATATCTATCATTGCTTGGCTATAACGTTCAAACCAGGCTATACATGCTTTTTCGTAACTATCAAAATGATGCGTTGCTTCATATGTACGAATTAAAGTTGTTAAAGGTGTTTCCTGGTTATTAGGATAATTTGCTACTAAGCTTGATGGAATCACAGGTGTAGCATTCTGTTGTACTAACTCATAGATATTTGTTCTAAATAACGTTCCTAACTGTTCACTTCTAGTTGTCTGTATCTCATCTGAGTCATTGGAATTGTAGAAATGTATACCCGCGACCTCATCAATTGTATCGGCATTGATTTGTTGAAATAAAAGATCTTGATATTTTATATCGTTAAGTATATTTGTCACCAGTGGTCCATTTATTGTTGTTTGTTCTGATAAGGTTCTAATTTCGCCAGTGATGTGCACATTAGTTGATAATTTAATATGCGGTGATGTTACTGGTTTCTTTGGCATTAACGTTCTGAAAGAAAGTCCTGCATAATAATCAAGTTGATAATCAATCGGAATAATTTGATTTGATTGTAATTCATTATCATAGTCTTTTCCTAATATTTCATTATACTGCCAAGGATGGACGACCATTACATAATATTGCTGCATCTCCTTAACTCCTACTGTATTAACAACTGCATCATATAGCCCTTCAAATAATGTATAAATCAACTCATTATAATCTGGTGATAAAGATTTTACTTTGGCAATATCTTTTTGGATTAATATAAATTTCATCCCAATCGCATGACCAAATTCAGATGAATAATCTATGGCTGTTTTTGGTGTCATTCCTTTGCGTAGTTTGGCACCTGGGTGGAGAGGGTGACCTTCTACAACAGCCTGCTCAGACCGTAAATAGCTATCAGTATCATTGGCAATTAATTGCCATAGTGGCGCATATTCATTGGCTAAAGCATACGCTTGAAAACTAAGCGCAATTGCCATATTAGCAACACTGTTATTGATATCAGATGAAAACTGTGCACTTGCTTCATTGTTAAGCTCAGGTGCTTCAGTTAAAATACACGATAAAATTTCATCCGGATGATATATTCTTTCAATTTCATTCTTGTCTTCAAAATAAAATGGTCCTTCTACATCAATTCTGTCAAAAGCATGTTCGCCTGTAATTGGGGCGAATAAAGTTTTTTGAGATTTTGGGAATTGAATTTTGAGTAATTTTTTTTGTTCTGTTTCAAATGGGAAGTGCAATGATTGTGTTGTTATAATCTCGCTATGCGCACGGCTATAGACTAAGTTCTCCCTATGTAATGAGGTGATGAGACGTTGTGAAACTTTATCTCTACTCACTAATAACATCGTATTAAAATAGTCTGCCCATTCATTATCGATAGAAGATAAATGTTCAAAAGCATGTTTTTCATCAATAGTGAGATTTCTAATTAAGTTGTGGTTGTTTCTTTTCGAATTCATAAAAGCACCTCTAAAAAATTATTTTACAAAAACATAATATATTTGTATAATCTATAATAACGATAATGATAATTATTATCAATTAAAAAGACGGGTGGATTTTCATGGCTAAGTATTTTTTTTCTAGTTCCTTTCTTTTATTTTTAGGGAATTGGATAGGACAAATTGCATTGAATTGGTATGTGTTTAATTTATATCATAATGCAATTTATTTAGGATTGATTAATTTTTTCCGTCTTGTCCCCATTTTACTTATTAGTGTATGGGCTGGCGCATTGGCAGATCGATGCGATAGAGGAAAATTATTAAAAATCACAATCACATCATCATTTATATTAACAACTATACTTTGTATTTTAACATTTCAAAGTAAACAATTGCCTATAATTATATTTTTGTTATACGCATTAGGGAGAGGCATTATGAGTGCAATCGAAACACCTGTGCGTCAGGCGGTATTGCCTGATTTAACACAAAGACTTACGACAACACAGACGGTATCTTATCACTCATTTATCATAAATATTTGTCGGTCAATAGGTCCGGCTGTCGCAGGATTTATTATGGCAGCTTATAGTGCACAAATGGCTTTTGCATTACAGGCATTATGTTATTTGATTTCAATACTATTTTGTTTACCGTTAAAATTTAAAGTAAATAAACAACCTAAAGCTGAAACGGAAATGAACATAAAGATTGTTGTCGATTATTTTAAAGAAAATAATGTAGGTGCAAGAATATTTATAACATCACTTTTGATTATGGCAACAGGCTTTTCATATACAACTTTATTACCAGTATTGACAGATAAAACATTCCCAGACCAAGTACAAATATTTGGTACTGCTATGACGTGTTGTGCTATAGGTGGTATTATCGCAACAATTATATTACCAAATATACTAGATAAAATTTCAATGGTAAAAATGTACTATATGAGTTCTGCACTTTTCGGAATCTCATTATTAGGGACGATTAGTAGCAATACATTCTTACTCTTTTTATCTATATTTTTCATCGGTTTATTCAGTCAATGGGCGCGTACAACAAATAGAATTTACTTTCAGCACCGTGTAGAATCTGAACATAGGGGGAAAGTATTAAGTGTTGTCATGATGGATAGAGGTATGATTCCATTAGGTGCGATGTTGATGAGTTTTTCAGCAGAACTATTGGGTATAATAGAAACGTTTATCGCTATGGGCGTAAGTACAATAGTTATTGCATTATTATTTGGTTTATTAAGTAGACAAAGGAAAGATGGAGGCAATGTGATATGATGCGTCAAACATGGCAGTTAGCCGATAAAAATGTACAGTATCGTATTTTTAATGCGATTATAAAAGAACACATATACCCTGAGAAAACGTTATTTAATGAATATAAAAATTCAGTGGAAATACAGTATGAAGGGCAACTTTTAAAAGTTGAAACAACGAGAAAAAGTGCAATGGCAAGATACGTATTTAACGGCGCAATTCAATATATGAAGGGTGACGTTATAACGGAGATTAACTCAGTAGAACAATTACTTGATATTCTGCATAATCAATTTAATATTCCAGTTAGTGAGAGGTTAAAAGAAGAATTACTTTCTAGTAGAGATGGATTTGTATTAACTTATGAACATTTCAGTAATAGACAGGCTTTAATTGATGCGACATTAAAGTTTTCTAGAATGCCAGAGACAATTAATTTCTTTTCCTGGTTACAACATATGACAGATTCAGGCCAAATGGATGACTTGAGTTATTCAGAAAGTTTAGTTGTAGAAGGTCATCCTACGCATCCTTTATCTAAGACAAAATTACCTCTGACAAATGATGAAGTGAAAAAATATGCGCCAGAATTTGAAAAAATCATTCCATTAAAAGTTATGCTTATTCATGAAAATAATTGTGTAACAACTTCAATGGAGGATGATGCGCAATATATCCTTGATTATATTATTCCTGAATATCGTTATAAATTAAAAGCATTTTTAGATCCATATGGTTTGGAGCTCAATAATTATAGAGTACTACTTGTGCACCCATGGCAATATAATAATGTCATTGTTAAGCAATTTGCCGATTGGATTGAGGATAGTCGTTTATTACCAACGCCTTTTGAGATTGAATCAAAGGCAACATTATCATTTAGAACGATGGAACTTGTTCATAAGCCATTTCATATTAAATTACCTATAAATGTACAAGCTACGAGTGCGGTGAGAACTGTTTCACCAGTGACCACAGTAGATGGTCCTAAACTAAGCTATGAATTACAAGATATGTTAGATATATATCCGCAATTACAAGTTTCCATGGAACCATACGGAATACACGTTCAAGCAGATCCAGATATTGCAAGACATCTGGGGTGTATTATAAGATATCAACCTGTGATAGCTGATAACGGACTTACGCTTGTGACAGCAAGTCTGGTGAATAAGAATCCAGTCGATAATAAAGCAATTGTAGATAGTTATTTAGATTGGGTAGGTGAAGGTCCAACATTAGATTCGATAAAACAATTTATGATAAGTTACGCAAGAACTTTAATCGAACCTTTAATTGCATATATACAGGATTATGGTATTGCTTTAGAAGCACATATGCAAAATACTATCGTAAACCTCGGCCCTAATTATCAAATGAAGTTCATTATTAGGGATTTAGGTGGTTCTAGAATTGATTTAGAAACATTGAAAAGTAAATTGCCCAATATTGATATTACGAATACAAGCTTAATTGCAGAAAATATTGAAGCGGTTATCGCTAAATTTCAACATGCAGTAATACAAAATCAAATTGCTGAACTTATTCATCATTTTTCACAGTATGATCAAGTTAATGAAGCAGTACTTTTTGATATCGTACGCGACATTATAAATAAAGCAATTGATCCATCAAAGGCCCATGCTCAAATTTTATCAAAAGTATTGTTTGGTAAATACATCACGGTAAAAGCACTTTTACGTATGCGCATGGAAAGCAAAGTGAAACAATATGTCACAATTGATATAAGTAATCCGATATATAAAGAGGTGTAAATATGGCAAAAGTAAAAATTAATCTATCTAAAATTCAATATAACGCTAGGGTGTTATATGCATTATTCAATCAACACAACATTCAATTTACACCAGTGATTAAATGCGTCGGAGGAGACAAACAAATCGTAGATACTTTGAAAAATATTGGTATCACCCATTTTGCTGATGCAAGAATTGATAATATTACTAAGAGTTTAGATAAAGATTTAACATATACAATGATAAGAACACCTAATCAAAACGAACTTGAAGATGTTGTACGTTACACTAAAATGAGTATGCAAACTGAAATGTCGACTATTCGCCAACTCAATGACATTGCTGAGCAACAACGAGTAAAACATCAAATTTTACTCATGGTAGATTGGAAAGACGCTAGAGAAGGAATTTTAACTTATGACGTAGTAGATTATATTAAAGAAATTTTAAATATGCACCACATTAGTATTGCTGGACTATCATTTAACTTTATGTGTTTTCAATCAATTGTGCCTACGGATTTAGACGTAGATATGGTGAATCAATTTGTTAGTTCTGTGGAGTTAGAAACAGGTATCCGTTTTAGAGTTATTTCTGGTGGTAATTCTAGCATGTTACCTCAAATGTTATACAGTGATTTAGGAAAAATTAATGAGTTAAGAATTGGAGAAACTTTGTTTAGAGGGGTAGAAACGACTACAGGTCAGCCAATTGCCTCATTATTCCAAGATGCAATCATTTTAGAAACTGAAATTGTTGAAATTAAACCTAGAGTTAATATCACTACGGGACAACATTATTTGCAAGCAATCATTGATATAGGCAATTTAGATACAGATGTTTCAGAAATCAAGCCCTTGCATCATCAGATTAAAGTGTTAGGAGCCACAAGTGATCACGTTATGTTAGACTTATTAAATCACGACCATTATCAAGTTGGTGATAAAATACAATTTAGCTTAGGTTATAAAGCGTTAGCACAAAGTATGTATATGCCTAATTTAGCTAAATCCTATGTTTATGATGAAGCGGTACAAAAAGTGAAGTACGATTTTAATACACCAAAATTAAAGAAACACTAAATAGAATTTTGAAGAAAAATAGTGTTGACATTGATAATTATTATCAATAGAATTAAGTATGTAATCATACATACTTAAGGAGTGAAGACGATGAAGCATAGCTATAAAATTATGGGTATCTTGTTGTTAACGTTGACAGTCGTTTTGCTAACAGCTTGTGGTAGTGTTAGTAACAATGATGCTGACCAATCAAAAAAGAATAAATCAGGAAAAGACGACATAACGATTAAGCATGATACAGGAACAACTAAGATTGCTAAAAATCCTAAACGTGTAGTAGCATTAGAATTTTCATTTGTTGATGCACTTGCAGCACTCGGTGTAAAACCAGTCGGAGTTGCTGATGATGGCGATAAGAATAGAATTTTAGAACCTATTCGCAAAGACATTGGGAACTATAAATCAGTAGGTGCGCGTAAGCAACCTAACTTAGAAGAAATTAGTAATCAAAAACCAGATTTAATTATTGCAGATACAAATAGACATAAAGGTATACAAAAAGACTTGGAAAAAATTGCACCAACAATCATGTTACCAAGTTTTGATAGTGATTATAAAGATAATATAGAAGCCTTTAAAACTATTGCTAAAGCAGTAGGAAAAGAAGATAAAGGTAAAGAAAGATTAAAAGAGCATAATAAATTAATGGATAAATATAGTAAGGAAATTACAATGGATAAATCTGAAGCTGTTTTACCAGCTGTAATTTCTAAATCTGGATTATTAGCACATCCAGATAACACATATGTTGGAGAACTTTTAAAAGAACTAGGGTTCAAAAACGCATTAAATAAAACAAAAACAGATCATCTATCTAAATATCTAAAAGGCCCTTACCTTCAATTAAATTCTGAAGTACTTTCAGACATTAATCCGGGACGCATGTTTATCATGGCTGATGAAGGGAAAAATGATCCAAACCTAAAAAATCAAGAAAAAGATCCAGTTTGGAATGATTTGGATGCAGTTAAGAATGATCGAGTTTCTGTAGTGGATAGAAATACATGGGCACGTGCACGTGGTATCATTTCTTCTGAAGAAATTGCTAAGGAACTTGTTGAAATTTCTAAACAAAAGCAAAATGATAAACAACAAAAGTAAGGTGAATGGTAGATGACTAAATCAAAACGCATTAGTCAAACCAATACAAATGATAATAAAATGCAAACACGCACAGCACTCACATTTTTTGTGAGTGTATGTGCGCTTTTTGTCATTATATATTTCAATTTAAGTGTTGGTTCATCGCATATTGCGATACAAGATTTTAAAGATTATTTTTGGAGCCATACAGATACGAAACAAACTTTTTTAATACATAATGTGCGTATGCCGAGAATGGTAGCGGGGCTACTTATAGGTGCTGCACTAGGCTTGGCAGGTTTACTTATGCAGGCAATGACTAGAAACCCCTTAGCATCACCACAAATTTTTGGTGTAAATTCAGGGGCTTCTTTTGTGATTGTATTTATTACAATGGTTGTGCCTGCTCTGACAGCTTATTCAACGATATTAGCATTTATTGGAGCATTTATAGGTGGGTTAACTGTATACATGTTATCTGGTTCTACGAGAGGTATGACACCAGTTAAATTAGCGCTTGCCGGTATGGCAATCCATTTATTCTTCTCTAGCTTGACACAAGGAATTATATTACTGAATGAAGATGCAACATCGACAGTAATGTTCTGGCTTGTAGGTTCACTATCTACAATAAAATGGGCACAAATTATGGGGATATTGCCTTGGCTAGTCATGGCGTTTATTGGCACAATTATTATATCTAGACAATTAACGATCATGGAGTTGGGGGAAGACCTCGCTAAAGCATTAGGACAAAATGTAAAAGTAATTAGAATTACAACGGGCTTACTCGTTATCGTTTTGGCAGGGGCTTCAGTCTCTATTGCTGGCCCGATAGGTTTTGTAGGATTGATTGTACCTCATATCGTCAAACATTATATACGTACAGATTATAAGTTAATGGTCCCATTAACAATGATTATAGGTGCAGACTTATTACTATTGTCGGATGTATTGAGTCGTTTAATTGCATTTCCGTTTGAATCGCCAGTAGGTATTGTCACATCCTTTATAGGTGCACTTTACTTCCTAGCTATTACGGTTAAAGGAGTGGATCGACAATGAGTAGACGACTAATGTTTCGATATAGTATTGTTATTATTTTGCTTATTCTTTCATCTATTGCAACATTATCGGTAGGTGCAGTATTTATAAACCCAATTGAAGCAATTAAAAGCGTATTTTCGCAAGATAATTTTATATTAAATGAGTATCGTTTACCTAGAATGTGGTTAGCATTGATTGTAGGTAGTAGCTTGGCTATCTCTGGAGCGTTAATACAAGGTGTTGTAAGAAATGCACTCGCATCACCTGATGTAATTGGTATAACAAAAGGTGCAAGTTTATCAGCGGTTACAATTATTATGTTATTTCCGTCAGCGCCATTATTTGTTTTGCCATTCGGATCTTTTGCAGGTGCACTATGTATCAGTTTAATTTTAACGTTACTTATATCAAAATTTAATGTAAAAGGTTCAAAATTAGCTTTAATCGGTTTAGCTATTGGTGCAATTTGTACAGCAATTGTACAATACTTATTAATAAGAAATCCCTTAGACGCCAATACGGCATTGGTGTGGCTTACAGGGAGTCTGTATGGTCATAATATGTCTAATGTATGGGTGATATTACCATGGTTTGTTATCGCATTACCTCTTATATTCTATTATTGTCATCAGTTAGATATTTTAACACTTGGTGATGAGGTTGCTACTGCATTAGGCTCTAAAGTAAAAAAAGTGAAAATGATATTATTGTTTTTAGCAGTTGTCTTAGCTGGAGCTTCAATTTCAGTAGTTGGGGGATTGAGCTTTTTAGGATTAATTGCACCACACATTGCTAGACGTATCGTTGGTCATAAACATATACACATTACGATAATGTCTGGTTTAATTGGTGCTTTATTACTGACAATTAGTGATTGTTTAGCAAAAGGAATCCATCCACCTATTGATATCCCGGTAGGCGTTGTTGTAGCTATCGTAGGTGTACCATACTTTTTATTCCTATTAAGAAAAATATAGAGAAAAATATATAAAACATTGAAATAGTAAGCGTTTTCATATAAAGTGGAATTGACTCTAATTAAGTTAGAGTCAATTTTTTTAGTATTACTAAAATTGACACAAAATATAGATTTACATATTTATACATAATAGGTTATAATTATTGCTGTTGTTTTTTTAGTTTATATAAAAATATAGACACCTGAGGGGTGAATGAAATGAATCAATATAGCAAATCGCAAATCAAGCGAGGGAGACTTAAATTCATTATCATGTCGTTAATTGGTATTATTTTATTTTTGATACCTATTTCTGTGACACAAGATGGTGAAAAACAAACCACTTTACCTGTAGCATTTTTAGCGGGAGTGTTAAAGGACTTACTCGGTAATGCCATGCCGATTATCATTGTTGCTATTGTAACAATATCTGGCATCTTATCGATTCTATGCACGACAGTATTAAAGAATAAATTAAATCCAGATGGACTTTTATATAATGCATTTAACGTCAAAATTGTTTGGTTAATTTTGAGAATATTAGCAGTAGTATTTGTGTGGATGACGTATTTAAAAATAGGTACAAAAGTGATTTATTCAGAAGATACAGGTGGTCTAGTCTTTGATGGCCTACTACCAACCTTGGTGACCGTATTCTTCTTTGCAGCACTCTTTTTACCTTTATTAATGGAATATGGTTTATTGGAGCTATTAGGGCCAGTGTTTAGACCAATTATGCGACCATTGTTTACATTGCCAGGTCGTTCAACTGTAGATAATTTAGCGTCATTTATTGGTGATGGCACAGTGGGTGTCTTAATCACAAGCCGTCAATATGCAGAGGGCTTTTACTCACGACGAGAGGCGACTGTTATTGCCACAACTTTTAGTGTTGTATCTATAACATTTGCGATTGTCGTAGCTGAAACAGTACACATGCAGAAACACTTCTTTTACTTCTATTCGGCAGTTATTATTTCATGTTTAGTTTGTGCCTTTATTTTGCCTAGGATATGGCCATTGAGATCGATTAAGGATGAATATTCAAAAGAAGTATCGGAAGAGACACGTACCGAAAAATTACCTGAAAATAAAACCGCACTTGGACATGGTTTTGATATGGCAACGGAAACTGGTATAAAAGCGCCAGGAGTTAAAGCCTTTTTCGCATCAGGCTTTAAAACAGTTATTGATATGTGGTTTGTGATTTTACCAGTTGTTATGAGTATTGGTACAATTGCTACCATAGTTGCTAATTACACGCCATTATTTGCGATTATAGGAAAACCATTTGTACCATACTTAGAGTTACTACAAATACCTGAAGCTGCACAGGCATCTGAAACAGTATTGATAGGGTTTGCTGATATGTTCTTACCTTCTATTTTAATTGAAGGTGTAGGTAATAATATTACATTATTTGTAGTTGGTGCCTTAAGTATTAGTCAATTAATATATTTATCAGAAGTCGGTGGGGTTATATTAGGTTCGAAAATTCCAGTAAGCATGTTTAAGTTATTTGTAATTTTCTTGATCAGAACGATTATTTCATTACCAATCATTGCTTTGATGGCTCATTTATATTTTAATTAATGCGTCTGTATTATGATTAACTATGTAATAAAAGATGAAATAAAAGCACACGAGATGCCGATTAAATCGGTAAATCACGTGTGCTTTTTTATCTATTTTAAACAATAAGGCTACAGCATGACTAATTCAGTGTTGATAAAACATTTGCTTTAACCACTTTATTTCCAATTACAGGCGATTCACCTTCTTCGGATTTTGATTTTCCGCTATGTGCTTCTTTAAAGGCATCACTTTTTAACCAGGCGTTGAAATCTTCTTGAGTTTCCCACCACGTATTGACGTACATTTGATCGTGATCAGAATCTTCATCTACTTGCCAAACTTCAATTTTTTTGAATCCTTTTAATTCTTGAATCTTTCCACCTTGTGTAAAGTGAGGAGCCATTTTTTCGGCAAACCCTTTTTTGAGTTCTATTCTATTTGTAACAACGTACATAAAGTGCACCTACTTTCATTAATGATACGATTATTATAGCATTATTTTCTATAGATAAAGACTCATAACATTGTCGCGTAACATCTTAAAGATAGCAGAGTTACATGTAAGGTTAATAAATATTGTTAATGCTTATGTAATATTTGAAATAGTTGATTTGAATAAGTAGAGATAGAGTGGTATTACCTAAATATAAAACAGCATCTGGTACCCTTGGAGTTACAAAACTGGTTCTTTCTAAACTATCCAGAATTATAGTAAAATTCAGATAATTAAATTAAGCATCGTCTGATTGTGCGCTCGTACGCGATAAAGAAGCATGTTTAGTTTTATGGAATGTGCTAGCACTTTTGCTTAATTTACTTTTTAAACAAAGGGGAAATGTTATATGAGGATTTCAATAGCACAAATGGAGCCAGTATTAGGTGATTTGAAAGCAAATATAGAATATATTTGTAATACGTTAGCTGAAGAAAGTACAAGAAGTTCACAATTGGTATTATTTCCTGAACTTTCTATTTCAGGCTATGTACAATCACATGAATTATTGGATAAGGTGGCAATTACAGAATATTCAAGGACATTAGCGCAGATTAAAAAAACATGCAGTGATTATAAAATTGAAACAATGATTTCTTTTCCAGAAGTGGATGAACACCAATTTTATATTACGGCAATGTATATTGATGAAAATGGAGAAGTGTTAGGAAAATATAGAAAAACACATTTGTTTGCCAATGAACAGGAATTATTTACAAGGGGTAAAGATTTTCCAATTTTAAAGACTCAGTTTGGCTATATCGGAATGATGATATGCTATGACCTAGAGTTTCCAGAAGTCGCGAGATTATTAAAATTAAAAGGTGCTGAAATAATTTTAATTTCGACAGCAAATATGACACCTTATGAAAAACATCAAAATGTTTATATTGCAAGTAGAGCATTAGAAAATGAACTTCCAATAGCAATTGCCAATCAATATGGCATGAATGACCCGCATCAGTTTTTTGGTCATAGTGCAGTCGTTGATCACAACGGTAATTTTCAACTATATATTGAAAAAGGCGTTTCAACGAAATATGTAGATATAAGTATGCAAATTGAAAGAGATCCACAACTTGAATATACAAAACAGATTCTTCCTACGATATACCATCAATTGAGTGATGCGATGGGGGAGGATGAGTAGTATGGAACAAGGTGAATTAAAGCAATCACTCTCATTATATCAAGTTATTATGTTTGGTTTAGCATATATGGCACCAATGATAGTATTTGGTACGTATGGTACTTTGTACGAAACGACAAATGGTTTTGTACCTTATGCTTATTTATTTGCTACGATAGCAATGTTATTTACAGCATATAGTTATGGACAAATGGCTAAAGCATTTCCATCTGCAGGATCAGCGTATACATTTGTAAGTAAAAGTTTACATCCATCATTAGGATTTATGGTTGGTTGGACGATCCTCTTAGACTATCTGTTTTTACCCTTAGTCATTTGGCTTATAGGAGCAGAATATCTAACGACTGCATTTCCGATGATTCCTAGTTGGGCGTGGATTATTATTTTTATAGTAGTTACAACCTTAGTTAATATTATAGGAATAAATACAACTACATCGATGAATTTACTTATAATGATTTTCCAGTTATTAGTAATTATCATATTTATTATTTTATGTATATGGAGTGTTATGCATGGTATGGGGGAAGGTCATCTAGTTAGTAAACATATCTTGTCGCTAAAAGGTAATCATATATCACCTATTCTAGCTGGTGCTGCAATAGCATGTTATTCATTTTTGGGATTTGACGCGGTAACTACACTTGCAGAAGAAACGAATAACCCTAGAAAAACGATACCAAAAGCGATAATGTTAATTACGATTATTGGCGGATGCTTATTTGTCTTAGTTGCATATGTATTATCGATAACGATTCCTAATTTTAATGCTATACACAATACTGAATCCGCTGCATTTGAAATTGCTAAAATTGTAGGAGGTAATTTTTTATCTGCTTTATTTTTAAGTGGTTTAGTATTAGCCCAATTAGCATCAGGTTTATCTGCTCAAACGAGCGGTGCGCGTTTACTTTATGCGATGGGAAGAGATGGCGTTTTAAATAAACAAATATTTGGCTTTATAGAAAGAAGAAGTCAAACGCCTATATTTAATTTATTATTTATCGGGGTTGTGGGTATTGTAGGGGTGTTTATGAGTATAAGTACATCTACATCATTTATTAATTTCGGAGCATTTATATCTTTCGCATTTGTAAATATCTCTGTTATTGCCTATTATTTTATAAAACTAGAGAAAAGAAAAGGATTGAAGTGGATACCATATTTACTCGTACCAGTTATTGGTGTGATATTAGATGTAAGTCTATTTCTCAGTTTAGATAAACATGCGTTGATATTAGGTGGAGTTTGGACATGCCTCGGATTCTTATACTTAATGTATTTGACAAAGTGTTTTTCAAAATTACCACCGAGTCTTGCAATATAATCGTGATGATAGGAACCAGAATAAAAATAGCTTAATTATAGAAAACCATGAGTAATTTAAAAACTTATTCATGGTTTTATTAAAGAGAAAAAACAGACGGCATTCTTTTGAATAAGAAGTGTCGTCTGTTCGTTTTATATTATATATTTTAAAAGATTGTGAATAGTTATTATTTCGTTACTTCATTGTATACTTTTTGATCGTTCTGAGTATAAATAATGTATTCATGGTCATTAGTGTCAATAATAACACGATTTGTTTTACCAAAAGTAGAACCAATACGTGAAACTTTATCTCTATCTACTTTAGGAACTTCATGGATATTTTGATCTTGTGAAATATTTTTAATATCACTTGTTGGTATCTTGATATCTGCAACTCTCCATTGAATTCTCACTTCATTATTATCTTTTTTAACTGTCATTGCCATATCTGAACACATCCTTTAAGTAATTTATAGCTACATCATACAATATATTGAAATCGTTTTCAACCATTGTGTGATACTTTTTTTGAATAGGTTATACTCATGTAATTTTTTACGAAAGTATGTTCGCATTTGGTGTATAGATATGGTAAAATAAAATCCGATAAGGAGAAGTGAAAATGACAGGTAAAACCCACGCATCATGCGGTTTATTAGTAGGCGCATTAACTATAGAATACTTTCAAACAGATTTATTTACATCAATTACAGTTATAACGCTGGCAGTTATTTCAAGTTTATTACCTGATATTTGTCACGCACAAAGTAAGATAGGAAGAAGATTTAAAATAATAAGTTTTATAGTTAGAAAACTATTTGGGCATAGGACATTTACCCATTCGATATTATTTATGGCCATCATTGCAGGATTACTATATTTTATACAATCTCCGATATATTATTTAGTAACTATTATATTTGGTTTGCTTTCACATGTTATACTAGATATGTTAACTCCTAGGGGCGTTAAATTATTTTATCCTATCCCGATAAGTGTAAGGTTCCCTTTGGTATTTAAAACTGGCGGTCTCGTTGATGGGGCATTAGCGAGCGCATTAACTTTTGGTGCATTATATGTGCTTTTTCAACCATTTTTTATTGAACTAATTTCTAAATGGCTATGATAATAGTTGTACATAGATATATAATAATATAAAGTACATAAAGTGAAATTATATGTTAGGGACAAAAATAAGATTTTATTTTTATATAATCTTGGAATATTAAGGAGAGAAAATATGCTAGACAAGAAAGGGTTAGAAAAGTTTAATCAAGAACATTTAATTGAATTTGAAAAATTAATGAGTAATAACGAGAAAGAACAACTAGCTACCAAAGTCGACTCATTAAACTTATCTAATATTCAAGATTTATACGAAGATTTGTACGTGAATAAAAAAGTTATTGATGATGTTTCTTCGGTAAGTGAAGTAAAATATGATATTAAAGAGAATTTCTCTGATGAAGAGATTGAACAATACGAAAAAGTAGGCTATGAAGCGATTAAAAAAGGCAAATTTGCTGTGTTGTTAATGGCTGGTGGTCAAGGTACACGTTTAGGTTTTAAAGGACCAAAAGGATCATTTGAAATTGAAGGTGTAAGTCTATTTGAAATTCAAGCGAGACAATTATTGGCATTGAAAGAACGAACGGGTGTTTTTGTAGATTGGTATATCATGACGAGTAAAGTTAATGATAGAGAGACACAACTATATTTTGAAGAACAAAATTACTTTGGCTATGATTCAGACCATGTTCACTTTTTTAAACAGGAAAATATTGTTGCACTATCTGAAGAAGGTAAATTAGTATTAGATGTCGATGGCAATATATTAGAAACACCTAACGGTAACGGTGGCGTATTTAAATCACTTAAAAAATCTGGTTATTTAGATGAAATGACTGGAAATGGTGTGGAGTATATTTTCCTAAATAATATTGACAATGTATTGGTTAAAGTACTAGATCCATTATTTGCAGGTTATACTTTCCAAAAGAGTATGGATATTACTACGAAGTCTATTAAACCTAAAGATGGTGAAAGTGTTGGACGATTAGTTAATGCTCAACAAAAAGATACTGTATATGAATATTCTGAGTTAGACGCAGAAGTGGCTAATGAATTTAATAATGCTAATATCGGCATACATTCATTTAAACTTTTATTCATAAATAATGTTGTAGATAATGAATTACCATATCATTTGGCTGTGAAAAATTTAAAACAGTTAGATGAAGACTTTGGTGTAATAGAGCAACCGACACTTAAATTTGAATTGTTCTATTTTGATATATTCCGATATGCTAATAGCTTTATCACACTACAAGTACCAAGAGAAGAGGAATTTTCTCCATTAAAGAACAAAGAAGGTAACGATAGCGTTGAAACAGCTACTGCTGATTTGAAACGCATGAACATGATTTAATAGAGGGTGGTTACACTTATGGCTAATTCAGTAGAAGCTGGTAATAATAAACAAGCTGTAAAAACATTTAAAAATATTATGCCTTTAACATTTGGTGAAGAAATAGGGAATTCTGTTTCTCATGGTGTAGCTGCGTTTCTAGCATTGATCGCATTACCATATGCAGCGATTCAAAGTTACTTAACAAATGGGGTATTAGGTTCGTTCAGTGTTTCAGTATACGTGATTAGTATATTCTTGATGTTTATTTCATCAACGGTGTATCATGCTATGGCTAACGATTCATCGCATAAGTTTATTCTTAGAATTATTGATCATAGTATGATATACATCGCAATTGCTGGAACATATACACCGATATGCCTCATTTTAGTTGGTGGTTGGTTAGGTTGGACGGCAATGGCTGTACTTTGGGGTATAACGATTTGGGGTATCCTTTATAAATCTTTAGCAAATCATGTAAGTCACAAATTAAGTTTAGCAATGTATCTTATTATGGGATGGATAGGGGTGCTATTTTTACCAACAATCATTCATGAAACCTCGGTAACATTTATGTTGTTTATATTGTTTGGTGGTATTGCCTATACTGTCGGTGCATGGTTTTATGCTCAAAAAGATCGACCGTATTTTCATATGATATGGCATTTCTTCATAGTAGCTGCATCAGTATTTCATTTTATAGCTATTATGTATTTTATGTAACTGTAAGACTAAATGATTTCAAATATAAATGATTATAGGTATCTACATGTTCTGTGTAGGTACTTTTTTTAATAAATATTTATAGGTCAATAGACTTATTTTGGTGAAATTGTATTGAATTTATATGAATTTAAGGAATAATAAGTGTTGTTTAATTAGTGGAAATAAGGAAAGTTGGAGGTTAATTATGAATATTAAATCGTTTAGCATTGTAATAGCTCTGATTTTAATCATGTTTATGTCTGCAATAGAAACATCTATTGTTTCATTAGCAGTACCAACGATAAAAGCTGATTTAAATGTCGGTACATCAATTTCATTGGTTTTTGCTGTATATTTTATTGCTATCGTTATTGCTAATCCTATAGTAGGCGAGCTTTTAGATCGAACAAAAATTATATACATAACACTTGTAGGTTTAATGCTATTTAGTATCGGAAGTTTACTCTCGGGATTAAGTAGTACGTTTGTAATACTGATAATTTCTCGTTTTATTCAAGGTTTAGGTGCGGGGGTTATGATGGCGCTTAGCCAAATTGTACCTAAATTAGCTTTTGCAATCCCATTACGTTATAAAATTATGGGCATTGTTGGAAGTGTGTGGGGAATATCGAGCATTATTGGTCCGGTTTTAGGTGGCGGTATTTTAGAATTAGCTTCTTGGCATTGGTTATTCTTTGTAAACATACCTATTGCAATTTTAGCGATGATATTAGTCGTCAGTACATTTCATTTTGAACAAGAGGTTACAAATGTAAAAAACAAATTAGATATTAAAGGATTAACGTTATTCTATATCTTTGTATTCTTTTTGATGTTTGCAGTCATGAATAAATCTGCAATATATTTAAATTTAATAGCTATTATGATAGCCTGTGTAGTCGCTTATATTTTGTATAAAAATGAAAAAGGTATTAAAATGCCGTTTGTACCAGTAGAAGAGTTTAATAAAACTATAATATTAATATTTATAACTGATTTTGCTTATGCGATGATTCTTATGGGCTATAATTTGTATATGCCAGTCTACTTACAAGAAGATTTAGGGCTTTCTCCTTTGCAAAGTGGTTTTGTCATTTTCCCAATTTCTTTAGCATGGTTGGCCTTGAATTTTTCATTAGATAAAATAGAAGCTAAAATGAGTCGAAAAGGATTATATATATTCGCTTTTACGCTTTTAATGGCTTGTGGCATCTTAGTTTTTGTAGGAACAAGCTCTCCAGTATTTATTGGTTTTAGTTTATTGCTTGCAGGTATGAGCTTTGGTACGGTGTATACAAAAGATAGTGTTATTACTCAAGAGGAAACAGCACCAGAAAATATGAAGCGGATGATGTCTCTTTATACATTAACTAAAAGTTTAGGAAATTCTATAGGTGCCACTATTATGGGTTACACATATGCATTATCTTTTACATTTATTAAATTCCATATACACAATGTTATCTTACTTACCCTCATTATCTTAATCGTATTAATAACCATGTGGATTTGCTGTTATAGACAACAGACGCATACGCTAAAAGTATAGCAGCGCTTTATACAAACATAGCTTAATATAGTAAGGCATTTTATTATTAAGAAAATGTTAATTTTAGAGTTGTTTATTTGTATTTGGTAGTGAGTTGTTATAATGGTAATATATAAATGCTATTATAACTTGGAATTATCATTTAAATATGAAGTGAACAATTACGAAGTGAACGAATTGAAGTTAAGTTTAAGGGGAGGACAGTAAGCAATGAAATATATTAGGTACTTATTTACAACGCTTATTGTACTTTCTGTATTTATCGTTTCAGGAGCTATATTTTTAGCCTTTTTAGGTTTTGGTTTATATGGATTAAGTAGAATTCTTATATACTTACATCTTGCTTATTTTGGTTATAATAAAAGTTTTTATGATAATTTAGTCTATTATGGTAGTTACATTGTGCTTGGATATTTCACTTTATTTACTATCGAAAATCTAATGGACTATTTTAGAAAAAAAATACCGGAAAGTCCTTATTTTAAAGGAGTAACTTACCATTTAATTACTTTTACTGTAACTACCTTACTTTTTTATTTTATTGTTCATATTCATTATACGTATATCAACATTGATTTTTGGGTCATAGTTTTAATCATGGGAATCTTATTTATATGTAAAGAAATATTTTATCCAGAAAGCGAAGATTTAAATCAAAAGAGATAAAATTCGTGAGTACAAAGTGTGCTTTTCTAACGAATTTTGGTTGAGTATGAAATTGAGAATAAAAGAAAAGGTGTGAATTTATGACGAACGCAAATTTATCTAAATCTCAAAGAAATATGATTGTTGCAGTAATGATTGTCAGTGCATTTGTCGCAATATTAAATCAAACATTATTGAATACAGCTTTGCCTCATATTATGAAAGGTTTGAATATTACTGAAAATACTTCCCAATGGTTAGTGACAGGATTTATGTTAGTTAATGGTGTAATGATTCCGCTCACTGCCTATTTTATGGATAGAATTAAAACGAGACCTCTATTCTTAATGGCAATGGGCGTATTTTTAGTGGGTTCTATAGTTGCAGCCATTGCACCAACATTTGAAGTGTTAATGTTAGCGCGTGTTATACAAGCTATCGGTGCGGGTGTGATTATGCCGCTAATGCAATTTACATTGTTTATGCTTTTCCCAAAAGATGAACGCGGTTTTGCTATGGGTTTAGCAGGGTTAGTAATTCAATTTGCCCCAGCGATTGGACCAACGTTGTCAGGTTTAATTGTTGATACCACAAGTTGGAGAATGCCTTTTGTAATTGTTGTAGGCGTTGCGCTGATTGGCTTTATATTCGGTGCGATATTCCTTAGAAGTTATAACGAAACCAAAGATACCAAATTAGATAAGCGATCAGTTGTTTATTCTACTTTAGGGTTTGGCATGATGCTATATGCTTTCAGTAGTGCTGGTAATTTAGGATTTAGTAGTCCGGTTGTGATTATTTCACTCATTATAAGCTTGTTTATCATTAGTGCGTTTATTAGAAGACAATTTAATATTACCAATCCTTTGTTAAATTTAGCGGTATTTAAAAATAAAGTTTTTACATTAACTACAGTTTCTTCAATGATAGTAATGATGGCGATGGTCGGTCCTGCATTATTGATACCATTATATGTTCAAAATGCTTTAGGTCTTTCTGCGTTATTATCTGGCTTGGTTATAATGCCAGGCGCTATAATCAATGGTGTAATGTCTATTTATACAGGAAAGTTCTATGATAAATACGGCGCAAGACCACTTGTACTGACTGGATTCTTTCTATTAACTATTTTTACAATTATGTTATGTTTCTTAAAAGCAGATACCTCTTACACATATTTAATTATTGTTTATGCATTGAGGATGTTCTCTGTTTCACTGTTGATGATGCCTTTAAATACTGCAGGCATTAATTCGTTACAAAATAAAGATATATCACATGGTACAGCAATTAGTAACTTTGGGAGAGTGACAGCCGGCTCATTAGGTACAGCACTAATGGTTACAATTATGTCTATTGGGGCTAAAAACTTAGCGCCCAAACCTTTTCCAAATGAAAGTAAAAGTTTAATACACAGAGAAGCTGTTGCTGCTGGTGTAGATTTATCATTTGCTGTTGTGAGTGTATTGGTTATTATTGGGTTTATTTTAGCTTTCTTTATTAAAGAAAAAGAGGAGAATCCATCCATAAATACACGTGAGGTATAGTTATTATTAAGAAGTTAGTTCGATATAAGCTCAATACTGAGATAATATTGAGCTAACTTCTTTTTTATTATACAAATTCAATTTATACTTAATATTAACTATTTAAAGCAAACATAGATTTTGTTTGTTAGAATATATATCATAATTGTTTTAATTTTAAGGGGGACGCTTTGTGTTAACGATAGAGGAAGTTAAAGCACTTATTGGTGAAGTAAAAGATCCAATAATAGATGTACCATTGAAGGAAACAGATGGAATAGTAGATGTTACTATTAAAGAAGAAATTGAGCACGTAAGTGTTAAAGTCGCTATGGCTCAATTAGGTGGACAGCCACAATTAAATTTACAAATGGCTATCGTAGAGGTATTAAAAGAAAATGGTGCAAACACTGTAGGAATTAGATTTGAAGAATTGCCAGCTGAAAAGGTTGAAGCTTATAGGGGCTCAAGCGATGATCAACCGCAAACTATCGAAGGTTTATTGTCCAAAGATAATCCTGTTGAATTTATAGCGATTGCGTCTGGTAAAGGTGGCGTCGGTAAATCAACTGTCGCAGTTAACTTAGCAGTATCATTAGCTAGAGAAGGTAAAAAAGTTGGTTTAGTAGATGCAGATATTTATGGCTTTAGTGTTCCAGATATGATGGGTATTGATGAAAAGCCAGGTGTTCAAGGCAAAGAAATCATACCTGTAGAACGCTATGGTGTAAAAGTGATTTCAATGGCATTCTTTGTTGAAGAGAATGCGCCAGTAATATGGAGAGGGCCAATGTTGGGTAAAATGCTCACTAACTTTTTCACTGAAGTAAAATGGGGAGAATTAGATTATTTGATTTTAGATTTACCTCCAGGCACGGGGGATGTTGCGCTAGATGTACATACAATGTTGCCTTCAAGTAAAGAGATTATTGTAACAACACCACATCCTACAGCAGCATTTGTAGCAGCAAGAGCTGGTGCAATGGCTAAACATACAGAACATTCTATTTTAGGTGTGATTGAAAATATGTCTTATTTCCAAAGTAAAGAAACAGGGAATAAGGAATACGTTTTTGGAACAGGTGGCGGAGAAAAATTAGCAGAAGAACTACAAACAGACGTGTTAGGTCATCTACCATTAGAGCAACCATCATGGAATCCTAAAGATTTTGCACCTTCAATTTATCAAGCTGACGATAGACTTGGTGAAATATATCAATCTATGGCACAAAAGATCATAGATAAGACTACAAAATAGAGCTGTTTATTAAATGAAGAGAAATTAATTTAATTTCTCTTCATTTTTTATTGCAATTATTTAAAATGATGGTAAAATAGTTTCTTGTGACCGCAAAAGAAATGTTTTGAGACCGGCACAGCAAAATTAAAAAAGATGATATAAAGTATTGACTTTGTACTTCGAACTTGATATTATATAAAAGTCGTCAAAAACGACAAAAACATTATTTAATTCAATTTCAAAAAAAGTGTAAAAAATATACTTGTAATCTTCGAAATAATATATTAATATTATTAAAGTAATGTTAAATGATTGTTACGAAATATTAATTTTCTATTGACACAATGTTGAAAGAAATGATATGATAATAAAGCAATTATTCAAATGAACATTGAAAACTGAATCGCAATA